>JANMSX010000055.1:0-2454 GCA_031389785.1 Desulfobulbaceae bacterium | reverse complement strand
GATGTCTACACCACCGTCAATGTCCAGCACTTTGACAGCGTCAAGGATATCGTGGCCCAGATCACCGGCGTGACGGTCCAGGAAACCGTGCCCGACAGCATGCTCGATCTGGCCGCCGAAATCACCCTGGTCGACATCCCGCCGGAGGAGCTGCAACAGCGGCTGCGCCAGGGGAAAGTGTATATCCCCGAGCAGGCCGCCTGGGCCATGCAGAAATTCTTCCGGCCCGGCAATCTCATCGCCCTGCGCGAACTGGCGTTAAGAAGAGCGGCAGCCAGGGTTGATGAAGAGATGCGGACCTATATGGAGACCCGCGCCATTCCCGGCCCCTGGCCGGTGACCGAACGGCTCCTGGTCTGCGCCAGCGGCAGTCCTTTCAGCGAAAAGCTGATCCGCACCACCCGTCGGCTGGCGGACGAGCTGAAGGCCGATTGGTTCACGGTGTACATCGAGACCCCGAGTCTTGCCAGGCAGCAGCAGGAAAACCGGGAACGGGTCTGGCTCGACCTTCGTCTTGCCGAAAGTCTTGGCGCCGAGGTAGTGACCATCACCGCCTCGTCGGTGGCTGAAGCGATCATCGATTACGCCGTGCGCCATAACGTCACCCGAATCGTGGTCGGCAAACCGGCCAAGTCCCGCTGGCGCGAGCTGTTTCGCCCGCCCATCGTCGATCAGATTATCCGGCTCTCCGGGGCGATCCACGTCCATGTCGTCAGTATCAGCGGCGTCCCCCTGAAACCGGGAGGGGTGGCCCGGCTCTTCGCTCCGCGGCGGACCATCCCCTGGTTCGACTACCTGGTCAGCCTGGCCCTGGTTGCCGCGACCACCCTGCTTTCCGCTCTGGCGATGCCCTTTCTGTCGCCGATCAACCTGGTGATGCTGTATCTGCTGGCGGTCGTGCTGGCGGCCGCCCGGCTCGGCCTGCGTCCGGCGATTCTCACCGCCGCCCTGGGGGTGCTGGCCTTCGATTTCTTTTTTATCCCGCCCCGCTACACTCTCAAGGTGGAGGATACCGAGTATGTCTTGACCTTTTTCGGCCTCTTCGTCGTCGGCGTGGTGATCAGCAGCCTGGTGAGCAAGGCCCGAGACCGGGCGGAGGTCCTGCGGGAGCGCGAGCTGCAGACCGAGAGTTTATACTATCTGAGCCGCGATCTGGCGGCCGCGGTCGACCGGGAATCGATCATGGCGGCGGTGCTCAAAAACATCAGCGAGACCCTGCAGGCGCAGCTGGCCGTCCTCGTGCCGCAGGCAGAGCAGATGGAAATCCTCGCCATCAGCAAGGGATTGAAGCTCGATGTCAAGGAGTTGGCGGTGGCGGATTGGGCTTTTCGCAACCGGCGGGAAGCGGGGATCGGTACCGAAACCCTCGGCTCGGCCGAACTCCTCTACCTGCCCCTTATCACATCCACCTGTTTTCTCGGCGTATTGGGCATCAAACTGGAGAAGATGGCCGACTACCACTCGCCCCACAACCGCCGTCTCCTCGATGCCTTCGTCACCCAGATTTCGCTTGCCATGGAGCGGGTCCACCTGGCCGAACAGGCTGAGCAGGCCCAGATCCTGCAGGCCAGGGAGTCTTTGGAAAGGGCGCTACTCAACTCGATTTCGCATGACCTGCGCACTCCACTGGTGTCGATCATCGGCGCCCTGAGCAGCCTGCGCGACGAGAAAATACAGATCGACGACAAGAGAAGGCGGGACCTCCTGACCGGCGCCTGGGATGAGGCGGAGCGCCTGAACCGCTTCGTCGGCAATCTCCTCGATATGACCAGGCTGGAGGCCGGAGAGCTGGGCCTGCGGAAGGAACCCTGCGACGTGCAGGATCTGATTGGCTGCGCCCTCGCCGCTTTGGAGTCAAAACTTGAGGGAAAGGAGGTGGATGTGCAGTTGGCGGAAGGATTGCCGCTGGTCAGCATGGACATGGTCCTGATGAGCCAGGTATTGGTCAACCTGCTCGATAATGCCTTGAAATATTCGCCGCCGGAGAGTTCTATAGAGATAACCGCCCGCACCCATGGCCGGCAGCTGTTCATCGAGGTGCTGGACCGGGGGCCCGGCATCCCAGAACCCGATCTGCAACGAATATTCGATAAGTTTTACCGCATCCCGGTGCCGGAAGGAGTAAGCGGCACCGGCCTGGGGTTGTCGATCTGCAAGGAACTGGCCGCGCTGATGGAAGGCCACGTGGGCATGCACAGCACGCCCGGCCAGGGCAGCCTTTTCTGGGCCGAGGTGCCGCTGCCGGTGACCGACGCGCCGGTGATCGACCCGCGCATGGAAGCCCAGGACATCGAGCGCCTGGTCGGCATGCGGGTGCTGCTGGTCGAAGACAACGCCGTCAACATGATGATCGGCGTGGCCATGCTGGAGCAGTGGGGCGTGGAAGTCACGCAGGCCTGCGACGGCTCTGAAGGTGTGGCGGCGGTGGAGCGCGCCCACGCGGCGCAGCGGCCC
>JANMSX010000051.1:0-43045 GCA_031389785.1 Desulfobulbaceae bacterium | reverse complement strand
TGCAGCCGTTGATCAGCCTATATTCAGGTTTTTAATCATGTTGAGCATTGACGCTCCATCGGAAGTCAACAGCCAGACCAGGGCCCCGCAGTTGATCATAACCGTTGTCCAATAGACAACCCGGGAAGACACCATTTTCGTCTTTTCAATACATGATTTTAACGGCTAACCTGGACTCTAACTGCCATCTTCAGCGAGTTCGTTAAAACGACTGGATGCCAACCGATTTTTCCATTTTATTGGCAAGAACACCTTTACCGTTGTATTGCACTTCAAACTCGTCAACAATTTCAAAACCACGCCTGCTGTATAATTTTTTGGCCTGAACATTCGATTTGGCGACAAACAGGACTGCAGTGCCTGCAATGGCACGCAATATGAAATCAAGCATATTTTCACCAATGCCGCGGCTCCTATATGAAGGTTGAACATAAAGGGCACGTATTTCATTGTCAAAAAATGCGCAGTAGCCAATCACCCCATTGTCATCATAAACGAATATTTTCGATTCAAATAATTTTTCGTAACGATCCTGGTCTTGTGGCAATGGCATGAATTCAATTTTTTCAGCCTCATTTATCAATTCATCCATCTTTGATGAAGTGTAGATATTCAGTACTGCCATTACATCCTGATCTTCGTAGGGTCTTATTTTATTCATATAGCAACGTGCAGGTCAGCTTCACCGGGCCGCTGACGTAAGAATTCAAAACAGCAATTTTCCCAGTGTCGGCTGGACTTGGTAATTATGGCAAATGCTCCAAATCTTCTAGGTCCTTATGCCGTGCAGCTGCTTTTTTGTTGACCTTGAGGTCTTCGAGAGAAATGAATTTCAACATAATACCGTCAATTTCAACCTCCTCGCGCCGAGAGTAACATTCGGAGAAGCTGACGCCAGAAGCGCCAGTGATAACTTCTATGCAAACCGGAGGTACGCCCATGCGTATGACTCTGTCCTTGTCAAGGAACAACTCTTGCGAAACCGTCTCCTTCGGCATTCCGAAATCATGAAGTACCACAGCCGCTTTCTGGGCATTGGCCTCACTCACCGCAATCCAAATATCCATATCTCCGGTTGCACGGGGATACCCATGGTACCCCACCGCATAACCACCAACGAGCAAATATTCAACGCCGTGAGAGTTCAGAAGTCTCAAGAAATCTTTGAAGTCTGGATGTAACTCGATCGTGTCCATAGACCATCCTTCGGTTCAATTCAACTGCTTCTATACGCGCCTGTGCCCCTTTTGATAGCCAAAAAGACTTTTCTTCCTCAGTCTCATATAACGATGAAACTAATAGCTTACTCTTGTCTAGCCTCGGAAGTGTGTCCATACAATTTCTCCTCGATAAGCCATAACGGTGAAATAACCTGCCGGCCAACACGCTGCCCTTTTTAAGAACGCACTTTATTCCGATCAGGTTTATTGACTTGTTATGCATTTTGACCTATTGTACATTTAAACGTACATGTTTACCAGGAGGAATGCCATGAATACTATTACATACAGCTCGGCTCGAAGCAACCTCGCACAAACAATGGAAAAAGTTTGCGATGATCACGCCCCGGTCATTATCACCCGAAAAGCAGCCAGACCCGTCATAATGATGTCTCTTGATGACTATGAAGCCCTCGAAGAAACTGCCTACCTCCTACGAAGTCCCAAAAATGCTCGCCGATTGCTTGAGTCAATTGCCCAACTTGAAGCAGGCAAGGGGACTGAAAGGGAGCTTGCAGATTGAAGCTCATATTTTCAGAACATGCCTGGGGCGAATATCTTTACTGGCAAAATACCGATAAAAAAATTTTGAAACGGATCAATACATTAATTCGAGACATTGAACGGATGCCATACGAGGGGATAGGGAAACCTGAACCTCTGAAACATAGCCTCTCTGGATATTGGTCTCGTAGAATTACGGATGAGCACCGCATCGTTTATAAGGTTGAAAATGATTCCCTCATAATTGCCCAACTCCGATATCATTATTGACATACCCTCTCGCAACAATTTCCAAGCATAACGTTCCGGCACACCGGACCCGCGCCGTTTGCGGGGTCCGGTGTGCCGGTGGTTAGCCCAATAATTTCTTTGTCTTAAGGGAAATAAAGACTGACCTTGAGGCGCCATCAAATGGATATCTATTATTTATGCACCAATTGATCATTTCATTCACATCCACAGGAATTTTTTTACATTGGATCCCTGATTTTGAAAAATTCTTCATTCCTTCGGTTATTCCTTCAAGCCATTCTGAATATGTTTTTTCTAAATCTTCTCTATCGACAGCGTTTTTAAGCAGAAATTCCCATTGATCTTCTCTATACCAGCCAACACCCAAGACAGTTCTTTCTGATTTTTCTATTTTATTTTTCATAGATAGTTTCAAAGGCTAACGTTGAAATAACCTGCCGGCCGAGGGACTGCCCACCTTTTAAGAACGCGGCTATTCCCGGTCAGGTTTATTGACTTGTTAGGGATTGTTTTTTAATAATTCTATGTCGTTAATAAATTCTTTTGGCTCGAAAACTGGCAGTTTTGAATTTTTAAAATCGGCAATATTTCTTGTTACAATATATTTTACCCCGACATGACATGCGGCCGCGTAGAGAACTGCATCTTCGAAATCTTTGAATTTTGACGCGATGGCATTTTCAAGCACTAAACGATTTACAGGGGCAATGACGAAAAGCGAGAGGAGGGATTGGATGTGATGGGAAGCCGCTTTGGGCCCAAGGGCTTTGCTGGCGATATAATAGATGGTAGTAACTGTTGTTGCACAAATAAAACCTGTAATTTCATCTTGTTCGACTTTAGACAATAAAAACGATGCCTCATCTGAAAACGGCTCCCTGTCCAAAAGAACGTCTAAAATAATATTGGTATCAAAGAGGGTTTTCATAAATATTTTTCTTCTAAATACTTCTTGTAATCTTTTTCGTCTAGTTGCGTCCCTTTAAGAATTCCCTTCAATGATTTTATGGTTGGAGTGAGTGTCTCTTCCCTTTTGATTTTTTCATTTTGAATGAGTTCAAATAGATCAGCTACGATACGCGATACAGACTTTCCTGTTAGCGCGGAATATTCTTTAGCTGATTCAATCAAATTGTCATCCATCCGCAATGTCAGCTTAGTAAGCATAATGCCCTCCTGTTATTTTGACGTACTTAATATTTATATTTATACGTCATCGCTTCAGGGGAGTCAATTAATTTTTTTATCTATTGCACATCGTGCTGTTATTGCAATGTTTATCCCTAACGTTTAATATCCTGCAGCGTCTTTTTGGGGTGTCGGGAAATAGAGGGACACAATACCTATTTATCCATTTTCTTCTTTCACCCAGCTTCCCTTTGTTTCACTGCTCGCATCAAAGACAGCCGGGGTAATGTCATGCGGGATACCGCTGGCGAATGTATAAGCAATTCCAGGCATGGGACGATCATACTGCCAGCGAGAGCTATCGTTAAGGACGAAAAGAAATGATGTCCTCTTATTTTCTGCCTGAAGCGCCGAAGACGCGGAAAAACCGTCGGCTTGAACCGCGGGTTGGCCAGAAATTACAGAAAAAGCATGTGATTTCGCTAGTCTGGCTGAACGATGCTTATGAGATTGCCGCATGTATCATCGAACACTACAACAGTCGCAGTGCCCATTTGAGCTGGTTCGCCGCGAAAACTGACTCCTTGCGCCTTCAGTCTATTGAACTCGGCATGGACGTCGTCGGAGATGAAAGCAGTGGCAGAGATACCGGCATTGAACAGGGCTTCCTGATACACCTTGGCAGGAGGAAACGCCAGCGGCTCCAACACCAGTTCCACTTTGTCGTCTCCATCGGGGGCAACGACCGTAAGCCAGCGATACTCCCCCTCAGGAATGTCCGCTTTCTTGATAAATCCGAGTTTCTCCGTATAAAACGCGAGCGCCTTCTGCTGATCGTCGACCATTACACTACTTAATCCAATTCGCATCTTCGCCTCCATCTGCGCGGCTTTTTGCGCACCCGTGCAGCTAATTGAATATTGTTATGGCCTCCTTCCAGCCGAAGGAAGATAATGAAGGTTCCAGCAACATTGAACCTTCCACCAAAGGAGGCCAATCTGATGAATTTCTATACCCGACAACACAAGTAGTATTGCGGAATCGAACTTCATGCCAGGAAAATGTGTGTCTGCGCTCTCAACCAGCAAGGAAATGTTCAGCTTCACAAGAACATCGACACCGATCCGCCCCTGTCTCTCGAGCTCATTTCTCAGCCTATCAGGACAATGTCGTCATCAGGGTGGAATAGGTCTTCTCCTCTTGAGCCTTTTGCAAAATGACAAAATCACACAGGACGTCCCACTCGCATCTCGGATAGCTCAGATAATTTATGTTGTTATTTCAAGCGATAGCGAGAAATCTCGGTTTTCAAGACGATGAGATTTCTCCCTCCGGTCGAAATGACAAGGGTGGGTCGATACTTTATCCCAACTAAGCAATTGACCAAACCAATCGGCGGTTATGACCTCAGACAGTTCTTGACCAGGGCGTGATGAATCCGGTACAGTTTTGAGGAAGCGACGAACGGCACGGCAGCCGGGCAGGGGCGATTGGCATTAACGTTTTCCATGCAGTCTCGGCATCCCTTCGCAACACATACATGGATGCTTGCCTGTCATCTATCAGAATCTCATTGCTCAAAAAATAGATTTTTCAAATCAAAGGAGGAAAAATCCCATGCAGAATCCCTGCAAAAAAGTTCTGGCGTCTCTTCTACTCGCTGTTTTAACGGTTGTTTTTCTCGGAACCCCGGGAATGGCCGAGGAATGTACGGGAGAAGAACAGAAGGACCCGGCAGTAATGACTATCGATGCCGCTGTCGTCAGACCGTTGGGAGCGGTGGCGACTGTCGCCGGATTCGCCGTTTTTGTGGTTTCCTCCCCGTTCTCAGCGCTTGGCGGCAATATTCAGGAGGCGTGGGACACGCTGGTCGTCTCGCCGGCGGAGTTCACCTTTCAACGGCCGTTGGGTCAATTTGAATGCGAGCCGGAGCCCCCGTACAAAAAACAAAAATAGAAGGGGAATGGGAATGAGTCTACCTTCGGCTTGCGAAGAGATCAACAGGGATGCATCGCTCGTTCCCGAGCGGCCAGTCTCTCAAATAAACCTGTTAAAAGAGTCACTATGGATTTCTGGCAAGGCTTCATCACGATCACCTTGATTCATCTGCTGGCGGCAGCCTCCCCCGGTCCCGATTTTGCCCTGGTCTCCCGGCAGGCCCTGCTGCAGGGCCGCCGCGCCGGATTATGGGTCAGCTCGGGCATCGCCCTTGGTCTCGCTATCCATATTGTCTATTCCGCCGCCGGCCTTGCCACCCTCATCGCCCATTCGACCATGTGGATGACGGCGATCAAACTGGTCGGCGGCGCCTACCTGCTCTATCTCGGGTATCAGGGTATCCGGGCGAAGAAGAAATCCGGGACCGTCAACAACGAGCCGGCGATCGTCGCCGACGTTTCCGCCCGCTGCCTGGTCTGGAAAGGCTTTCTCTGCAATGCCCTGAATCCCAAGGCGCCGATCTATTTCCTGTCGCTCTTCACCATTGTGCTCTCGCCGGACCTCCCGCTCAGCACCCTGGCGATCTACGGGGTCTGGATCATGATGGTGCAGCTCTTCTGGTTCAGCCTGATTACCCTGTTTTTCAGCCAGCCGATGATCCGCTCGCGCTTTCTGGCAATGAGCCACTGGATCGACCGCATATTCGGCGTGGCGATGATGGCTCTGGGATTGAAGGTGCTGCTCGGCAAGACGAACTGAGCGCTTGAAATACGGAATTTCGATAAACCGGTAGGCACATCCATTACCTTGCCGCATCCCCGCTCACAGTCTGTCGGCCAGTTCCACCCCCTGGCGGATGGCCCGCTCGGCGTCGAGTTCCCCGGCCTCGAGGGCCCCGCCGATGATATGGCATGTCCTGCCGGCGGCCGCGAGTTCCTCGGCCAGTCCCCGTTCGGAGACCTGGCCGGCGCAGATAACCACATTGTCTACGGCCAGGATGATCTCCTCGCCGGCCTGGCGAATCCTGAAACCATCCCGGCCGATCTCCAGGTATTCGACCCCGCTCCAGAACTTCACCCCGTTCTTCTTCAGCAGCGAGCGATGGATCCAGCCCGTCGTTTTGCCGAGCCCGGCGCCGGGCTTGGTGCTCTTGCGCTGGAGGAGATGGATCTCGCGGGCAGGCTGCGGCCGCACCGGTTTCTTCAGCCCCCCGCCCTGACCGTACTGCATGTCGATCCCCCATTCGTCCATGAAGCTGTCAACCGCAGGAGGCGACTGATCTCGGCTGAGCAGGAAGGTGGCCAGATCGAAGCCGATGCCGCCGGCACCGATCACCGCAACCCTGCCGCCGACCGTCTTCTCGCCGCTGATCACCTCGTCGTACCGGTAGACATGGGGCAGGTCGGCCCCGGCGATGGCCACCGGTCTCGGCCTGACGCCGCTGGCCAGGACGATTTCGGCGAAGCCCTCGAGATCGGCGAGCGCGGCCCGCCACGGCATCTTCAGCTCGACCCGGTGCAGGCCGAGCTGGACCTGGTAATACCTCAGGGTTTCACGAAACTCCTCCTTGCCGGGGATCTCCCTGGCCAGGCGGAACTGGCCGCCGATCTCCGGCGCGGATTCAAAAAGGGTCACCCGATGACCGCGGGCGGCAAGGGTGACGGCGCAGGCCAGCCCGGCCGGCCCTGCCCCGACAACTGCGATCCGCTTGCGTTCTTCTGTTTTGACAAAGGGCCGGAGGGTCTCATGGCAGGCCCGGGGGTTGA
This sequence comes from Desulfobulbaceae bacterium, assembly GCA_031389785.1. Taxonomy (GTDB): domain Bacteria; phylum Desulfobacterota; class Desulfobulbia; order Desulfobulbales; family Desulfocapsaceae; genus Desulfoprunum. The sequence continues at coordinate 36,237 of JANMSX010000051.1, read as the reverse complement.
CCAGGCAGGAGGCCGTCTGACGGGCAAAGATATGGTCGAGACAGGCCTGGTTGCAGGCGATGCAGGTATTGATCTCGTCTTCCCGCCCTTCTTCCGCCTTCTTCACCCACAGGGGGTCGGCGAGGAAGGGCCGGGCCATGCTGACCATGTCGGCGCAGCCCGCGGCCAGGACCTGCTCGGCGACCTCCGGCATATTGATCCGGTTGCTGGTGACCAGGGGAATACCGACGCTGCCCATCAGGCGCCTGGTGACCCAGGTGAAACCGGCGCGGGGGACCATGGTCGCAATCGTCGGCACCCGGGATTCATGCCAGCCGATGCCGGTGTTGATGATCGTCGCCCCGGCCTTTTCGATCTCTCCGGCCAGTTCGACCACCTCCTCCCAGGTGCTGCCGTTGTCGACCAGGTCGAGCATCGACAGGCGATAGACGATGATGAAATGCTCGCCGAGCCTCTCACGGATGCCCCGCACGATGGCCAGCGGGAAGCGGATCCGGTTGGCGAACGAGCCGCCCCACTCGTCGGTCCGCCGGTTGGTCTTGGAGACGATGAATTCGTTGATCAGGTAGCCCTCCGAGCCCATGACCTCGACCCCGTCATAGCCGGCCTGGCCGGCCAGTTCGGCGGTGCGGACGAAATCCTTGATGGCGGCGTGGATGCCGCGGACGCTCAGGCTCCTCGGGGTGAAACGGTTGACCGGGGCCTTGAGCCGCGACGGTGCGACGCAGAGCGGGTGATAGCCGTAGCGCCCGGCATGGAGGATCTGCAGGCAGATCGCCCCTCCCCGTTCATGCACGGCCTCGGTGATCAGGCGATGGCCGGCAATCTGGGAGGTGTCGGCCAGGCGGATGGAGAAGGGGGCGACCCAGCCCGACCTGCTCGGGGCGACGCCGCCGGTGACGATCAGGCCGGCCCCGCCTTCGGCCCTCTCGCCGTAATAGGCGGCCATGCGCCGAAAACCGTCCCGTTCCTCTTCCAGGCCGGTGTGCATCGAGCCCATCAGGGTCCTGTTCCGCAGGGTGATGAAGCCGAGGTCGAGCGGCCGAAACAGATGAGGAAAACGTGGATGTGTGGTATGCATAGCTGAGAAAATTTCCATTGAAGTTAATTCGTATAGATCAACGATCAGGACCTTTCATGCCCCGCTCTTGCGGCTCAGGCGGCACAACCGCAGAGGGCTGCGGCTATGGCTATGGCGGAGTAACAATAATCAGGAGATATAAGAAAAATGCACTACCAGGGCAATATTTTCCGTCCGCCCAGCGAGGCGGACTCCATTCTCCTGCAGGTGACGACCGGCTGCTCGCACAACAAGTGCACCTTCTGCGGGATGTACAAGGGCAGCCGCTTCGCGATCAAGGACGAGGCGATCATCCAGGCCGACCTCGAATTCGCCAGCCGTCACTGCCATCGCCAGGACCGCCTCTTCCTCTGCGACGGCGACGCCCTGATCATCCCGCAGAAGCGCCTGGTCGCGCTGCTCACCGACATCCGGCAGAAACTCCCTTGGCTGACCCGGGTGGGAAGCTATGCCAACACCAGGGCCATCAACAGCAAGACCGTGGCGGAGCTCACCGAGCTGCGCGAGCTCGGCCTCAGCATCGCCTATATGGGCCTCGAATCCGGCGACGACCTCACCCTGCAGCAGATCAACAAGGGGGCGGATTCGCGGCGAATGATCGAGATGGCCGCAAAGATCCGCCAGGCCGGCATCAAGCTGTCGATCACCGTCCTGCTCGGCATCGCCCAGGCCCGGCGATCGGCCGTCCATGCCGCAGAGACCGGCCGGGTGCTGACGGCGATCGATCCCGAATACGTCGGGGTCCTCAGCCTCATGCCGACGCCCGGCACACCCCTGCATGCCGCCTGGACACGGGGCGAGTTCGAACTTCTGGATGCCGACGCAATGCTGGTCGAGCTGCGGCAGATGCTGGCCGCGACCGAGCTGACGGACGGCTATTTCCATGCCAATCACGCCTCCAACTACCTGCCGATCAAGGCCAGGCTGCCTCGGGACAAGGAAAGCACGCTGGCGCTCATCGACCAGGCCCTCTCCGGCCGGATCGGCCTCAAGCCCGAGTATCTGCGCGGCCTTTAAAATCCATTCGGCAATAAAAAAGCCCTTGCGGCACATGGCAGCAAGGGCTCAGGGTCAGGCTCAAACGGGGTCGATCAGAACTTGTAGTTCATGCCCATGGTCACCAGCCAGGCCGAGGCGTCGGTGAACTCGCCGAAGATCGTGCCATTCGGGTTTACCGTGAACTCGCGCTCCTCCTTATAATCATAGAGCACCGCGAGACCGATATCCATCTTCTCGCTGACCTTGTACTGGGTGCCGACAGAGTAGAGGAAGGCATCGGAGTCGGGCAGCTCGAAACCGACGGTCTCCTCGGGGACCGGGGTCTCGTCGAAGGCAAAGCCGGCCATCAGGGTGAGGACATCGCTGGCCTGGTAGCTCAGGCCGATACGGTAGGCGCTGCTGTCATCCCAATCCTTGGCGATCGGGGCCTCGAACGGAGGAAAACGGACCGGCGGGACGAAATCAAAATCGAGCTGCTCGTATTCCGACCAGAAGGTCCGGTCCCAGGACAGTTCGACGGTGAGGGCCTCGAGGGGCTTGAAGGCGGCGGCGAGGGTGAGCACGGCCGGGGCCGGGATCGAGACAAAGCCGTCGCGGGTCGGCAGGGCCCGACCGATAAAGAGGTCGACATCGCCCTCAAAATCGAGATCGACATTGGACCGGTAGGTGGCGGAGAGATTCAGGTCCTCGGAGGGTTTCACCGAGAGGGCCATATTGTATCCCCACTCCAGGGTGTCCCCTTCCATGTCACGGGCGACCGGGGTGCCGACAAACCTGGCGTCGCTCTTGACTGTGGCCTCGTTATAGAGCATCCGCGGGCCGCCGGAGATCGATACCATGTCGCTTATCTTATACGAGACGGTGGGGTTGAACTCGATGACCTGCAGGGAAAATTCCTCGGCTGTCGCCCTTGGGAAGGGATCCTTCCAGCGCTTGGCCAGGCCGAAGGGGGCGGTGATCGACATACCGACGCGGAAGTCGCCGTAGTAGGGAGAGACCAGAAAACCGGTGGGCAGGAGGAAGTTCTCGTCCTCCGACTCGCCGTCGAAGAGGGGCGAGCGGAAATCTTCATAGGAAATGGGTGTCAGGTGGATGTAGGTCAGATCCACCTGGGTCTGCCAGCCGTCGGCCAGCCAGGACATGTTGGCCGGGTTGTAGTAGGCCGCATCGGCCCTGGTGGCGGACGCCACATTCGCCCCGGCCTTGGCCGTTGAATCCACCGACTGTTCCGGAATCCGGTAAGCGGATGCCATTGCTGACGTTGCGGCAAACAATGAGACCAGCGCCAGTGCAGAAATAGTCTTCTTCATTTTTCTCTCCCCTCGGTCGTGTTCATTTTTGTATCCGCCGCTACCGCCGGCGGACATCCTCACCCTTCTACAGCACTCCTCCTGTGTAAAAATCGGCTTCACCTCGACAACCGTTACACAGAACCTGCAAAAATGAATCGCGTATCTTTACCTTTACGTTTACGTCCAGGTTTATCTAATCTGCCGAGCGGACCGCTGTCAACAAAAATTCAGCATGCCTTGATTTTTACTGTTGGATTGTGAAATATTATCGCTGAATCAGCGACGTGAGAGCCCTGATCGCCATGCTTTTAGGCGATCGGCGCGATCCTTTGAATTTGTCTGAGCACCTCTCCCTCGAGTACCACCGCCCTGCCGCTCCTGTCTGAAATCACGAAGGTGATCAGGGCATCCGCCGCCACCTCGCCGGTCGCCTTGAGGACGATTTTCTGCAGCAGCACCGCGCTCTTGTTGCCGATCTTCTCAATCTCGGTCGAGATCAGGACCGTCTCGCCGACCCCCACCGCCTTCCGGTAGTTGACGTTGATATTGACCACTAGAAAGATCAGGCCCCTGCTTGCCCACTCCAGCAGATCGAGGGACGTTTCCAGATGCGCCCAGCGGTCTTCCTCAAAGAATTCCAGATAGCGGGCATTATTGACGTGGCCGTAAAAATCGGCGTGATAGCCTCTGACCTTGATCTCCGTCAGGTATTCCATTCCTGCTCACCCCTTCCTGCTCCGCATCGCCGTGATGGCGATGCGGAAAAAATGTTTCGTTGCCGGCAGCGCGGCGCCATCCTCCCGGTCTATTTGTCGAAACAGCGGAGAAAGGTCTGCAGGGCGCCGGGATTGTCTCCCTCTACAGCGCTAGGATCTTCTCGGTCAGGACCGGGATGAACTGTTTGAGGTCGGCGACTATCAGGACATCCGCGACATCGCCGATCGGCGCGTCTTTGTCGGTGTTGATGGCGACGATGAACTCCGACTTCTTCATGCCGGCAAGGTGCTGGATGGCCCCGGAGATGCCGCAGGCGAGATAAAGTTTCGGGGTGACGGACTGGCCGGTGGTGCCGACCTGACGCTTGTGCTCGACCCAGCCGGAATCGACGACCGGCCGGCTGGCCCCGTATTCGCCCTTGAGGGCACGGGCCAGTTTGGCGATCATCTCGATATTCTCCGGTTTGCCGATACCGCGGCCGGCGCTGACGATGACATCTGCCTTGCTGAGGTCGACACCGCCCTGCTCGGCGGCCTCATAGCCGCAGAATTCGAGATTGCCGGCAGTGTCCGCGCCGATCTTCTCGACGGTCGGACTGCCGGTCGGCGGTTCGGCCAGACCGAAGGCCCCGGCCTGCAGGGTCACCACCGTCTGCTTCGTTTTCAGCCGCACGTTGCGCCGCAGCTTGGAGTTGCATACCGGCACCACCAGTTCGCCGTCGACGACATCGACCAGCTCGGAGACCTGGGCGGCCTTGAGGGCGAAGGCGACCCGCGGGGCCAGGTCCCAGCCGTAGGAAGAATGGCTGAAGGCGATGATATCGGGCTGCTCTTTGCCGATCACCTCGAGCAGCAGGCGTTTATGGGCATCCGGGTTGAATTCGCCGCAGACCGCCGTCTCGGCCAGATAGAGTTTTCCGCTGTAGGCGGGCAGCTGCGACTCGCTGCCGACGAGAAACATGGCGTTGTCGCCGCCCATCTTCGCCGCAAAGGCGATCAGTTCGTTGGCGCTGCCGAGCAGCTTGCCGTCCCTGGATTCCGCAACCAAAAGTATCTTCATCACACCCTCCTATGCCAGTACGGCGGTTTTCTCTTTGAGAATCTGAATCAGCTTGTCGGCCAGCTGGCCGACCTCGCCCTCGAGCACCAGTCCGCCGCCCTTCTTCTCCGGGAAGTACATCTTGGCCGTCTCCTGACGGGAATCGACCTTGAGGAGGTCGGCCACCGGTACGGAGAGCAGTTCCTTCTTCTTGGCCTTCATGATGTTGGGGAGGGTCGGGTAACGGGGGCTGTTGAGACCGAGCTGGCAGGTAACGAGAGCGGGGGTCTTGGCCTTCACCACGGCCTTGACCCCGCCTTCCAGTTCACGTTTGGTCTCGATGGCGCCGCCGGCGGCATAGCTGAAATGGACGATCGTGGTGATACTCGGCAGGCCCAGCATCTCGGCCACCAGCACCCCGACCTGGGCGCTGCCGCGGTCCTGGGACTGCATGCCGGTTAAGATCAGGTCAAACTGCTTGTCCCGCGCATATTCGGCAATAATACCTGCGATTTCAAACGGTTCCTTATCGGCATAGTTGTCGTCTGCGACATGGGCGCCGCGATCGCAGCCCATCGCCAGGGCCTTCTTCATGGTCTCCTTGACCCGCTCGGGACCGATACAGAGGACGGTCAGGTCGGCCTCTTTCTCCTGCTCTTTCAGCTGCACCGCCTGCTCGACCGCATATTCGTCATACTCATTCATCCGCCAGGCCAGGTCGGCGGTGTCATACCACCGGCCGCTCGCGGCAATCTTGAATTTCGATTCCATGTCCGGAACCTGCTTTATGCAAACCAGAATCTTCATGTCCTTCCTCCAGTTCATCTTGGGAGAGAATCCCGTGTTTTATAATCGTCCAGCCCGGCCCGCTCCGGATGGGAGGGGCCGGGGACTTCCACTTTTTCAGCCAGGCCCCGATCGCGCTGCGACGGGGCCCTTTCTTAGAGCCGCTCGGCCAGGATCTCGGCGATATCCCGCGGCCTGAGCGTCTCTTCCACCCCGGCCCCCTTGACCCCGTCTTCGAACATGGTCAGACAGAAGGGGCAGTTGGAGACCAGCACCCCGACCCCGGTGGCCGAGGCCATCTGCACCCGTCGGACATTGATGCGTTCGCCGATCTTCTCCTCGGCCATGATCCGGCCGCCGCCGGCGCTGCAGCAGAAGGCCTCGGCCCGGTTCCGCTCCATCTCGACCAGCCGGCCGCCGGCCGCCCGGATCAGAGCGCGCGGGGCCTCGTAGATATCGTTGTGGCGGCCCAGATAGCAGGAATCGTGATAGGTGCAGACGAGATCCTCGGCCTTCACCTTCAGCCGGCCCTCCCGGATCAGCCGCTCGAGGAATTCCGTGTAGGACTCGACCTCAACCTGAAAGTCGAGATCGAGATAGTCCTTGGCCAGGGTATTGAAGCAGTGCGGGCAGGTGGTGACGACCTTCTTCACCCCGTATCCCTTCATCAACTCGATGTTTTCGGCGGCCAGGGTCTGATAGAGATACTCGTTGCCCATCTTGCGCATCGGCTCGCCGCAGCATTTCTCTTCCTTGCCGAGGATGCCGACCTTCACCCCGGCCGCCTGGCAGAGCCGCACGAAGCTCCTGGCCACGGCGATGTTGCGCTTGTCGAAGGAGGCGTAGCAGCCGACGAAGTAGAGGATATCGACATCGGCGTCCTCGGCGAGAATACTGACACCGAGGCCTTCCGCCCAGTCGCCGCGCGTGGCATAGCCGATGCCGAGGGGGTTGCCGTTGACCTCGGTCTGCTCCATCGCCACCATCACCTCCTCGCCGGGGAATTCCCCCTCCATCAGCACCATGCTCCGCCGCAGATCAATGAGCTTGCGGACATGCTCGATGGCCGCCGGGCAGATCTCCTGGCAGGCCCGGCAGGTCGTGCAGGCCCAGATGACATCCTTGCCGAGCAGTTCGACGAGGTTCGCTTCCGGGTTGTTGAAGGCAGCGTCGCCGATCTGGTTGACGATCTTCATCGGTGACAGGGGTTTGCCGGTGGCCCAGGCAGGGCAGCGGTCCTGGCAGCGCTTGCAGAGGGTGCAGGCGTCGGCGTCGAAGATATCCTTCCAGGTCATCTCCTTCAGGCTGGTAGCGCCGAAGGTCTCGCTGTCCTCGCTTTCCAGATCAAGGCTGATGAGCTTGCCGCGGGGGCCGCGATCGGCGAAGATATAGTTGGCGCTGGTAGTGAAGATATGGCGAAATTTGGTGAAGGGAATGACGACGATGAAGGCCATGACCAGCAGCAGGTGGAACCACCAGGTCAGTTTGTGCAGGAGCAGCAGCCCTCCCTCGCCGATACCCGAGAGCAGAGCGGCGAAGACCATACCGACCGGGGACCAGGGGGCAAGCGGGGTGCCCATTTCGGTGACCGCCATGCGCGCCCCTTCGATGACGAAGCCGGTGACCAGGATGGTCAGCATCAGGCCGTGCATGATGGCGTCATCCCGTTTGGTCTCGAGCCCCTCCGGAGGAAAGAAATAGCGCCTGACCAGAAGGCCGGCGAGCATCAGGATGGCCACCAGGCCGGCGATATCGAGGACAATAGAGAAGAGCTTGTAGAACGTTCCCTTGAGGAATTTGATGCCGAAGAACAGATCTGTGAAATCGGCCTGGATGACGATCAGGGTGGTGCCGATCAGGAGCAGGAAGAATCCCCAGAAGAACAGGCCGTGCAGGAGACCGGGCCAGGCCACCCGGATGACCATCTTCTGCAGCAGGACATCCCTCAGCATATCGCCGATCCTCAGGCCGAGCTGATCGGTGCGGTTGAGGGGCAGCCCCTGGCGGTACACCTCGATTCTCTTGCGGAAGCCATAGACCAGAACGGCCAGGGCGGCAATCGTCAGCAGATACATCGGCACCAGGGTCGCGGCCCCATGACCGACATTCCAGTATATCTCGCGGCTAAATTCCATCATCTTCTCCATTTCCATCGTCCAGGCCAGGGCCTCTTCTGCAGCCTCCGGGGATCAGCGGAGACCGGACGCTGAACCTCATTCGTTCCTTCATGGATCCCGGCGGAGGCACGGTAGGCGGCATTATAGACCATCGGGCGCGCGGCATCAACCTGAGTGGCCATATCGGCCGGTTTAAACTGCACCCCTTCCGCGGGGCAGCAGCCGTTGCTCAGCCGCCTCGAGCCCCATCGGTCGCCCCCATGGCGACAGCTTCCCGGCAAGGAACAATCCACCTATTCTCTCTTGCCTATATATATAATGTTTACGTAAGGGTCAAGAATTTTCCCGCAATTCTTCGTTATTCTTAGTTAACTATATGAATAGATGCATAAATTTTAAAAATAATTCAATTGACAGAAACGGGAAACTCGTGCTATGCTATATCAGTAAATTACGTAAAGGTTAACTACAGCCTGCTCTCCGCAAAAATCCCGACGGCAGGCGACAGACAAACGCCGGCAGGACCGATGCAGAGCATCAAAGATGCCGGCCAGATGATTCACTATAATTACCACGGAGGCGGACCGGTGCTCGCCTTCTGCAAAGGATAGGATAATGAAGATCCCAGAATCGACTCAAATCGGTGCCTTGGCGAAAAAACTCGGAATAACCACTCGAACCATCCGTTACTACGAAGAGATCGGCATCATGGGCAAATCGGAACGATTGGGAGGCGGCACCCGGACCTATAACCGGGACGACGTCCTGCGCCTGAAGTTCATCCTCAAGCTGAAGGACATGGGAATCTCGCTCAAGGATATCCAGCATCTCTCCGAGATCTTTGACATCAATGCCCAGAACTTCAATACCATCACCCCCAAGCTGATCGAGATCCTCGATCAGCATATCTCGAGGGTCGATGACAAGATCGCCAGCCTCTCCTCGCTGCGCCAGGATATCGTCGAGTACCGGGTGCGGATCACCGACATGCTCGCCAAGGGCGACATACACTGAACCGCCGGACACCCTCCCGCTCAACTCCCCCGGCAGGATCTCAGACCGGCCCCGGCGGCATAAGGTTCCCGTGAACCTCATGCCGACCGCAGGACGTTCCGCCCCTTACAGGATCGGCTCGGAGAAATCCAGGCGCATCTGTTTCTTGTTGAGCTTGCCGACACTGGTCTTCGGCAGAGCGTCCAGCAGGACGACGGTGTCCGGCACGCCGTAGCGGGGCAGCCGTCCCTCTTCCGCCGCCCGCTTCATGTAGTCCTTCAGGTCTCCCTCCGTCACCAGCCCCTTGAACATCTCCTTGAGCACCACCAGCATCAGCGGCCTCTCCCCCCACTTGGCGTCCGGCACGCCGATGGCCGCCGACTCCAGCACCGCCTCATGCTGGCTGAGGATATTCTCGAGATCGAGCGAACAGACCCACTCGCCGCCGGTCTTGATCACGTCCTTGATCCGGTCGGTGATCTGCAGGTAGCCTTCGGCATCGATATGGCCGACATCGCCGGAATGAAGATAGCCGTTGCGCCACAGGTCCTTGGTCTTCTCCGGCGATTTGTAGTAGCCCTGGGTCAGCCAGGGCGCCCGGAACACCACCTCGCCGGTGGTGACGCCGTCGTGCGGCTTGGCATGGTCATCCTCGTCGACCACCTCGATCTCGACCAGCGGGATCGGGGTGCCGGTCTTGGTGATGATATCGAGCTTGCGATCCTCATCCCAATCCTGCATATGCGGTTTCGGCAGGGAAAGGCTGATGATCGGGCAGGTCTCGGACATGCCGTAGCCGGTGAACACCGTCATGCCGAGATCCATGGCGGCCTTGGCCTGGCCCTTCGAGAGCTTGGCCCCGCCGATGATCACCTTCCAGTTCGACAGGTCGGTCTCCCGGCAGAGCGGGTCGCTCATCAGCATCTGCAGGATGGTCGGCACGCAGTGCGAGAAGGTGACCTTCTCGGTGCCGATCAGTTCGAGGATCTTCTTCGGTTCGTACCTGCCGGGATAGACCTGCTTGGTGCCGAGCATGGTGGCGACATAGGGCACCCCCCAGGCATGGACATGAAACATCGGGGTCAGCGGCATGTAGACGTCATTGGAACGAAAACGGCCGGCGTTGTCATAGCTGCCGGCGGCGATGGCCAGCGACATCGTGTGCAGCACCAGCTGGCGGTGCGAGAAATAGACCCCTTTCGGATCGCCGGTGGTGCCGGTGGTGTAGAAGGTGGTGGCCTTGGTGTCCTCGTCCAGGTCCTGGAAATCATAGCAGGCCGGCGCGGCCTGCAGCATCGCCTCATACTCGCCGTCGAAACCGAGGAGGCTCTGCGGCTGGCCGCCGCCTTCCTGGATCAGGACGTACTTCCTGACCGTCGTCAGCTGCGGCCTGATCGCCTCGAGCAGCGGCAGGAAATCGCTGTTGACAACGACCACCGCCGCCTCGGCGTGGTTGATGGTATAGACGATCTGGTCCGTCGACAGACGCCAGTTGACGGTCTGCAGGACCGAGCCCATCATCGGGATGGCGAAGAAGCACTCGAGGTAGCGCGGGCTGTCGTAGTCGAAGACCGCCGCCACCTCACCCGGCTTCAGCCCGACACTGCCGAGACCGCCGGCGAGACGATGGATGCGGTTGTTCAGATCCCGGTAGCTGTAGCGCTGTTCGCCGCGGTAGACGATCTCCTGGTCGGTGGCGTTGACCATCGCCGTCTGCAGCAGTTTCTTGATGATCAGGGGATAGGTGTAGGGCTGGCCGGCAACGTAGGTTCTCTCTGTCATGATTCCGCTCCTGAGTACAGATGTGTTGATAGAATGGGACGGCCTATACTGTGTGCTGCGTATTGCGTAACCTGGCGTATCCGAAGATGACGGCTAGCCCGGCTGGTGAGAAATCCGGGTTATGTCATGCCGAGGAAGCGCCGTATCTTCTTTTTCACGCCGCTGACGACAAAGGGTGTAAGACGTTTCTTTTCCTTGAGGATCTGCACGAACAGGTCCCTCTTCTTTTCCGGCACCGGCGGGCGGGCGGCCGCAACCAGGGACAGGGAGCCGGTCGGGCAGGCCGAGATGCAGGCGCCGCAGCCCAGGCAGTGGTCGGCTGAGACCTCCATCCGCTTCTTCCCGGCGCCGTTTTCCTTGTCGACCAGCTCCAGGGCCCGGACATTGCAGGCCTTGCCGCAGAGACCGCAGCCCAGGCAGGTCTCGTGATCGATGGCGAGGGTGAAATTGCTCTTGGCGATGCCATGGGGAAAACCCCGCATCACCCCGCCCAGCAGTTCGCAGCAGCAGGAACAGCAGTTGCAGATGAACGAGGGCTTGTGGCGGATATTGTCGGTGATGTGGGTGAGCCGCAGCTCCCTGGCCTGATCGATCACCGCCAGCAGCTGCTCGACCGACCGCTCCTCGGCGAAGCCGCGGCGGACCATGAACCTGGCGGCCGTGCCGAGCGAGATGCAGATCCCCTCGGTCGGCGCCCCCTTGGCGCAGGTCTGCTGCAGGTGTTCCTTCTTGTGGCGGCAGTAGCATATGCCGACGGCGCCGTAGCCTGCCTTCCTGACGATTTCGCGGGCGCTCTCGTAGGTGGTCACCACCGACTGCACCGGGATATGTTCCTCGTAGGCCAGGGATCGGGTCAGGGGCGTCCTGCCGCCGAAGAACTCGCGACCCATCCGGTTGTCCGGGTCCTCGAAGAGGTATTCGTGCATCAGCTGGGCCAGTTCCTCGACCGGCAGGTCCTGGCGCCTTTTCATGAAGCTGAACTCGAAAAAGCCGATGAGCCCGGGCAGCAGCAGATAATAGGTCCGGCCGCCGTATTTGAGGTCCATTATCAGGCCTTTGTCAGCCATGCCTTCCAGGGTCGGCAGCAGCTTTTCCCGGCCCCAGCCGGTGGCCCGCGCCAGTTCCGCCAGGGTGGCCTCCTCCAGCGGGAAACGGGAGGCGACATAGGCCTCGTCGGCGGCAAAGAGGATGGCCAGGATGCGGCGCAGGGTGTCGGAGTCCGGCAGACCGATCGGGTACCTGTTCAGCCTGTCGATCAACGGCACGATGCCGTCCTTGCCCTCATGATGATGTCCCATTGCCTCTCCCTGCCGCCGTCAGTACGGCATCATGCATTCATCGTGTACTGATCGCGCAGACTGTAGACCTGCCCGGTCCAGACCCGTTCAGCTTCCTCGCTATTCATACCCGGTTTTTTCATCATTGTGGAGTAAATTGCCTCCTGCCCGGCAGTGTTTTCGTAGCCGAGGATCATCTGCAGGGCGAAGGCCGAGAAATCCCGCACCAGAAAGGCGAAGATCTCTTTTATAAATTCAGCAAAATCGGTACCGGCAGAAAGTCGACCGGGGTCATATCTGGGTCCGCACCCTGTCCCATCGTTTCACCTGCCAGGTGGTGAAGGCGATCGCCACCTGGTTGCCGGAGATATCGGCTATCCGGCTCTCCATCCTGATAGTGATCGCCTCCTGCTGCCGGAGCGGCTCGATGATCTCCTGCTGCAGCCGGACCTCCGGCAGATGACTTTCCGAGACGATCCGCTCCTTGGCCTGGTAGAGATAGTCGACCTCGATGCGCGACATGATCAGCCGGTATTTCCGGGGATCGAGCCGGCTGAGCAGCAGGAAGCCGCCGGAAAACTCGGCGATCGTGGCGATGGCGCAGGCATGGATGCCGCGAAGATGGTTATGGTTTTTCCGTTTATAGGGGGCGGCGGTGCGCAGATAATCCTCCCGGATCTCCTCGATCGCAAAGCCATGCGGGCGATTGAAGGGGATGATGCGGGCCAGCAGGAGATTGAGCAGGCGCAGCCAGGCCGGCGATTTCCTGGCCCGGTCGGTCAGTTTCGGCAGCAGGGCGAAACCATTCATCGGATGCTCCTGCCGGCCTGATAGCCCTGGTGGCTGGCCTCGAAGACCGTGCCCGGGGCGGCGGCGTCGCCGACCACCCGGCAGTCGAGCCCGAGCTTATCGGCGGCCTGCTGCAGCGGGTTGCAGGCCATGGTGCCGACCGCCAGGACCACGGTATCGACCTGCAGTTCCTCGATCCGGCCGGCCAGCTCGTAGCGCAGGCCTGCCGGGGTGATCTCGACCACCCTGGCCTGCAGCCTCGGCACGATGCCGTAGCGCACGACGTCCTGGAGCATGCCCCAGCGGGTGGTCTTGCCGAAATTGGCGCCGAGCGAGTTGGTCATCTCGATGACGGTTATCGCGCGCAGGTGCTCGGTCGCCAGCCGGGCGAGGGCTTCCGGCTTCTCCGCCCCGTGCAGCAGCAGGAACTTGAGTTCGTCTCCCGACAGGGTCCCCTCCTCAGCAAGGAACAGGGCGGTCTCGATGCCGACCGCGCCGCCGCCGAGCACCGCCACCCGTATTCCCGCCTGCCGGGAGCCGTCAAGGATCTCCCAGGCCTGCGCGACATGGGGCAAATCGACACCGGCAATCGGCGGCACGATCGGTTTGCCGCCGGTGGCCAGGATCAGGACCTCGGGCCGCTCTTTTTCGAGAAGCTCGCGATCGATCGCGGAATTGTGCACCACCCGGACGCCGGCCGCCGCCAACTGCCGCTCCAGGTCGTCGGCCAGGACCAGAAATTCGCCGCGCCCCGGCGGCGTCCCGGCCAGCCGCAGCTGGCCGCCAAGCCGTGTCCCTTTTTCGTGCAGCACCACCCGGTGGCCGGCACCGGCGGCGGCAACGGCGGCAAACATGCCGGCGGCGCCGCCCCCCACCACCATCACGGTCTTCGGTACAGGAGCCAGCTCAACTGGTTCCTCCTCATGCCCGGCCCGCGGGTTGCAGAGACACTCCACCGCCTTCATCTTGAAGATATTGTCGAAACAACCCTGGCCGCAGGCCACGCAGTGGATGATGAGATGCTCTTTGCCCTCCCTGGCCTTGTCGGGGAAATGGGGATCGGCGATCAGGGCCCGGCCGAGCGCCACCATGTCGCAGAAGCCCTCCTGCAGCAGGCGGCGGGCCGTCAGCGGGTCGTTGATCCGGTGACCGGCGATGACCGGCACCGAGACCCTCTTTCTGACATCCCGGGCGAGGTAGGCGAAGACCCCGCGCGGCACCTTGGTGACGATCTGCGGCACCTGGGCTTCGTGCCAGCCGACGTTGATATTGACGGCCGCGGCTCCGGCCCCGGCCAGGGCCGCGGCAAATTCCAGCAACTCCTCCGAGCCGATGCCGCCCTCCATGAAATCGTTGCCGTTCACCCGCACCATCACCGGGCAATCCTGGCCAAGGCGCTGCCGGACGGCGGCCAGGACCTCGAGACCGAAGCGCATCCGGTTCTCCAGACTGCCGCCGTAGCGGTCAATACGACGGTTGGTCAGCGGCGAAAGGAAGGAGCTGATCAGGTAGCCGGTGCCGGCGAGAATCTCGACTAAGTCGAAACCAGCCGTCTTCGCCCTCCCGGCGGCATCGGCGAAGCGACCGACGACCGCGGCTATCTCCTCTTCGGAGAGCTCGCGCGGGGTCTCCCTGGTCAGCCTTGATGCCACCGGCGACGGCGCCACCCCCGGCCGGCCGCCGAGAAAGAACGAGGGGTTGTAGCGGCCGGCGTGGTTGAGCTGCACCGCAGCCCTCGCCCCGCCTTCCCGGATGGCTGCAGCCAGTTGCGCGAGACCGGGGATGTGTTCGTCGAGGTGGCAGCCGATATTGCCCGGCGCACCGGAAAACTCGTCGATCGTGGCGTAGCCGACGGTAATCAGGCCGGCCCCGCCTTCGGCGCGTTCCCGGTAAAAGCGGATCAGCCGGTCGTTCACCAGGAAATCCCGGCACATGTTCATATGCATGGCGGGCATGACGATGCGGTTCTTGATCTCAAGACCGCCAACGGCAATGGGCTGGAACAGGGCATCAGACATTTTTCTCTCCTTACAGGCCGACGGCGCGGCAAAAGTGTTCGGCCAGATCGTCGAACAGGCCGATATCCTCGAGTGAGGCACGCAGCATCTCCGGCTGTTCGAGAAAATCCTGCATGAAAATGATCTCGGAGGCCTTGAGATAGACATGAAAGACATTCTTGACCGAACCACCGGAAATTTTTTCTATGATCTCGGCAACATTCTCGCCCCGACTGTATGGCCGCAGCTGTTCGACCCGGAGCAGCATCTTCGAGATATAGAACAGGAATATGGCATCGACACTGTCCACAGTATGCCGGTGCCCCGGCAGGATCCTCTTGTCGCGCAGGCCCGCCAGCTTGATCAGGCCGGCGCAGTAGGCCTCATAGTTCCTGAAGCGCGCACCGGTTTCGACATCGACATCGAGCAGGGGCGACTGGAAAATCCCCCGCAGCAGGGTATCGCCGGTTACGGCCCAATCCTCGCCGACATAGACCAGATCACTCTGGGAATGGCCGGGGCAGCTCAGAACCTTGATGCCGAGATGGGCCGGGATGTCCTGTTCGGCGACCAGATATTGCTTCGGAAATGGAGGGAACAGGACATTTCTGGTCAGGAACTCCCCTAACTCGTCGAGAAATCCCTGACTGAATCCCATCTTTGAGAGCAGGCCGTACATCTTCTGCATCCGCTCCTCGCTGTGGAGGACCTTCAGACTGTCGCGATAGGGCAGATAGATCGCCGCGTCGCTCCGCTCGGATAGCCAGAAGCTCTGACCGTAGTGATCGATATGACAGTGGGTGACGACGACATGCTGCAGACGATCGAGATCGATATGCTCCTGCAGATAGCGCTGGCCCTGCGGCGTGGGAGGACCGGTGTCGAAGAGGACCAGATCGCCGCCGAGCTCGGCCGTATAGCAATGCACCGGCCCGACCATGTACGGCGTGTTGATGGTGTGTTGGCTGATAATCATCGGCTCTCCAGAGGCTGCAACAGAGAATGCGCGACGCCTGAAAGACAGCCCGGATCCGGCGAACGGAGGAGTAAACCGGGCTCCGGGCTGCTTTGCAGGCTAAGCCGTCGGCTGCAATAGGCATGACATTGAATCTCAACAGCCGGGTTCAGGGCACCTGGCAAAAGAGTCTGAAATGTCATGCTGTTTTTCTGACGGTCCCTAAAACAGGTACTTTTCGTCCTCGCAGGCGGCCTTGGCCAGTGCCCGCTTGGCCAGAAGCAGGCCGGTGGCGTCGTACTTGGCAAAACGCCGGATGCCGGAGAGGACCATGGTCAGGGTATCGCCCTCCTCGATATAGAAGGCACCCTTCTTGGCCGCCGTGCCCACCGCCTCGGTAGCAGTAAAGGAGAAGACCTTGACCGCCGCCTTGAGCAGTTCCTGCTTGCGCGGGGTGCTGGCGGTATAGATCTTCTCGGCCCGCAGCACGGCGCTCTCCAGGGCGAAGATCTGGATAGCGATGTCGGCGGCGGCGATGAGGATCTCCTGCTCGTCGGCGATCTTGTCCATGAATTTCTGCACGCCGATGCCGGAGAGGATCAGGAAGAGAGTCTTGAGATTCTTGATCAGGGCCTTTTCCCGGGCAAAGAGCTCGTTCTCGTCGATCTCCTCGAAGCTCGGGGTCATCAACGACTCGAAGGCCTTCATGGCATGGGCCTGCAGCGGCAGCTCGCCCTTCATGGCCTTTCTCAGGATCATGCCGGGAATGAGCAGACGGTTGATCTCGTTGGTCCCCTCGAAGATCCGGTTGATCCGCTCGTCCCGGTAAAAGCGCTCGGCCGGATAATCGCTGACAAAGCCGTAACCGCCATGGATCTGCACCACCTCATCGACGGTACGGGCCAGGACCTCGCTGCAGAAGACCTTGGCGATGCCGCACTCGGGGGCATATTCCTCGATCCCTTTCTGGTATTCCTCGTAATAATTGGGGGTACCCTTTTCGATGGTCTCAAGCTTTCTGTCAAGGAGCCCCGCCAGGCGATATACCAGGGATTCCGCGGCAAATATATCAACGTTGAGATCGGCGATCTTCTCGGCGATCGCCCCGAAGCTGCTGATCTTGCGTTTGAACTGGACGCGCTCATTGGCGTACTTGATCCCAACGCCCAGGGCCATCTTGGCCGCGCCGGTAACGCCTGCGCCCAGTTTGAAGCGACCTACGTTGAGGACGTTGAAGGCGATCTTGTGGCCCTTACCGATCTCACCGAGCAGGTTTTCGACCGGCACCTTGCAGTTGTCGAGGATGATCTGGGTCGTGGAAGAACCCTTGATACCGAGTTTCTTCTCCTCGGGTCCGACGATCAGGCCCGGGAAGTCCTTTTCCACCAGAAAGGCGGTGAAATGCTCTTTGTCGATCTTGGCAAAGATGGTGAAGAGCCTGGCGAAACCGCCGTTGGTGATGAACTGTTTGGTACCGTTCAGGGTATAGTATTTGCCGTCCCCGGACAGCACGGCCGAGGCCTGGGCGCCGAGGGCGTCGCTGCCCGAACCCGGTTCGGTCAGGCAGTAGGCGGCGCACCACTCGCCGCTGATGATCTTGCCCAGGTACTTCTCCTTCTGGGCCGCGGTGCCGTAGTAGATCAGCGGCAAAGTGCCGATGCCGGTGTGGGCTGCGAAGGCCACCGAGAACGAGCCGGCATAGGAGATCTTCTCGCCGACCAGCATGCTCGAGGCCTTGTCGAGCTCGAGGCCGCCGTACTCCTCGGGGGCATCCATCATCAACAGGCCGAGATCGCCGGCCTTCTTCATCCCCTCGACGACCAGGTCGAAGTTCTGTTTTTCAATTTCCTCGTGATGCGGCAGGATCTCGTTCTGGACAAACTGTTCCGTCGTCTCGCCCATCTGCCGCTGCTCGTCGGTGAAATCCTCGGGGGTAAAGATTTCGCCGCAGGTAACTTCGGTGATCAGGTATTCGCCGCCTTTTGCTATATTTTCCGCCATGTTCGTGACTCCCAAATTGGTAATTGATTTCTATAATCTTTCAAATAAGCCGGCCGCGCCCATACCGCCGCCGATACACATCGAGACCAGACCGTACTGCAGCTTGCGCCGGCCCATCTCGTGCAGCAGGGTTGCGGTCAGCTTGGCGCCGGTACAGCCCAGCGGGTGCCCCAGGGCAATGGCGCCGCCGTTGACGTTAATAATCTCCCGGTTGAGCCCGAGGGTCTGAACGACCGCCAGGGCCTGGGCGGCAAAGGCCTCGTTCAGCTCAATCAGCTGGAGCTGCTCCTGCCGCAGGCCGGCCAGTTTCAAAGCTGCCGGGATAGCGGTGATCGGCCCGATACCCATGACCTCGGGAGCGCAGCCGTTGGCCGAGAAGGCGATGAAGCGTGCCATCGGGTCGCGGCCGATCCTCTTCAGATAGTCCTCGGAGACCACCAGGGTGCAGGCCGCGCCGTCGGTCATCTGCGAGGAGTTGCCGGCCGTCACCGGCCCGCCGACCTTGAAGACCGGCCGCAGTTTGGCGAGGCTCTCGACCGTGGTCCCCGGCCTTACGCCGTCGTCGACCAGCACCATCTCCTTGACCCGTTTGATCTTATTGGCGACAAGGGTCTCCTTTTCGATCTCCACGGGAATGATCTCATCGCTGAAACGTCCTTCGGAGATGGCCGCCGCGGCTTTGGCATGGCTGGCGGCGGCGAAGACATCCATGGCCTGACGGTCGATGCCGTATCGCTCGGCGACCAGTTCGGCGGTCACCCCCATCGAGGAATATGACTGCGGCCAGTCGACCATCATGCCGGGATTGGCGGCATATTTCAGGCCGCCCAGCGGCACACAGGACATCGACTCGATGCCGCCGGCGACAATGCAGTCGGCAAAGCCGCACATGATCCGTTCGGCGGCCAGGGCGATAGTCTGCAGACCGGAAGAACAAAAACGGTTGATGGTCTGACCGGGCACCTCGACCGGCAGACCGGCCTTCATGGCGGCGATCCGGCCGATGTTCATGCCCTGTTCGGCCTCGGGGAAGGCGCAGCCGAGGTAGACGTCGTTAATCGTGGCCGGATCGATCGCCGTGCGTTCGACCAGCCCCCTGATCGCCAGGGCCGCCAGATCGTCGGGCCGCATGTCTTTGAACTTCCCTTTCGTGGCCCGGCAGCCAGGAGTCCGGTAACTTGCTAGAATATAGGCTGTTTTCATATTATCCTCTCTCTTGGGGGAAAATCCGTTATCGGCGTTATCAGTTCCTGAGGGCCTTGCCCTTCTTCAGCATGTGCTGGATGCGTTCCGCGGTCTTTTTGTTGCCGCAGAGTTTGACGAAGCCTTCTCGCTCCAGCTGCAGGAGATATTCTTCGGTGATCAGGGTACCGGCCGCGACATCGCCGCCGCAGATGATCTGGCCAATCAGCGTACCCATCTCGGCCTCGTATTCGGTGATGAAATTGCCCATCTGCATGTTCCAGAGCTGGCTCTTGATGCTGGCGGCAATCCCCCGGCCCGGGGCGGGGATATTCTCGAGGGGCCGTTTCGGCCGGTAATTGACGGCCATGGCCAGGACCTTCTGCTTGGCGTCGGCGATCTGCCGGTCGATATCCATGCTGATGCTGTCGCCCCTGCGCATGAAGCCCATGCCGAACAGTTCGGCGGCGCTGGTCGAAACCTTGGCCATGGCGACCTGTTCGAAGTACTTGAAGACAAAGGGCTGGGGGTCGGTTTTGAACTGTTGTCCCAGTTCCACGGCCCGCAGACACATCTCCTTGGTGCCGCCGCCGGCCGGCAGCAGCCCGACGCCGATCTCGACAAGACCCATATAGGTTTCGGCGTAGGCGTTGATCGCATCGGCATGCAGGCAGAATTCGCAGCCGCCGCCCAGGGTCATGTTGAACGGCGCGGCCACGACCGGCACCCTGGCGTACTTGACCGCCATCGTCGCCTTCTGGAAGGCCCGGATGGTCATGTTGATGTCGTCATAGGCCCCCTCGGCGATGGCCACGGCCAGCATCATCAGGTTGGCGCCGACCGAGAAATTGGCGCCGCGGTTGCCGAGCACCAGGCCGACGCCTTCGTCTTCCGCCCGCTTGACGGCCTTGTGGGTCATGGCCAGGATGTCACCGCTGATGGCGTTCATCTTCGAATGGAACTCGAAGCCGAAGACGCCGTCGCCGAGATCAAGGATCGAGCAGTTGGCGTTTTTCTCGACGACCTTGCCGGCCTTCCTGAGGATCTCCAGACGAACCTGGCCCTCCTTCACCGGCACCGGCCGGTACTGGCCCTTGACCAGGTCGTAGTATTCCTGCCGCCCCGAGGCATCATAGCGATAGAAAGTCTCGACGCCCTTGAGCCGGGCCGGAACCTTGACCCCGTCGGCCTCGGCCCGTTTGACAAAGGCCGGCACCCCGATGGCGTCGAACATCTCAAAGGGACCGATTTCCCAGTTGAAGCCCCATTTCATCGCGTTGTCGACGTTGACCACGTCATCGGCAATCTCGGGGATCCGGTTGACCGCGTAGATCAGGGTGTCCCGGATGCTCCGCCAGGCAAACTCGGCCCCGGTATCCTTGGCCCCGACGACCATTTTGACCTTCTGGCCCGGATCGTCGACTTGCTTGACCAGCATCGCCGACGGATATTTCGGTTTGGCCAGCGGCTTGTATTCACCGGTGGTGTAATCGAAATAGAGGATCTCTTTCTTGCCGCCGGCCATCGACTTGGTGTAGAAGCCCTTCTTGGTCTTGTTGCCGAGCTGTTTGTTCTCGATCATCTTCGCCATGAAATCCGGGAGCTTGAAGACATCGCGCTCCTCGTCTTCCGGCAGCAGGTTGTAGGAGTTGGACCCTACGTGGGCGAGGGTGTCGAGTCCCACCAGGTCTGCGGTGCGGAAGGCCGCGCTCTTCGGGCGGGCGGTGACCGGACCGGCCATCGAATCGACCTCCTCAACGGTCATGCCGAGCTCCACCATGTGCTGGATGCCCTTGTAGATCGCGTAGACCCCGATGCGGTTGGCGATGAAGTTCACCGTATCCTTGGCATGAACGATGCCCTTGCCGGTCCCGCTGCTCAGGAAATCGGCCATATCCTGCACCACCTGCGGGTCGGTTTCCCGGCAGGGGACGATCTCCATCAGCCGCATGTAGCGCGGCGGATTGAAGAAATGGGTGACCAGGAAACGGCGGCGCAGCTCCTCGGGCAGGCATTGCGCCATCTCGTTGACCGACAGACCGCTGGTATTGGTGGTGAGGACCGCCGTAGCCGAGAGATAGGGGGTGATCTTCTTCAACAGCTCGAGCTTGATCGGCATATACTCGACGACGACCTCGATCACCCAGTCGCAGGCGGTCAGCTTCGCCAGGTCGTCCTCCAGGTTGCCGACCTGGATCAGGGACGCATATTCCGGCAGGTAGAACGGCGCCGGCTTCATTTTCAGCAGCCCCTGCAGGCCGTCCCCGGCGATGCGATTCCGCACCGCCGGGCTCTCGAGGGTCAGCCCCTTGGCCTGCTCCTGATCGTTCAATTCCTTCGGGACGATGTCGAGCATAAGGACCTCTAATCCCGCATTGGCCAGATGGGCGGCGATGGTGGCGCCCATGACGCCCGCGCCCAGTACCGCTACTCGGTTGATCTGCCTCATTTTTTATTCTCCATGTATTGGTTTCGGCTGGAAGACGAGACTGCTTCCGTTTTGCACATACAGTTCTTCTACAATCCCCCCGTACTTCTTGTAGATCTCCTTTCGTTTCAGTTTCAGCGTCGGCGTCAGTTCACCGCCCTCGATCGAGAAATCGGTGGCAATCAGGGCGAAATGCTTGATCGTTTTGTACGGCGGCAGTTGCTTGTTGATGGCCGCGATCCGGGCTTCGAACAGGGCTTTGACCTTGTCGCTCTTGACCAGTTCATCGATATCCAGGTACTCTATTTTCTCTTCCTTGGTGAAATCGAGGAGCCGCTCGATATCGGGGGTCACCAAGGCCACCAGATAGGGCTTGCGGTCACCGAAGACGATGGCCTGGGAAATGTACTTGTCGAGCCGCAGGTCGTTCTCGAGCGGCTGCGGGGCGATGTTCTTGCCGCCGGCGGTGACGATGAGCTCCTTCTTGCGGTCGATGATATAGACAAAGCCGTCCTTGTCGATGCTGGCGATATCGCCGGTTTTCAACCAACCGTCCTCAATGGTCTCACTGGTCGCCTCAGAGTTCTTGTAATAACCCTGCATGACGATCGGCCCCCGGATCAGCAGTTCGCCGTCCTCAGCCAGTTTGAGCTCAACCCCGTAAAAGGCCTTGCCGACCGAATCAAAGCGGACCTCGTCGAGGCTGCAGAGGGTGGCTGCCGGGCTTGTCTCGGTCAGGCCATAGCCGTTGAAGACCGGCATGCCGAGGATCCACATGAACTCGTTGATGGTCTTGTCGAGAGGCGCGCCGCCGCAGATAAAGTATTTCAGCCGGCCGCCGAACCGGTCGCGAACCTTGCTGAAGACCAAGCGATCGAAGAAGCGGTACTGCAGACCGAGCAGGCCGACGGGCTTCTTGTCAATATACCTGGCCTGCACATATCGGCTGCCGACCTTTACGGCGTAATGAAAAAGATTGCGCTTGAAGGGGCTCGCCTGATGAACGCTGTCGTAAATGCGCGAGTGGATTTTCTCGAACAGCCGGGGTACGCTGACCATCACCGTCGGCCGGATCTCCACCATGTTGTCGAGAACCTTCTTCGCATCCTCGGCAAAGGCGATATGGTTGCCGCTGAGCAGGGCGGCATAGTAGCCGCCGGTCCGTTCCAGGACATGACTCAAGGGCAGAAAGCTCAAGAAAGTCTCGCTGTCTCCCATCCCCCCGAGCTGCCGCATTCCATACTCGCAGTCATAGAGAATATTGTACTGGGTCAGCAGGACCCCTTTCGGCACCCCGGTAGTGCCGGAGGTGTAGATAATGGTGATGATGTCCTCATGGCGGATACTGTCTATCTGCTTCTCGATCGTCTCTTTTTCCGCCGGCGTGAGGGGGGCCTCGATGTCGGACAGCTGGTATTGGGTATAGACGGGAAAGGAGCGGCAGCCCATGAATCTCTCGTAGGATACAACCAATTCGACGTTGGAAATCTTGTCTTTTATGGCCAGCAGTTTTTCATACTGGCCCCTGGTTGAGACGAAGACTACCTTGGCCTCGCTGTGGTTGATGACGTAGGCCGCCTGTTTGCCGGTATTGGTGGCGTAGATCGGTACGGTGATTCCCCTGGCGGCCTGGATGCCGAAATCGGAGATGGCCCAGCCGAGGCGGTTTTCGGAAAAGATGGCGACCTTGTCGCCGGGCTGCACGCCTGCCCTGCCCAGACCGCGGGCGAGGAGGAGCACCCGTTCATAGAACTCGGCATAGGTCAGTGAGGTATAGACCCCTTTCTTTTTATAGGAAATAGCTGTTTTGGCACCGAATTTTCCAGCGTTTTCTCTGAGTATTGCGGGGATTGACTGATACGAGATGAGGTCCATGGTTTATCCTCTTCACAAGAAAATGACCTACTGACGCTATCGTCCTCACAGTGATGCCGAATACATCGCTTACATTATTTTTCGTATAACTTACCCTTACGTTTAAGTCAACCTTTATTCAAATTCATTTTCTGAAAAAAAATCTCCTTGATTTTCTGATTCGAATTTCCAAGCCTGCTGGCAATAAGATAATTATTTTGAAAGTTGCCATAGTTAGCTGAGAGATAACGGGAGCCGTGGCTGTTGCCGGAGAGCTGAAAAAGATCCGGGCGATGGAGCCTGGCGCCCTGGTCTTACAAGACGTTTTACGTAAAGCATGATTTCCTCCAGAAACGGATGGGATCGGCCAGGGGTAAGCCTCTGATCGTCTCAGACAGTGCGGACGATCAACCCCTGGTTGAAAGGCGCTGGGCAACCCGGCGCGTTGCAGCGGATTACGAGTGACTGGGCGATCGGACGGGGCGACCTCCAGTCCCTGCCCCAGGTTTCCCGGAGTTACCGCCCGAACCGTCTCTTCAGTTCCTCATAGGTCTCGGCGAGGAGGATAAACCGCTCATGTTCGCCGCCGCTGTCCGGATGCAGCTCCTTGGCCCGTTTGCGGAAGAGACGGGCCAGCTCTCTTTTCGGCAGCCGCCGCAACTCCGCCATGGTGCAGCCGAAGACCGCGCTCTTTTCGGTCTCGCTCCGCCCCTGCCGTTCCGGCCAGCGGAAGGTTCGGTGCCGGTCCATGAATTCCCGGACGAAATCCTGGACGAATGGCCGATGGCCGTAGCCATAGTCGAAGAACATCACCAGGTAGCGCCGCAGGTGCGGGTGCAGCCAGTTTTCCTGCGCCATGCCGGCCCAGAAACGGTCATCCCGGTTCAGCCGGCAGATTTCCTCGACCAGCCGGTCGGCCATCAGGTTCTGGTCCAGGGCCTCGGGCAGATAGGGGGCGTAGGACTCACTGAAAAAGCGCTGCAGATCGAAGATGGCGTATACATAGATCCGGTATTCCGCCGGCCTGAGGACCTCTTCCTGCTCGGCAAAAGAAAACTCCCGTTCATCCCGGCACTGGCCGAGCAGGGGGAGGCACAATTTCTTGTGCAGGCGATGAATATGGCGCTGATCCACCGCCCCGTAGCGGAGAAAGTAGAGCCGCCTGCGGTCGAACAGATGGATTTCCCGTCGCAGCCGTTCTTCGTCCTCCAGCCGGAACGGCGTCCTGCGGACAGGCCGCCGCCACGGCATCCGACCAAGCAGCTCCTGCTCGTCCCTGGTGAAGAACTCCCACAACAGCTCCTCAAGCAGAACGGCGGCCCTCCTGCCGGCCCCGGCCAGGGCGACCGCCTCTTCCAGACCTCGATCAAAAAACGGCAGCCCTGCATCGCCACGATCGATGAAATCGCCGGGTCGGGGCCCCAGGTCATAGATCTGCCGGAAGAGGCAACAGCCCTGCTCCTGATCGAAGAAGGACTGGCGGAGAAGATAGCGGGTCTCCATCCCCTGGCGAATTCTCGCAAGATACATGGTCCCTCCCGATGGAGACAGGCATTCGCCATACTCCGGGCGACGCCCTGGCCGGATCATTTTTTTCATGGCCTGCAGCGGGGAATCATAGAAGAAGATCACCATTTCCGGCGAAAAATCAAGAAAAGCCGGCGCTGTCAGCAAACCAGGGGCCGGCCGGCCGCCTGCCGGCCGACATCGCCGGCAGGGGAGCGCAGGCGGTTTTTTCTCCCGCTCCTTGTATTTCTTTTTCTCAAAATCCTCGCGAAGCTGTATAATGAAAATCTAAAATACGCATTTCAGACCTTGCCGGAAAGAACATGAGCCATTTCTCACTATTTCTGCAGGAGTTGTTCAATCGCCGCCCGGCAGAAATGCAACCGCCCGGGAAATCCAAAAAGGAGAGCAAGCCAAGGCGCGACCAGCACGTCTGCCGCTGTTCCTGCCAGGGTTTTCGTTACGATGGCATGCTCTGGCTGAGAGGTTGACCTGTTGTTTCAGCCCCGGAACGGGAACCGAAGTGAGGGGTGCACAGATGGGTTCAAAAAAAATTGGTGTCGTAACCGGCGGCTCCGGTCTTATCGGCGGAACGATCGTCAACTTTTACAAGACCAGATTTCCTGACACGGTCGACATCCGCGCCCCGAGCAGCAAGAAGATGTCCATCCGCTCAGAGGCGGATATCCGCCGCTACCTGAACGACGTCAGTCCTGACTTCGTCGTCAATGCCGCCATGGCCCGCCTCAATTCCGACGGCCAGATGGCCTATGAGGTCAACTATCTCGGCCCCGTCAACCTGGCCAGAGCGGCAAACGCCCTCGATATACCCTATATCCACATCAGCTCCTCCGCCACCCTGCCGCCCGGTGAAAACCTGCGGGAAGAGGATACCTTGCCACTCACGCCCAACCTGAGCAATTACGCCAAATCGAAACTGATGGCGGAACTGACCCTGAAGTGCATGGCAGAGCAGGAGGGCCTCGATTACACCTGTATCCGCCTGGCTATCGTTTATGGCGCGCATGACCATAAAATTCAGGGATTCCACCGGCTTTTCTTCTCTATCGCCGACGAATCGATGCCCGTGCTGTTCACCAAAAAACACACCCTCCATTCATACAGCAACGCCCGGAAACTGCCGTTCCTCATAAACCATGCCCTGGCGAACCGAGCGGAGTTCAGAGGCAGAACCTATAACTTCGTCGACAAGAACCCGGTGGATCTGGCCAGCCTCATTCTTACCATCAAGGCATATCTGCAGCTGAACCAGCCGAAAGAGATCTATGTCCCCTACTGGATGGCAAGCAGCGGCAAGAAATGCCTCGATACCCTCCTCAGGGTCCTCAGACGAATCGGCCTGAAGGCGACCATGCCGCCGGAATTGATGTTTCTCGACAATTTTTACAAACCGCAGACCCTCTCGCCGCAACGGCTCCAGGAATCCTCATTCGTCGACCCGATGCCTGGGGAAACCATTTTCACCCGCCTGCCGGAGCTGGTCGTCTATTACCTGACCCGCTGGAGCCATGAGAACCTGATTTCCACCTTCCGGGAAAGCTTCGACAAGGAGAAATCGCTCAACCACACCTTCTCCCACAATCCCGAATACCTTGTCGACGCAGTCCATTCCCAGGGTATCGGGCCGTTCCCCGACATGCAGAAAAAGATGGCCCTGGCACCCGATGATGCCACCGCAAATTGACAGTCAATGGCCTGTCTCGGCACCCTTCCTGCCGGGAAACGGCCTGGTATGTCCCGTTTCGGTTCCGGACAGGGCGATCGGCAGAAAGAGCGAAGGCTGATTGGCGCTTGACTCTTGACACCTTCCGCCATGATGCGCATAGTAGTTTATAGAGAAAAGCAAACCATTCCGAAAGGATGGGACGCAAAGCCGCTGGCCTAAACCACAGACTTTGGAAGGTGGCATGGCAGCAGGGTTGCCTCATTTTTTTTATTCAGATCGCGAGATATTGCCTGATTTTCATTGCGGGCGATAATCATCCGACCCTCTTCAATTCACCTGCGCCAGAATAGATTCTCGATTTCCTCCATACCTCTTTTTCGTCGCCGTCCGCCATGGCTTGCCTCCAAAAGACAGTGTCTCTCCCGGCCGGGCGGGAAATCAGTGGTGTACAATCTGTCTTCACCCATCGCACGACCAAGCAGCCAAGACAAAAAAAATGGCCCGGAGCGGACAAATGTATTTTTTTTATTGACGCCCACACTGTAGTAGTCTACTTTACCGGTAGAGTTAGTGGAGATTAAGGGAGGATGGGATGCAGATATCATACAAGACGGACTATTCGCTGAAGATTATCTTATATCTTTCGGGCCGGCATCCTGACGGCACGGCACAGATAAAGCAGATAGCCGATGCCCAGGACATACCCAGGAAGTTTTTGGAGCAGATCCTCCTGCTGCTGAAGAAAGGTGGCTTCGTCACCAGCAAACAGGGGCCGCGGGGAGGCTATTCCCTGGCAAGGTCTCCGGCCGAGATAGCTGTAGGTGATGTGATCCGTTTTGTGGAAGGGCCTATCCAGCCAATTTCGTGTATTGCCCCGGGAGCCGAGGAGAGTTGCAGTTTTGCCTCCGCCTGCGTGTTTCGCGATATCTGGATAGATGTTGAAACGGCCATTTCAAATGTCATCGACACCGTCACCTTCAGCGACCTCCTGGAACGTGAGAAGAAAAAACGGGGACAGTTGGCGATTGATTTCCAGATTTGACGGCATTGTTGAATCAAGCTGAGATCCCCCTCGATAACCAAACAAAAAAATGAAGGAGAGCAATAATGAAAATCATGGTCAATGGCGAGCAGCTGGAAATTGGCAATCCTCTTACCGTAACAGAGCTGTTGCAGACAAGGAAGATCGAGTCCCCCGATATGGTTTCTGTAGAGGTCAACGAGGAAATCCTGGCCAGAGACGCCTTTGCCACGACCTGTTTGCAGGAAAACGACACCGTCGAATTTCTCTATTTCATGGGTGGAGGGTCGGGACGATATGAAAGAGACAGACCGCAGATTTGAAACCCGCGCCGTGCATGGCACGGCAGCGCAGAGTGAAGCCCATAATGCTCTCAGGTTCCCGGTTTACTCGGGGGTCGCCTTCGATTTCGCCAAAGCCGAGGATATGGAACTGGCCTTTACCCACCGCAAACCGGCCTATGTCTATTCACGGATCACCAATCCCACCATCGACCATTTTGAAAAGAAGCTCACCCTGCTCGAGCAGGGGCTGGGGACCATCGCCCTGTCGTCGGGGATGGCGGCCCTGACCACCACCCTGCTGGCGGTCCTCAGACGAGGCGACAACCTGGTTGCCGCAAAATATCTCTTCGGCAACACCTATTCCCTGCTCAAGGACACCCTGAGCGAATTCGGCATCGAGACACGTTTCGTCGACATCAGGGACTAC
Organism: Desulfobulbaceae bacterium; assembly: GCA_031389785.1. GTDB lineage: Bacteria > Desulfobacterota > Desulfobulbia > Desulfobulbales > Desulfocapsaceae > Desulfoprunum. Next base: position 8,024 of record JANMSX010000051.1, on the reverse strand, counting down.
GACCGGATCGCCGCCGCCATCGACGGACAAACCCGCCTGATACTCGCCGAAACCATCAGCAATCCGCAGATGGTGGTGCCCGATTTTCACAAGATTGCCGCCCTGGCTGGGAAAAAGGGACTTATCCTGCTGGTCGACGGGACGGTGACCACGCCCTATCTCTTTGCCGCAAAGGAGTTCGGTGTCCATGTGGTCATCCATTCGACCACCAAGTTCATCTCCGGCGGGGCGACCAGCGTCGGCGGGGCCATCGTCGATCTCGGCACCTACGACTGGCGTCGGTGCCCGGCCCTGCAGAAATATCACAGGTATGGGCAGGGGGCGTTTCTCGCCAGGCTGCGCATGGAAGTGCACCGCAATTTCGGCTCATGCATGTCGCCGCAAAGCGCCTACCTGCAGACCCTGGGCCTGGAGACACTGGTTTTAAGAGTCAGAACCAGCTGCGAAAACAGCCTGGCCCTGGCCAGGTATCTGCAGAGCCGGCCGGAGGTGCGCGCCGTCAACTACCCAGGGCTCGACGACTCGCCCTTTCACGAACTGGCCCGGAGGCAGTTCAACGGCCACTACGGGGGTGTGCTGAGCTTCGAGCTTGAAAACAAGGATGCGGCCTTCCGCATTATCAACGGGCTGCGGCTGATCCGCCGGGCCACCAATATCAATGACAGCAAAACCCTGGTTATTCATCCCGCCTCGACCATCTTTGCCGATTGCAGCGCGGAGGAAAAAGTTGAGATGAATGTCTCGGACGGCCTGGTCCGCTTATCGGCGGGAATTGAACATATTGCCGATCTGTTGGACGATGTCGGCCAGGCTTTCGACTCCTGAAGCTGTACTACAAACAACCAAAGAGGACTGAAAAAATGGATTTCAACGATGCCCAGCTCGAGCGCTATTCCCGTCATATCATCCTGAAAGATGTCGGTATCGAAGGACAGCAGAAACTCGCCGAGGCGAAGGTCCTGGTGGTCGGCGCCGGCGGCCTCGGCTCCCCGGCCCTGCTCTACCTGGCGGCGGCAGGCATCGGCAGGCTGGGGATTGCCGATGGCGATACGCTCGATCTCAGCAATCTGCAGCGGCAGGTGATTCACTTCACCGCCGATATCGGCAAGGCCAAGGTTATTTCCGCCCGGGAAAAGATCCAGCAGCTGAACCCGGATGTGGATGTCCGCCTGCACCATGAAATGCTGACCGCCGCAAATATCATGGACATCATCAAAGGCTATGATTTTGTTATCGATGGGACCGATAACTTCCCGGCCAAGTTTCTGGTGAACGATGCCTGCGTTCTCGCCGGCGTGCCCTATTCCCATGGCGGAATCCTGCGATTTTTCGGCCAGACCTTCACCATCCGGCCGAAGGAGTCGGCCTGTTACCGCTGCGTCTTTATCAAACCGCCGCCGGCGGGTGCCGTACCCACCTGCAGCCAAGCGGGGGTGATCGGGGTGATTGCCGGCATCCTCGGCACCCTGCAGGCCAATGAGGCGATCAAATTCGCCCTTGGCAAAGGCGAGCTGCTTACCAACAGACTCCTGACCTTCGATGCCCTGACCAGCGAATTCAGAGAGGTGAAGCTCAGGAGAAACCCCGACTGCCCGGTCTGCGGCACAGGGGCAATGACCGAACTCGAAGACTATGAACAGGCCGTCTGCGCCATCAGGTGATGGAAATGGAAATACAAAGGGAAGTATACCGGCAGATTGTCGATGAAGCCACGGCCGCGGCCCCCCTTGAGTGCTGCGGCTATCTGGCGGGTGTCGGGCAGACGATAACCCGGGCCTATCCCATGAAAAACATGGACCAGAGCAGGGTCCATTTCTCTTTCGATCCCGGCGAGCAATTCGCAAACATCAGGAAAGCCAGGAAAGAGAACCTCAAAATGCTGGCGGTGTACCATAGCCATCCCGAGACCCCGGCAAGGCCCTCCGAAGAGGATATCCGCCTGGCCTTCGACTCGGAGATCAGCTACGTGATCGTCTCCCTGTGCACAGAGCCGGAGGAGGTGCGATCCTTTCAGATACATAACGGGCAGGTGCAGCCCGAGGAGTTGACGATACTATGAGATTTTATGAAATTCCAGGCAGTTTTAATGAGGAAATCGACTCCTTCGCGAGCGCCATCCAGGCCTTCGAACAAGGGCAGCTGCACCCGACCAGATTCCGGGCGATCCGGGTCCCCTTCGGCGTCTACGAACAGCGAAGAAAGGGCACTTTCATGCTGCGGATTCGCATGACGGCCGGGGGAGTGACTCCGGCCCAATTGACCAAAGTGGCGGAACTGGCCAACAGATTCGGCAACCCCGCCGTCCATGTCACCACCCGCCAGGAATTGCAGCTGCACGATCTCCGTCTTGCCGATATTCCGGAGATTGTCAGGGAGCTGTACAGCGTCGGCTTATCCTGTCGGGGCGGCGGCGGCAATACCGTGCGCAATATCATGGCGTCATATGATTCGGGTATCAACCCCGGGGAGAGCTTTGATGTCACTCCCCATGCGGTGGCGCTCAGCAGCAGGATGATCGGCGAGGCCGACTCCTGGGACTTTCCGCGGAAATTCAAGATCAGCTTTTCCAGCACCGAGCGGGACAATGCCCTGGCCGCCTTCAACGATCTCGGCTTTATCGCCACGCACCGGGCCGGCGCCCGAGGCTTCAAGGTCTTTGTCGCCGGCGGCATGGGCTGCCGGCCGCGGCTTGCCAAGGTCCTCCATGACTTTATCGCCGAAGACCAAGTGTATCACGTCTGTGCCGCAGTGAAAAATCTCTACCTGGAATACGGCAACAGAAAAATCAAAAACTCCGGCCGGCTCCGCTTCTTATGGGAGGAACTGGGGGAGGCTTCCTTTCGCGAAATATACGGCAGAGAACTGGCGAATGTTGCCGGTAGGGCTCCGCTCGATCTTGATTTTGCCTCCTATGAAAATCGCGCCGGCCTCGGTGAGGTGCGCGGGCTGGCGCCCAAATATTTTTCCGGAGACCATTTCGCCACCTGGCAGGCGCAATACGTCACCGACCAGCGGCAGCCGGGCCTGAAAAGCGTGCTCATCCCTCTCCATCTCGGGGATATCGGGGCGGAGGACGGCATCCGGCTGAGCCGGTTCCTGGCCAGGTTCGGTGAAAACGTCATGCGCCTGACGATGACCCAGAACATCCGGGTCCGCAACCTGCCGGAGCACTTCCTCGGCAACCTCTATGAACTCGTCAGCGAAATCGGCACGCTTTCCCACCTGCCCAGGCTCTGCGGCGAGATCATCGCCTGCACCGGAGCCAACACCTGCACGACCGGTGTCTGTCTGCCCCAGGGGGTGGTGCCGGTGATGCAGAAATTCCTCGTGCAGAGCGGGCTGAACTTTGACGTATGCAGGAATGTCCGGGTGAACATCTCCGGCTGTCCCAATTCCTGCGGCCAGCACCATGTCGGGGATCTCGGTTTTTACGGCAGAATTGCCCGCAAGAACGGCAGGACCCTGCCGGCATACTGGGTGATCGGCGGCGCTTCGATTGATCCCGCAACCAGGGCGTTCGGCGAAAAGTGCGGCTGGGTTGCGGCAAGAGACCTGCCGCAGCTGCTTGTCGATATCCTCCTGCAGTATCAAGGCCATGGCGAAGCGGGGCGCAGCTTCAAGGAATATTTCGACAACGGCGGCAAGGCCGAGATTGCCGAGCTTTGCACCAGGTACAGCGACCGGGTCCCTGACTATGCCACCGACGAGAGCTACTATACAGACTGGGGCGCGAGCGAAGAGTTTACCACCGCGCAGATGGGTCATGGCGAATGCTCGGCAGGGGTCTATGATATGATCGAGGTTGCCATGAACGGCATCCAGGAGTCCCTCGACCTCAAAGAGCGGGCCGAGGCTGGAGTCGATATTCGGGAACTGGCTGGAAGTCTTGTCGCCAACGCCGCCGGCATGCTCCTGGTGACCCGGGGGGTCGATCCGGCAAGCGAAAAAGAAATGTACCTCGAGTATGAAAAGAACTTCATCGACAAGGGCCTGGTCGAGGAAAGGTTCAGGCCGCTGGTCCAGGCCGCGTTGAAAGGCGATGTCCCCTTCCTCGCCGACCATATCGAGCTTGCCGCGGAGCTTGGCAGGACCATGATTCAACTGTATCACAGCATGGATAACCGGCTCAGGTTCAAATGCGAGGCCGAGGCACCGGCCGATCTGCCGGCAGACACTGAAAAAGCACCTGAAACATCAGAATTTTTCAAGGATCTTCGGGGAGTTGCCTGCCCGATGAATTTTGTCAAAACCAAGGTTGAACTCTCAAAGATGCACATCGGCGACGTATTGAGGATCTTGCTGGATGACGGCGAACCGATCGATAATGTCCCTCGCTCCGTGAAAACCGAAGGTCATGCGATCGTTTCCCAGGAGCGGCAGGGAGACCATTGGCAGGTGGTTATTGAGAAAAAGGCATAGCTGCTCAGAAGGAGACTGGCGAGAGTTCGATTTTTTTTACGCAACTGCGCCACATTTCCTAAAAAGCCCCCCCGTCGCCTGATCTTCCGGCCTATGTTGCCGGTCATCGGGAAGGAAGAATTAGAAAAATTTCAATGAACGACTGGAGTAGTTATGATTGTTTCGGCAGACGTGACTTGGTGACAATCGCACGTAGGCGATTGGCGGCTGCATTGAAACGGTAGCCTAGAGAAACAATTCCGGTTCCCTTCTCGAAGCATAGGCAATTTCCAACTCGTCTTTATGCCGGAGATAATGCTCATCATCGAAATACTTTGCCTGAACAGGGCATTTCTTGATGCAGGCACAACATTTAATACAAATTCCAACAATTCTTGATACATCTTCAGCAGCGATGGATCCCATGGGACAGATATTTGCGCATAGCTTACAGTCAATGCAATCACTGTTTGTTTTGGGAACAATCTTGCGAAAATCAACAGGATTACCCGTAGGATCCTGAGGTTTGTAATAATCCCTGTAAGGTTTATTGCCGGGGACAACTGCAGTTTGAATGTCGCCTCGAATGGTTATCTTTTCATATATTTGTCCTGCGAAATCATTGACAACAGCCATGTCTTGTTCATCGGGCCTGTTTTTGCCAAGAGTTTTGGAAAATGAATGCTCCCCTATAAAAGCGCCTACGGCAATAACTCTGAAACCTCTTGATTCAAGAATGTCTTTAAGCTCAATCAGGGCATCGTCATAATTTCTGTTGCCATAAACAACTACACTCACTGCCAATGCCCCATTACCGGTAATGGCATTTAAGTATTTCAGCAGTACATTGGGAACCCTTCCTGCAATAACCGGAACGCCGACAACAACAAGATCTTTTCCGGTAAAGGACACTGCATTCTTCCGGGATTCCGGTAACGTGAAATTGAAGTTTTCGACAGTTACTGTCTTATCTATATTCCTTGATAATTTGTTTGCAATTCCAGTTACTATCTTTTCAGTTGCACCCGTCGCACTGAAATACAGGGTACTGATTTTTTTATTCAACATAGAACCAACTCCCAATGAATTTTATTTTGCCTTGGAAAATATCCATTCTTCGATAGAAATATGACCTCTACATCATGTCTTTGAGGCAAATGGCCGCTTTGTTTGCCTTTTTTGGCAGAGCGGCGCACTGAACTATATGTGGTAGCAGTAAAAAAACAAAGATACTATTTGACCCCGATTGCATCCTTCAGTATATTGACAGCATAAGGTGTCGTAAAGACCAAAGAGGGAATCCCGTGAAAATCGGGAACGGGCCCGCCGCTGTGACCGGGGACAAATCCTGCAAATGCCACTGAGACAATCGGGAAGGCGCAGGAAGAGGATGATCCGGAAGTCAGAATACCTGCCTTATACATACGACTGGGCCTCCGAGGATCAGAGGCGCGATGGTTGCATCTGCGGAGAAAACAGGGCCCCCAGATCAATTAAATTTGGTCTGAGGGCTTTTTTATTTATAACTGCCTCAGACCTTCACTCTCAAAAAGATGGAGGAACCTGATGACGAGAAATGAACTTGCATTTGCAAAACAGGCCGCACTGGCGACAAAAGACTGGGATACCTTTCAGGCAATACTAAGAAGTAAGACCCAGAGTGAAGTCCTAATCGGCCTTTGGCCACCACGTTGACGAGTGTGGGGTCTTACAGGGTCCTGCAGGATAAATCATTATTCTGCGAGGGCTCGCTGACCGCCTTGCTGTTTATCCACGTAACTCCTGTGTATCAAGTCAGTTCTTTCGGCTGAGAAAGCGCGGCTGCCGAAGTTTGTATCAGATGTCAAAAGATTTTTTGTGCTTCCTCGTTTTTTTTGTGGAAGTCGGTTCCGTAAATGAATCGACCTGTTCTTGGGTGTTGGTTGGCCTGAAACTCCAAACTCCAGTTCGATAGGTTAAATTAACCCGAAAAGTTGAGAAAACATTAAGTTAGTGGATTAAGTCGCGAAAAAACCTGTACTTTATGTCTTGTTTCTGTTTAAACTGATACTCAATAGTCAGAGTATCTGTTTAAACCAAGTCTCGATGAGAATATTAGGTGAATAATTGACGAGTCTGCCGTTCCGTACACGTGATTCGTCCTTCCAGGACATCGGACAAATCCACCTCTTTAAATTGTCTGTTTTATACCTTTTGCAGGTATATAGTCGGTGTGTTAAGAATCAAATATACTAACAATTTTATGGATCCATTTTAGAAACAGAAGGAGCCCTTATGACGAAGACATACAACAAAGAGAAATTGGTGTACGCATCGCCGATCCTGATTCCTCTCGGGGCGTTGGCCAAAGGGTCGGGACAATGTACCGCTGGAAGTTCGGTTATCACAGCTGATGGTGGTGATGGTGGTGGTGATGGTGGGCCGATTCCCGGCGGTGGCGGTGTGCCGATCCCCGGCGGTGGCGGTGAGCCGGGCATTTGTCTTAACACCGGCACGGATTGCACGGCGGGTTCGACGGCCACACAGGATTGCACTGCAGGCCCTACCGCATGTCGAGATTGCTCGGCCGGAACGGCTGCAGTCGGGGCCTGCACGGCCGGAACGGCTGCGACGGTGGGTTGCACGGCCGGCAGTGGTTTATAGCTGATTGCACGGTTGGCTCTGCTCGCCCTCGGCGGCAATTCGGTATACCCAGGTTGTCGCTATTGCCAGCGGGAATAATCTTCCATGACGTAAAGAGCGTTGGCAAAAAAACAACCTCACCCAATCCGATGAGTTCCGTCCTGTTGGCTGGAGGGCAAGTGATGTTGCGACCACCTATGCGGGAAAAGGAGAAAATATTCTATGAATCCCACTGATAGACCGATTGCCAATCCCATTGTTGTGCTCCGGGAGGAGTTCGACGATTGGGCCGTACTTTTCAATCCCGACACGGCCGATGCCGTGGGAACTAATCCCGTTGGCGTAGCGGTATGGAAGCGGTTGAACGGCAATAGAAGCCTCGCAGACATTGTATCGGAGATCCAAAACGACTTTAAGGATACTCCTGACACCGTCTTCAAAGAGATCACCGCCTTCATTGACAGGCTTGCCAAACACGGTTTTGCCGGGTTGGAACTGGAAAGCAAATAGCGGATGGACGAGGAACTCCGGAACCAGACGCAACCCGGGACTGCCAGGGTGATGCGGACGCCGCGCAGCCTGTCTCTTGAAATCACCGCACGATGCAATCTGCGCTGCCGCTACTGTTATTTTTTCGATAACCCGGCGGTAGAGTACCGGGATCTTCCTACGGACGAGTGGCTTCGGTTCTTCGACGAACTGGGGTCGCTCGGAGTGATGAAGGTTACCCTGGCCGGCGGGGAGCCGTTCATCCGCAAGGATCTGCCGGCCCTGATCGAAGGCATTGTCCGCAACCGGATGCGCTTCTCCTTCCTGTCCAATGGCGGGCTGATCGATGATGAGATCGCCGCCTTCATCGCCGGCACCGGCCGCTGCGAGTATGTCCAGGTGTCGGTGGATGGTTCCTGTGCGGAGGTGCACGATTCCTGTCGCGGGAAAGGCGCCTTTGACGGGGCGATCCGCGGCATTCGCATCCTGCAGCGCCATGGAATTTTTGTGGCCTC
>JANMSX010000046.1:0-29177 GCA_031389785.1 Desulfobulbaceae bacterium | reverse complement strand
GTCGCCGGATGGTCCGGCCGGGCAAAGAGCGAACGGCTGAGGGGCTGCTGCAGGCCGAGAAAGAGCAGGGAACTGCCGCTGAGCTCGCCGCTCTTCACCTCCGCCGCCGTCCTGACGGTCCAGCTCTCATCGCCGAGGGCATCGAGCAGGGGGGCGTAGAGATCGCGCTTTTCCTCTGATTCGAGGATGACCAGTTTCTTCTGTGCCCCGAGAAAACGCGACCACACCGGCGGCAGTTCGGCGGCGGCCAGCTGGCGCATCAGGGTATAATCCGGGTCAATGCTCAATTGAAGCGGCAGGCCGTTTATGGTAAGTGATACCGGAGTCGCGGCCCGTTCCGAGGTGACGACGAAGCGCTCGATTCCGCTTGCGGTCGTGACCTCGACCGGCAGCCGCAGGGCGAAGGGTGGCTCGGTCTTCTGGCTGAGCTGAAAGGAGAGGCGGGTCGCCGCACCGGTCTGGCTGACCGCGATGTCGCTGACCGCAATCTCCGGGATGGCGGTCCGGTCGAGCCGGTCCGAGAAGAAACCGCCGAGATCGCGGTCGGAGGCCAGGCTGAAGCTCTGCTGCAGATCGCTCCACGAGGCGCTTTTTCCCTGGTTTTCGCGGTAGAAGGAGCGCAGGCCCCGGTTGAACGCCTCGGCCCCGATCAGTTCCCGCAGTTCCTGGAAGAACATGGCCCCGCGGTTGTAGCCGACGGCCCGGACGGCCTGCCCCTGGGGCTGGCGGTGGTCCGCCGAGCGGAAGGCCGAGAGCGGCACGGCCGTCTCCTTGTTGACGTAGCTGAGATAGTTGGCGATCCGTTCCTTGCGGTCGGCCGCCGCCTGGCCTTGGTCGGCCCGGAAGGAGTGGTCGGCGAGGAAGGTGGTCAGGCCTTCGCACCAGTTGCCCTTCGCGTAATCGACCTCGACGCTGTTGCCGAACCAGGAGTGGAGGACTTCGTGGCCGAGGGAGGTCTCCCGGATGAAGGGCAGGCGCAGGACCTGCTGGCCGAGGAGGGTGAAGGTCGGCAGCCCCAGTCCGGTCGGCAGCCGATTAGCGACGATGAGGTAATGGGCGTAGGGATAGGGGCCGATCTCCCGTTCATAACGCCGCAGGTAGCCTGCCGCCGCCTCCAGATAGGAAGGGGCCAGCTGCCGGTCCTCGGCGAAAAACAGGCTGTAGACCCGCAGTCCCGGCCGGACCTCCAGGCTGTCCTCGACATAGGGGCCGGCGACGAAATGGAGATTCTGCAGCGGGCGGCTGAAGGCGGCGACCAGTCGGTCCCCATCTTTTACAAGGGGAAAACGATCGGACTCGACCGCGGCGGTAAAGCCCGGCGGCAGTCCGGCGCTCAGCCGAATGCGCATCTCCCGCTGCGGCACGGGATGCCAGAGACCGGTGAGGACGATGCCGGATGGATCGATCCGCTCGTCGGGCGAATCGCGGACCACTCTCGCATAGGAGATGTACAGCTCACGTCCGATCTTTGCCCCGGCCAGATGGAGCATCCCCTGCTGCGGCTGCGGCGGAGTCAGTTCACTGCCGTCCTCTTCCCGGAGCAGCAGGCCATCCACGGTCAGGCCGTGCAGATCCAGGTCGATGCCCGCGCCCGCCGGCAGGCTGATCCGGGCCGTACCGCGGAGGGAATGGCTTTCCGGCGAAAAGGTGACGGAGAGGTCGTATTCGCCGGCAGATTCTTCCCCGGCCACGGCCTCGGGGCCGGAAACCGTCAAGACCGCCAGCAGGATGAGAGAGAGCAGGGCGAGCGAGTGGGTGGTAAACGGCATGGATCACTCCTTGAGAGAGGATGGGTTGGCCGGGGATGCCGGCGGTCGCTTGATTTTGGATTGGAATTATTGGTCATAGAGTAATGCCGGAACAATCGAATGCCAAGAAAAAGACAGAGATGAAGAAGATGCATATCCACCTCGTGGGCCTGAACGCCCGTTTCAGCCATTCCTGTCTGCCGCTGTTCTATGTACGCAATGAACTGGAACGGCATTGTCCGCAGGCGGATATCGAGATCATCCAAGGGACGATCAACGACGGCTACCATGATACCCTGCTGCGGCTGTTGGCGGGCCGGCCGGATGCCGTCCTTTTTTCGGCGGCGATCTGGAATGGCGAGCTGATCGAGCGCCTGCTCGTCGATCTCGCCGGCATCAGGCCCGATATGCCGCTGGTGGTGGGCGGCCCCCAGGCCGGGGTGATCGGCGACCGTCTGCCGTCCGGGCTCTGCACCGTCGTCGTCGGCGAGATCGAGGCCATTCCGACCTCTTTCTATGAGGATCTTGCCGGCGGCAGGCTGCAGGGCCGCTACTCCGGCTCGTTTTTCCGGATGCGGCCGCCCCGCCTCGATTATCCCTACCGCGATGACGACTTCGCCCGGCATCTGCGGAACCGGCATATCTATTACGAGAGCTCGCGGGGCTGCCCCTTTTCCTGCACCTACTGCCTTTCCGCCGGCGAAAAAGGTCTCTGGCACAAGGACCTGGCGCAGGTTCTGGCGGAACTCGACCTGATCCTCAGGCACCGGCCGCAGGTCGTCCGCTTCATCGACCGGACCTTCAACGACAGGCCGGACCGGGCCCTGGCCATCTGGCGGTTTCTGGCGGCACAGGGCAGCGGCACCCTCTTCCACTTCGAGATTGCCCCGGACCGCTTCAGCGAGGAGATGTTTGCCTTCCTCGCCGGGGTGCCGCATGGCCTCTTCCAGTTCGAGATCGGCATCCAGTCGACCAACACGGAGACCCTGGCGGCCATCGAACGGCGCATCGAGCCGCGGCAGGCGCACGCCATCCTGCGGAGACTGGCCGCCCCGGCCAACATCCACCTGCACGCCGACCTGATCCTCGGCTTGCCCGGAGAGACCGGGGACAGTTTCCTCCGCTCCTTTGCCGAGGTCTTCGCCATGGGCCCCCACTATATCCAGATGGGCCTGCTGAAGATCCTGCCGGACACCCCGATCCGACGCAGCGCCGGGGAGCACGGCTACCGCTACTGCGCGGCGCCGCCCTACAGCGTCCTGGCCAACCGCTGGCTCGACCAGCAAGACCTGGCCGAGCTCTACTGGTTCTCCGAATGCGTGGAAAAATTTTACAATAACCGCTATTTCGTCACCCTGTGGCGCTATCTGCGGGAGCGGGATGAGGATATCGCCGGCTTTTTCCAGGGGCTGCTTGCGGTCTGCCGCCGCCACGACTTCTTCAGGCTGGCGGCCACCCAGGAATTCATGGGCCGACTGCTCTGCGAGATGGCGGCCGGCCGTTCCGACCAGGACCTCGTTCTCATGGGCCGACTGCTCTGCGAGATGGCGGCCGGCCGTTCCGACCAGGACCTCGTTCTCGATCTGCTGCGCTATGACTGGCTGCGCTGCGGCCATCGTTTCCTCCCGGCATATCTCGAAATGGACGACGGGGCGGAACCGCCCGCCAGGACCCGCGACCGGCTCTACCAGAGCATGCCCGAGGAACTCGAGGGGGTCTGGCCGCGGGGTGGCAAGAACCAGTTTTTTCGCAAGGCCTTCTGCCTGCGCCTGGCCCCGGAATCGCTGGAAATAATCACCGGCGGCACCCTGCCGGCGGGGACATCCCTCTGTTTTTCCGCCGACAAGGAGGATTCACTGTTCCGCTTCACACGGGTCGTACCGCTCTGAGGAATTACCCTGCCGGCAGGAAAGTATTTGACGTTCGTTGCCACCGGCGTATATTGATACGCCTCGTCGTTCTGTGATGGCCGGTACCAAAGGATTGAAGAAAAGGAGAAGAGCATGTCCGGTTTCAAGGTAAAAAAAATAAACGCCATAGCGAAGGAAGGTCTCAAACTCTTCGGGGATGGCTACAGTATCTCCGCGGAAGAGAATGACCCGCAGGGCATCCTGGTCCGCAGTTCCCAGGTCAACGTCGATGACTTTCCCTCACTGCTCGCCGTGGCCCGGGCCGGGGCCGGGGTTAACAACATCAACGTCGAGCGGGCCACCGAAAAGGGGATCTGTGTCTTCAACACCCCCGGCGCCAACGCCAATGCCGTCGTCGACCTGGTGTTCCCGATGATCGGCGTGTGGAAACGCAATATCTATGCGGGCATCCAGTTCTGCCGCTCGCTCGCCGAGATGGATGCGGAGAAGGTCAGCGCCGAGGTCGAAAAGAGAAAATCCGCCTTCAGCGGCGATGAGATAGCCGGCAAGACCCTCGGCGTCGTCGGTCTCGGGCAGATCGGCGTCCGCCTGGCCAACGGCGGCGCCCACCGCTTCATGAAGGTCAGGGGCTTCGACCCCTCGCCGGCCCTGGTCAATATCCATCAGCTGCTGCCGGAGGTGACGATCTGCCGCTCAATCCGCGAAACCGTCGGACCTGCCGATATCGTCAGCCTGCACCTTCCCCTCAATAACGGTACGAAGGGCATGGTCAACCGGGACTTCATCGCCAAGATGAAGAAGGGGGCCATCCTGGTCAACTACTCGCGCGGGCCCATCGTCGATGAGGAGGCGGTTCTCGAGGCCCTGGACAGCGGCTATCTCGAGGCCTTTATCTGCGATTTTCCTACCGCCGGAATCGTCGGCCACCCGAAGGTCTTGACGACCCCGCACCTCGGGGCCTCGACCTCGCAGTCCGAGGAGAACTGCTCCTGCATGGCCGTCCGCGAACTAGCCGCGTATCTCGACTACGGCAATGTCGTGCATAGCGTCAATTTCCCGAATATCGAGTCGACCCCGACCGATAAGGTCCATACCCGGATCATCGTCATCAACCGCGACGTGCCGGGCATGATCGCCTTTGTCTCGAACATCATCGGCAGCCACGGCATCAACATAGCCAGTTATTTGAACCAGTCGAACGGCAAGGTCGGCTACAACATCATCGATGTCGAGGCCGCCGTGCCGAAGGTGGTGATCGCTGATATCAAGAAGAATGATGATGTCATCAGGACCAGGACCATCATCTTTGCCTGAGACAAGGGGTACGGTTCCCCAATCGGAGCGCTGGCGGAAACCGGACGGTAAAAAAAATTTGACAGGTAAGATGCTGTTTTTATTTGCTAAGAAAATATTTACAGAAGAATCACCGACGTTGGGGCGGCAAAATGTACAAAAAATTGAATAGATTGCTGCCCGGGCCGTCCGCCGGGTTTTCGATTTTCATGCCAGATCAAGGCCATAGGACGAAGATGGAACAAAAAGAAGTCTGGCACGGATGTTGCTATATAAAAGGCGTAATCTCTTCTCTCCTTTCTCCTGGAAAAGCCGGTTCCTCATCAGTGGGACCGGCTTTTTCCGTTTACGCCCGCCATCATCGTCCCCGACATGGCTGAAACAACCCCTGGCCGGGAAACTTTTCCTGTCTTTCTCGGCAGATGCACGGAGTATGACCGGACCGCAGTCTCGGCGATCGTCGAAAAGATGGCGGCGGCTCTCGGTCTCCCCCGTTCCTTTGCCGGCCATACCGTCCTGCTCAAGCCAAATCTCATCAGCGCCGCGGCGCCCGCCCTTGCCTGCACCGACGCCGAATTCATCGCCGGTGTCGCGGCCTGGTTTCTCGATCACGGGGCCAGGGTCAGGATCAGCGATTCGCCGGCCTTCGGCACCGCCCTGAAGGCCATGCACCGGCATGGCATCGCCGCCGCCCTTGCGGGCATGGCCGTGACGCCGGTCGAATTCACTACCGCCGTCGAGAGGCGGCTGGCCTGCGGCCTGACGGTGGGCATCGCGGCCGAGAGCCTCGACTGCGATCTCCTCGTCAACCTGCCGAAGATCAAGGCCCATAACCAGATGTATGTGACGCTTTCGGTCAAGAACATCTTCGGCATCGTCCTCGGCATGCGCAAGGCCATGCTGCATATGCGCGAAGGCGGGAGCCATCGGCGGTTTGCCGATATCATCCTCGATCTCATTGAGCTCTTGCCGCCACACCTGACCATCGTCGACGGGGTTGTCGCCATGCACCGGCAGGGGCCGATCGACGGTGCGCCGCTGCGGCTCGGCTGCATAGCCGCCGCGACCGATCTTACGGCCCTCGACACCGCCCTCCTCGACGTGCTCGAACTTGATCGCCGCCGCAGTCCGCTCTGGCAGGCGGCGGCCGCCCGCGGTCTGCCGGGCAGCAGGGCCGCCGATATCGTCTATCCGGCCCTGGCGCCGGCGGCATTCGCCGGCGCCGGGTTTGTCGCCCCGGCCGAACTCGACGGCATCAGATTCAACCCCTTTCGTTTTCTCCGCGGCATGCTGCGCCGCTTTGTCCTTGCCATAAGCAGGTAAATATGCTGAGATAATCAAGGCTGGCACCGCTCGCCGCCTCTGGCGGCTGACGGTTGTTGCAGATTCGCACGGGGACAAGGTGGACTGATGATTGATATCGAGGATAAGGTTGCGCTGATCACCGGGGGATCCCGGGGAATCGGCCGGGCGATCGCCATCCGGCTGGCGGAAAACGGCGCGGATGTGGTGGTCAATTACGTGCGGCACCGAAAGGACGCCGAGGCCACCGCCGCCGAGGTGGAAAGACACGGCCAGCGCTGCCTCCTGGTCAAGGCCAATGTCGCCAATGGGGCGGATGTCAAAGAGATGATCGACGAGTTGAACAGGACCTTCGGGCGACTCGATATCCTGGTCAGCAATGCCGCCTCCGGGGTGCTCAAACCGGTCCTTGAGTTGACCGAGCGGCACTGGAACTGGGCCATGGAAATCAATGCCAGGGCCCTGCTGACCCTTGTCCAGCAAGGGGTGCCGCTGATGAAGAGGGGCAGCAGGGTGATCGCCGTCTCCAGCCTCGGGGCGATCCGGGCCATAGAAAATTATACCGCCGTCGGGGCCTCCAAGGCCGCGCTGGAATCCCTGGTCCGCCACCTTGCCGTCGAGCTCGGCCGGCTGGGCATCAATGTCAACACGATCAGCGCCGGGGCGGTCGATACCGATGCCCTGAAGCACTTCCCCAACCGCGAGCAGATTCTCGCCGCCGCCATGGAACGGACGCCTCTCGGGCGCCTGACCACGCCCGACGACGTGGCCGATGTCGCCCTCTTTCTCTGCAGCCCGCTTGCCACGATGATCCAGGGCCAGGTCATTACCGTCGACGGCGGCTATGCCATCCGCGGCTGAGGGTGACGGCCGGCGGTCTCAACGGCTGTTTGCAGACAAGCTGGCGGTAAAGGAGAGAAGAAAATGGGCAGGCTGATACGTTGGGTGGTGGCGGTGATATTCGTTGCCGGGGTGGCCGTGTTTATCTGGCAGAAGACCCGGAGCAAACCGGTCGAGGTCGTCGTTCAGCCGGTGGAGAGGGGCAAGGTAGAACAGACGGTCGCCAACACCCGCGCCGGCACGATCGAGGCCTGCCGCCGGGCCAGGCTTTCTCCCAGTATCGGCGGCCAGATCGCCAGGCTGCCGGTGCAGGAGGGGGACCATGTCGAACAGGGCGCCCTGCTGCTCGAGATCTGGAACGAAGACCTGGCCGCCCAACTGCTGCTGGCGGAGCGGGAGGCCACCTTCGCCGAGAAACAGGCCAGGGCGTCCTGTCTGTCGGCCGGAGAGGCGCAGCGGCAGGCGGAGCGGGCGGAGATGCTCTTCTCCCGTCAGGTCGGCTCCGAGGAGGAGACCGATCGCGCCGTCACCCAGGCCGCGTCGCTGGCGGCCCAGTGCGAGGCGGCCTCCGCCTCGGTGAAGATGAGCGCGGCCCGCATCGAGGCGGCCCGGGCGAATCTCTCGAAGAGCCGGCTCATCGCCCCCTTTTCCGGGGTCATCGCCAAGATCGAAGGGGAATTGAACGAGTTCGTCACCCCTTCGCCGGTCGGGATTCCGACCCCGCCCGTCGTCGATCTCATCGAGGACAACTGCTTCTATGTCTCGGCCCCGATCGACGAGGTCGATGCCACTGCGGTCCGGATCGGGATGATCGTCCGGATCAGCCTCGACGCCTTCAAGGACCGGCAGTTCGCCGGCACGGTCCGCCGCATCTCGCCGTACGTCCTCGATATCGAGAAACAGGCGAGGACCGTCGAGATCGAGACCTCCTTCTCCGATTCCGGTGATTTCAAGGAACTCCTCGCCGGCTACAGCGCCGATGTCGAGATCATCATCGCCACCCGGGATGATACCCTGAAGATCCCGACGGAGGCCGTTCTCGACGGCAAACGGGTCTTTGTCTACCTGCCGGCTGAAAAGAAGATTCGTGAACGCACCATCGCCGCCGGTCTGGCCAACTGGGTCTCAACCGAGGTCGTCTCGGGCCTTGAGGAAGGACAGTCGGTCGTCATCAATGTCGACAAGCCGGGGCTTGCGGATGGAGCGGCGGCGGTGCTCTCCGAGGAACAGCCGTGATCAGCCTGTCCCGGATCCAGAGGGAGTTCCAGGTCGGCGATGAACGGGTGATAGCCCTGCGCGATATCGATCTGACGGTCGAAGTCGGGGACTATATTGCCGTCATGGGGCCATCGGGGTCCGGCAAATCGACGCTGCTCAATATGATCGGCCTGCTCGACCGGCCGGACAGCGGCAGCTACTTCCTTGAGGGCGAGGATATGACCGCCCTCAGCGACCGGCAGCAGGCGGCCCTGCGCCGCCATAAGATCGGTTTCGTCTTCCAGTTCTTTCACCTGGTGCCGAGGCTGAGCGCGGCGGAAAATATCGAGCTGCCGATGGTCCTGGCAGGGATCGAGGCGGCGGAGAGGAAAGGACGGGTCGATGAGGCCCTGGAGGCCTTCGGCATCGGCAACCGGGCCCGGCACCGGCCGGACCAGCTCTCCGGCGGGCAGCGGCAGCGGGTGGCCATAGCCCGGGCCACTATCATGCGCCCCCATATCCTGCTGGCCGACGAGCCGACCGGCAACCTCGACCGGGTCTCGGGCAACGAGGTGATCGAAATCCTGGAAAACCTTAATCGTCAGGATATCATCCTGATCATGGTGACCCATGACCCGGAACTGGGCAGGAGGGCCGGACGGCAGATCCAGATGATCGACGGGCGGATCGCCTCCGACCGCTGACCCTCACCGCCTGAAGGGTAACTCTATGCAACTGCGCGACATCCTCGGTTTCGCCCTGAAGGCCTCGCTCGGCTACCCGACCCGGACCCTGCTGATGCTGCTGGCCATGGCCATCGGTGTCGCCTCGGTGGTCCTGCTGTCGGCGCTGGGCGAGGGGGCTCGCCGTTACGTCGTCGGCGAATTCGCCTCTCTCGGCACCAACCTGCTCATCGTCCTGCCCGGCCGTTCCGAAACGGTCGGCGGTCCGCCGCCCCTTCTCGGCGTCACCCCCAGGGACCTGACCTTGGACGACGCCCTGGCCCTCACCCGTTCTTCGGTCATCCGCCATGTGGCGCCGATTTCCATAGGGGCGGCCCCGGTTTCATGGGGGGTGCGGGAGCGGGAGGTGACCATTCTCGGCTCGACCCCGGCGCTGTTCCATGTCCGGCAGATGAGCATGGCCCAGGGGCGCTTCCTGCCGGAGGGCGATCCCTCCCGTGCCGCCGCCGTCTGCGTCCTCGGCTTCAAGATCAAGGAAGAGCTTTTCGGCAGGGCGTCGCCCCTTGGCGAGGCGGTGCGCATCGGCGACCGCCGTTTCCTGGTGATCGGGGTGCTGGGCCGGAAGGGCCAATCGGTGGGCATGGACATGGGCGATATGGTGGTCATCCCGGTGGCCTCGGCCCAGGCCCTGTTCAATACCTCGTCCCTGTTCCGGATCATGATCGAGGCGAGCAGCCGCGATGCCATCGGCCGGGCCAGGGATACGATCAGGCGGATCATCCGCGAACGGCACGACGATGAGGACGATATCACCATAATCAGCCAGGACGCGGTCCTTGCCACCTTCGACCGCATCTTCACCGCCCTGACCCTGACGGTCGCCGGGGTCGCCGCCATCAGTCTGGTGGTGGCCGGGATCCTGATCATGAACGTCATGCTCATCGCCGTCTCCCAGCGCCGCTCCGAGATCGGCCTGCTCAAGGCCATCGGCGCCCCCAGCGGCCGGATCATGATCCTTTTCCTCGCCGAGGCGGCAGTCCTGTCGCTGATAGGCGCAACCCTGGGCCTGGTGCTCGCCGCCGCCGGGATCTGGACGGCCGGCCGGTTCTTTCCCGACTTTCCGCTGGCGACGCCGCTCTGGTCCCTCTGGGCCGGGGTCGGAGTCGCCCTTGGCGCCGGGTTGATCTTCGGGGTCCTGCCGGCTCGCCAGGCCGCCCGACTCGATCCGGTGCAGTCGCTCTCCAGGCGGTGACGGCCGATGCTCTTTCGCGATATCCTCCATCTCTCCCTCAGCGCCCTCATCGACCAGCGGTTGCGCAGTTTTCTGACCGTCCTCGGCATCGCGGTCGGGATCGCCTCGGTGGTCCTCCTGACCTCGATCGGGGAGGGGGTGCACCGCTTCATGCTTTCCGAATTCACCCAGTTCGGCACCAACCTGATCGGCATCAATCCCGGTAAGACCTCAACCGTCGGGATTTCCGGGGCCATTATAAACAATATCAGGCCATTGAGCATAGCGGACGAGGAGGCCCTGCGACGTATCCCCGGGGTCGTCGACACGGTGTCGGTGATCCAGGGCAACGCCCCGGTGGAGTGGCAGAAGCGCAGCCGGCGCACCAACATCCTCGGGGTCGGGCCGTCGGCCTCGTCGGCCTTTCAGATCAAGGTCGCCAAAGGGCGCTTTCTGCCGGTTGACGATCCACGGGCGGCCAGGGCCTTCGTCGCATTGGGGAGCAGGGTCGCAGAGGAACTTTTCCGGGGGAGCAGCCCTCTGGGCGAGATCGTCAGGATCGGCGGCGAGCGTTACCGGGTGATCGGGGTGATGGAATCGAAAGGGCAGATGCTTGGTTTCGATCTCGACGACGCGGTCTATATCCCCACGGCCCGGGCGATGAGCCTGTTCAACCAGGAGAGCCTGATGGAGATCGATCTCCTCTACCAGGCCGGCCTGCAGTCGAAGACGATCGCCGAAAAGGCGAAACGCCTGTTGATCAGCCGGCACGGCTCCGAGGATTTCACCATCACCACCCAGGAGGAGATGCTCAAGGTCCTGGGTTCGGTCCTCGGAATCGTCACCATGGCGGTCGGCGGCCTGGGGGCCATTTCGCTGCTGGTCGGCGGGGTCGGCATCCTCACCATCATGACTATCGCCGTCCATGAACGGACCCCGGAAATAGGCCTGCTGCGGGCCATCGGCGCCGGGCGTAACGAGATCCTCCTGCTCTTTATCGGCGAGGCGGTGGTGCTGGCCGCAATCGGCGGATTGGCCGGCCTGGTAACCGGCGCCGGCGGGGCCTGGCTGCTGGGAGTCCTGGTGCCGGCCCTGCCGACCCATACCCCCTGGCAGTACGCCCTCTATGCCGAGATCCTGGCGGCGGTGATCGGCCTGCTGGCCGGGGTGCTGCCGGCCCGGCACGCGGCCGGACTCGATCCGGTCGAGGCCCTGCGCGCGGAGTGACCGGGGTTCACCCCGGCTTGCTGAGGCATTATATTCTATCAGGGGAATACGGGCCGCGATTTCGGGAAGTCTGCACTCTCTCAACACATTCCAGGAGCACCGGGCAGCCTATGACCATCCAAATCCTTGCCGGCCGGCTGATTGACGGCAGCGGCGGACAGATCCGAAGGGACGTCCTGCTGACCATTGAAAACGGCATCTTCTCGGCCATTGAGCCTTTCGACCGGGCCGGGGTACTCGATCAGCCCTTGACCGACCTGTCTTTCGCCACCCTCTGTCCGCCCTTCGTTGACTGCCATGCCCACCTGGCCTTCTCCGGCACCATCGATCCGCAGGAGAGAAAACGGCAGGCGGAGGCCCCCTACAGCGAAATTCGGCCGCTGATCGCCCGGCATATCTCCTATCTGTTCGGGCACG
Source organism: Desulfobulbaceae bacterium (assembly GCA_031389785.1). Lineage (GTDB taxonomy): Bacteria > Desulfobacterota > Desulfobulbia > Desulfobulbales > Desulfocapsaceae > Desulfoprunum. Next base: position 17,368 of record JANMSX010000046.1, on the reverse strand, counting down.
GTGTCCTGGCTGTACGGGATGCCGGCGACCGGCAAGGCTTTGTCCGGCGTTACCTGCACGATCCTTCCGCCGGACCGGCGGAACCGGTGATTGTCAGGACCACCGGCCGGGCCTGGCACCGGAACGGACGTTACGGCGGGATGATCGGCAGGTGTCCCGGTCTGGAAGAAGAACTGGACACCGCCTATGGCCGGGAGAACGAGGAGATCGACCATGTGAAGGTGATCAATTCCGGGCCCAACAGCCTGCGGGAATTTGCGAGGCAGACGCCGCCGCAGTTTTCCCTTGAGGAACTGCGCAGGGTCGTTGAAATGGCCGGGCGGGCCGGCAGGAAGGTGATGGTCCATGCAAATGGCCGTCTGCCGGTACGGCTGGCCCTTGAAGCCGGTTGCCAGTCGATAGAGCACGGCTACTTCATGGGCCGGGAGAATCTCCAGTATATGGCGGAAAAAGGGACGGTCCTGGTGCCGACCCTCCAGGCCATGAAGGCCTGCGCCGACAACGCCACCGGCCCGCTGGAGAGACGGGTGGCCGCCAAGAACCTCGCCCACCAGCTGGCGCAGGTGGCCCTGGCCAGGGAACTGGGGGTGAAGGTGGCCCTGGGAACCGACGCCGGAAGCCCCGGCGTCCTGCATGGAGAATCGGTGGTGGAGGAAATGAAGCTGCTGGTGAAGGCCGGTTATTCGCTCAGCGAGGCCATCCGGTGCGCTACCTGCAACGGGGCGCAGCTGCTCGGTATCGACGCCGGTCTCATCGCCGTCGGAAAACCGGCGCATTTTCTGGTCGCCCGCGGCACCCCGGCCCAGTTGCCCCGCAAGTTCTCCTATCTTGAGGCGATCTACCGGTACGGCCGGCCGTGTCCGCTGTACAGAAAGAACCCCCGCAGATGAGGACAAACGCGGCCGGGAACTTCCAGGGAGGTGCGGACAGCAAGCGGCCATCGGGGATGCAATCGGCGGGGTCTGCCGTAGTCATCCCGGCCGGGGAAAGGATGAAGAAGGCGGCTGGGGGCTACGGCGCTTCCCGGCCGGCGATGGATTTCTTTTCTGCCGGGGTAGCCTGGCGAGGGAGCGGAAGATGAAATTGACAAATCGGCAGGGAATCTCTTTAATGGAAGTATACCCGCAGATATGCAGCGGTCCCTTGCTGCACTCCGATGATCGGGCTCACGGCTGTAAGGGCCGTCGCCCCCGGCCAGGTGCCGCAAACCGTCGGATGCGGACTGCCGGGGAACATTAATCAGACCGACCTTGAGACCTTTTTATGGCCGGAAGGGATTTGAAGATGACGCTGAAGGTATGGAAGAAGATACAACACATGCTGCGGATTATGCCGTTTCTGGCCATCATCCTGCTCCTGGCCGGTCAGTCCGCCACGGCGGATGAAACCGCCGTCAAGACTGCCTCCCGCACGCTCCGGGTGGCGATGGATAACAATTATCCCCCGTATGTCTTCCAGGACGGCAATGGCCGGATGCAGGGCATACTCATCGACCAGTGGCGGTTGTGGGAGGCGAAGACCGGCGTTCGGGTCGAGATCATGGCCATGGACTGGGGCAGCGCTCTGAGCGGCATGAAGGCGGAAAAATACGATGTCATCGACACTATCTTCAAGACCGATGATCGCAGCGGCTGGCTCGATTTCACCCCCCCCTACGCCCGGATTGAGGTCCCCGTTTTCTTCCACAGGGAAATCAGCGGCATATCCGATGTCGCCTCATTGCGGGAATTTGTCGTCGCCGTCAAGGAAGGCGATGCCGCGATCGAACTCCTGAAGCAAAATGGCGTCGAAAACCTGGTGCTCTTCAAGGGCTATGAGGAGATATTGCGGGCCGTGAAGGAGCGCAAAGTCAACGTCTTCGTCGTCGACAAGCCCCCCGCCCTGTATTTTCTCTATAAATTCGGGATTCAGGATCATTACAGGGAGTCTTCGCCGCTGACTGTCGGCCAGTTTCATCGGGCCGTCAAGAAAGGCGACAGCCGTCTGCTGCAGGAGATCGAGGAGGGTTATTCGAGGATTTCGGCGGAAGAATTGCAGGCGATCGAAAAAAGGTGGTATGGCTCCCCAATCCGCAGCCTTGTTTCGATCCGCTATATCCTTGTGGGGCTGGCCGTCCTTTTGCTGCTGGTCCTCGGCCTGTTGGCCTGGAACAGGATCCTGAAGAGGGCGGTGGCAAGGCGTACCGAGGATCTCAAGAGCAGCGAGGAACGCTATCGCCTGCTCTTCAACTCCGAGTCCGACTCCATCATCGTCATCGACGCCGGATCCCTCAGCCTGGTCGATGTGAACGAGGCGGCCGTCGAATTCTACGGCTATTCCAGGGAGGAACTCCTTGCCCTGCGGATCACCGACCTGTCCGCCGAGCCGGAAGATACCCGGCAACTGGTCATCAGTCATAGCGGCCAGGTGCATATACCATTGCGCTATCACAGGAAAAAAGATGGCAGCGTCTTCCCGGTTGAGATCACCGGCAGGTTTTTTGAACTGAAGGGACAACGGCTTCTCCTCGCCGCCATACGCGACGTCAGTGAACGCCAACGGGCGGAAGAAGCCCTGCGCGAGAATCGCCGCTTCCTCAGCGAGCTGATCGAGAACAGCGGTAATGTCATCTTTGTCAAGGATCTCGCCGGACGCTATACCCTGGTCAATCGCAGATTTGAAGAAATCGCCGGCATGACGCGGGAAAATATCATCGGCAGGACCGATGAGGAACTCTTTCCCGCCGCCATCGCCGAACAGTTCCGTCATCATGATTTCGAGGTGATGGAATCGGGCCGCGTGACGGAAACAGAAGAATATATTGAAGATGCCGACGGTCTGCGATCATTTCTGGCGGTCAAATTCCCGCTGCTGAATGAAGACGGCGGGTACTCCGGCATCTGCGGAATGGCCACGGAATTCACCGAACGCAGGCAGGCGGAAGAAGAGCGGGAAAGGCTCCGAGGGCAGCTGGCGCAGGTCCACAAGATGGAATCGGTTGGTCGGCTGGCTGGTGGTATCGCCCATGATTTCAACAATATGCTCGGTGTGATCCTGGGCCATGCCGAGCTTGCCATGTCCAAGATCGATCCGGCCGATCAACTCCATACCAATCTCGAGGAGATTGAGAAGGCGGCCAGGCGCTCCGCCGATCTCACCCGGCAGCTGCTGGCCTTTGCCCGCCGGCAGACGGTTGTCCCCAAGGTCCTCAACCTAAACGATACAGTCTCCGGGATGCTGAAGATGCTGGAGAGGCTGATCGGCGAGGATATCGAGGTCGTCTGGCAATCGGGCGAGAACCTCTGGCCGGTCCGGATCGACCCATCCCAGGTCGATCAGATCCTGGTGAACCTCTGCGCCAATGCCCGGGATGCCGTCGCCAATGTCGGCAGGATCGTCATCTCCACGGAGAATATCCGGATCCGCGATGCCTTTTGCGCAGGGCATGAGGGCTGCGCCGCCGGAGACTATGTCCTGCTCACCGTCACCGATGACGGCTGCGGCATGGACATGGAGGTCATAAACCTCATGTTCGAGCCCTTCTATACCACCAAGGAGCTGGGAAAGGGGGTCGGACTCGGTTTGGCCACGGTTTACGGCATTGTCCAGCAGAACAGCGGGTTCATCAAAGTGGACAGCAAACCAGGGAACGGGACGACCTTCAGGATTTACCTGCCCCGGCATGGCGAGGAGGCGGAACCGGCGACCGACGGGGAAGGAGTAGTCGTGAGACGCGATCCGGGCCGGGAGACTATCCTGCTGGTCGAAGATGAGCCGGCTATCCTGAGCATGGGCAGGCTGATGCTGGAGAATTTCGGCTACCATGTGCTGACCGCTGCAACCCCGCTGGAGGCCCTTCGGCTGGTCTCGGACTACGGCGGCACGATCGATCTCCTGATGACCGATGTGATCATGCCGGAGATGAACGGCTGGGAACTCTCCAAGAAACTGCAGGCCATCCACCCCGGTTTGAAACGGTTGTTCACCTCCGGTTATACCGCCGATGTGATCGACAACCAAAGCACCGCGAAGGAGGAGGTGTACTTTATCCAGAAACCCTTCACCATGGAAAACCTGGCGGCCAAGGTCTGCGAGGCGATGGGGCGGGAAGGGCTGGATGAGCCGGCGGGCGATCCGGGCATCGGAAAAGAGGGGGCACCGGTGGAGACTTCGGAGAGAGGGAAGTAGAGGCGAGGGCCGGCAGTGGGGCGCCGAGTACGGGCTAGCGGCCTGCCGACGGCGGTACGAAGGTGTATTTCCTGCGGATTGCCTCGAAGACCCCTTGCCTGGTCGCCCGATTATAGGCTTCCTGCAGTCGGGCGAGTAATTCAGGGGAGACGGATTTTTTTGAAAAGCCGAAATACACCCAGTCCCGGTGTACTACAAAGGGGTGGATGGCGAAATCATTGTAGAGCGGATTGGTTTTCATCTGGTACATGACGTTGTAGTCATACCCGAGAAATCCGCTGATACGACCCATTGTCAGCTTTTTCTCATTGAGATCCACATCATTCACCTCCTCCAGTCTGCTCCTGAAGAGCGGATCGGCAGCCCGCTTTTGCTCGAATGCGGGTCCGTAGACCTTGCCCCGGTCGACTCCGACGGCGAGCGGCAGGCTCTTCAAGTCGTCGATCGAGGCGATGGCATACCGGTCGCTCTTTCGCGTGACCAGGAACACCGTCTCGTCAACCTGCGGGCCGATAAAATGCATAAAGGCCTTTCGCTCCCCGGTGATGGTCATGTTCGGCATCATATCGATTTCGCCGATCTGCAGGCTGTACAGGCCCCTGGCAAAGGGCAGAGCCTTGTAGACCGGGATGCAGCCGGCCTCCTGGAAGAGGGCCTCGGTCAGTTCGATGCTCAGACCGCTCCATTCTCCCGATGCATCCTGAATAGTGAACGGAACATAGGAGTTGCCTTCCGGCACCCGGACCCGGATCTCACAGCAACGGCTGCTTTCCGTCCAGCCGACGAGCAGTATGGCCAGGACAAGAGAGAGTATGCCTGCAGGCAATCTTGCGATGCATCTCATGCTGCTCCGTTGATTCCGCAGCTGAGGTTTGCCGCACTGAATGTGCCTCTGAGAAACGAGATCAGTCACTCGCCTCCCGGTCGAATCGATCATTGCCACTCGAAATGCGTCCTGACGTTTTTTGCGACCAGGTTGATCGGCAGGCTCGGGGCGTGGGGGAAGTGGGCGACGTTCGGCAGCGCCGGGCTGATCGGGTGGATGCCGACGACTGCCGTGCTCACGAACGACCAACCGGCTTCTTCGAAAAGGTCGATATAGAGCTGGGCGTCAGGGTAGAGGATCGGGAAAAGGGAGTTCGGGTCCGGCAGCAGGCTGAAGAGAACGTAGGGGCAGCCTCTTTTGTTCACTTCGTTGATAAAATCCTTCGGGCTGGTCTTCGACTCCTGCAGGGCTGAAACCCTCGCGTAGATCCTGATCGAGGAGCCATCGAGCAGTTGGATATCCCGGTCGTTGCGATTGAAGCAGCCGGTGAGGCTGCGCAGCAGCGACGATTTGCGTGTCTCCGGTTCGCCGATAATCAGATAGGCCTTCAAATGATTCCTCCTTGCTGGTGTATTCGAGCGCGATCAGGCGGGTAATTTTCCTTCCCCGGTGCTCCGGATGTACGGTTTACGGAAAAAACCCATCCTCGTAATCCTCTGCCGGGCCGCAGCGGTTATCCCTTTAACCCGGCAGAAAGCCGCAAGATGCATTTTCTGAACAATTGATTTCCGTGCACCGTGATCAGGTTGCCGGATTGGTTCTTCAAGGCCTCCAGATTACCGGCGACAACCGGGCCGATAAGTTTCATGTATTCGTACAGAATGCGCAGATTGTCGGAATGAAAGGACATGTGCAGGCCGTTTGCCCACATGGAGGCCTTGCCGAACTGTTCACTGATATGTGAGGATACCAGGTTATACTCATCGGCATTGTCAAAGATAAAGGTGGTCACGCCTATGGTTTTCAGTCGTGCGGCCAAGGGTTTTACTTCGGTGTCAAAGGTCTTCGCCTTGCTCCGCTGTCTCTGGGTCGCCGCAAAGACGACAAGCCCTTGCACGGGTTTCTTTTCAGCCTCCTGCGCTGCATAACGAAAGATCTCGGTTATATCGAATTCGCAGGACCGACCCTTCAGGGAATCGGCAAAGAGCTGGATTTCTTCATGTCGAGAAGTCCAGGGACTGGCATTGATCTCCACGGTATGATTGGGCGTGTTTTGGCTCAGGCAGACCATCTGCTTGCACACCGTCACCCCGCCTTCTGCAAATGATCTGGCCAGAAACGGCAGGTAATCCCTGGTGATCGCAGACCAGAACGTTTCGTTTATATAGGTCGAGTCAACTGCCACAATAATGTTAAAATCTTTTATATTTTCAGTCATGTATCACCTGTTTTAAGCACGGTAACGGCGTCACCTGCCGAAAGGGCAGGAAAAACATATCAACCACTATGTCGTTTTTTTCCCGGTTTTTCAAGGGTCTTGCGAACTTGATCGTGATCCTGCTCGCCACGATGCCCTCTCGCGGGCAGGAGCGAAGCCGATTCTCTGAGTCTGAAAGAAAGAAAGTTTGGGGCATGGGATTTCGCCATTCTGAGATTTCTCCCTGCGGTCGAAATGACAAAAAAAGGTCGGAATGACTATAAAAGGTCGGAATAACTATAAAAGGTTGGAATGACTAAAAGAGGTCGGAATGACAAAAAGAGGTCGGAATGACAAAGGGAGGTTCAAATGACGATGAGGGGGCAAAATGTTAGCGTGGGATGAAATCACTTTGAGTGGTGAAACGGCAGTGACGGGTCGATTTGACAGGAAGGGGCGATATGACGAAGGGAGGCGGAATGACGAAGGAGGGCGGAACGAGAGGGGGAGGGAATTCCACTCCTGCTGTTATTTACCCGTAAATTCAATTGTCCTCTCGACCGCGATCCCGATCGTCGCCTCGATCATCATTCCGATCGTCGTCTCGATCGCCATTTAGATTGTCGTACACCCCCATCATTGCTTTTGTCATCTCGACCGCAGGGAGAGATCTCGAACCATTCAGGAAAGGGCTCAATCCCTATCCGGCAAGGACTTGCGGCTCCTTGGCACGGTTTAGATAACCCCGAACGTCGTGTTTCAAACGTCTAGGAGCCTGTCGGATTATGCCCTTTTCCCCCATATCTTCGTTATCTTGGAAAATTAATGCTCGCAATATCATCTATATGGCTGCGCTTAATTTCCCAAGACGCCTCGATCTGAGAAAAAATTGCTATAATCCGACAGGCTCCTAGAGCCTTTTTTTGATGTGTCTCGCGAGCAACTTAAGATCCTTGTACTGATGGTTGTCGCCGGGGATCTCCACCAGGTCCACCTGCGGGATGCCCGAGATGTGTTCCCGAAGACTGGCGCAGGATCCGACGATATCGTGTGCCTGCTGGATAAACAGGCAGGGGGTATCGAGTTTCGTCACCAGCTGGCGGAGATCGATGTTCTTTTCAAGAAAACCGGTGACCGGCGTGCCGATGCAGACGATCTTCCGGGGGGTGATGACTTCCCTGCTGCAGGCCGTCAGGCCGATCATTACTCCGAGCGACTTGGCGACAAGCAGGTCGATCTCGCATCCCCGCAGGCGCTCGACCTCCTCGTCCAGACTGAGACAGTGGGAATCGTCACAGTCCCAGTGGAGATAATGCTGCACGGTCATCGTGTGGTCGGGAGACGCAAATTCATTCAACAGGTTTGTCGCCCAACGTTCCGTCTTCTGGCTGATCCCGGGTAAGGCGAATATCTTCATTGTCCCCTCATCGTGTTGAAAATGTGCAAAAATCGAATCCAGCTCCGGAGCCGTAGCCTGCTATCTGACTAATCGGCCAACTGATCGAGGCCGAAGGTGCAGGCCGGCTATTGAACGGCGGGGATGTCCTCGCTGCGGTCCTCCGTCATCCATCCGGGAATGACCGCAGCCAGTGCCTCCTCAATCCGGTTGACATACAAAAACTCCATCGCCGCTATGACATAATCGGGCAGGCCTTGCAGATCCTTTTTGTTTTCGGCGGGAAGGACAACGCGATGAATCTCGGCCCGCCTGGCGGCCAGCACCTTTTCCTTGATGCCGCCGACCGGCAGCACCAGGCCGCTGAGGGTGATCTCGCCGGTCATGGCGGTATCGCTGCGGGCCGGTCGGCCGCTGTAAAGGGATGCCAGGGCTGCCGCCATGGTGAGGCCGGCGGATGGCCCGTCCTTCGGGATTGCCCCGGCGGGGACATGGATATGAACGGCCCCGGCCGGGATCTTGAGGTTGAACTGCCCGCTCTGGGAATCGAGGTAACTGGTGGCGGCCATGGCTGATTCTTTCATCACTTCGCCAAGGTGGCCGGTGAGTGCGATGCTCTTATTATTAGACAGGTTAATCGCTTCCACGTACAGCACATCGCCGCCGAATTCAGTCCAGGCAAGCCCGGTCGCCACCCCGGGCGGCAGGGCATGGCGCAGTTTTTCCACGAAGAACCGTTCAGGGCCGAGCATCTCCGCCAGGTCGCCGCTGTCAATGGTGACCGGGTCGAAGACCTCTTCGGCGAAACGGATCGCCACCTTGCGGGCCAGTTTGCCGATCATCCTCTCCAGTTCCCGGACCCCCGCCTCCCGGGTATAACGCTGAATGACAGCGGCGAGGGTCTTGTCGGGGATAATAAACTGCTCCGCCGTCAACCCCGCCTCCGATCTCTGCCTGGAGATAAGATGCCGGGTTGCGATTTCTTTTTTCTCCTCTTCGGCATAGCCGGAGATGTGCAGGGTCTCCATCCGATCCAACAACGGTCTGGGAATGGTGTCGACCGTATTGGCGGTAACGATGAAAAAAACACGGGAGAGATCAAACGGCAGATCGAGATAATTATCGCGGAAGGTGCAATTCTGGGCCGGGTCGAGGATCTCCATCAGGGCCGCAGAGGGATCGCCCCGGAAATCCCTGCCCAATTTGTCAATTTCGTCGAGCATAACCAATGGGTTACGAACTCCGGTGCGCCGCAGTGCCTGGATGATCCGCCCCGGCATGGCCCCGATATAAGTGCGGCGATGCCCCCGCAGTTCGGCCTCATCCGACATCCCGCCGAGGCTGAATCGTTCGAATTTTCTGTCCAGCGATCTGGCGATGGATTGGCCCAGGGAGGTCTTTCCCACGCCGGGCGGGCCGACAAAGCAGAGGATCGGTGATTTGGCGTCCGGGTTCAGCTTCATCACCGCCAGGTGTTCAATGATCCGTTCCTTGATGTCCTTCAAGCCATAGTGATCCTCGTCCAGCACCCTGCGGGCGTTCTGCAGCTCCAGGTTGTCTTCCGTAACGGTGTCCCATGGGAGATCGAGGACCAGTTCCATATGCGAGCGGGCGATCTGATATTCGGGGGACGACGTGGGAATCTGCTGCAGACGCGAGAGTTCCTTCTCTACCTCTTCAAAGACGGCCTCGGGGAGTTTGCAGGCCTCGAATTTCTTCTGCAGTTTGGCGAAATCGGCATTGTTCGGATTCGTCTCTCCCAGCTCATTCTGAATCGCCTCCAACTGTTCGCGAAGAATATGTTCACGCTGATTTTTCGAGATCTTCGATTGGGCCGTGTCGGAGATCCTTTTCCGTATCTCGAGAATCTGGATTTCGTGCGTCAGATACTCTGCCAGGATCTGCATCGCCGCGGTGAGGGTCGAGGCCTCGAGCAATGTCTGGCTACGCTCCAAAGGCAGGCCCAGTAATTGCCCAAGGGGATAGATGACCTGGGTGAAGTCTCCATCGGGCGTTATCATTTGCGGGATGCTGACTTCATTTTTCGGGTAGGCAAGGGCAAAATACTTTTTCGCCAGGTGGAGAATTTCTCTTTCCATGGCCTCTGTCTCGATACCCTGTTCTCCGATCATCGGGATCGTGCGGACCCTGGCCATGAGAAAGGCATTCCTGGCGACAAGTTCGGTGATCTCGACCCTTTCAACTCCCTGGAGAAAAACCTGCACCGCGTTATCTGTGCGGGTTAACAGACGGACAACACCGGAGGTGCCGACGGGATAGAGGCTCTTGAGGCCGGGCTTGTTGTTCTGCGGATCCCGCTGTGCAAAGATGGCCATGGTCTTGTCTTCCCGGCTCAGGGCATAATCGATCGCCGCCATCGATCGGGGGAGATCGGTGACATACGGAACGATCACATACGGAAAACCGACGGTATTTTTTACCGGCAATACCGGCAGTTCATAGGTGCGATTTGAATCAACCATAATCTCTTATCCGTCTCACCATGGGTAAGATCAATTTCGCGGAAAGCCGGAAAGGAGACGAAAGCCCCTTTCCCTCAAAGGTAAGACCGGCTTCCCCTCGTGACAATGATCGGTAGATCGGGGTGTTCATTTTGGTCGTTTTTCCTCGCCGTAGGGACAGACATTGAGGCACAGGCCGCATACGGCTGTTTCGGCATTGTTTTTCCTCATCTTGGCGAAATATCGATCACACCTGACGGCCTGAAAACGCACTTCCCTCGGTTCCCCTGGACGATACGGTTGTCCGGTGATGGCCTTGACCGGGCAGACGTCGGCGCATGCCCGGCAATCACCGCAGCGCTCGTCCATGGCTCGACCGGTCGGGATCAGGGGCGCGTCTGTCAGCACGGTGGCCCAACGCACCCGCGGGCCCATATCCGGAGTAATCAAGAGGCAGTTTTTGCCGATCCAGCCCAACCCGGCCAGGTGGGCGCTCAATTTGTGGGAGAAAACGGCACAGATCCGCTCGTCATCGACCCGCTTCGAAGCCGCAACCGGATAGGCCCTGTGACCTCCGCGCTGCAGGACACTTGCCAGACGGGAGACGATCTCGTCGAGACGGGCATTGATTATATCGTAACAGTGCGATCGATAGCTGACAGCCGCAGCCCGGTCGATATTACGTGACAACTGGTTGACTATGGGATGGAGCAGGGCGATGCCGATTGAAATGGAGCGCGGATAGCCGCCGATTTCCGTTCCACCCTGATCCTGGATAGTATCGTGGGCCGGGGAAAGATCGGCGATGCCGAAATAATCCGCGCCCCAGGTCATGGCTGAATCGTGCAGTTGATTGTCAATGCCCATCTGTCTTTTCTCTCCCTGTCATGCTAACAGCACCTGTCATTACGACCTTCCCTGCCATTTCGGCCTTCCTTGACGTTACGACTATTCCTGTCATTACGACCTTCCTTGTCATTACGACCTTCCCTACCGTTACGACCCCCCTTGTCTTTTCGGCCTTTTTTTGTCATTTCGAACGAAGAGAGAAATCTCAGAAGCAATAAATTTCCTTCACCCCCTCGCCGGCAGGGACCCCGGATAAGCGTGAATGCCTCTTGAGTCGAAAGCTGCGTTACTTGGTCGGTTCAGCAGCCTTGTCCTCTGCCTCTTCAGCAGTCTCTGCGGGTGCAGATTCCGCCTCGTTGACAATCGCCTCGGCTTTTTCCCTTACCCTGCCGGCTGTCTTTTCGGTGGCGGTGGCCGCCTCCCTGGTCACCTCTGCGGCTTTCTTCTTTATATCGCCCATTGCTTCCTTGGTTGCGGGCTTTGCCTCTTCGGCAAATTTCCCGGCTTTTTTCCTGGCGTCTTCGGCTGCTTCCTTGACGGCAGATGCCGCATCCTTGGTCATTTCCGTAGCCTTTTCCTTGAGATCAACGGCACCTTCCTTGGTTGCGGTAACTGCTTCCCTGGTTTTTTCTGCAGTCTCTTTCCTGTCTTCGCTGCTGCAGCCGTAACTCACCATCAGAAGAAGACCTGCCAGAATGATCGCTATTTTTTTCATGATGGTTCTCCTTGATTTTTTTGGTCGAGACGGGAATTCATTGAGGGCCTGTGGAACGCAATTCACCGGGTCCGGCTCATACTTGTGGCTATCTCACGGTCAATCAGCCACTGGTTCAAGAAAGATTAGCCTCATTTGATCATCCTGAAGATTGTGTTGATTAAGAGTAAGTATTGTGACCGGGGAATTCAACACGTACGGGAAAGGCGGGACAGGTCTTGAAAAAAGAGAGTCATATATTTCGAGGCCCGGCCTTTTTTTCGAGGTTCCTTGGAGGCATGCCAGGTTGATCGCTTCGGTCTCCATCGGCGAGAAGGATTACGCCCTGGTGGATAGTTGGTTTATGAAAGGCCTAATCTTCGGTTTGTTCCGGCTTTGGGGTTTCAGGCTATCGATCAGGCCCGCAGGGACACCGTGCTCTACGACCTCCCTGCGCCTGCCATCGGCAAAACTCGGCATCTCTCGGCGCACTCTCCGGCATCGCAGGTAGAACTGAGTCCTGCAAGGGGTTGGCCGATCATCCTGGCGGTGGTGTCTATGGTGTCAAGTCACAGACAAAGACAAAAAATATGAGTGAATCAGGGCAATCGTTACGCCCGGCTCGGGAGTTTTTCTGTCTATAAAGCCGTCTTCAGGGGGCAATGATCCCATGTAAATGTCAGGTGGTCGTCCTGATTCTGCATGACGCCGCAGGTATCAAGGCCGGAACAGTACTTAAGATCTTTCGACACCGGAACGGCAGCCTCTTCCTTGAAGGCCAGTGTCTCTGGTCTCATCGTCGTCTGCTGTATGAGAACGGTCTCTGTTTTTTGCGTAACCGGACAAAGATATCTGTCACCCACATGGTCGATAATCTGGCTCATTTACCCCTCCTTGATGCGGACTATTCAGGTCGGACACGTACAGGACTGGCTACAAACCTTTCTTTAATCGGAAATATATTTCAAAATATCGACAAACAGCCCCTGGATTCCGGTCGAATGCACCAACCTCGGGAAACGTCCGGTTTCATTTCAGGTCGGTCGTTTTACCCGCCTTCTTGCCATGCATCCCGGCAAAATCAATTCATTCTGCCTTGCCTTTCCGCAATATCCGCCTCCGCCTTGTTCCATATCCCGGTCAGCCAACGTCTGACGCCGGGAATCTGGAGTCTGAGCATGGCGATGAGTTCTTCGGCTTCAAGGTCGGGAAGGGGTTCGTCGAGGCTGGCGTTCCGGTCGATGCCGTGAAACATGCTACCCGCATAATCAGAGACGGAATCGGCAGGGAGGCCGCTGGCTTCCATCATGATCTGGATAAAGATGTCTCTTCTGGTCATGGAATCCCTGGGCAGCGGTTCTACCGCGAAACCAGGAGAAAAAAGGCAGGATTAAAAGAAGGTCCCGTCTCCTGGGTGAAATTCAGGCAAAGCGGGTAGCACTGCATACCTAACAGCGGACGGGCATTTTTCGCAAGGGAAAAAAAGGCGGATGGCACACTCCAGCCTGTCGCAAAACTTCGTTTTGGGCAAAAGGAGACGTTGTGATACAAAGCGAAACACAGTCACATTACGCAATTATGTCGATAACCATATGATGCAGGAAGGCACAAACATAGATCGGCAGGGATCAATCGCAGAGCAGGTGCCTGAGTCGTTCGCTGAGAAAAACGATGGATTCGATATCGAGGTGTTCGCCCACCGTTTCATCAAACATCAACTTGGCCTGGGACTCGACGTCATCGCCGGGAACAGCATCCCAATATAGCAGGACGACCGGCACCCTCGGCAGCGGGGTGAAGAGAACGGCGACATCGGCGGATCCTTCGTTTGATGGCAGAGGCATGGCGCCGAGCTGCAAGGCCCGCTCCCGCAGTTCCTCCGTTCTGCCGGAGAATCTTCCAATCAGCGGTTCCTCCACCGCACTCTTCATGCTGACCATCTTGGAAACGGTGTTCGGAAACTCGATAAAGCCTTTCCATTTGCCGCTTGGTGGCCTGCTGCCGCCCTGGGCCAGATGATTGAGGATAAAAACCTGCTCATACCTGGTCAGGTCACTGCCATCGGATCTTGTTACCGTGGTGCCGAAGATATGGAGGTGCTCGTTAAAATAGGGCAGTCGAAGGACTGTCTCGGTACCGATCAGGATCAGTTCACCGCCGATTCGGGCCGGCAGGTCCTCGATCGCAAGCGATGCCGCCTTACTCTTCGCCCATTGCAGGGCATCTTCGGCCATGTCTTTCTTCAGCCATTTTCCCAGTGCGTACTGCTCGGCCAGTTCGATCTCGCAGCGGGCCAGGAGGTCGGCGGCGATATGGGGACAGTCCCGGAGAGGGTGCTTTTCCGAAACAACCTTGGCGGCTAAAGCGAGACAGGTCGGAAAACCGCAATCGCGGCAGTTGGTCTTAGGCAGGACATCTCTATATAAATCCACAACTGAAAGCGCCATTGCTCTCTCTTCTCTCAATGCTTCGATTGGTGTATTTTCAAATCTCCCGGCGATCCCGTCTCCATCGAATGTTCCGCAGGAAGATGGTTTCAGGTAGGAGAAGTGATCGGAGTTCTCGCATGGTCAACATATTCCCATACACAATTACTAGATTACTTGCCGCCCCAAGGCATAATCGGCACCGTGGAGATGGCATTCTGGGGACTACCTTCAACCAGTTTCTTGCTTATAGCAAGATATATAAGGGTGTTATGCTTCTTGTCGAACATCCGGATAACCTTCGTATTCTTGAAGAACACGCTGGTTTTTTCGCTGAAGACATTCTGCTGAGCAGGCAGTTTGTCAGGCAGGGTGATGGGGCCAGTCTGCCTGCAGGCGATCGAAAAGCGCGAGGGGTCTTCGGTTAGGCCGACCACGCTGGCCCAGCCGCCCCTTCGGGCCTGGCTGATGTGGCAGGTTACACCGGGCACCTTCGCGTCCTCGAAGGCCGAGACGCAGACCGAATCGTCGGGGCTCAGAAATTTGAACGTCGTATCCAGACAGCCAATTTCTTCTGCCAGGGCCAGGTTGGTGCCGGCAAGCAGCATGAACAAAAACAACGTCTGCATCGTTATTAATTTTCTCATATCAAACCTCCTATAGTTTCACTACCCTGTAGCATTTGATGGAAGCGAATTTGCTGGAATGTGGCCTCAACTGCAATCGTTTCCTGGGATGTTGCTGGAACAGGATCGACGGATAATCAACTTCTCCAGATCGGATGGTTATATCAATATCGGTAATAGTATTCTGAGTTAACGACAGTTTCAACGGCATTGTGGCTCGGAGTGTAAAAATGCCGCTGTAATGCATAGTTGAACGATAAATATTAATGTGTTAAATGAATATAATCAGTCTCAGTCTAATGGGTAAAGTTCGAAGTCGACAAGGTCTTCCCAGTTTTTGAACCACCTATGAAATAAATCCGGATCTACTTTAGTTTTTTGCCGATACTCCATGCTTTTCCAATATTCTTGCCAATTTCCCAATAATTATTATCCGGCATTGTCAGTGTGAATGGACGTATTTTTGTCACATCGGGTATGCCATCGGTAAGATAGCGATCTTCTGAAAAAACTTCTACGATTATCGCCGATAAATAATATGTTAAACGGCAACTTGATTGCATCGTACACCTTGCAGGCCATACAAACAGGGCATTCCTTAATCAACGGTGCGGCTTTCAGATCTCCGTAAAAAACATCAAACAGGTTCATCAGACTAATGCGACAGCACCCATGCACTTCCAATCAAACGGCAGGCCCAGTTGGCCGGCATAAGCCGTGGCAGCGTCTATTATCGGCCAAAAATCGTCAGTGCCGCCGACGTGGCGCTGATGCGGCGTATTGATGAACTGCATCTGGAACACCCGTTCATGGGAGCTCGCATGCTGCGTGATCAGCTCAATCGAGCCGGTTCCGACGTTGGCCGCAAGCGTATCGGCACGTTGATGAAGAGCATGGGGATCGAGGCGTTGTACAGAAAGCCGAACACCAGCAAGAAACAACTCGGCCACAAGATATATCCCTATCTGTTACGAGGCTTGGCCATCGATCGGGCCAACCAGGTCTGGGCTCTGGATACGACCTATATCCCCATGGCCAAAGGGTTTGTCTATCTTACTGCAGTTGTTGATTGGGCTAGTCGAAAAGTACTGGCCGCCAAGGTCGCGATCACCTTGGAAGCCTGCCATGCGGTCGATGTCCTGCAGGAAGCATTCAATCGTCATGGCACGCCGGAGATAGTCAACACCGATCAGGGCCGCCAATTCACTGCCGAAGAATTTGTGAAAGCTGTCGAAGATCGGGGATGCAGATTGAGTATGGACGGTCGAGGGGCATGGCGGGATAATGTGTTCATTGAACGCTTGTGGAAATCGGTGAAATATGAGCGAGTGTACTTGTATGCCTATAATTCGGTCAATGAAGCCCGAAGATCAATTATGCACTATCTGGGCTGGTACAACCGATCCAGGCCACATTCGCAGTTAGGCAGAAGAACGCCTGATGAGGTGTATGCCGTAATGCTGCCGGCGGTTGAACTGGCAGCATAAAAACACGCAGACGATCCACTTAAAAAACCTAAAACCTTGTTCAAACAAAGGGAGCCACCTCTGAATGTCCATTTCCAACTGAGGCGGAACAGCAAGGCAATAAAAGGAAACAGACTGAGCTATAAAAACAGCCTGTCTCCCATTTTACTTATCTTGCTTTCACAGCAACGGCCGGGGCAGTAATGGTATTTGCGATTAATGTAACCGCGGTCTGTGCCAACGCCCTGCCGTTCAGTTTTGCGCCGGTATTCATCGAAATCAGCGTTTGACTTAATATAATTCCCTTGACGTCAGCCGTCGTTCCAAGGGTCGCTTGGCCAGAGACTTGCCAGAATATGTTCTTGGCCTGTGCACCGCCGATCAGGGTAATAATGGCTCCGTTGTTCACAGTCAGATCTCCACCTATCTGGAAGATCCAAACATCATTTGGGCCACCCGCGAGAGTAACTCCATTTGTTATTGAAACTCCGGTGCCCCATTTGTAGAGGCCAGGGAGTAGTGTCATCCCGCTGATATCTCCGGCGCCAAGTTCAGTAAAATTAGGTTCTGTTCTTCCGGCGGCGTCAGTAAACGCGGTTTCCATGTCGCTTATAGCCGTGGTCATTTTAGTAGGAGTAGGCGGAGCATAGTCGGCTGCGTATAGTTTTCCGGCCACTAAAGACGAGGTCGAAAATGTATTCGTGGAATCCGCGATCAGCTCAAATCCCGTCATAGCAGTCGCGCCGATAGGGCTAACTCCCAAATCTCCAACAACTGCGGTGGTTCCAGTGGTTGTGATTCCTGTTTTTGTCAGAATCACAAAATTTCCGGCTGTGCCCAGATTTACCGGTGCGGGACCTGCCGCTGTAACGGTTACGGTTACGTTTACGGTATATGCCGCCGTTGTACTGTCGGCAGCGGTTACCGTGTATGCCACCGGGCTGGTGAAGTTATTCGCTGTTGTACCGCTCGTCTGCGCCACTGCTCCTACCTTTACTCCTGCTCCCGTGGTTGTGAAAGTCGCAACCAGGGCAGTTACGTTTGTACCTTTCGGCATGGTTACCGATATAGTCTTGGCCGTTTCATTTATGGTTCCTGC
>JANMSX010000035.1:0-8557 GCA_031389785.1 Desulfobulbaceae bacterium | reverse complement strand
AAGGAGAAAGCGCTTTGCGCCCCGGCGGCGCGTTCAACGGTCAGGGTGCGGGCACCGAATTCTTCCTCCATGCAGCCCTCCAGCAGCAGCGGCCCCTTGCCGTACAGCAGGTGGCAATACCGTTCATAGACCTTGGGGAAGAAGGTGCATTCGACCAGGCCGGTTTCATCCTCAAAGCTCAGGAACTCCATGGGTTCGCCGCTCTTGGTGCCGACAATCTTGCCGGTAATCAGCCAGCCGAGAAAACGGACCCGCCGGCTGCGAACCGCAGTATCAAGAGGCAGGCTGAGCATCTCCGCCGCCGTTACGGCCCCCGCTCGCCTTCTCTGTTCGGCAAAGAGGGTTATCGGATGCACCGCGCAGAGAAAACCCAGGGCCTTGTATTCGTTGCGCAATCTCTCCAGCCGGTCATCCGGGGGCAGGGTGGGGGGCGTCGCTTCAAAGGGAAAAAGCGGGGTCTGGGCAAAGGCGCGGATGTTCTGCCAGCTGGCAAGCAGCCAGAAAAGGGTGCTGCGATTCGCTGCAACCTGCCGTTGCCCGGCCTGCAGCGTATCCAGGGCCCCGGACTGGATGAGGGCGATGCACTCGTCTTCTTCGGGTTGGAGCCGCCGGAGAAATTCGCACATCGAAGCGAACGGTTTTTCAGCCCGCAGGGCGATAATCCTGGCCGCCGTGTCCGCCCCGAGCCGGGCGATGGCCATCAATCCCACCCGTATCCGCTTCTGCCGTCCCTGCCAGTGCATCTCGCTGCGATTGACGTCCGGCGGCAGGAGGGTCAGGCCGAGCCGGCGCGCCTCGGATACATAGGCGAAGGTCGAATAGAAGCCGCCCTGATTGGAGATGACCGCCGCCATGAATTCCGCCGGAAAGTGGGTCTTCAGGTAGGCAGCCTGGAAGGAAACCCGGGCATAACTCGCCGAATGGGGCTTGCAGAAGGAGTAGCCGTCAAAGCTCATCATCATCTCCCATATCCGCATGGTGTCGGCCTCCGGTACCCGGCGTTCGGCGGCGGCGGCAAAAAACCGGCGACGGTAGTCCTTGAGCTGCATTTCCTTGTCTTTTTTCGACATGATTTTTCGCAGCCGGTCGGCATCGACATGGGAAAAACCGAACCGCACAGCTACCCGCGAGACGTCCTCCTGGTAGACCATGATGCCGTAGGTCTCATCGAGCACCCCGGCCAGGAGGGGATGCAGCGGCTGCCAGGGGGCGCCGTGCAGCCGCCGCAGATATTCGCGGATGAATTCGTTGGCCGCCGGCCGGATAATCGAGGAATGGATGACCAGGTGTGCGAAGTCGCCGCGCTTGGCCCGTTGCTGCAGAAGCCGCATCGCCGGGCTCTCGATGTAGAAACAGCCCATGGTCAGGCCCCGGGCCACGGTCCGCCGGGTCTCGGGGTCATCCTCCGGCTGCCAGCCCTGTTCGGCCAGACTGCGGCCGTTATCCCGTACCTGGCGGATGGCGTCCCGGATCACCCCGAGGCTGCGGTTGCCGAGCAGATCGATCTTCACCAACCCGGCCTCTTCGGCCCCGTCTTTCTCCCACTGGATGATCGGCACCCCCTTGGGCGCCATCTGCACCGGCACATAATCGGTCATCGGGCCAGGGGTGATGATCACCCCGCCCGGGTGCACGGAAAGATAGC
Source organism: Desulfobulbaceae bacterium (assembly GCA_031389785.1). GTDB lineage: Bacteria > Desulfobacterota > Desulfobulbia > Desulfobulbales > Desulfocapsaceae > Desulfoprunum. Next base: position 6,912 of record JANMSX010000035.1, on the reverse strand, counting down.
GGGGGATGCCGCTGATATCTGCCGCCAGCCGGAGAATCTCGGGCCACGGGCCGGAAAGGTCGACATCCCGCATCTGGGGCAGGCCCTGCAGGACGGCAAGATAGCCGTCCCCTGCCGCACCGGCCCGCCAGATCCATGGCAGTTTCTTGGTGACGCGGCTGATCTCGCCGCCGGGGATGCCGAAGACCTTGGCGGTCTCGCGGATCGCCATGCGGGGTTGGAGGGCGACATGGTTGGCGACCATGGCCGCCTGGCGGCCGAAACGCTGCAGCACCGAGGCCAGGATCCGGTCCCTCTCGTCCCAGGCGAAGTCGATGTCGATATCCGGGGGATCGCTGCGGCCGGGATTGAGGAAGCGCTCGAAATAGAGGTTGTGGCGTATCGGGCAGACATTGGTGATGCCCAGGCAGTAGGCGACGAGGGAGGCGGCGCCGGAACCGCGGCCGCAGGTCCGGGCGACCGGGCCGACAATATCGCGCACCACCAGGAAATAGGAGGAAAAGCTCATGGCGGCGATGATGCCGAGTTCGTATTCGAGCCGGCTGACCACCTCTGCCGGCAGCGGCGTGCCGTAACGGTGACCGGCTCCTTCGCAGGCTGCCCGCCGGAGGTGCGTATCCGCATCTTCCTGGCGCCAGGGAGGCATGATCAGGCCGGTCCGCGGGCACTGGAAACTGCATCTTTCGGCAATCAGGGCAGCCTGGGACAGACTTTCGGGCCAGATCTGGAAACGACGGGCCAGCTCGGCCGGCGGGATGAGGTGCGCTTCGGCGCTCACGGTTTCGGTCCGGGACAGTCGGCAGAGCGAGCTGTTGGTATCGATGGCCCGCAGCAGCCGGTAGGAGGGATAGTCTTCGCGGCCGGGGAAGAATATATCGGCCATGGCGACAGCCGGAATCCCCAGGCGAAGCGCTGCCTGCCGCAGGCGGCTGTTGTGCTGGTCGGGCCGGCCGATCAGGGCCGCTGCCGCATCGGCCCCGATATCCCGGCAGTGGCGGAGAAGGATCTCATCCGCGGCCAACAGGACCAGGCCTTCATGCCGGACGGTCAAGGCGCTCTGCAGATCGAAGGAGGGGCTGCAGTGGCGTTTGCTGATCAGGCGGCAGAGATTGCGGTATCCGCCCGGATCTTTCACCAGGCAGAGGAGCCGGGAGCTGTCCGTGCGTATTTCGGCGCCGATGATCGGTCTGAGTCGCTCCTCCCGGCAGGCGGCCAGGAATGGCCAGAGGCCGTAAAGGTTGTTGATGTCGGTCAGGGCCAGGGTGCCGTAGCCAATTTTCCGGGCCTGCCGGCAAAGCATCCGGGGGCTGGCCGTGGCCTGCATCAGGGAGAAATGGGAATGGAGGCCGAGGCAGATCATGCCGGTCGGGCAGCGGCCGGCGGCTGCCGGGAGCCGCGGTATATCTTGTCGGCGCCGCAGCGATTGCGGATGGCGTCAAAGGCCTCGCTGATCCGCTTGTCCTTCTGCTGCCGGCTGTCGACCGCCTCGAAAAGCGACAGCTGGCGGACAGGGCGGCACAGCCGGGAGCAGTCGAGGGTGAGCCGCCGCAGACGGACGCGCCGCTGCCAGCCGCGATAGAGGAGGGTGACGGCCAGTTGTTCGAGGGCGGCATCATCGTTCATCGGCTGTTTCACCGCGGCCTGCCGGCCGGCGCCGATACCGTCGGTATACAACAGCTGCACGGTAAGTCGGCGGCAGCCGAGATTCTCTCGGCGCATCCCGTAGCCGGCCTGCTGGACGAGGGCGGCGAGAGCGGCGCGGACAATCTGCTCCTCGTTGGTATCCGGGGAAAAGATGTGCTGCCGGCTGAAAACCGGTGTGCCGGAGCCGGCCGGCAGCACCGGTGCCGGGTCGACCCCGCGAACTGCTTTATAGAGAAACTCGGCCCGGCGGTCGCAGAGGACACTGAGCTCGCCGATCGAAAGGGCCGCCGCCTGGTGGACCTTGTGGATATTGACGTGGCGCAGCCGGGTCAGGTCGGGAATCGATATGCCGGGGAGCAGGACCAGAGGCAGGGGGGCGAGAAAGGAGGCCTCCTCGCCGTCGGCGACGATGTATTCGCCCCATGGTTTGACCAGCCGGCTTGCCACCTTGGCTATCAGCTTGTTGGGGGCCACGGACCAGATCGGGTCGAGACCGATGTCCTGCCGCAGGGTGTTGCGGAGCCGCCAGCCGATGTCCGGAGGCGGGCCGAAGAGGCGGTGGGTGCCGGTGACATCGAGGTAGAGATGGCCGTTGCCGCTGGAGCGCTCAACCAGGGGGGTATAGTGCAGGGCGTGCTGCATGCAGAGGGTCAGGGCCTTCTGGTACTGCTCCGGACGGGGCGGCAGGACCGAGGCCCGGCGACAGCGGTTCCGGGCAATGCCGAGCTGCATCCCCTTGCGCACCCCCTCGCCGTAGGCCTCGTCGCTCATATCGTACACCACCGAACGGGCCGATGGCTCGGCAATGATCAGCGCCTTGCCCTTCAGGCTGCTGTCGAGCAGACGTTCCACGGCAACGCCGAAATCGGCAATGTTCAGGTGAATGATCTTGCGGTCCATGGGGAAAATGTATAGTAATGTACAGTCAATGTAAAGAATAAACTGAACATTGAGACGGAACGCCGGCAGGCCCCGGGGCTTCAGGCCAGCAGATCGGCCATGGCCCGGGCGTTGCGCACGGCCTGGCCGGCAACATGGTTGTTGAAGAGAATAATGCCCTTGCCGCAGAGCGAACGCATCTTCGGGACGCGTTCCCGGCTCCACTCGCCGAGTTCAGCGTCTGTGTAGCTGTAATCGAACTGCTGCTGTTTGGAGCCGGAGCGCCAGCCCTGGAGATTGCGGCCGTGCAGGCGCAGGTAGAAAAAATCGGGGTTGGTGACGATATCGAGAGGGGGAAAGAGCTCGGGCAGGGAGGGAGCGTCGACACTGACCAGGGTGATGCGCCGTTGCTCCAGGGCCCTGAACACGCTGTCATGGACCCAGGAGCGGTGGCGGAATTCGACGGCAAGCGGCAGGGCCTGCAGGGTGTCGAAAAGGTGGGCCAGATAGTAGCGGTTTTCCGGGGTGCGCCTGAAAGAAGGCGGCAGCTGCACGAGCACGGCGAGAAGGCGTTTGCCCTGCACCAGCGGGCGGATGCCGTGCAGATACTGACTGGCCTGGTCCCGCCAGTTTTCGGCGACCTCATGGGTCATGGTGCGGGTGAGCTTGGCGGAGAAGAGCAGAGTGGAATCGTTGCCCGCCAGCATGCGTTCCATGGCCTCCGCCCGGATCATCTGGTACCAGGTGTAGTTCAGTTCGACCACCGGAAACAGGCGGCTGTACAGGGAGAGCATCTGTGCCGATTTGGTGCCGGAGGGATAGATGCCGGCGTCGATCCATTCGGGATAGGAGAAGCCGCAGGTGCCGATATACAGAGGGGAATCGCTTGCCATCGCGGCCTCTGTGTCACAGGGCGGCCATCTGTTCGGGGCCGCGCTGGATGCCGATGACCTTGCCCTGGATCAGCACCTCGCCGAGATCGTAGATCATTGCCGGATAGCTGTCGTTCTCCGGCTGCAGCTTGATGTGATCCCCCAGGTAAAAGAAACGTTTGATGGTGGCCTCTTCATTGTTGATCAGGGCGACCACGATCTCGCCGTTGGCGGCGAACTGCCGCGGCTCGCAGATAGCGAGATCGCCCTCGAAGATCCCTGCCTTCTGCATCGAATCGCCCTGCACCCGCAGGGCGAAGAGATTGCTGCCTCTGAAGACAGCTGCATCGACCAGGACATTTCCCGCCCATTCCTGCTGGGCGTACAGCGGCAGGCCGGCGGCGACCCTGCCGATGATCGGCACGCTCCGGCCGCCGGAAGCGGTCTCGGGGAAGTCGGGGGCAAGCAGGGCGATATCGCGGCTGTAACGGCCTTCGCGCCGTATCCAGCCCTTTTCCTGCAGCGATTGCAGCAGGCTGGCGACTGCCGTATGGCTGATCTTGAGGTCCTCCGCCGCCTTTCGCAGGCTGGGCGGACCTTCACCGCCGTTGATCCGGCTGCGCAGGTAATCGTACAATTCCCGCTGTCGGGATGTCAGGGCAAGCTGTTGCTGACGCATGAGACCGTCCTCCTCTCTGTTTGACAAGGATAATGTAATAATACATTACCGGAAATGTCAAGCTGGGAAGGCGGTTGTCCAGCGGATAGTGGGAATGTCCGGATTTGCAGGTTGTGAGCTTTCTCGCTACACGAAAAGACATGTATATTTTGGTACCTATTAACTATTTTCAGTTAGTTTTCCTACTTCACAACTCTGTTTTCTTTATTCATCCCCTTTGTATCCATAGGATTTAAAAATGTCCAAAATGGTTTCGGTGGAGTAGGATTCCTCTTTATAAATAAAAGCCTGGTTAAAGGCTTTGGTCACCTCGGCAATTCTTTCGTAGGCATTGTTAATGCTCTGGAGGAAGTCGTGCATCGATTCCATGACCTTCTTGATTTCCGGGGTAGTCTCCTGAGGCTTTTCCCCCTGGACGAATTCTTTGATGAGTTGATCCAGAGATATCATGTCTTCCTTCATGAATTTCTGCGCTCCATTGAGTTGCATCAGATGAGTGTTGAGGTAATGGCACATTCCCCCGGCGGCGTTGCGAAGAACCCTGTTTCTCTGGTTTTCCAGAGCCTTGCTGATGTTATGTACGATGCCCTCATGGTAGAGGATATGCCCGGAATCATCCATTTTAGCGCGGGCAGTGATGGCTACCTCAAGGGGTTCTCCCTTCTTGTTCTTGAATTTTACATGCCTGCCAACAACATGGCCTTTCCCGTAGATCTCTTCAATAAGTTCAGTTCTCTCGTCGATATCGACATAGAAATTTCTGACATTGTTTGCCAACGCCTCTTCTCTGCTGTCAAAACCTAAAAGCTTTAGACCTGCATCGTTGATATCGATAAATACTCCTTCGGGAGATATGGCAAAGGCCATATCGCTCGTCGAATTGAAGAAATCCTTGTATTTGGCCTCGCTCTGTCGAAGAGCATCAATTGCGTGCTTCTCCTCTGTAATGTCCTTGATTACGTGATCAATCCTGCGAGTCGCACCCCCTCTTGCATAGACTACGTGCCCTTCATCAAGAACCCATTTAACCTTCATGTTGCTGCTGATAATCCTGTACTGCGCCTGATCGAATTCCACCTCAGGGAGATTGTCGTAAAATTTCCGCACCGTCTCGAGGTCATCCGGATGAACGAAATCCATGATGTGCCTCTCCCCGCTGGTGAAATCCCTTAACGGAATCCCATAGAGCGCTTCGGCTGCCGGATTGATTGCAAGTATCTTGTAGCCATCCGGCGACATGGAGACTATCGCCTCATTCATGGCGTGGAGGATACTTTCAAGCCGTTCCTTGAACCGCTGCAGTTCAATCCTCGTCTGGCGCCGTTCAGTAATGTCTGTCAATGCGCCAAGGAGTCCAGGGGCACCACCGCACTCCACGACTCTGCTCTTCATTTCGATAATTGCATCTCCACCCTCTCGTGGCATGTGGAACTCTATCCTGTCGGGAAGGTCTTCGATGAAGAACCGGTTTGTGCAGTATTCGGCAACTTTATTTTGATCCTGTGCAGCGATAAAATTGGAAAAGTCCGATTTGATAACCTGTTCGGGCTTTTTCCGGGATATTTCATAGAAGGCATTGTTCGCAAAGATGATAATTCCTTCCCTGATAATCACTATGCCTTCATTGATGTGTTTCACGATGCCTTGATAATCGATGCCTTCCTGGCATACCCTGATTATTTCGGCATCTTCAAATGTATCTCGACGTTTCATCAGTATCCTCTCCAAAATCGAACATTCATCACCAATTTTACAATAGCAACCTTCAGCCGGGGATTTTTCTGCCTGCACTCGATCCGATGGTCTCTATACCACTTACGCTTCCCAGGTATCTTTGGATGGTGGCAAGATCTGCATGTCGTAACAACCGCCCTTGCCTAGCTCACGCAAGCTGCAGAATATCTTGATATATTTCGAGATTATCACCAACCGTCGTCTTGTTCCACACCCACTGCCTCAGTGGGAATATCTGTACCACAAACACTCTCCTGTCCGGATAACCGCACATGGACAGCTTGTGTAAGTATTACCTAGGTGCTAGTCTTAACTCTATTCATACTCAAATCAAAGGAGTCTCCATGGAAAGATTTTCAACCAGTCTTCTGGGCCAGGCCAAGACCTTGCTGCTGGCCACCGATGGATCCCATTTTAGTGATGGGGCTGTCCAGGAGGCAATATTTTTTGGCCAGGCATGCCGCGCCCGGGTGGTCGTCCTGCATGTCGTGCACACCGAGGCTGAATCGATCAGAGCTGCCAATTCGACCGTGATGCAGCGCCAGCAGGAGATGGCCCCTCACCTGGACCAGATTCGCAAAATGGCACAGGACAGCGGGGTGGAGATTGAGGTTGTGGTGGTGGGCTCCGGCAAACCGGAAAAGACCATAGTCGATCAGGCCCGTTTACGCAACGCTGACGCAATTCTCATGGGCCGGCACGGTAAAACCGGCCGCCTGTCATTGCTGGTGGGGAACATGACTGCCAGGGTCATCGGCCAGGGCTTTCCGCGTGTTCTGGTGGTGCCAAAGGATTTTCTCATCACCGGCGCCCATGTCCTGCTTGCCCTGGACGGTTCCCCCAACAGCAGGCTGGCGGCACAGGAGGCCCTGAGCCTTAGCCGAACATGTACAACCATGGAGCGGCTGATGGTCATGTCGGTGGTAAAAAAAGATGATGAACAATCCCAGGCCCGAGAAATGGTCAACGAGGTCTGCGCCCAGTGCCGCCAGGAGGGCCTGCGGGCAGTCTGCGAACCTCTGGTACAGGTAGGCAACCCAGCTGAACTCATCGTGCAGGCTGCGCGAAATCGAGGGGTGGACATGATCCTGTTGGGGGGGCGGG
>JANMSX010000030.1:0-35827 GCA_031389785.1 Desulfobulbaceae bacterium | reverse complement strand
CTCAAACCCAAGTTTTCTGATCGCGTTTCTGACGCTGCGGACATTGCCGGCGCCATAATCAAGAAGTGTTATCATTTCCATCGTTGCTTAACCAATAACTGTATAATATCTGTCAGAGGCACAGTTGCGGCAGAGTATCCGGCCGTCGCGGATGACCTCCCGGCAGTCCTGCACCCAATCGCCACATGACTCGCACTGCACGCGCCTCAGTGGACGACCGGGCAGGTTTTCCGGGGGGATCGCCACTGTCACCTGTTCAAAGCGGAACAGTTCCTCCTCGGGCATCACCTTGTAGGCCTCAAGCTGTCTGCTGTATTTGTTCTCGATGCCGAGGCAGTAAAGGTCGGCCGCCGCACGGGCCTCCTCCCGGGCGGTGACCCGTACAGCCTTACCTGTTTCCAGATTGACGAAGGTTGCCGCCATTATACCGAAATCATGGAAGTACATCGAGCGTTTGCCGAGGCTGCAGCCGGTCACCGACTGGATCGCATCGGTTGCGCAGCGGTCGATCTCCACCAGCACGTAGAGTTTCTTGCGGTCCGCTCCCCGGGGATCATCGATCCCGATGCGCTGCAGGGCGAGGATGCTCATCCGGACCCCGATCACCTGGCCGGCGCAGATATGGCCATGCATCTGTACAGACTCGGCGAGCAGGCTGGCGAAATCCTTCATCGTTCTCTCCTGTGACTGTGGGATAGGTATCCCGACCCAACCGCAATCAGAAATCAAAGCCTTTCTGGGCTGCAACCCCGGCGGCATAGGGATGCTTTATCTCGGTCATCTCGGTGACCAGATCGGCGACGGCGACCAGCCCCTCGGTGGCGTGTCTGCCGGTCACCACCACATGCATCTGGCTGGGGCGACGGCTGAGAGCCTGCAGCACCTCTTCTTCAGAAACCATATTATACCGGATAAGGTAGGTGAGTTCATCCAGGATTACGAGCTGATGCTGATTCTGTTCGATGGTCTGCACGGCAAAATCCCAGGCCTTCCGGGCCAGGGCGGTATCTTCGGCAATATTGTCCGACTTCCAGGTGAAGCCTTTGCCCATGACATGAAAATCGATGTGATCGGTAAGCGACTTGACAAACAGCTGTTCACCAGTGAGCCAGCCGCCCTTGATAAACTGGATTACACAGACTTTATGGCCGTGACCGAGCGCCCTGAAGGCCAGCCCCAGGGCGGAGGTCGTCTTTCCCTTGCCGTTGCCGGTAAAAATCGCCAGAAGTCCCTTAGTCACCTTTTGCCTCCCTTGTCCCGTGGCTGAAATGTCTGTCATAGAGTTTGGACACGGCCGCCAGCGGCTGTTCGGCAAAGACCCTGCCGACGCAGATCATCGCCGTCTTGCTGATTCCTTCCGCCGCCGCCCGGGGAGAGATGGTCGAGAGTGTGCCCCTGACAATTTTTTCATTGCTCCAACTGGCCCGCTCAACCACCACCACCGGGGTGTCGTCGGGATAGCCGCCGGCCCGGAGCTCTTCAACGACTGCAGGCAGGAGACCGGCGGAGAGAAAGATCAGCATGGTCGTCTGGTGTACTGCAAGAAGGCGCAGCCTCTCCTTCTCCGGCACCGACGTCCTCCCTTCCTGGCGGGTGATGATGACCGTCTGGGCGATCTCCGGCAGGGTCAGTTCCGCCTTCAGGCTGGCCGCAGCGGCAAAGGCAGAACTGACGCCCGGGACCACCTGGCTGGGGATGGACAGGGTCTCGAGCCGCGCCATCTGCTCCTTGATCGCCCCGTAGATCGATGGGTCGCCGGTATGCAGACGCACGACCAGCTCCCCTCTCTGCCAGGCTGTATGGATCAGGCTGATGATCTCATCAAGATTCAGCGGTGAAGAATCGTGAATAGCCGCATGGCAGCCGGCCAGCAGCTGCGGATTGACCAGACTGCCGGCGTAGATGATGCAGTCGGCGGCATCAAGCAGCCTCCTGCCCTTGACGGTGATGAGCTCAACGTCACCGGGGCCGGCCCCGACAAAATATACCGGTCTGCGTTCAATAATAGTCATTTTCAGTTCCCTCTTCAATGCCATGGGTTTTCCGGCTGACAATAAGCGATATCGGGTTGAATCGACTGGTTTCAGGAGCGGGGTAGCGCTGCCGTTCGACAGTGATCCTACTGATCTCCACCGCCAGGCCCTGAGAACAGAGCAGTCCGGGGGCCTCTTCGGCGGTCTTGGCCAGGACCGCGTTGACGACGATGCTGCCGCCGGCCTTCAACCTTCCTGCTGCAACAGCGAGTATCTGGGCAAGATTCCCGCCGCTGCCACCGACAAAGACCCGGTCCGGATCGGGCAGCTGCGCCAGGACCTCCGGCGCCTCTCCGGCAATCACCTCAATATTTGCGGAACAGAATGTCTCCCTGTTCCGGCGGATATGATCAAGCTGCTCCGAATTTTTTTCGATGGCAAAGACCTGCAGGTCATCGCTCAGGCGGGCCGCCTCAACACTTACCGAGCCCGAACCGGCGCCGATATCCCAGAATACCCCTTGCCGTGGCAGCCTCAAGGCATGAATGACCGCAGCCCGGACCTCGTTCTTGGTGATCAGGCCCCTGCTGTGGCGAATGTCCTTTTCCCCCAGGCCAAAAACCGGTATCTCGCCATTGTCCCTTGGTTTCTGCAGGATGATGACAATATTCGGGTCGTTGAAAATCTGTCCCGCGATGTCGTGCAGCGAGCCAATTGTCACTTTTTCGCGCGCACAGCCGAGTTCTTCGCCGACAAAAAGGCTGAAATCGGCACTCCGTCCGGCTGAGACATGCCGCAGCAATTCCGAAGCGATGGCGGCCGGGGTATTGAGCTTGTCGGTTAGTATGCAGACCTTGGCATAAGGCAGTATGCGGGCGGCGAAATGGGCGGATGGGCGCCCATGGAGACTGATAAACCGGGCATCATGCCATGGCAGTCCGAGACGGGCAAAGGCGATCTGCATCGAGGAAACGGCCGGCAAGGTCACCAGTCGCGTTCTGCCGAAACGCCTGCCGAGCAGGTCGCCGATCCCGAAAAAGAGCGGGTCGCCGCTTGCCAGCACGGCGACATCGCCGCTGTCCAAGGCCGAGGCGATGGCCACAATCGCCTCCTTGAGCGGGGTAACGGTGTGGACCTGCGAGCGGGGGTAATCTGGCAAGGCGGCATCCAACAGGGGCATCATCCTCGCCGATACGATAATGGCGGTACAGGAGGCGATGCGCCCAATCGTATCCTCGGCGAGAACTTCTCCCGTCACTCCGACCAGATAGATATTGCCAGTTTTCATCGTCCCGTGCTCATACGGATACCATGATCTTACCGGAGGCGTGGACGAGATGAACCTGGACGGGCAGACCGGAAGCGGACTGGCAGTAATCCTTGGCGGCAAGACATACCGCCTCGATCACTTCCTCCGCCTGATGCTGCTTGAGACGTTCGTAGATTTCCCGGGCGGTATTGGCGCCGTGGAGATAGTCCAGGGTCCGGCCGCGACCGACAAGCTTTTCGAGAAATTCGATAGCCACCTCGGCATCGAGAGCACCGTGTCGCACGTGGGTCTGGGGGATAGCCATGGCGCCCTTCATGACCTTTGCCCACATCCCGGCCAGGTGGATCTTCCTGAAGCCACACCTGGCGGCCTCTTTCAGGGAAAACTCGAGATAATCGCCCATCATCACATAGGCCTCTTCTGGAAAGCCGAGATATTCCTCAAGCGCCCTTTCCGAGGTACGGCCGGTTGACAGAACGATCTCCTGCACGCCGCCTGCCTTTGCGACATCCATCGCCGAGGATATGGTCGCGGTCCAGGCCGCGGCTGAAATCGGCACGACAATGCCGGTCGTCCCGAGGATCGAAAGGCCTCCGACGATACCGAGGCGCTTATTAAGGGTGTACCTGGCAAGTTCATCCCCTTTCGGGATCGAGATGGTGACGATGACCAGGTGGTCAATAGGGCTTTTGCCTGAAAGAGTGAGGGCCTCGCCGACTGCCTGTTCAATCATCCTCAAGGGAACGGGATTGATCGCCGGACTGCCGACCGGTAAGGCAAGACCTGGTTTCGTGATGGTGCCGATGCCTTGGCCGCCGCGAATCACTACGCCCCTGTTTTCTGAAGATGAGCATCCCCCGATTTGTACCTCGGCGACGATCTCTGCTCCGTTCGTCACATCCGGGTCGTCCCCCGCATCCTTGATCACCGTGCAACAACCGACCTGTTCCTGCTGGTCCAGCCAGGAACAACGGGCTACTGGAAAGGTTACCCTGCTGCCATCGGGAAACGGGATGTCGACCTGGGCAGGCGGGTTGCCTGCAAGTACGAGCAGGGCCGCCCCTTTCGCCGCGGCAGCCGCGCAGGCGCCTGTAGTGTATCCTGATCTGAGTCGTTTCATGAACAAAAAAGGGTCGTTCCTTTCCAGGAACGACCCTCCGCCAAAATTTTTCCGGGCATTTCTTCTCCGCTTCTCAGCTGTCTCCGCCAAGCGAGTTGGAAAAAACAGCTCCTTTCCTTCTCCGCACTGTCAAAACGCCACTCAATCTGCAGGAGAGATAGATGACCACAGGCGATAGATCAGTCCTATAGACTTCTATGCCGGCGCGGTCATTGGGTAGGAATTAGTTGATAGCTTCGGACAGTTTGCTTCCTGCTTTGAATTTCGCGACTTTCTTTCCGGGAATTTTGATTGCTTTTCCGGTCTGGGGGTTTCTCCCCTGACGGGCTTCGCGTTTTGAAACAGAGAATGTGCCAAAACCAACGAGAGTAACCTTGTCACCTTTCTTCAAAGCTTCAGCAATTGCGGCAAGCGTACCGTTCAGTGCCTTCTCAGCAGCGGCCTTGCTTATGTCTGCTGCGCCTGCAATGCTCTCAATAAGTTCCTTCTTGTTCATGAAATCCTCCCTGCTAAGATCATTTTTTGCTTAGTAACAGGACTATGTGTCCCTTCTCCTGTGTTGATGCTTTAATCAAACTGCTTTCAATTGTCAAAAGAAAAATAGAAAATTAAGCCCTTGCCGGACAACCAGATAATCTTCTACAACCCTTTATATTCAAGGTTTTACGGAAACACGTCTGCACCATAATTGAATCGCGCTTCAGACGCAAGCACTAAATCGTATCGATTTTCTCCAAGGCATTTTTTTATCTGCCGGCTTTAACGCCCTGTGATCTTGAGAAATACTTCACCGAGTCCGAGTTCGGTAAAAAGGTGCTGAACGGCCAGGCGATTTTCCGGGAGGCTGAAACGCGCCATATCCTCGCTGGCGATCTCAAGATGGGTAAACCCGTTCATGGGCCTGACCCGGGTACCGAAAAGACCCCGATATTCAAGGAAATCTTCTGCCTTTTCTATAATTTCCAGCAAGCCCTGGACAATTTCTTGTCCGGGCGCAAGCCTGGTGGCAAGACATGAGTCGGCAGGTCGATCATGGTGCGGCAGGCCAGCCTCTCGCGCCGCCGCCCGGATCTCCCTCTTCGTCAATCCCGCTTCGAGCAGCGGTGTACGGACTCCAAGTTCGCGGATGGCCCGCAGGCCGGGTCTATCCTGATTGAGATCATCAACCTGCGTGCCGTCGAGCAGCAAACCACCATGGCCAGCCTTGATTTCCGCCAGGAAAATCCTGTAGAGCCGACTTTTACAGAAGTAGCACCGTTCCCTGGTATTGACACAGACTTCAGGCCAGGACAGCGGATCGACTTCCACCTCCCGGTAAAGTCCGAGATCGGCAAACAGCTGGCGGATTATCGCCCTGGCTTTTTCCCGCCGGGAACCACCCGTCAGGCAGGATACGGCCTGGAAGGCAGCGACCTTATTTGCCCCAAGCGCAAGGCAGGCGCTGTGCAGCAGGAAGGAAGAATCAATGCCGCCGGAAAAGGCGATCGTCACTCTGTCCATGCCCTGCAGTATCTCGCGGAGATGGCCAAGCTTTTCGGCTGGAAGCGGCATCGCCTCCCTACTCTGAACCATCCGGCAGGGTCTGGGCCGGGCGGTTCAGCAGGAATTTTCCCGAGGAGATCCATTCCTTCAGGATCTCGGCTATCTCTCTAGCCTTGACGATGCTCGAGAGAGGGGCGGTCTGCACCTCTTTGCCGTTCACCTCGATCTTCCCCGATTTCAGCTGGGCATAACTCACCTCGCCGTAATTGCGGACGATGCCGTTGGTGTAGTCATGGCCGTAATCCACCACCTGGGTGAAGATGTCCTCATCGGCTACACCGGTGAAAGCGGCCATCTCGCTGTTGAGGATCGGGATCGGGATGCCGAGACCTACCGCCAGACTGTTGCCGTAACCGAGAATGGAAACACCCCGCAGCCAGTCGGCCGACATCTGCTTCAGGTCCCCCTGCACCATAATGGTGCCGGCGGCCTTGCGCGGCACGCCTCCCGCAGTCCTCGGTGCATGGGGATTATGCTGGGTGCCGTGCCAGGTCACATAGCCGATGCCTCCCCCCAGAAAAATCCTGGTACCCATGCCGATGGTCTTGTACAGGGGGTCGTTCAAAAGCGGGCTCAGTTCGCCGGCACTGCAGTAATTAGCATTGCGGCAGTGCGGTTTCAGCATCCCCATATAGGTATAGACCGCCTTGTCGGAAAGGTTCACCGCGCAGTTATAATTCTGGTAGCCGTTGCGGGGATTGCAGAGGAGAGCAAAAGAGAGGTCGGCGAGTCCTACCTCCTTTTTCATTTTCCTGGCGGCATAGCAGTCGGTGCCGTAGGCCTTGGCCTCAAGCAGCATCTTCTTTCCCCGCAGCAGATCTTCGATGACATGGCCGCCGCCGTAACGGAACTCGCCCGGGTGGATCTTGTTGAGCGGATCGTCCTCGCTGGGTTCCGTCACGCCGAGATAGGCATCAACGGCGGCAAGACCGGCATAGGCCGGGACCTTGTTGATCCAGACCTTCGAGGCCTTGATGGTCGGGACCATCTGCCCGAAGTTGAAGAACATGCCGGAGGAGCACATTGGGGCAAAAGTCCCGGTAGTCACCACATCGATTTCCCGGGCCGCCTGTTCCGGCCCTTTTTTTCTGACGATTCCGACCATTTCCTCGGCAGTGACCACCACCGCCTCTCCCGCCTTGATCCGCGAGTTGATTTCCTCATAGGTCTTGCTGATCTTATTCTTGCTCATGAGATGTCTATCTTCTTTCGAGTGGAAGGTATATTTTCGGCCTTTCGGTAACGTCGTCAGGATTGCCGGCCACCAGCAACAGACCGGAAATTGTCTTATACCAACCTATTCCGCCTTGACATAGTATTTTCTTTCTCCTAATTTAATTCTCTTCCGGGTGGAAAACGGCGTACTGCCTGCAGCTCCCACCTTTTTTGCAAGAATCTAACAGGACAAACCATGGCTGACGAGCAGAAAAACAAGATTTTGACCGTGCGGAAAAACATTGATGCGATCGACAGCAAAATGCTGTCCCTGCTCAAGGAACGAATTGAGTATGCCAAAAATATCGGCAGGTTGAAGGATGAGAATAATCGCGCGAAATGGGATCCTCTCAGGGAACGGCAGATCTACGAACGGCTGCTCAAGGAGAATGACAACGCCTTCCCGGAAGACTCCCTGCGCATGATCTTCCATGAGATCATCACCACCTGCAGGCTCTCCCAGCGCAATATCGAGGTGGCCTATCTCGGTCCGGAAGCCACCTTCTCCCATCTGGCCGGAGTCAAATACTTCGGCCACTCGGCGACCTACAAGGCGCAGGAATCGATCGACGATGTTTTTTCGGAGGTTGAAAAGGGGCGGACCCGCTACGGCATTGTGCCGGTGGAGAACTCCATCGAGGGTTCCGTGGTCTCCACTCTCGACTCCTTCATGAAATACAAGGTGCAGATCTGCGGCGAGGTGCAGCTGGAAATCAGCCATAATCTGGTGTGCAGATCCGGCAATATCGAGGATATCCAGACGGTCGCCTCCCATGCCCAACCGCTCGCCCAGTGCAGGGAGTGGTTACGCAAGCATCTGCCGGCCATCCCCACCCTGCCGGTCCTCTCCACCGGGGCTGCCGCCCAGATGGCGGCCAACAACCCCAATATCGGGGCCATAGCCTCATCTCTTGCCATCAAGCGGTATGAGCTGCAGGTCGTGGTCAAGGGAATCGAGGACTACCGCGGCAACACCACCCGTTTTCTGGTGATCGGCAAAAAATCCCCCTCGGCCAGCGGCCAGGACCGGACCTCTCTGCTGGTAGGCACCATGGACCGGCCCGGCGCCCTCAACGAGATCCTCACCGTCCTTTCGGAAGAAGAGATAAATCTGACTAAGCTAGAATCCCGCCCGATCAAGGGCAAGCAATGGAAGTATTTGTTCTTTCTTGATATGATCGGGCATATGGAAGATGAGAAGATCTTCCGGGGCTGCGAACGGCTGCGGCCGTTGTGCTCGTACTTCGAGTGGCTCGGATCCTACCCGCAGAGCAACTACCTACCCGCCGATTCGTGACATCTGGCCGGGGCAGTTCATGACCTCGCCGTTATCCAGGCGCTCCTGCAGTCTGTGACCTTTCGGTTTATCGAGAACGGTGTCCCGGATGACGGCCATCAGCTGCTCATCCGTGACACCCTGGCGCAGGAGTACCTTGATATCCCTTTCCGTGTCGTTGAGCAGACAAGACCGTAATTTACCTTCGGCGGTCAGGCGCAGGCGGTTGCATTGGTCGCAGAAATGGTGGCTGATCGGGCTGATGAAACCGATGCTGCCCTTTCTGCCGTCGGGGGCATGGAGGCGGTACATCCTGGCCGGACCGTCAAATTTCCCTTTCTGATAGGGGATGAACTCGCCCAGGTCGGCCAGTCCCAGCTGAATCTCTTCGGCCCGGATAAACTGCTGCCGCTGCCAGCTGCTCTTTTCCCCGACCGGCATGAACTCGATGAAGCGAACCTGCAAGGGCTCGTTCAAGGCCAGGTTGACAAAATCGGCGAACTCGTCGTCGTTCACCCCTTTCATCGCCACGACATTGATCTTTATCCGGAAGCCGAGATCCCGCGCCGTCATGATTCCCCGCCACACCCGATCGAAGAAATCCCGGCCGGTGATCCGGGCGAATTTATCCCGCTGCAGACTGTCCAGCGAGATATTGAGCTGTCTGATCCCCGCATCATAGAGGTTCCGGGCGTAATCACCGAGCAGGACGCCGTTGGTTGTCAGCCGTACCTCGTCAAGACCGTCGATCTCGGCGAGTCTGTCGATGAATTGAAGTACTCCCTTGCGCACCAGCGGTTCTCCACCGGTGAGACGGAGTTTATTCATGCCTAAGGAAACGGCTACACGGACCACCCGCAGGAGTTCTTCATAGGTAAGCAGATCGACATGCGCCAGGGTCTCCCCGTTTTTCGTCCGGCAGCCGGTAGTATCGCCGTCCTGCTCAGGCATGCAGTAGATACACCGCAGGTTGCAGCGATCGGTCAGGGAGAGACGCAGATAGGAGATGGTGCGCGAGAAATTATCGACAAGGGATTTTTTTCCCCTGCTGGCTGGTATTGATTTCGACACGGTGGCTGGCATCTGTTGACGGATCGAGGGCATGGGGGCGCAGGCATTGACTTTCACCCTCATGACATATATATTCGTTTACTCTTACCCTGAAACAGCACATTGTGACAATCGAAAATGTAATCCTTCCCCACAGCACCGTCAATACCCCCATGCTCATCCTAGGAATTGAGAGCTCCTGCGACGATACCGCCGCCGCCGTCCTGGAAGACGACCGGGTCCTGCATGCCAGCATCCTGAGCAGTCAGGACCTGGTGCATCGCCCCTTTGGCGGCGTGGTCCCGGAACTCGCCTCGCGCAGACACCTGGAGTCGATCCATGCCGTTGTCACTGAGGCCCTCGACCGGGCCAGGGTCGACCTCGATGATATCGGCCTTATCGCCGTTACCCAGGGCCCCGGCCTGATCGGCTCCCTGCTGGTGGGTTTTTCCTTCGCCAAGGCCATCTCTGCGGTTCGCGCCATTCCCTTCAGAGGGGTTGATCATATGGCCGGTCATATCCTCTCGGTCTTTCTCGAAGAGGAAAAACCGTCTTTCCCCTACATCGCCCTGATTGCCTCCGGCGGGACGACCTCACTCTACCTCGCCAAGGACTACACCTCCTTCTCCCTGGTCGGCCGCACCCGGGACGATGCGGCCGGTGAGGCCTTTGACAAGGTGGCCAAGCTGCTCGGGCTGCCCTATCCGGGTGGGCCGGAAGTGGCCGGGCTGGCGGCTTCCTGGGACTCCGAACTGATCGATTTTCCGAGAGCCTGGCTCGATGAACACTCCCTTGATTTCAGTTTCAGCGGCCTGAAAACCGCTGTCCTGAATTACTGCAATCAGCAGTCGCAACGGAATATCGCTTTACAGGTGGCCAGGATCTGTGCTTCCTTTCAAGAGGCAGTGGTCGATGTGCTGGCGGCAAAGACCATGACCGCCGCCCGGAAGCACGGGGTGCAAACCGTCGTGCTTGGCGGCGGCGTCTCAGCCAACAGCCGGTTGCGTCAGGTCTTCACCGAGCGGGCCCAGGCGAATCATCTGCAGTATTTCGTGCCGAGGCCCGCTTTCAGTACCGACAATGCGGCGATGATAGCCCTGGCCGGATACCATGCCTTCAAGCAGTATGGTCCTTCCGTCATCGACGAGGACGTCTATTCACGTTCCCAGCTCGGCTAAGCTGTGTTTAAACATTATCATGCTATTGAAATGCCGTGAACCGGTATACGGTAGCGGATCGAAATGATCATCAGCGAACTGGTCATTTCGAAACGGCTTATAAGGTCTCAGCTCATGCGATTCAACCGCCTTGGAAAATATTACCTCCTCCGCTTCCGGCGACTCAAAGGGGATCCCTATGCCCTGGCCTTCGGCACGGCAATCGGCGTCTTTGTCGGTCTGACCCCGACCATGCCGCTGCACACCGCCATCATCCTCGTCCTGACCATTCTCACCCGGACCTCAACAGTTGCAGCAATTCTCAGCAGCCTGATAGTCTCCAATCCCCTTACCTTCGTGCCGATCTACTATTTTTCGACCCTCATCGGCAACGCCCTGACCCCGTATGAAATGAACTGGGAGAAGATCCAGATCGTCGTAGACCAACTCTCCTCTTCGCATGGTTTTGCCCATACCTTTGAAATCCTTGCCGGACTCGGCCTCGAGGCCGTGGTCGTCCTGCTCGTCGGAGGCACTGTCCTGGCCCTGCCCTTTGCCCTGGCCAGTTATTATCTCTCCCTGTACACCTTTCTTAAAATCAGGGCCAAGCGCCAGGCCAGGCACATACTGAACTGATGCCAGATACACCGGCATTCACCATCTTCCCTTTCATCATAACAACCTATGTCAGCCTACGGAAAGACCAGAGCAGCGCTACAGCAGCATAACCTGGCGCCCAATAAGAAGTTCGGCCAGAATTTTCTGGTCCATCGGCACACCGCCGAGGCCATTGTCCGGGCCGGGCAGGTCGGTCCTGACGACGTCATCGTCGAGGTCGGCGTCGGTCTCGCTGCCCTGACTCTGCCGCTGGCCCAGGCCGTCCGACATGTCTACGGTATTGAGATCGATAGCGGCATCATCAGGCTCCATGAGCAGGAACAGGACCTGCCGGACAATGTCACCCTCATTCATCAGGATATCCTCAAGGCGGATTTTTCGGAGTTGGTCGGCCGTTGCGACGGTCGTCTGAAGATCATCGCCAACCTCCCCTACTCGATCTCCAATCCCTTCATCTTCAAGCTCATCGACAACCGCCGGCATGTCGAACAGGCCACCATCATGCTGCAAAAGGAGGTGGCCGACAGGTTGGTCGCCGCACCCGGTTCCAAAGACTACGGCATCCCCTCCGTCCTGCTGCAGAGCTGTGCCTCCGTCAAAAAACTAATGACCCTCGGCCCGGCCGAGTTTCACCCGCAACCAAAGATTGATTCGGTAGTCATCCGGATTCAGTTCACTCCCCCGCCGGCCCAGGGAGCCAAGGGCCCACCCCCAGGCGATGAAGAACTCTTCCAGCGGATAGTCCGGGCCGCCTTCAGCCAGAGACGCAAGACCATTCTCAACACCTTGAGTGGCGCCGGTATTTTTTCCGCCCTGGCGATCACCGACAAGGCCGTCATCAAGGAACTGACCGAACAGACCATCGCCTCGGCAGGCCTTTCGCCGCTGCTCCGGCCGGAGGTCCTCTCGATTCAGGCCTTTTACGACCTGACCCGGGCCTTTCGCAGAGTCCTGGACAATCCGCCCGGGCCCTGAGAGTCGGTCAGCCGTCAGGCATGGAGAATTTCGTCTTTCATAATCCGACCAAGATCATTTTCGGCCGCCGGACCATTCCCCTGATCGGTCCTGAGCAGGATGAGCAGGACGGTAATCTGGCTGCGGCCACAGGAGAATGCCTGCGGCACTGGCTCAAGGATATCGGCGCCCCCTGCAGTCTAACAGATCTCGGCATCGGCCCTGAGCATTTTACGGCCATCGCCGAGAATGCCCAAGCCCTGGCTAAGGTCTGGAGGCTGCGGGAGTATACGGTGGGAAGGATCTGCACAATCCTTGAACGGTGCGTATTATCAGAACAAAATGAGGAGAGCTACGAGAATAAAGAAGAGGTGGTGAAGGCGGCGACCGCTACAGAGGTCGCCGCCTTCATTCATGGAGGGTGAAAAAGGCACTGCGGCTGAATGTTCGATTAATTTGCGGGCATAGCCGGTTCGCCAAAGGGGTTGACAGCGCCGGATGCGCTCAGGTCAGCCGTCACATACAGGGTGGCATGGGTTTTTCCCAGTGATCCCGGCCCTTTTTCTGAAAGCAAGACCATGCAGGTCCTGTTGGGTTTGGTGAAGGCCAGCAGCGTATATTCATAGGATGCCTCCCCGACCAGTTTCCATTTATTGTTGCGCATCGAGGCGACGATGAAGTCCTTCAGGGAATTCATGTCGACCCTGCCGGTGTAATGAATAATGCCTCCCTTGAACGATTCTGTATTGATCGACATCGTTTTATCTTTATCCAGTTTCATTTCAACGGGAAGCTCGAGGTCGTTGAAGTTGCCGATCGCATTAGCCAACGGCGGCAGGTCGCTCATCCCTGCTCCCGAAGAATTCATGCTCTTTCTGGAGCAGCCGCCGACAGACAGGGTTAACGCCGCGATACATAGAACAATTGAGATTCGCTTAGCGAAAAAAGCAGTATTCATAATTTACCCTCCAATTTTTTTTAAGATGAAATCATTTACATTTTTCCTGTGCGATTTCTGGTTTCGATGCGCTGGATAGCCAACCGCGACAACCGCCATGAGGTCATATCTGCTGCTGATGCCAAGTTCAACGTTGACCTCATGCTTGTTTTTGACAATCTGGCCGAGCCATACCGTCCCCAGCCCCAGGGATTCGGCAGTCAGCAGGATATTCTGGATGCCAGCGCCGGCCGACTGATGATCTTTGACCTCATCGTACATGGCCTCGGTGTCGAGAAACACCACGATCAGACTCTGGCAGTTAGCGACAATATGGCGGTACAGGGTCAGGTCGGCGATATTATTCCGCACTTCCGCATCGGTCAGAAGCACAAACCGCCAGGGCTGGTTGTTCTTTCCCGAGGGGGCCCAGATCGCGGCCTCAACCAGGGTCATGAGGTCCTTTTCGGAGACCGGCTGGTCAGTGAACTCGCGGATGCTCCGTCTCTCTTTGATCGCCTGCAATATCCTGTTCTCCATAGCACCTCAGCTCTTGACAGCGATGGGCCCGTTCGCCTTCCAGCGGCGCCAGACACTGCACTTCGTCTGCATCCGCTTCATAAATTAGTTTAATTTTAAATGGTTGTCGAGCAGAAATATACGGTGCCGAACAATGGAACTCAGTCCAACCCGCCTATACACATGTATTTTATCTCAAGATATTCATCCATTCCGTACTTCGAGCCTTCCCTTCCCATGCCGGAATCCTTCATGCCGCCAAATGGTGCGGCTTCAGAGGAGAGGATGCCGGTGTTGACGCCGATCATGCCGCATTCGAGGTTTTCGGTCATCTTCCAGACCCGTGTCAGGTCCCTGGTAAAAAAATAAGCCGCAAGACCGTAATCGGAGCGATTGGCCATCATCAGCACCTCATCCTCATCCTTGAAACGGAAAAGAGGGGCCACCGGGCCGAAGGTTTCTTCACGGGCGATCTGCATGTCGGGGGTGACATCGAGCAGGACCGTCGGTTCGAAGAAAAACCCCTTGCCGGTCAGCCTTTTCCCGCCGGTGGCGAGTCGTGCCCCCTTTTTCAAGGCATCCCCGATCTGTTCTTCAACCTTCAGGACGGCCTTTTCGTCGATCAGCGGACCCTGGTTGCACTCTGCGCGACTGCCCGGACCCACTACCAGCTGGCTCTTGACCTCGCTCACCAGACGGGCGGCGAATTCCTCATAGATGCTATCCTGGATCAGGAATCTGTTGGCACAGACACAGGTCTGTCCGGAATTGCGAAATTTGGACATCATCGCCTCGGCCACCGCACGATCCAGATCGGCGTCGGCAAAGACGATGAAAGGTGCGTGCCCTCCCAGCTCAAGCGCCAGTTTTTTCAGCGAATCTCCACAATCCTTCATCAAGGTCCGGCCGACAGCCGTC
Organism: Desulfobulbaceae bacterium; assembly: GCA_031389785.1. Classification (GTDB taxonomy): domain Bacteria; phylum Desulfobacterota; class Desulfobulbia; order Desulfobulbales; family Desulfocapsaceae; genus Desulfoprunum. The sequence goes on along the minus strand of JANMSX010000030.1, from coordinate 21,278 downwards.
GAACCGGTGAAGCTGATTTTTTTCACCAGCCGGCTCGCGGTCAGCACCCGGCCGATGGTATCGGCCCTGCCGGTGACGATATTCAGGACACCCGGCGGAAGTCCGGCCCGTTCACCGAGGACGGCCAGTGCCAGGGCCGAAAACGGCGTATGCGATGAGGGTTTGACGATTACCGTACAGCCGCTCGCAAGGGCCGGGGCAGCCTTTCTGGCAATGGTCGAAAGAGGGAAATTCCAAGGAGTTATGGCGGCGCATACGCCAATCGGCTCCTTCAGGACAATGATCCGCTTTCCCTTCTGCGACATCGGGATCGTGTCACCATAGACCCGTTTTGCCTCCTCGGCGTACCATTCGACATAGGAGGCGCAGGACATCACCTCTCGTTCCGCCTCGGCAAGCGGCTTGCCCTGTTCACGCGACATGATCCCGGCCAGCTCCGAGCGGTGTCCGACAATCAGTTCATGCCATTTTTTCAGCAGAACCGATCGTTCCTTTGCGGTCAGCTTCTTCCAGGCGGGAAAGGCCCGGTGGGCAGCCTGGATCGCCGCCAGGGTCTCTTTTTCCCCAAGCGAGGGAACAGTCCCGACCAGTCCCTGGCTGGCGGGATCGATCACTTCCATCTTCTCCGGCGCAGAGAGCCATTGCCCGTCTATGTAGCATTCCTGCCTGAAAAGTGCAGAGTCCTGAAAAATCACGTAGTACTCCTTATAATAAAAAAAAAGCCCTGCTGCACAACGCGGAGCTCTCTTTACTGCCTTTCAATCGAGTGTTCTGGTAATATACCTCAATTTTCTTTTGAATGTCAGAAAAACAATCCGCTCTTTTCTGAAAAACCACAGGCGGCAGCAGGCGGAGACCAAAAAGTGTCCCGTTACGGTTGCCGGCCTCAACCTCAACAGCCAACCGGCATGGCATACCATGAAACAGGACAGCAAGGACATTTTCATTACCTCAAGCCCTATCCGGCTCGGCCAGTTCCTCAAATTAGCGAATCTGGTCCAGGATGGCCTGGAGGCGAAGATCAGGATACAAGGCGGTGAAGTCCAGGTGAACGGTGACCAGGAAACCCGCCGCGGCAGGCAACTCGGTCATGGCGATCTGATCGTTGTGGACGGCCGGACCTTCAGGCTTGTCCTCGATCCAGACGGTGAGCCGGAGAAAGATTGACATGAACCTTTCCGGGAAAGACGATTGAGCAGGGCCGGCAATGCCTGCTGAGCATTTCATTGGCGTGCATCTGAAAAGACGGTATATTTACAACTTCAGAATTTTTCAAGCCAGGCATGATTTTACGATTATGCAATCCCCCGCCCCCCACCATACCAGGAACCCCATGCATCTCATTTCCCTCTGTTTCAGAATAGTGTTTCTTGTCGTCTTCCTGCCCATCTGCCTCGTGCAACAGGCCGCGGCAGATCCGGCAAACCCCCGACAGCCGCTGCGGCTTTTCTTCTCTAACAACGTCCTGGGCGAACTCGAACCCTGCGGCTGAAGTTCAAGCCAAATGGGCGGTCTGTCCAGAAAGGCCTTTCAGATCAAGACTATCACCGAAAAGGATAAGCTGCCGGCCCTTGTCCTCGATGCGGGGAACCTGCTGTTCAAACCGCAGTCTCAGCCGGCCCCACAGGACAAGATCACCGCTTCCGGGATAATGGCGATTTATACCGCCATGGCGTATGACGCGGTGGCTGTCGGCCCCCAGGATACCGTTGCCGGGCTTGATCTTCTTGTCGAGGCGCAAAAAAACGGCTTTCCCTGGCTGTCGGCAAATATCCTCGATACGGGGAAAAAACCGGTATTCAAGCCCGCGAAGGTGATCACCCGGTCCGGTCTTGCCATCGGCATCATCGGGCTCAGCGATCCCTCCACCAGGGTGTCGGCGCGATCAACGGTCGCCGACTGGCGTGAGGTCCTGCCCGTTCAGCTGGCGACCCTGGAAAAGACCTGCGATCTGCTTGTCCTGCTCTCCACCCTTCCCCATCAGGACAACATCGAGATCAGTAAAAATTACCCGCAGCTGGATATCATTCTCAGCGCCGATCGCCAGCAGGGAAACACCAACCCGAGAGTCGTCAACAGCAGCCTCGTCGCCCAGACCTCCAGTCAGGGAAAGTACCTGGGAGTGCTCACCATCAACTGGAATCCCGACCAACCATGGGCAAAGGACCTGCAGCAGGAGAATCAGCTTCTCCAGAACCGCCTCGGCACCTTTGACCGGCAGATACTGCGGGAGGAACGACGAAAGACAGGGACCAGTGCACCTGCAGCGGACAGACTAGCGAAACTCAGAAAGGAGCGCGAGGACCTGCTCGGCCAGATCACAACCCTGAAGGCAGAGATGGCGGCAATCGCACAGAACGATGGCTTCAGTACATTCACCCACAACTTTGTCGCCCTCTCGAGAAACCTTCCCGAAGATCCTGCGATAGCCGATCAGGTCAACCGGATCAAGGACATGATCTATCGTCAGGGAAGTCAGGCATCCTTGCCGGGCCGGGAGCAAAAATCCTCCGCCGGAAGCAGCGCCAGACAGGGGGGTGCAGGCGGTCTCGCCGGATCAGCCGCCTGTACCCAGTGCCATCAGGCCCAGACTGCTTTCTGGAAGGACACGGGCCATGCCCGGGCGTATCAGACCCTGGTCAGGGAGAAACAGCACTTCAATCTCGATTGCTTCCCCTGTCATGTGACGTCCGGCAGTTCACCTGGCAAGGAAAGCTCGGAGCAGCGGCAAGCTCTCCTCAATCTCCCGCAAAGCCTGCAGACGGTGGGATGCGAGAGCTGCCACGGACCGGCCCTCGCCCATGCCGGCGCCCCCGATCAGGTTCGCCCGCAACGCAAGGCAGGTCAGGACATCTGCCTTGCCTGTCATACCAAAGAGCGCTCACCCGGCTTTGACTTCAACCGGTATATCGCCCGGGTGTCCTGCCCGGCAGACTGACAGGCCGGGAAACAAAAAAGCGGATCCGGGTATGCAACCCGAATCCGCTATCATTTTCTGCTCTGCAGTTTTAACGACTGCAGTGCGAAGCCATATCCGGGGCCGTTACGAAATAACCGTTACATTTTTCACCATTTCGTTACGGCCCCTTATGCCGGAAAGGTATTTCTGCGTAACGGTTATTGTTTGACGACGGCTTAGCTTATCAGCAACCGAATGCCTTCTGCAGGTTGGGGATGGTCTGTTTTTTGCGGCTCATCATGCCGTCAATCCACATGGAGGATCCCTGCAGTTTGCCGTTGAAAGCCTTCTCGATCAGGGCAGGATCATCGGAGAGGACAACCAGGTCGGTGCCTTCCTTGACCACGTCGGTGAGCATCAGCAGGACGGAATGACGACCGTCCGCCTTGACCTCGGCCATGGCTTTGATCAGGTCCTCACGGATATCGGCAACCTGATCGATAGTTGCAAGCTCGAGCTGGCCGACGCCTACCTTGCTGCCTTTCATATCGAAATCCTTGAAATCCCTGAACAGCAGGTCCTTGATGGGAACGCCGGCTACAGAGGATTTAGCCTTGAGCATGTCCATGAACAGACCGTCGGTATCGGTGACACCGGCGACGCCCTTCAGCTCGGCAACCGCAACTTTATCGGCCTCGGTGCAGGTCGGGGACTTGAAATTGACGGTGTCGCTGAGGATGGCAGCCAGCATGCCGCAGGCGATATTCTTGGGAATGGCAACGCCTGCTTCCTTGAACATCTTAGTCAGCACGGTGCCGGTACAGCCGACAGGCTCGGCCCGGAAAAGGATCGGATTGTTGGTGGTGACATCACCAATCTTGTGATGGTCAACGACGGTTACGACATTTGCCGAGGCAAGATTTGCAGGCCCCTGGGCGAGATCACTGAAATCGACAAGGGCGATGTCCTTGCCGGCGGCGTCGGTCAGCAGTTCGGGAGCGGCAAGGCTGAAGCGCTCGAGCAGCATCTTGGATTCCGGATTAAGGGCGTCGGCGGTGTTCTGCATACAGGCCTTGGCGGACTGTCCCTGCGCGTTCAAAAGAGCGGCCAGGGCGATTGCAGCCATAACAGAATCGGTATCCGGGTTAGAATGTCCAACTACACAAATTGTCATCGTGGTTCCTCCATAAAAAATTTATGTTGTACAGTGGTTAACTCCTGAGAAATCCGTTTGTCTCGCCATTCTTTTTCATCGAAAATTAACGTGGTAGAATAGTGTCATCGCCCAGCGGAGTCAAGCGGAAAAAGCAGCGTCATGCCATTTACCCATGCCGGTTCGCATGAGGATCCCCTGGCCGCCGGCATACTTCCTCCGTGACAAAATCCGGGGACTGGGGTATATTTTCTGCTGCTTCACTTCACAAGGAAATTCCGATCAGCATGCCCCAACCCCTTCTTCTCCCCGGTGCAAGAGAGCAGCCAAATGGATAACAACGATTCAAATCCGGGCAGTAGGCCCCGCCGCAAAAAACGGTCGGCCCGCGCGATGTATTTCTCACTGCCCCTCCTCCTTGTCATCGCTGCCGCCGCCTTTTTTCTCTGGTTCCAGAAAGACCCCCGCCTGGCATTCGACAATCTCAGACAGAAAACCGGTGTTGAAACGACCTTGCAGGAACAGCCTGCCGACGATGGCAGTGCATCCGGCCAGGGGAAGGAATCGACCGCCGATTCCAGTCTGACGATCAACGACGTGACGGTCATCCCCGGCGGCACCGAGAATGAAACGAAAGAAGGCGAGGAGGACGAGGCGCAATCGACAGAAATCTGTGCCAGGGAGACGGCGAAGATCGAGTCGTTTTACAGCCATCTCGACCAGCAGTCCTATATGCAGACCTTCAACCTGCCGCAGCCGAGCAAGGAGTACTTCACCAGCCTGATCCACAGGCTGGCGTCGCAGCCGCCCGTCGTCACCCGGGAAACTGACGACCTCTTCACCATCCTGAAAAACACCGCCCATTTTTTCAGGATAATCGGCAAGGAAAACATCCTGCTCATAAAGGGCATCATCGATCAGGAAAAAGACTCCTTCGAGGAAATTCTCGCTGCCCTGTATGCCCTGACCGACAAGCCGGACTGCCTGAAAACACAATTGGGATTGGATATTCCCGCTTCGGTATTCTACGATTACTCCGGTTTTTTTCTCAATACCATGGGTGGTCGGCTCTATCTCTTCCGGCGGGATTCCATGTCGCGGATGGTTGTCAATTACTATGCCATCCGGCTCGTTGACCGTTCGAACCAGGCAGGGACCAACAGCCACGGCATAGATATCCGATCGGCGATCACGCTGCTGATAGAGGAAATCGAAAACAGCGGCAACCGGCTCAGGCTCAAGGAGGAGTATCTTGAAGAGCTCTACGCGCTCCAAGAGAAATATCCTGCCGAAACCGAACAATAATCGATAATTTCAAATTTCATCTGAAGGACAGGATCCATGGACATCTGGTATGTGGCAGTCAACGGGCAACAGCAGGGCCCTTTCTCGCAGATCTTTATCCAGCAGTCGCTCGGCGGCGGCGTCTACTCGCAGGAGACCCTGGTCTGGCGCCAGGGTTTTGACGCCTGGCGGCCGATTGCCCAGGTCCCCGAACTGCTCGCACCCGCCGCTTCCCCCTCCCCTCCCATGCTGCAGGCCACCGGTGCCGCCGCCGACGAGATCGACTACGAGATCTTCGGCAATGAAATGCAGTTCGTCGAGATTGAACTCGACAGCCAGGAGAGCACCGTGGCCGAGGCCGGTTCCATGATGTACATGTCGGATTCGATCAGGATGGAGACGGTTTTCGGTGACGGCAGTGCAGCCGGCGCCGGGGGCCGACTCCTGGACAAGATGCTCGGTGCCGGCAAACGCCTGATCACCGGCGAAAGTCTGTTCACGACGGTCTTCACCAACAGCGGCCCGGCCAAGGGCAAGGTGGCCTTCGCCGCCCCCTACCCCGGCAAGATCATCCCACTGCAGTTGACAAGGTACGGCGGTAAACTGGTCTGCCAGAAGGATGCCTTCCTCTGTGCCGCCAAGGGCGTGGCCATCGGCGTCGAATTTCAGAAGAAGATCGGGGTGGCCCTGTTCGGCGGTGAGGGTTTCATCATGCAGAAGCTCGAGGGCGACGGACTCATCTTCATCCACGCCGGCGGCACCATAATCGAAAAGGAACTGCAGGCCGGTGAAATGCTGCGCGTTGATACCGGCTGTCTGGTGGCCCTGACCCAGACGGTTCACTACGATATCGAGTTTGTCGGCGGCGTGAAATCAGCGCTCTTCGGCGGCGAAGGGTTCTTTTTCGCCAGCCTGCGCGGCCCGGGCCATATCTGGCTGCAGTCCCTGCCCTTCTCCAGACTGGCCGGACGCATCCACGAATCCGCACCGCAGAACAACGCCGGCTTCTCGAAGAACGGTGAGGGATCGATCCTCGGCGGGCTGGGGAATCTCTTCGAACGCTGAAAGAGACTTTTCTGCAGGCGGGATGGCAATCGGCACTGCCTGCAGAATATCGTCAATACAGGCCGGGGTATAACCTGACTTCGCAGGAAAATCGTCTGATCTCCAGGGCAATCAGGCCTTCTACCGCATATCCACAATGCCTTCACTTCCAAAACCATGAATGAACAGCTGCTGAACGAATCTCTCCTGCAATTTTTGCAATCGTCTCCATCCGCTTTCCACGCCGCGTCGACAATGGCCGGTCATCTCCGACGGGCCGGGTTCCTGCAGCTTCGGGAGGACGAATACTGGACCATTGAGCAAGGTCGGTCCTATTTTCTCATCCGGGAAGATGCCGGACTCGTCGCTTTCACCCTGGGCAAGGACGAGGGCAGGGAAGACGGTTTCCGGATGCTGGCCGCCCACAATGACAGTCCTGGTCTGCAGATCAAGCCAAGGGCCGAAAAACAGGCGGGGAGCTACCTGCAATTGGGGGTCGAAGTCTACGGCGGCCCCATCTTCGCATCCTGGTTTGATCGGGACCTCTCTTTGGCCGGAAGGGTCTGCTGCCGGCTGGCCGATGGGTCGCTGCAACTGCTGCTGGTCGATTTCGCCCGACCGCTCCTGGTCATCCCGAGCCTTGCCGTGCATTTCGACCGGTCGGTCAACGAGAACCGGAGCATCAACGCCCAGAACCATCTGGCTCCGCTCATTGCCCAGGCCATCGAGGGACAGCTGCCGCAACTGTCGGCAATCCTCGCCAACCAACTGACCCGGCAATATCCGGAGATGCAGATTGCCACGATTCTCGGTTTCGACCTCTTCTGCTACGACACCCAGCGGCCCGCCTTTGTCGGCCTGGACAACGAGTTCATCAGCGGCCCCCGCCTTGACAACCTGCTGAGCTGTCACGTCGCGACGACGGCCCTGATCGACGCCGACAACGCCCGCAATGTCCTGTTTTTCTGCGCCAACCACGAGGAAAACGGTTCCGTTTCCACGACCGGCGCACGCGGTTCCTTCCTCGATTCGGTCCTTGAACGGTTGCTGCCGGAACCCCAGTCCCGGCGTGTTTGCCTGGCCCGCTCCATGCTGCTCTCGATCGACAATGCCCACGCCCTCCACCCGAACTACCGCGACTCCTCCGAATCGCAGCATGAGGTCGTCATGAATGGCGGGCCGGTCATTAAGGTCAACGCCAACCAGCGCTATGCGACCAACAGCGTCAGCGCCTCGATCTTCAAGCACCTCGCCGCAGAGGTCGATATACCGGTCCAGGAATTTGTCATGCGCAGCGATCTGCCCTGCGGCAGCACCATCGGCCCTCTAACCGCCGCCCGGCTCGGCGTGCGGACGATCGACATCGGCGCCCCGACCCTGTCGATGCACTCGATCCGGGAGTTGACCGGCAGCAGGGACCCGTACCTCCTCTACAGATCGGTCTGCCAATTTCTCAAGACAACCATTGATTTCCCGGCCGGCATAAAGGATGTTCTCGAGGAAAAGCGTTAAATACGAGGAGAGCCTCGAGTCCTCTTTCCCCAAAGGAAAAATGACCGGCCGCAATCTGTTTTGTTTGAATATGCCTCTTTTTTTTGTATCATCCCCGCGTCTCGGAACACGGCCAGCGCCGCCGACTGCTCGGTTAATCCGCGCAATTTGGCAAACCACATCTTCACCGGAAAGGAATATATGAGCAGCGATGAGAAGAAGATCATCTATTCGATGATCAAGGTCAGCAAATATTATGACAGCAAACCAATCTTGAAAGACATCTCCCTGTCCTATTTCCATGGCGCCAAGATCGGCGTCCTGGGACTCAACGGTTCAGGGAAGAGTACTTTATTGCGAATACTTGCCGGTATCGACAAGGATTTCAACGGTGAGACCATCCTGGCCCCGGGGCTGACCATCGACTACCTCGACCAGGAACCGCGGCTCGATCCGGACAAGACCGTACGCCAGATCGTCGAGGAGGGAGTCCAGGAAACCGTCGATCTCCTCGACGAGTTCAACCGCATCAACGAACGCTTCGCCGAACCGATGACTGATGACGAGATGCAGGCCCTCATCGACCGGCAGGCGGCGGTCCAGGATAAGCTCGATCACCTCTCGGCCTGGGACCTCGACAGCAGACTCGAGATGGCGATGGATGCGCTGCGCTGCCCGCCCTCCGACAGCAGATGCGGCATCCTCTCCGGCGGCGAGCAGCGGCGCGTCGCCCTCTGCCGGATTCTTCTGAAAAAACCGGACATCCTGCTCCTCGACGAACCGACCAACCACCTCGATGCCGAATCGGTGGCCTGGCTCGAGCATCACCTGCAGGGTTATGCCGGCACCGTCATCGCTGTCACCCACGACCGGTATTTTCTCGACAACGTCGCCGGCTGGATCCTTGAGCTTGACCGCGGCCTCGGCATCCCCTGGAAAGGTAACTATTCCTCGTGGCTGGAGCAGAAGGAAAAACGCCTGGGCCAGGAGGAGAAGAAGGAAAGCGAGCGGCGCAAGACCCTGCAGCGCGAACTGGAGTGGATCAGGATGTCGCCGAAGGGACGGCGCAGCAAATCCAAGGCCCGCATCAGTTCCTATGAACAGTTGATGTCCCAGGAGACCGAGAAGCTCGCCCGCGATCTGGAGATATTCATCCCCCCCGGCCCGCGTCTCGGCAAGGTGGTCATCGAGGCGGAAAACGTCCGGAAGTGTTTCGGTGACCGGATTCTCATCGATAACATGGAATTTTCCCTGCCTCCCGGCGGCATCGTCGGGGTCATCGGTCCGAACGGGGCAGGCAAGACCACTTTGTTCAAGATGATCACCGGCCAGGAGATACCGGATAGCGGCAGCATCCGCCTGGGTGAAACGGTCAAGCTGGCCTATGTCGACCAGAGCCGCGAGACCCTCGATCCGGAACAGACGATCTGGCAGGCCATTTCCGACAACCAGGAGACGATCTGGCTCGGCACCCGCGAAATCAACAGCCGGGCCTATGTCGGCAAGTTCAACTTTTCCGGGACGGACCAGCAGAAGAAGGTCGGCCTGCTGTCAGGGGGCCAGAGGAACAGGGTGCACCTGGCCAAGACGCTGAAGGAGGGCGGCAACGTCCTCCTCCTCGACGAACCGACCAACGACCTCGACGTCAATACCCTGCGGGCCCTGGAAGAGGCCCTGGAGAATTTCGGCGGATGCGCCGTGGTGATCAGCCATGACCGCTGGTTCCTCGATCGAATCTCCACCCACATCCTCGCCTTCGAGGGCGATTCGCAGGTAGTCTGGTTTGAAGGAAATTACTCTGATTACGAAAAGGACCGCAAGGCCAGGCTGGGGACGGAAGCGGACCAACCGCACCGTATCAGATACCGTCAGATGACCCGGGTCTGAGAGACCGGCACGCCACTCCTGGATACAGGCAGTCCCGAGACCCTGTATCCAGGAGCGATGAGCCTTCTAAAAATTTTTCAGTTCGACAAGAAGTTCTGCCAGCTCGGCCAGGCGTTGTCGGGCCACCTCGGTCCGCCCTGCCCGGCCGTCCTTTTCCATCTCCAAAGCTAAATCCCTGAGCCCATCAAAGCCGAGGCTTGCCGCCGCGCCTTTGATGGAATGAGCGGCATCGGCAATCTGCCCGGCGTCGCCATTTTCAACCCCGGCACTGATGAGATTGTAATCATTCGCGCAGGATTCCTTGAAAACATCGATCAACTCATGCAGCAGATCGGTGTCATCCGCCGCCTGTTCCAGGGCAAAATCCTTATTCCACCTCAATCCGGCCATAGCTCTTCCTTTTATTCGCTCGCAGAAGAATCATCGGGCTGTATCAAGATTGCAGCCTAAGCCTCTTTAATGCATGCTAGCACACTTTATCAGGAATAGACAAATTCTATTGCGGCAGGGTCAAAGGCGGCCATCAGAACTCGACGCCTTCGACAGTGATGGCCCCGGGTCGCAGCAGACAGAACTTGCCATCTCGCAGGCCGATGACGGTCGAACACCGGCCGCCCGGTGTCATGCCGCCATCGAGGATGTAATCGACTGCCGAGCCGAAAGAGATAGAGACTTCAGAGGCAAATCGAGCGGGGGGCTGGTCGGAGAGATTGGCGCTGGTTGCCGTCACCGCCTTACCGAAAATCCTGCCCAGGGCCCGGGCCTCGGGTCGGGGCGATATCCTCACGCCGACGGTACCTGTCCCGCCGGTGAGCCAGGCGGATAGATGCGGCTGGGCCGGAAAGATCAGGGTAAGCGGACCGGGCCAGCATTTTTCGATAAGCGGCCGGTAGACATCGGGAACAGCCGATACCAGGCCGTCAAGTTGGGAAATGTCGTGGATCAGGAGCAGCAGTGGTTTGCCGGCAGGCCTCTTTTTGATCTGAAACAGGCGCTGCAGGGAGGCTTCATTGTCGGGATCCACTGCCAGGCCATAATAGGTCTCGGTAGGGAAGGCCACGATCCCGCCCTGCCTGAGTACCTGCACGGCCTGCCTGATCTTCTCGTCAGGCAGGCCGCTGTTCCGCTCAGCCCGCGACCCGTCTGGCCTTTTCTTCAACCTCTTTCACCATGTCCTTCCTGAAGGAAGCAAGTTTTTCAGACAATTCCGGATTGCTCAGGGCCAGAATCCGCACCGCGAGAACCGCGGCATTCTTCGCGCCGGCCTGACCGATGGCCATGGCCGCAACCGGAACCCCGGGAGGCATCTGCACTGTTGACAGCAGGGCGTCCATACCCTGTAACGGCGAGGCGTCGAGGGGAACACCGATGACAGGGAGATCGGTGTGAGCGGACAGCACCCCGGCGAGATGCGCCGCCATACCGGCCCCGGCAATGATGATCTTCAGCCCTCGCTGCTGCGCCGTTCTCGCCCAATCGCTGGCCCGGTCCGGTGTTCTGTGTGCGGAAGCCACAGTCACCTCGAAGGCAACACCCATGGCCTGCAGAAAATCGGCGGTCGCCTTCATCACCGGCAGATCTGTATCGCTCCCCATGACAATGCCGACAACGGCCTTCTGTTCTATTCCGGCTGGACGTTTCAAGGCCTTGGCGCCGATATCCCGCCGGAAATAACACCCGGAAAATTGGATCTCGGCGGTCGCCTGGTAGGCCTTGTCGATCGCCTCAGCCAGCGTGCTGCCGATGGCCGTCACCCCGAGGACCCTTCCGCCGCTGGTGACGGTCCTGCGGCCGGCCCGTTTCGTTCCTGCATGAAAGACCTCGGCGCCTTCGACAAGCAGAGCATTCTTGATTCCCTTGATGGCCTTGCCCGTTACGTAGGCCCCCGGATAACCGGCCGAGGCCATGACCACACAGACGGTGGGCCGAGGGTCCAGTTTGATCTCAACGGTATCGAGCCTGCCATCAATACATGCCTCAAAGACCTCGACAATATCGCTCTCAATCCGCATCAGCAGCGGTTGGGCCTCTGGGTCGCCGAATCGGCAATTGAACTCCAGAACCTTGATGGAATCGCCGTGAATCATCAGGCCGGCGTAGAGTATACCCTTGTAAGGCCTTCCTTCCGCCGCCATGCCTTTGACCGTCGGCAGCATGATGTACTCCATGACATAGTCCGTCATGGCCGGGGTCACTACCGGGGCCGGGGAATAGGCTCCCATACCGCCGGTGTTCGGTCCCTTGTCATCGTCGAAGATCGCCTTGTGGTCCTGGGAGGTGGGCAGCGCTACGACGGTTTTGCCGTCTGTAAAGGCAAGGAACGAGGCTTCTTCGCCAAGAAGACATTCCTCGATGACAATGGTATTCCCGGCTGCGCCAAAGGCCTTGTCCTGCATGATCAGGTCAACGGCATCCTTTGCCTCTTTGATCGTGGCCGCGACGACAACCCCTTTGCCGGCGGCGAGGCCATCGGCCTTCACCACCACCGGAGGCGTGCAGGTCGTGAGGTATTTTTTCGCCGCCTTCCGGTTGTCAAACACCTTGAACGAGCCGGTCGGAATACCGTATTTCACCATGAATTCCTTGGTGAATACCTTGCTTCCTTCCAGGATGGCTGCCCGTTGGCTGGGGCCGAAGATCCGCAGTTTCTTGGCTTCGAAGGCATCGACGATTCCTGCAACCAGCGACGACTCAGGACCGACAACCGTCAGATCAATCTGCTCCTTGAGGGCGAAGGCGACAAGACCTTCAACATCCGTGGCGGAGATATCGACACACTGGGCGAGTCCCTCGATTCCGGCATTGCCGGGGGCGCAATAGATCGTCTCGACCTTGGCGCTCTGCCGTATTTTCCACACCAGGGCGTGCTCGCGCCCGCCTGAACCGACAACCAGTATCTTCATAGTATTCTGCTCCGATAGATCAAAATTTCAATGCCCTTCACTGTTGTTAAGAAAAGAAAAATCCGCGACGTCCTGTCTTTTTTTCATTCGCTTGCAGATTGACAAAACCGGACAAAGATTGTAGATGAATGAATGGCCATTCATTAACCTTTCCCGCAACCCGGCACTAGCAGCCTGTTTTCCTCTAAATCTATGAAAGATCTCAAAAAACATTCCAAGATCATCACTGCGGCCACCAAGGTCTTTGCCAAGAAGGGTTTCTTCACGGCCAGAATATCCGATATCGCCAAAGAAGCCAATGTTGCTGATGGCACGATCTATCTTTATTTTAACAACAAATACGATATTCTTATCTCAGTCTTTGAGGAAGAGATAGGGAAAATAGTCGAACAGGTCAAAAAATTACTGGCGACGGAAACAGACCCGAGAAAGATGCTGGAGACCTACGCCACCAGGCATCTTCTGACCATGAAAAAGAACAGAAATCTGGCCGAGGTCATCCAGATAGAATTGCGGCAGACCAACAAACTCATAAAAGATTACAGAAACAACAAGTTCACCGAGTACACCGATCTCGTCGCCGATATCATCCGCCTCGGCCAGAAACAGGGTATCTACCGTCAGGATATAGAACCGAATATCGCCAAACGGTTTTTCTTCGGGGCTCTCGACGAGGTCTCCCGGATCTGGAATACCAATCCCGATGGCCATTTCTCGGTGGACGAGATTTCCGAGCAGCTTCTGAAGATTTTTCTCTCCGGCATCTTGGCTAAGCAGGAACTCGCGGGATGACCGGTTCTCCCGTCCCCCCTTCCCTCTCCGGACTCTTCGTCTTTGCCTCGATACGGCAAGCCTGACATGTCAAAGAGGTTTTAGGGCAGGTCAGGGGACCGACCCTGCCGCCCTGGCCTGCCCTTATGATCTGCTCAGCCTTGCCGCTGCCTGCTACGGGAAAATGCCGGCCAGAAATACTCGTTCAGGAAAACGAGGAAGGCTGAATATCGATTATCTCGAATTCCCTGGTTCCGCCCGGGGTCCTGGCGAGTACCTCTTCGCCGACGGTCTTTCCGAGCATGCTCTGACCGAGTGGCGACAGAACGGAGATCGAGCCCTGTTTCACATCGGACTCTTCAGGCCCCAGCAACTGATAGGAAATCTCGTCGTCGGTATCGAGATCAAGCAGTCTGACCACTGTCCCGAATACCGCTGATTTCGTTGAAACTTTCAGGCAATCAATAATCTCGGCTCGAGCCAATTTGTCCTTGAGTTCGAGGATACGTCCCTCGATGTGTCCCTGGCGCTCCTTGGCGGCATGATACTCGGCATTTTCCTTGAGATCGCCATGCTCTCTTGCCGTTTCAATGGCCCGCACCACATCGATTCTATCGACACGTTCGAGGCGTGCCAGCTCTTCCCGCAATTTCTGATTTCCCGTTTTAGACATGGGAATACGTACAACCATTACTTCCTCCATAAAAAAAAATTCCTATCAGGGTGGCATGCAACCAGACCCCTGGCAGGAAATGATAGTATAAAAATAATTAGGAGCCGTTACGAAATAACATGGCCATTTTCTTTATTTCGTTACGGCTCCTTATGCCGTTCCCGAAGATTGAATTGGCCATGTTATTTTCTGACAACGGCTTACCAGCGGTAGATCAGAGAAACAAAAGCCCCTTTCTGTTCATATTCAGGTGATGTGGTATATGTCAGGTTACCTTTTAATAGGAAATGCGAGGTTAATTCAAGGAAAATTTCAAAGCCGGCCTTGTGAGAGATATTTTGGCCGGTTTCATGCCCTACAGAGTAGTCAAGAGCATAGTAGCTGGGAGTGCCTCTGGTAAGGCTGTAAGTCTTGAGCAGGTGCTGAAAACTCACGGTACCCAGATGCTCCTGGTATGAACCGGGACTCCAGTAGAAAGGGCCTGCCGGAAAATCAGCGCTGTCGAGATCGGCAATGGACGGAGGATTTGCGATACTGCTGTCGATCGCCTTGTAATTATACTGCAACTTGAATGTCGTCGTTTCCGTATAGATATGGTAGGCCGACCACAGGTGAACCTGGTTCTGGGAGTTGTCATCGCTGTAGCGGCGTCTCCGGTATTCGCTCCCCAGAACCACCCCACCGGGGGTTTCGGCGATCAGGCCGACCTCGTAATCCTGTGCATAGATCCCTGATTCCAGGGCTGCGAGGGTGTCGTACACCCTGTCCTGATCAAAGGAGATATATCCCTTGAGGAAGTCATCCAGACGGCGGTTGACCTCGACTCCGGCGAGAGCGGTGGTATCGGCCTGATCCAGGCTTTCCGCCCCGATACGCAGGAACAGATCGGTACTGGTAAAGAGGTTCTGCGAAAAGGCGCCGACAAACCTGTGCCCCCTGAGCGTCTCCAGATCCTTGCTGTCCGTATAGGTATTTCGTTTGTATTCAAACGAGGCCTCCCTGCTCAGTCCCGGCATGAACCAATATGAGCTGCCCTGGCTATTTCGCAGCGTATCGATGAATCCTCCCCGACCCTCTTTTTCGACCATTTCGAAATCCGCTGCGAGGCGGGGTTTCCTCAGGATATCATTGCGCCGTATCGCTTCACTGAGCTCCGGATAGGCCGGGCCGTATTTGCGTATGACCTGATAGAGCTCAGCCTCCTTGCCATATTCTCCCAGCCTTCCGTAAATCCGCGCCAGATCATAGAGCCCCTCGACGGAGACATCATCCTGCACCAGCTGCCGGTACTGTTTTTCCGCACCCTTGATATCCTGGTTCCGTTCCGCTTTTTTGGCCAGGTATTCATTGCGGATCAATCTCTGCCAGCGGTATTTTTCATACATCCGGGCAGTGATGCTGTCAATCGGCTGACCGAGATGATGACCGACAAACTCCGGCTCCATATAGTGTGCCAGCGGATCCCTGGCGACAGGGGAACTGGAGGAAAACATATTCCAGATACTTTTTTTCAAAGGGGGGAGAAAGACCTCGACCTTTTCCTCGCTCAAGGCGGACTGGAATTCCTCCTGCACCGGATCATGCAGGAGAAGTTCGTACACTTCGAGCGCCGCATCCCACTGCCGATCTGTCCAGAGGGCCCGCGCCAGAAGAAGTTTCCGCCAGTAATCCTGAGTGACCGGCGACCTCTTGCCGACGGGTTCTTCCTTCCCCTTCTCTTCCGGCCGCGCCTCTCCCGACGACTCCTTGACGACCTGGGCGATATTGCCAAGCTTGAATTCAAGCTCGAGAATCTGCTGCTGGAGATACTGCTGCTCCCCCACCTGCGCCACAACATTGCGGTATATCTGCAGGGACTCAGGTAATTTTCCCATGGCCGCCAGAAATTCGGCCTTGAGAATCCGCACCTTGACGGAATCCGGCACAATCTGCAGGACCTTGCCGAGATGGTGCAGTCCCGCCTCCAACTCACCGTATTCGCGTTCCACTCTGGCGGCATGCAGTGTCCTGGAAAGGGAGAGTCGGCCGGAACTCGTCAGCAGCTGATCGATTTCACTGAAGGCGGTTGCCGACCTGCCCTTCTGTTTTGACAACTGGTACCAGAGAACGGCCAGTTCGATTCTCCTCGGCTGCTGTTCCCGCAGCCTGGTCAGCTGACGCAGGCATTGGTCATACTTTTTCTGACGGAGAAGCACCCTGCAGCCGATAATCTGCATATCCATCACAAAGGCCTTGGTCTCTTTATCCAGGGCACGTTTCTGCAGTGAGTCGAGCGTCCCCTGCAGGTCCTCCGTCATCTTGTCAAAGGACTCCTCGGCCATCAGGATGTCGATATGCAAGCGATACATATCCCGGCCAAGACGGTCGGAACAACTGCGCCAGTCCTTTCCTCCGCTTTTTTTCACCAGGATGGCAAACCACTTTCTGGCCCGCGGCAGATCCCGGCCTTCAACGGCAAGGCGAGCCAACCGAAGGAGGGCCTGCTCGGCATAGATATTTCTCGCCAGTATTTCCCTGAGGACCTGCTCTGCCTGGAAATATTGGCGCGCCAGGGCGAGGGTCGCAGCCTTGTGCAAAAAAACCTTCTCTTTTTCAGGGGCGGAGCCGGCCCTGCGGAGCAGATTCGCGTAGACCTCTTCAGTTTCATCATACAGGGCGTTATCCCGTAATCCTTCGATATAGGCAAAAGGAACGGCCGAGCCTTGTTCTCCCTGCGCTTTACCGGAGGCACTTCGATACACTTCCTTCATAGTATCTACCAGACCGAGCCTGCCAGCCAGTCTGATCGATTTGAGACGTATCTCCTGATTTTCCGGCCTGATCTGCAGGCAGGAGGTATAGTGCTGCAAGGCCTCCAACTCCAGGCCGAGCCGTTCCTCGATCTTGGCCCGCAGGAAAAGATAGTCGCATGTACTGGCTGATTTTCCTTTGATCTTTTTCAGAAAGGCAAGCGAATCCTCCAGGTTGTTCTGTTTCTGGTAGACTTCGGCAACACGGAAGATGTTGGCCTCGTCGTCCGGATGGTGGTGATGGATAATGAGGAGCACCTTGATCAGGTCCTTCAGTTTTCCATTCTTTTCCAGTTTCTCGGCCATCGCCAGATAGATGGCCTCACGGTTCGGGGTAACCTGGATCAGGTCGCGCCAGAGCATCCAGGCCCCGTCGTTTTCAACGATCGAGATAAAATCATCGGCCAGCACGGTCTGGATTTTCTTGATTTCGATACCGATAGCGATGTCTTCCGGATGTTTTTCCGCGTACAGTTCAAAATAATGCAGAGCCCGGTCCGGTCGCCCTTCGGCGTTGAGCAGAATCCTCCCGGCGAGAAGCAGGAGTTCGTCATCCTCGACACCATTGTCGATCATATAGAGGATATGCGGAAGCGCTGACTGGGATTTGCCGATGAGTATATAATAGTCTGCGATTTTTTTGTGAAAAGGCAGGTAGGCCGGTTGCTTCTCGAGGTATTTTTCCCAGATCGTCAGGGCCTCTTTTTCGGCGCCGGGGACCTCGAAGGCGGAGGAGGCCCGCATCAGTGTCCGGTCATCGGCGTTGAACTCGGCAACCAAGGTGGTGTAGTACTCCCTCGCCTTTTCAAGTTCACCGAATTCGTGGGCGTAACCGGCCAGGTCCTGGAGAAGCTGACGGTCACGAGGGGTCCTCTGATACAACTGCTCCATCAGGGGGAAGGCCGTACGTTTTTGGTCGAGGCCCTGCAAGCCGGCGATAAGTCCCTTGAGGGCCTCAATGGATGAGGGACCTGCAGGATCGGCATCATACACCTTGCGGTAGTATTCGGCAGCCCGCTTGAATTCTTTATTTTTCAAGGCCACCCTGCCGGCTAGCTGCAGGTACTCCCCCCGGTCGCCGTCCGACTCCAGCAGACTTTCCAGGAGGTCGGAGGCGGTGAGCCAGTCATTCAACTCAACCAGGACCTTGCAGTATTCCCACTTGACCTGTTCTATCTGGCCCTTGGACCGGAGCAACTCTGCGTAGGCCTTGGCTGCGGCACTGTACTTTTTCTGACGGGCATATTCTCTGGCCTGGTCCCAGAGGATCTTCCAGGAAGGGTTTGAAGCGGAATCGATGATGACGATGCCCCGGCCATGCTCTTCCGCCGCGCCTGCAGGACAAGGCGCGGCCAGGGCCGCAGTGACAAGCACGGCGGCAAGATAAGAGGAACGAAGGAATAACCTGGGCGGTCCGGACGGCATCATCGGTTCGGCATCATCTAGCAGAGAGGGAAAATGGTGTTGACGTAAGCGGGCCTTCCGCGGCAACAGAAACTATCCCTCGACATGCTACTGCTTCTGATAAAACCGCGCAATGGTGGCGACGACATGCTCCTGCATCTCGACGGTCAATTCCGGATATATCGGCAGCGCCAGGGTCTCGGCCGCTGCCTTTTCCGCCTCGGGCATTGAGATGTGCCGGTAATCGGCCCCCAGGCATTCCTGCTTATGCAGGGCGACAGGATAATAGATCTCGCAGCCGATATCATGGGCCAGCAGCCAGTCTCTCAGGAGGTCACGCTTTTCCACCCGGATGATGTACTGATTGTAGATGTGGAAATTATGCTGCGCCGGCGCTGCATCGGCAGCGGCCCCGGCATAGACGGCAAGCGGGGTGACGACCTTCCCCTGCCCGGTCAGCCCGGCATCCGCAAAGAGACGATTATAGACCCCGGCATTTTCAGCCCGTTTCCGGTGCCAGCCGTCGAGATAGGGCAGTTTCACCCGCAGAGCAGCGGCCTGGATAGGATCGAGGCGGAAATTACCGCCGACCAGGGAGTGATAATATTTAGGATAGGCGCCATGGTTGCGCATCAGACTAACCTTCTCGGCAAAATCCTTATCCTGGCTGATCACCATGCCGCCATCGCCGATACCGCCCAGATTCTTGCTGGGAAAGAAGGAAAAACAGCCGCAGAGTCCCATGGCTCCTGCCCGCACGGTGGTAATGCCCTCCCCTGTCTTGAGCGGATATTCGGCACCGATGGCCTGGGCCGCATCCTCGATGACGGGCAGACCGTACTGTTCCGCCAGGCGAAGGATCGCCTTCATATCAGCGCACTGCCCATAGAGGTGGACCGGTATGATCGCCTTGATCTTTTTCTCCTTGTCGGCAGCAAGGATTTCCGCCATCTTTACAGGATCGATGTTGTAACTGAGTGGATCGATATCGGCGAACACCGGTTTCGCGCCGACCCGCAACACCACCCCCATCGTGGCAAAGAACGAGTAGGGCGTGGTCAATACCAGATCCCCGGGTCCGACGCCAAGCGACATCAACGCCACAAGCAGTGCGTCGGTGCCGGATGACACCCCGATACCGTATCGGGTTCCGGAGTAGCCGGCGACCTCTTTTTCCAGGGCCTCGACTTCAGGCCCCTGGATATAACGGGTTGAAGTGACGACCCTGGTTACCGCCGCCACGAGATCATCCTTGAGATAGGCCAACTGCGCCTGCAGGTCAAGCAAAGGTACTTTCATGATAACCTTATATATGTAGTAAGTGGAAAGAAAACGGGAACTCTGTCTAACAGTGCATTAATCCCTCGAGTTGGAACTGCTGGAGATCTTCTCACCATCGAAGAAATCGACGATATCCGGCATCTCATCCTCCAGATATTTTCGCATTTTCTTGAGAAGATTGACTTCGATCTGCCTCACCCTTTCCCGGGAGATGACAAACATGTCGGCGATATTCTGCAGGGTCAACGGCTCATCGGTGAGCAGCCGTTTTTCCAGAATCATTTTTTCCTTGTCATTGAGTTTGTCCTTCAGCTGGTCCAGCAGCTCATTCAACTTCAGCCGCATCTCCTTGCCGGCGACCATCGACTCGATTCCAGGACCGTTGCTGGGAATGAAATTCTTCTGTTCGTCATCCGAGTCGGACCGCACCGGGCTTTCCAGCGAGACATCCCAGTTGTCCATGCGCTGACTCATCTCGATGACTTCTCTTTCCTTCACGTTGAGGCGGTCGGCGAGGAGCTTGGTCTCAGCAGAAAAACCTTGTGACTCTAGAAGCTTACGCTCTTTATTGAGACTGAAGAAGAGTTTGCGCTGGGCCTGGGTGGTGCCGATTTTCACCAGTCGCCAGTTGTCCATGATAAACTTGAGGACATAGGCCCGGATCCAATAGGCGGCATAGTAGGAAAACTTGACGCCCCGGTAAGGGTCGAATTTTTTCGTGGCCTGGACCAGGCCGACGTTTCCTTCCTGGATGAGATCCATGAAATTCTGCATCCAGTACTTCTGGAAATCCATCGCCACCTTGACGACCAGACGGAGATTCGCCGACACCAGACGGTAAGCGGCATCCTGGTCGCCCGTTTCCCGAAACCGGGTCGCCAGCTCATCAGTCTCTTCCCGCGACAGGAGCTCATACTGACTGATCTCCTGCAGGTATCTGTGCAGGGCAGGATTGCTGAGAACCGGCAGATTCTCGTCATCCGCTACGGAGACAAGGGGCTGTTCGGAAAACTCATCCTCTAAAAAATCAACTTCTGGGACTACATCAACATCGATATCTTCTTTATTCATTCGCCTCAGTCTCCAGACTGGATGGTCTCTGCAGATTGAAAAAATACAGATTGTACCGCACTTCAATGAAAGTGCAATCGCAAATTGCCTGAGCGGCATGATCAATTTTCCATCAATAAACTGCAATGGTATGATATCACAGACGCGCCAAGGTGGAAAATTCTATTTAATTCTTATGGCTTTTATGCTAAATATCATGCTCCCCGCGTGAACTCTGCGAAAACGCAAATCATTCTTTTCCGTCACCAACCCCGCAACCTCAATGAAAAACATACGCAACTTCAGCATTATCGCCCATATTGATCATGGGAAATCGACCCTGGCCGACCGCATGATCCAGAAGTGCAACCTTATTTCCGACCGGGAGTTCAAGGACCAGCTCCTCGATAATATGGACATCGAACGCGAGCGCGGCATCACCATCAAGAGCCAGACGATCTGCCTGCCATACCAGGCCAGGGATGGCCAGTTATATTATCTCAACCTTGTCGACACCCCCGGCCATGTCGATTTCAGCTATGAAGTCTCGCGCGCCCTCACCTCCTGCGAGGGGGCCCTGCTCCTGATCGACGCCGCTCAGGGTGTCGAGGCCCAGACCCTGGCCAATCTCTACCTGGCCATGGAAAAT
>JANMSX010000021.1:0-12438 GCA_031389785.1 Desulfobulbaceae bacterium | reverse complement strand
GACCTTGCCGTCCTGCAGATTCCCCTCGATCAGGATGTTGTTCAGGTCGCCCAGCTCAGACGGGTTCTCGCCCCGGGAGGTGAAGCTGATCTGCGGCACCCGGCCGCCGCGCAGGTAATCGAAGATTTCCTTGACGGGGGTGGTGTCGCCCGCCAGGGCCAGGGCGGTTCTGCGGGTCGCATCGACATCGATGCCGCTGCCGGACAGGTTCAGCGTGACTGCCGGCACAGTCGGCGCCAGGGTCAGCTCTCCCATCAATGCAAGGGCCGGTTCAGCCAGGACCAGCCGATCGAGTTTAACGGTTGTCGTGTCGCCCGCCAAGTCGATGCTGCCGTTCAGGCTGAGGCCTTTCGCCGTCTCTGGGTGGCCGTTGCGATAGATGCTCAGTTCGGATAGGTCAGCCTGCAGGCTGGCCCTGGCAGAGGCGGGATCGGCCATCGTCATCCCGGATTGCAGGTTCATACCTGCGATTTCGACCAGCGTCTGTTTGCCTTGAACGATCGCCAGCCGGGCGTTGTCGACCTGCAGTTCCAGGCCGGTGATCACCTGGCCGAAGGTTGCAACGGCCAGGGCCAGGCTCTTGCCCATTTCGTTGAGCGTATACGGCTGGGCGGGAGGTACTTTTGCCTTTGTCTCGGGAAGTTCCAGGCGTAACTGCGGCATGTCCAGCTCGAGCCGGGCCGGATGCAGATTGCCGGTCAGCAGGGGAAGGAGATCCGGGGAGATGCGCAGGGCTGTGACCGTGCCCTCCGCCAGATTCGGAATGGCCAGAGTGACCTGGCGCAGCTCGACGGACAGGTGGGGGAAATAGGACAGGCCAATCTCCTGGTAATCGACTTGACCGCCGGTCTGCCCGGTCACCACGGCCTGGATCTTCGCCTTGACCGCGGGGGAATCGATGAGCCTCGGTACGATCAGTACTGCCGCCGCCATCAGCAGCAGCACTGCTGCGATGCCGCCCGGCAGCCAGATGCGGATGCGGCTCGCGGCGGGCGCAGGGACTTTTTGTATCTGGTGATCGGCGTGTTTCATTGGGTGCATGGGCGGGAGCCGGCGGCCGGAGCGAACACCATCTCCCGATGAGTTCTTGCCGCAGGGCGGCAGCGAAATGAAATTTCTAAAAAAGCTGTAATGTTATTGTGTGTATTTTAAGCCGGGTTGGCAATGCGAAACATGAAAATCTTAATGCAGAAGGCGATCTGAGTGCCCGAAAGACGGGTATCCGGAGGACGGTGGGGAGGGGCCTGAGTCGATCGGGTATGTGGGTAAGGCGGCAGGTCAAGCCGAATGGGAGCGTCTGAAACAGTTCTCCAGGTGACGGTCCTGTCGGTGGACATGAGAACACACCTTACCTCCATCGCCGGTTTCGTTTCGGCAATGGATCACAAGATTCCGGCACAATGGCAGAAGTAGGGGGCTATCGGTATTCAGCGCCGTCAATTTCATGACGTTTCAGGATCTTTTGCAGGGAAACCCTGGATATTCCCGAGAGCTCGGCCCCCTGGGAGACGTTTCCCCGGGTTTTTTTCAGCAGAGCAGTGATATATTTTTGCGTAAAATCATCAATGGCGCGGTCTTTCGCCTCCTTGTAGGCCTCGAATCTGCCGTTTATATCAAAATCCTCATAGTTTGCCTGGTCAGGAACCAGACGCGGTGGATTCTCCATGAAATTGAGGTCTTCCAGACTGATGATATCCTTGGCGGAGAACATCACCGCCCTTCGCACCACATTCTGCAGTTCCCTGACATTTCCGGGCCAGGGGCGATTCATCAAGGCGCTGATCGCCCACTGGTCAAAGCGTTTGAGGGGGAGATTGAGTTCGCAGCACACTTTTTTGGCGAAATGTGCGACGAGCAGAGGGATGTCCTCGGCCATATCCTTCAAGGAAGGGGTGGTCAGGGTGACGACGTTGAGCCGGTAGAAAAGGTCTTCCCTGAACAACCTGTCGGCGATCATCTTTTCCAGGTTGAGATTTGTCAGGGCAATGATCCGCACATCGATGTTGATGGTCCTGGTCGAGCCGAGAGGTTTGATCTCCCCCTCCTGCAGGACCCGGAGCAGTTTGCTCTGGATGGCAAAGGGGATGTCCCCGACCTCGTCCAGGCAGAGGGTGCCGCCGTTGGCCGCGGTAAAAAGGCCTTCCTGGTCCTGGTTGGCGTTGGTGAAGGCGCCGCGGGTATAGCCGAATAGTTCCGATTCGAGCAGGTGCTCCGGTATGGCGGGGCAGTTGACCATGATCAGGGGTTTGGCCCTCCGCTCGCTGAGCCGGTGTATCGCCCGGGCCGTCAATTCCTTGCCCGTCCCTGACTCGCCTCTGACGAGAATTGTGTAGTTCGACCTGGCGATCGTCTCCAGGTTCTTCTGGAAACGCAGAAAGGCCGGCGATTGGCCGATCAGTTCACTGTTTTTGGTGTTGTCGCAGACCTGCTCCTTGAGGGTGTAATTCTCCCTGAGCAGCCTGCTGCGCTCAATCGCCTTGCTGAGGGTCCGGTAGATGAGCTCCTTGTCAAACGGCTTGGTGATAAAGTCATAGGCGCCCAGTTTGATCGCCTCGACCGCCGTGGCGATCGAACCGAAGCCGGTCATCATCACGGCGGTGAGCCATGGGTCCTTTGCCATCAGATGCCTGAGAAGATCCAGGCCGTTCATCCTCGGCATCATGATGTCAAGCAGGGCGAGATCGGCGGTATCCTTTTCGAAATAGGCGATGGCCTGTTCGGCATCAGGCAGGGTAACGATCTGCAGCCCCGGGAATTCGCGGCTTAGAAGCCGCTGCAGGCCGTTGCGCATATCGGTTTCGTCATCGACGATTACAAGCCGATTCTTATTCATGACTGTTCTCCTTGTGCCGGCAGGGAAATGACAAATCGCGTCGGTTTTCCCGGCAGGCTTTCCGCGGTGATATCTCCGTTGTGGTCCTGGATGATCCCGTAGCTTATCGAAAGACCAAGTCCCGTGCCTTTGCCGGGAGGTTTGGTAGTGAAGAACGGGTCGAATATTTTATCAAGGATATCGGCGGGAATACCCGGGCCGCTGTCTTCGACAACGATCTGGACCATGCGGCTGTCGGTGTTATAGCTGCTTAAAAGGTTGATCGTGCCGTTTTTGCCGATGGCCTGGGCGCTGTTGAGCAGCATATTCAAGAGCACCTGTTTCATCTTATCGGCGTCGACGGTCACCACCGGGATTTCCTGGTCGAGATGGAGCATAATATCGATCTGCTGCTTGCGGAACTGGCCGCCGACCATAAATGTCACTTCCTCGATAAGGGCATTGACGGAAATCGGTTCCTTGACCGAGGCGTGCTGGTGGGCGAATTTCAGTAGATCGGAGATGATGGTGCGGCAGTTTCCCGCATGCTTTTCGATGGTCTCCAGGTCGGCCCGGACCTCTGGCGAGAGGGTCGGGTCGTCTTTGATGAGATCCAGATGGCAAAGAATGACACCCAGCGGGTTATTGATCTCGTGGGCGATCCCGGCCGCCAACTGACCGATGGAAGCGATCTTTTCGGTATGCTGGATCTTCGTCTCCATTTTTTTCTGCTCGGTGATGTCCTTGACATAACAGACAACGCTTTCGGTCTCCCGGCCATCAACCCGGATCGGGTAGAAGTAGATGAGGAAGATCTCCCCGCCGGCCATCTGGATTTCCCGGCTAATCGGGTGATTGGGGAGAGAGACAAAGATATCCTCGCAGCATGCCAGCGGGCAGCAGTCCCTGTTCAGGAATTCACTCGGCCGCCGGTCGATGATCTGGTCCATCGACAGGTTATAGCGCTGGCGAAAGGCCTTGTTGACAACCTTGATCTTTCCCTTACGATCCATCAGGACCACAGGGTCGGTGATACCGTCGAAGACTGACTGCAGCAGATTCTTGCTCTTCAGGATCTCATCGGCATATTTCTCCAGGGTGTTCTGACTGAGGTGGATATGTTCGGCGATTGTCCTGGCGGTGGCGGTCAATTCATCGATCTCATCCATTGCCTGGGAGTTTTCAAATATGCTCCGGCCTTCGTCATCCTTGATGTTGGTGCGGAAAAAGCTGAGGATAGTCCTGAGGTTCCCGGCGATATAGCGATTGAAGAAGGTGCTGATGATGACGAAGACAATGAAGATCGACGGCACCACCCCGGCAAACAGGGCGATGGCGAATTTTTTGATCCGTTCGAGATTGAGATCGATGGGCATGCCGACGCCGATGACTCCGGAAATCTTGTCGGCCTCGTGGAAATACCCCCTGGTTTTGCCGTAGAGATTTGTAACTTCCTCGGGGGCATCCTCCGGCCGGCCATGACAGGCCAGGCAGGACTCTTTGAATACGACAGGCTGAAATCGCATGAAATATTTTCTCGATTCCAGTTCGATGATACCCTGCCACTCTGCCATCTGCGGGTCTTTGCGGAAACGCTTGATCATATCTGCTTCAAGCGGATTGGCCTCATACTCGGGATTTTTGGCATTCGTCGCCACCCGGCGATAGATGAAGCCGTGGGATTTCTTGTTGAAGTTTTCCATGATCATCCTGCTGATATAGGATGAGGACATGGCTGCCAGGATGAATCTCTTGTCTCCGAGTTCGCGATACATGGTCGGGCGGAGAACATCCTGGACATAATCCCGGTTCGCCTCGATGGATTTCATGATCAGTTCGGTCTTTTCGAAGGCGTTTTCTTCCAGGTTCTTCATTTCGTGGTGATAGATGATGGACACGGTAATCCCTGAAAAGATGATGAGGATCGCCGCAAGGACGAAGAGAAAGCGGGTCTGGAAACCGGTATATTTCTTTCTGCTCTGGGGGGGCGTGCCGTAGTCGGGTGTCATGCGATCATGAAGATGTCTGGAAGATGTTCAGTGAAGGGCAGGTCTGTGGTCAATATCTGTTTCCTGGTATTCAAAGGTAGTCTTTGTCTATCATTTAGCAAGATATTTTGCTGATGAAGGAGGGGGTGCCGGGCCGGAGTGGAGGTGAATGCCACAATAAACCTGATTTGCCTGAAAATAAAATGGAGCAGGCCCGGGGGCCTGCTCCATTTTATTTTTTCTGGACAGCGGTGATGCCTGCTGTCCAGCTGAATTCTCTCCGCTGGCAATTACTTCTTCAGGCCGGGCATGACCAGCATCACGTCGCAGGGCGGCTTTTTCGTCACCTTTGCCACTGCATTACGCATGACTTCCAGGCCACGCGTAAACGGGTTGGACATGACCAGCAGGTCGTAGCCGTTGCGCGCTTCCTTGCGGATCTCCTCGACCACATCGCCGGTCACGGTGAGAAGTTCGCCGGGGATGTCGGCAATCTGCTCCTGGTAGAGCTTGGTTGCAGTTACCGCGGCCTCTTCTTCCTGTGACAGCATGTAGTCCAGAAAACCGATCCTGGAACTGCAGCCGGAAAGCCAGTCGTGTCCGGTGAACATTTCCCAGGTGGCGTCAATGACAAACAGGGCGTTGAGCGTTGACCCCCTTTCGCGGGCCAGGCGCAGGGCCTGTTCCACGGCACGGGGATTGTCATCGAGAGCGAGAAGGATCTTCATCAGGGAAGGGTCCCCTTCTGGTGGGCGAGCTCGATGATCGTCCCCTTGCCCTTTTTCACTTCCGTACCCGGTGTACCGGAGACCTTGAGCACCTTCCCGTTGGCCTTGGAGGTGAACTCCTGCACGGCAGTCTTCTCTTCCATTACGTTATTGACCCACTTTTTCTTGACCACCTCAAGGGAATACAGCTTATCACCCGTTTTCACGAGGCTTCCTTCATTGACGTAGATATCCATCAACTTGCCATCCTGCGGAGGTTTGATGCTCACCGAAGGCACAATGAAGGCCATGTAGGTGAGGACGAAAACCACGACTAGGGCGGAGGCGAAGATGGCAGCCAGGTCCTCGTGCCTGTCGGTTTTGAATACTGTCAGGGATTTCTTTTTGTCGGACATGAATGTTCTCCTATTCTTGATGGCCTTAGAAGGCGCCTTCCTTCGGGATGAATGTCAGAATGATGATCAGGGCGAGGACATATTTTATAAAACCTGCGATGACGCCGATACGCAGAGGCGTTCCGCCGGCGGCCTTGATCTCACGTACATCGATATAAGCCCCAAGCCCAACCAGGCCGATACCAAAGATCCAGGCCATGACCTGACGCATCAGGTGCAGGGTTTCCGAGCCTTCGGCTCCGAGAACATGCAGCGAGGAAAGCGCGGTCATACCAACAAAACCGATTACAAAAATGGGGAATTTGGAAGCGAGGATGGAGCCGAGGCTCACCTGCTCGGAGTCGGCCTCACCCTTCCAGTACCAGGCGGTGATGAAGAACACCACGAAGGGGATGCTGATGACCCGCACGACGTTCCAGATTTCGCCGTAGGCCACGGCGGTGCCGGGGGCAAAGTTCGGGTTGAAGGCGAGGCAGGTGGCAAGCACCTGACCGGAGTTGAGGATGCCGGTGCCGACCCAGGCGCCGAATTGGTAATCTGACAAGGAGAGCAGTTTGCCGATATAGGGGCTCACAAACATGCTGGCGATACCAAAGCCGAGGATGGTGGCGATGGAGAGCGCCAGATCCACAGGTTTTGCGCGCACTCCGGGGGCGGTGGCGACAGAGGCTGAGACGCCGCAAACACCGCAGGCGGCGGCCATGACCGCGGTAACGGAGCGGTCGGCGCCAAGACGTTTACCCAGCCACAGGATAAAGATGGCGGTGCCGAACACGAAGGACACGATCAGGGCGATGGCAATGCCGCCGACCTTGAACAGCTTGTCGAAGGTGTACAGAGAGCCGAGCATGATAACGCCGATCTTGATGAACAACCTGGTGGTACGGAATCCTTCCTCAGCCCAGCCGGGTATCTTGCCGGCGAACAGGACGTTGCGATAGAACATGCCGGTGAGGATTGAGAGCAGGATGTAGTTAAGGCTCATGACCTTCACGAGCCAGCCTTTGGTGCCGAACACAACGGCCTCGTTCATCCAGGGCTCCACATACATTCGCAGCACGTACAACGTGCCGACCATGACGGCCAGGCCTGGGGCGATCGCCAGAAGTTTGCCGAAAATGCCTTTGTCTTCCATTGCAATTTCTCTCCTTGATTTAAAAACGTTTATATCCGGGCACAGGCCAGGACGATTACAGTGTTACTGCCAGGTACGCCGCAAAAGATGGATATGTCCTCCTCCTTTTGTTTTTATTGTCTATTGTGGTTTCTTTTTTCATAAGGCATCCTTAATTACTCTTTCAGGACCTTCCCTGTATTCGGAGAAATGGGTTTGACGTGGAGACTGCAAAGGCGATGCCAGGGTAGTATAAAAATCCAGCTGTCCTGTACTGATAAATAACATTGAATAAAAACATTTGGATAGATAAATTATTGGAAAACGATGATGGAAGGTCAATCCATGCTGCAGAGGAGAGAGGGTGCTATCTTGTTGAAGCAGTGTTGCCGCGAGTTTGCAGTTGGTGTTGCGAGGAAAGGGGCGTTTTACAGCAGAAGATGAATGACGACCACGTTGTCGATATACTGTGCAGACCATGAGAATCCTCCATATCCTCAGCCAGATCCCGAATTTCACCGGCAGCGGCAAATATCTTCAGGCCCTCGTGCGGTGCGCGGCCGGAAGGGGGCATGAGAACTTTCTTGTCGCCGGGATCCAGGGGGATTTCAGGCTGAATGCATCCGTCCTAAACGACTGCAACTGCAGGTATATCCGGTTTGACGGCCCGGATCTCGACTTTCCCGTACCCGGCATGAGTGATGTCATGCCGTATCGCAGCAGCGTTTTCTCGGAACTGTCGGAGCAGCAGCTCGCCCTTTATGCAAAGGCCTTTGAAACAGCCGTCGGGGAGGCAGTACGGCTGTTTCATCCCGACATCCTGCACAGCCATCACCTCTGGATCGCCTCAGCCGTTGCCCGCGAATGCATCCCCGGTCTGCCTCTGGTGACAACCTGCCACAGCACCTGCCTGCGGCAGTACTCGCTGTGCGGCGGGCTTGGCCGGACCCTGAGCCCAAAACTGCGGAAACTTGACAGGATCATGGCCTTGAGCAGATTCCAGAAACAGGAGATCTGCGATATTCACGGCATTGACCCGGGACAGGTCGAGGTGGTTGGCGGGGGATACGATGACGCGCTCTTTTGCCACACGGGGAAGGCTGTTTCGGGACCGATTGAGATACTCTATGCCGGTAAACTGAGCAGATCAAAGGGGGTGCCATGGCTGCTGCAGGCCTTGCGGCGCCTTGTCGACCATCCCTGGGTTTTTCACCTGGTCGGCGAGGGCAGCGGCAGCGAAAAGCAGCAGTGCCTGGATCTGGCAGCCGAGTTGGGGGGCCGGGTGGTCCTGCACGGCCCTCTGGAGCATGCCCGGCTTGCCGCCCTGATGAGAAAGGCCCATATCTTTGTTCTGCCGTCGTTCTCCGAAGGCCTCCCCCTTGTCCTGATGGAGGCCCTGGCCTCGGGCTGCCGGCTGATCGCCACGTTGCTGCCGGGGATCCGCGAGATATTGGGAGAGTCTCCGGGCAGGATGATCCACCTGCTGGATATCCCTGAACTCGAGACGGTCGACGTCCCCTACGACAAGGACCTGCCATATCTCGAAGACCTGCTGGTTGCGGCCTTGCGGGCCGGCATCGTGGAGGTCGAGGAGCACCGGCAGCCAGATATGGAGTTGGTCGGGCGGGTGACCGCAGGCTTTACCTGGCCGCAGGTCTTCGCAAAGGTGGAGCAGGTGTACGAACAGGCTCTGCTTGGCAGGAAAAGATAGGCCGAAACGGCTGGAATTGCTACCTGGAGACCAACCGACGATGGCAGAACATCCTGACAGCGCCGTTCTTGCTTGTTGTCCATTCGCCGTTCTTCGGCTAAGGTTTCATCGATCACAGCTGCATTTCGCCGCAGAAAGTTTCATCCGGCAGACCACGAGCGGATCGGGCTGCAGCTGGAAACCAGGGGCAATCCGGCCCGGCGACCCGTTTCGCGAACATAGGACAGATGAAGACCAGGTCCCCCTCCATTGAACGGCCTGACTCCCGTTGGCGCACCGTTCTGCATGAAGTGATATTCGAAGCGGAGACGCCCGCCGGCAGGGCCTTCGATATTGTCCTGATGTGGAGCATCATCCTCAGCGTGCTCACTGTCATGCTTGACAGCGTCAAAGGCATCCGGGGGGAATACGGCGACATCCTGTCGGCAATCGAATGGTTCTTCACCGTCCTCTTCACCGTCGAATACATCCTCAGGATGATCAGCGTCAGGCGACCGACACGATACGCCTTGAGTTTTTTCGGCATCGTCGACCTGCTGGCCATCCTCCCCAGCTACCTGAGCCTGGTCGTCCCGGGCAGCCAACATCTGTTGACCATCAGGGTCCTCCGCCTGCTCCGCGTCTTCAGGGTCTTCAAGCTCGCCTCCTACGTCAACGATGCCAATATCCTGGTGACCGCCCTGCGGGCCAGCCGCCGGAAAATCAGCGTGTTTATTGTGGCGGTAATGACCCTGGTCATCATCCTCGGCTCGAGCATGTATATTATCGAAGGCGAGGAGAACGGTTTCACCGACATCCCGACGAGCATTTACTGGGCCATCGTCACCCTGACGACCGTCGGCTACGGCGACCTGTCGCCGCTACACCTGTCGGCAAGGCTTTCGCCTCGCTGGTGATGCTGCTCGGCTACGGCATAATTGCGGTGCCGACCGGCATTGTCACCATGGAAATCTCCAACTCCGCCAAAAGAGTCGTGTCGACAAACAGCTGCCCGGAATGCAGCGCCGAAGGGCATGATAGTGATGCGACGCATTGTAAATACTGCGGTGCCAAGCTCTAGTCCGGATTTCTCACCCTTGATCCCGACCGGCCCCGGCGACATTGCAGATGGGTTTTGTGCAGGTTGCAAAGATAAAGGCAATTTTTTTCCGGATGATTTTTCCTTCAGTCAACCTGCTGGTATCTTTACAGGGTTCGTATGCTTCGGATAATCAATGACGGCAGTTGAAATATCGATAAAAACCCTTATCGTACATCACAGTCGGCAGGTTACCCTGCCTGATGCGGGACCACTATTGTCAATTAAGGAGAGGACCATGGGAATTGCTTTACGATATCTGAGCCTGGTGCTGTTATTTTCCGCCTTCGGGGTACTGTCCACCGGTACTTCGGATGCAGCCTCGGACAAGCGGGAGGAAATCCTGGTCGGGCGGATCGCTCACGTCGAAGGAAAGCTCTTGCGCTACATAGAGGAAGATAAGGATTGGGTCATCACGGTCAGGGATTCACCCTTCGGCCTGGAGGATGCGCTGTATTCGGGTGTCGATGGCAAGGCCGAGTTCATCATGCCGAACAGGACCTGGATACGGGTGGGAGAAAACACCCAGATTCAACTAATCGACCTCTATCCGGACGCAACAACCGTGGACGTGGCCTCCGGACTTGCCCGTCTGTACAACAATAGCGATGACGTCGTCATCAAGGCGACTACACCTTTCGGCTATGTAGTTGCACCGGGCGGCACGATTTTTGACCTCTACGTCGGCGATGAGTCCATAGAGGTCATTGCCGTCCGCGGCAACGTCGACTTCGTCCACGAAGGTTCCAAAATCAGATACCAGATACTGGAAGGTTCTTCATCGATTATCGCCGACGCGAACGATGTCGCCAATGGCAATGGCGCGGTCGATTCGGTCTGGGACGACTGGAATGGCAAACGTGATTATGTCTGGCTGCAGCGCCTGCAGCGCAGTGAAAATTCAGCGCAATACCTGCCTGAACCGATTCGCGATGAAGCCTATGTCCTTGAAGAGAACGGCGAGTGGGAGCGCGTCCACTATGAGGGCGAATATGTCCAAATGTGGCGGCCAACCCGGGTCAACAGGGAGTGGAGGCCTTTTACGACCGGCCGTTGGACCGTCTATTACGGCGACAACTGCTGGATTCCCGATGAGTCGTTCGGATACGTCACCCATCATTACGGATCGTGGATCTATCTTGAATCCGCTAGCGCCTGGTACTGGATGCCTCCGGTCGCGCATTATACCCCTGACACCCCTGAATTCTTCATCGGCTTAGGCTGGTACCCGGGACGGGTCGGTTGGATCCACAGCGGTCCTTCCATAGGCTGGGTGCCGCTTGCGCCGTACGAAGATTACTACGGGTACCGGCCGTGGGGGCATCGCACCGTAGTCGTCGATTACACCACGGTCATCAACATCACCGATTTTCGTTATCGCTATCTCGATGAGGCAGTCATTATTGATCGGGACTATTTCTACAGGGGGTCCCGCTACACCCCGCATGTGCGGCGCAATGTCGGCAGGGATATCATCATCAATACGTACCAACCGGTAACGGTAATCAACAATACGGTCATCAACAACTTCGATACCGATAAGCGCCGATTTGCCTATAATGACGAAAGGGTATCCCGGAAACCGCACGCTACGGTCATAAACAGGATCAGCGACAATCGGGGATCGAGCAGGAAATCCGGTCGCATCAACCGGGACCGCATTGAACGGGACTTGACGCGCTTCGATGTCCGGTCGGAACCTCTGCAGGAGAGAGAGGTGCGCAGGCCGATGCTGACCACCAAACTCGTCGATGCCAGCCAGGTCAGTCGACCCATCGACACCCTTTCCTTGCAGAAAAAAGAGATCAAGCCCAGGGCGCGGGAGCGGCAGATTTCCTCCGACAAGGGGCAGCGAGGCCGGCGGGTTGACCAGGAAAAGCTCGAGCGGGCCCGTGAATCCGTCAACCAGGAAGGGCAGCGGCGGATCCGATCACCGAGAGAGTCCCGCGGTGAGGGACCGGAACAGGTGATTCGTCGACCGGACCAGGACCCGAAGGCGGAAGATAATCAGCGTGGCCGGGAACCACAGATCCGCCGTCAGCAGTATGAAGAAGTCCAGGGACGGGAAGAAGTCCAGGGACGGCAAGACCAGGGGCCGCAGCGCCGTCCGGCGAGAGATGTCCGGGAGAGCCAGGAGCAACGGCGGCAGGCGGCGGAAAAAGTGAAGGAAGAGATTCAAGCAGAGCGGCAACAGGGAGAGCGGCAAAGAGTGCAAAGACCTGAGAAGGTGGATGCCGAACCGCGGATCCGATCGCCAAGGGAAAAAGGAAATCAGGAAACTGAACAGCGTTCAGGTCGGCAAGGCCAGGTTCGGCGGCAGGATGAAAGCCAGGGGCAAAACGAACAACAGATTCGGCGCCAGCAGCAGGTAGAAAGCCAACGTCTGCAGAAGCAGGAGACCCAGCAGCGGCATCAGGTGGAAAACCAGCCTCGCCAGGAACAGGATGTTCGGCGGCAGCAGCAGGAAGGAACCCGACGCCAGCAGGTGCAGGAGACCCAGCAGCGGCAGCAGGTCGAGACCCAGCGTCGCCAGGAACAGGAGGTGCGGAAGCAGCAGCAGGAAGGAGCCCGACGCCAGCAGGTGCAGGAGACCCAGCAGCGGCAGCAGGTCG
>JANMSX010000011.1:0-36599 GCA_031389785.1 Desulfobulbaceae bacterium | reverse complement strand
CAGGAGAGGCTGATTGAGACCGGGTCCGGGCGGATCGGCTTCTTCGAACGGGCGGGAAGATCGGCGTGAAAAATTCGGCAGCGGCCGTCTCAATCGCCAGCCGGTGTGAGCACCTCTATCTCATTGGAGAAAACCGCGGCGGGCATCTGGCTGAAGGGCTTATCGCAGAAGTCAAGTTTTGCCCGGTAACGTCCGGCCGAAAGTCCAGGCGGTACTGCGACGGAGAGAAACCGGGCTGCCTTGCGGTCGGCGATCGGAATGCAGGTGGTTCGGTCTTTGCCGTCGATCCGCGCCTGAGCGACTGCTTTCCCTGAATCGGCTGGGCCGTACAGCTCAACCGCGGCCCTGACGCCGAAGCCGAAGGTGCTGATGCCGGAGAGTGAAAGGCGCACGGCCTCGCCCGGTCTGTAGCGATCATACTCGCTTGAAAGGTAGAGATGGCGGTTGTAATCCGGCTCAGCGGTCTTCGTCCCCGAGGTCATCGCCTCCCAGAAACGCGGCCGGGCCGCGTCGAGGTGGATGATCTTGCCGCCGTAGTGACCGACCCCGCAGCAGTCCCGTTCCCTGATCGTCTGCCAGAGATCCTTGCCGTCGACGCCTTCCAGCCAGAAGTCGAGGGCCATGCCGTCCATGTGGGTGCTGGTTCTGGCGGCATTGGCGCCTTTTTTGCGGATCTTGTCGTTATATTCCGGACTGCGGTAGGCCGACTCGATATTGATCGCCTTGCCGGGTGCGGCGAGATCGGCGAAATAGCTGAGCATGAAGAGGAGGCGGGGCGAGATATGCTCGCCCTTTTCCCCGATCGGGAAGCCGAAGACCCGGTCAACCTCGGTAAAGGCCGCGTCGTTGAGCGAACCGTCCCGCTTGCGCAGATCGACCCGGGCCTCCCTGTCGTTGCGGAGATTTTTCAGGTGGAGCCTGCCGTTGCCCATCATGAAAAACCGATCGGGCTCCCGGGCTGCCAGCGAAAGGCCGGGCGGCAGGAGCAGGGCGAGGCTCAGGACAGCAAGGATCAGCGCCCGGGAAATCATTGACCGTCTGCAAGGCGAAGGGGAAAGGGGAATTGTCGGCATAGTTTTCCGATGGAGTGATTGTTTCAAAAAGGATCCTCTCGAAGGGGAGATCAACAGCGTTAAAGTATACACTGTGCCGTGCAGAGAGCAATGCGGATAATTGCAGCAATCGCAGAGGGCGCCCTGCAACCCTGCCGGTTTCCGGTCAGCCGGACGTCCGGCCTCGCGACAGAACCTCTCCCGGCATTATTACCTGCGGGGCAGTGGCAATACTGGGCGACTTCTGGTAAGATGCCAGGATTTGCCTCGATGTCTCCTCAAGCTCCGGATACCATGAACCAACCCTTCGAACTCGTCACCAAATTTTCCGCCGCCGGCGATCAGCCGCTTGCCATTGAACAACTGGTGCAGGGCGTGGAGCGCGGCGAGCAGAGCCAGGTGCTGCTGGGCGTCACCGGTTCCGGCAAGACCTTCACGATGGCCAGCGTGGTGGCGCAGGTGCAGCGACCGACCCTGGTCATCGCCCCCAACAAGACCCTGGCGGCCCAGCTGTTCGGTGAGTTCAGGGAACTCTTTCCCCATAACGCCGTCGAGTATTTTGTCTCCTACTACGAT
The DNA here is from genome assembly GCA_031389785.1 of Desulfobulbaceae bacterium. Classification (GTDB taxonomy): domain Bacteria; phylum Desulfobacterota; class Desulfobulbia; order Desulfobulbales; family Desulfocapsaceae; genus Desulfoprunum. The sequence continues at coordinate 34,971 of JANMSX010000011.1, read as the reverse complement.
TACTATCAGCCGGAGGCCTATATCCCGCAGTCGGACACCTATATCGAAAAGGATTCGGCGATCAACGACGCGATCGACAAGATGCGCCATTCGGCGACCCGCTCGCTGCTGCTGCGCCGGGACGTCCTGATCGTCGCCTCGGTGTCCTGCATCTACGGCCTCGGGTCCCCGGATGAATACAAGAACATGCATCTGATGGTGCGGGCCGGCGAGGACTACCCGCTGGAGGAGGTGCAGCGGCGGCTCTCCTTCATGCTCTACGAGCGCAATGACATGTCCTTTCATCGCGGCACTTTCCGGGTACGGGGCGATGTCGTCGACATCTTCCCGGTGCACGAGGAGGAGCGGGCCCTGCGCCTGGAATTCTTCGGCGATACCGTCGAGAAGATCCTGCTGATCGACCCGCTGCGCGGCGTGGTCCTCGAGGAAATGGAGGAATACACCGTCTTCCCCGGCAGCCACTTCGTCACCTCGAAGGACCGCCTGCAGGTCGCCACCGCCACCATCAAGGAGGAACTGAAGGAACGGCTCGACTATTTCTACCGGGAAAACCGGCTGGTCGAGGCCCAGCGGTTGGAGCAGCGGACCATGTTCGATCTCGAGATGATCCAGGAACTCGGCTACTGCAACGGCATCGAGAACTACAGCCGCCACCTCACCGGCAAACCGGAAGGGGCGCCGCCTCCCAACCTGCTCGACTATTTTCCCGAGGATTACCTGCTGTTCATCGACGAGAGCCATATCGGCATCGGCCAGCTCAACGGCATGTACAACGGCGACCGGTCACGCAAGACCACCCTGGTCAACTTCGGTTTCCGCCTGCCCTCGGCGCTGGACAACCGGCCCCTGCGTTTCGACGAATTCGCCGCCCGGATCAACCAGGTGATCTATGTCTCGGCCACCCCCGGCCCCTATGAACTGGCCCAGGCCCAGGGCCGGGTGGTGGAACAGCTGATCCGGCCCACCGGCCTCCTCGACCCGCGCATCGAGGTGCGCCCGGCCGGCAATCAGGTCGACGACCTGCTCGAGGAGATCCGCCTCCGCACCGCCCGCAACGAGGCGGTCCTGGTGACCACCCTGACCAAGAGGATGGCCGAGGACCTCACCGATTACTATGACAAGCTCGGGGTCAAGGTGCGCTACCTGCACTCCGACATCAAGACCCTGGAACGGATCGAGGTGATCCGCGACCTGCGCCAGGGCGAATTCAATGTCCTGGTCGGCATCAACCTGCTGCGCGAGGGTCTCGATATCCCGGAGGTCTCGCTGGTCGCCATCCTCGATGCCGACAAGGAGGGTTTTCTGCGTTCGGAACGTTCCCTGATCCAGACCTGCGGCCGGGCCGCCCGCAACGCCAACGGCATGGTGATCATGTATGCCGACGAGATCACCGGCTCGATGCGGGTGACCATCGACGAGACCGTACGCCGGCGCCGGCTGCAGCAGGAGCATAATGAGGCGCATGGGATTGTGCCGGAGACCATCATCTCGGCGATCAAGGACAGCATGCAGCAGCACCTGGCGGCCTCCGGCTACAAGCTGGCCGACGAACGTGTGACCGAACTGCTGCAGGCGGCGGAAGACCTGCCCAGTTATGGCAGCATCAGGGAACTGGAAAAAGACATCAAAAAGCTCGAGAAGAGGATGCAGGAGGCGGCCAAGGAGCTGGCCTTCGAAGAGGCGGCCCTGCTCAGGGACCGGATCAGAAAGCTGCGCATGCTGGAGATTGAGATAGGATGAAAGAGGACGGGCTGCTCTACAGGATCTCGCTGCGTCTGGTGCCGCCGCTTGTGGCCTGGCTGACCCGGGTCTGGTTTGCCACCTGCCGGATCAGGGTGCATGGCGCAGAACACCGTCTGGCCACCCTGGGTGCCGGCAAGGCCATCGTCGCCAGCTTCTGGCACTATACCATGCTCTTCGTCTTCTACCAGCTGCGCCGGGATTCGGCGATGGTGATGGTCAGCGCCAGCCGGGACGGCGAATACATCGCCCGCCTGGCGGAGGAGTTCGGCTTCTCGACGGCGCGCGGCTCCCGCAACAACAGGGGTATGCGGGCCTTGAAGGACCTGCTGCGGGCGGCGGCGGCGGGCAGTAACTCGGCAATCGTCGCCGACGGTTCGCAGGGACCGCCCCGCATCGCCCAACCTGGTGTCATCCTGCTGGCCTCGCGTACCGGCGTGCCGATCCTGCCGCTGACCTGGTCGGCCTCCCGGTATATCGCCATCTCCTCCTGGGACCGGACGGCCATCCCCAAACCCTTTTCCCGGGTCGATTTCCTCTACGGCGAACCTCTCTATGTGCCGCCCGACCTGAAGGACGAGGGGATCGAGGAATACCGCCTGCAGCTGGAGGCGCGGCTTAACGAGCTGTACAGCAGGGCCTGGCGGCTGCACGGCCGCGAGAAACACTGAGCCGGCCGCTGCAGCGCCGGCCGTAAGATAAACCATTTCGACGAAGACAAACGATGAATGCCAGAGGAATTGTGGTGGCCGGACTTGCCGGGGGCTCGGGAAAGAGCGTGATCTCGGTCGGTCTGACCGCAGCCTTCGCCCGCCAGGGCAGGGTGGTGGTGCCCTTCAAGAAGGGCCCCGACTATATCGATGCCGGCTGGCTGCAGCTGGCGGCCGGCCGCCGCTGCTACAACCTCGATCCCTTTCTGATGAGCGACGAGTCCCTGCACCGTTCCCTGCAGCTGCATGCCCGTGAGGCCGATGTGGTGGTTCTCGAGGGCAATCGCGGGCTCTATGACGGGGTAACCGCCGAAGGCGGCTATTCCACCGCCGACCTGGCTATTTCCCTGGGCCTGCCGGTCCTGCTGGTGGTCAACTGCACCAAAACCACCCGCACCGTGGCAGCGATGATCCTCGGCTGCCTGAAATTCGACGAGCGTATCGATGTCCGAGGCGTCATTCTCAACCAGATCGCCACTGAGCGGCAGCGCCTGCTGATCACCGAGGCGGTCGAACGCTATACCGGGGTGCCGGTCCTCGGTTCGATCCCCCGCATGAAACGCGACATCTTTCCGATGCGCCATCTCGGCATGATTCCGCACCAGGAATACGGCGACAGCGAGGATGCCCTGGCCTTTCTGGTGGAGACGGTCACCGCCGGCCTCGACCTCGACCGCATCGACGCTCTGATGCAGCCGCTCGGCCCGGCTCTGGCGGTCGACCGGAAAGACGATCCTCGGCCGGTGCCGGATGTCAGGATCGGCATCCTCCAGGATGCCGCCTTCCAGTTCTACTATTCGGAGAACCTCGAGGCCCTTGAGCGGGCCGGGGCGGAACTGGTTTATCTCAACGCCCTGCAGGACAGCGGGCTGCCTGAATTGGATGGTCTCTATATCGGCGGCGGTTTTCCCGAGACCAGTGCCAGGGAACTGGCGGCCAACGGCAGTTTCCGGGAGTCGGTACGGGCGGCGGCGGACAGGGGGCTGCCGATCTATGCCGAATGCGGCGGGCTGATCTATCTCGGCGATTCGATCGTTCTCGACAGCCGGGAATATCCCCTGGCCGGGGTCTTTCCCGTGCGGTTCGGCATGTCGAAAAAGCCCCAGGCCCATGGTTATTCGATCTTTGTCAGCGAGGGGGACAATCCCTTCTATCCGCCCGGCGTCGAGGTGCGCGGCCATGAGTTCCGCTATTCGACCGTTCTCGACTGGTCCGGCGAGGAGCAGAATCTGGTGCTGAAGATGAGGCGGGGCAAGGGTTTTGTCAACGGCCGGGACGGCCTGTGCCGGAACAACGTGCTGGCCCTCTACACCCATGTCCATGCCGACGGTACGCCGGAGTGGGCGCCGGCCCTGGTGGCATGCTGCCGGAGGTGGAAGAGAGGGAATTGAGACAGTAAAGCGCCGCCATGAGGGTGACGAGGGTGACGGCGCCTCCTGAAGAGCGGTGGGTCAGTGGGTCGGCGTGGTGCCGAGGACCTTGCGGTAGATGGCCTCCTGCTCATCCGTGGCGGGGGGCGGATCGACCCAGTGGATAAAAGATTCGGTGACCCGAACGAAGGCCCCGTCGTCTTCCTTGCACTTGTCGCAGATGCTCTCCGCCATGTCCCGGTATATGATGACCTTCGAGGCCGGTTCGCCATCCCTGGCTACCGCCGCCATCTTCCGGCAACCGCATTCCAGGCGGACCACCACCACCCCGATAGCGTCGGGGCTGCCCTCGAGGATACCTTCGATCATCGCCTGCTCGCGCTTTTCCGCCTTCAGGGTCTTCTTTCTTTCTTCCGGTGCTTTTTTTTTCATATCGTATCGTTGTCGGATGGAAATTCGGGATCCTGCTCTTTGTGGCAGCGACAGCTGTCAGCCTGCCGTCTGGTGCCTGCACTACCATAAATGCCATGCCCAGGCAACAAGTTTCAAACCATCCGTCGGCCAAATCACTCGGTGCATGTTGCAGAAGGTTATTATTTTCAATAATTTTTCCGGGGTTATTTTTTCTTGACAAAAAACTGGCCGTGAGATATTGGATGAATACACGAAACAGGTATTCGTGAAGGTGTTTGGACTGCTTACTAAGTATGACAAATACTTATTTTAATTCTCACTTTATGGAGGTGTATCATGTTTGAAGTAGTCGTGGATAAAGATAAATGCGTTGGTGATGAGGAGTGTGTTGCAGCATGTCCCGCTCAGGTATTCGAGATGGTAGACGGCAAGGCCGACCCTGTAGAAATGGACGAGTGTCTCGGCTGCGAGACCTGTGTCGAAGTCTGCCCTGAGAATGCCATCATAGTAACCGAGATGTAATCACTGCGATCACCAGGCTGTAAATCAAGCCCATCTCCTCCAGGGGGATGGGCTTCTCTTTTTCCCGGGGGTGGTGTTTGTGACGGTCGGGGGCTTGAAACGATTCAAACCGGGGGTCGATAAACGGGTGCATCTCCTTTTGGCCGCCCTGCTGTGGACCGTGGTCGGTCTCTTTCTCCTGGCCCGGGGCGGTCTCTGGCTGCAGGCCGCCGGCAAGGGCTGGCTTATTCTGCCGGCGATCCTGCTGGGCAGCGGCAAATCACTGCTTCTCCTTGACAAAACTGCGAAAAAGAGCATAAATCGCATTCTGTGCTTTGGTGACAGGACCTGCCTCGGTGCCGTATACTCGATCAGGACCTGGCTGCTGGTGCTGGCGATGATCGGTACGGGCTATCTGCTCCGCCAGTCGTCCCTGCCCATAGTGCTGCTCGGGGTGCTCTATGCCACGGTCGGCTGGGCTCTTTTGATGTCGAGCCGGCAGGCCTGGCGCGCATGGCTGAAAACAAATGGATGAGAGATGGCGGGAAAAGACATGATGACGGCGGTATCGAGGAATCGGATCAGCATTGATGCCAGCCTTCTGCAGCACAATTACAGATGCATCAAGGAGAAGGTCGGTCCCCGGGTCGAGGTCATGGCCATGGTCAAGGGCGATGCCTATGGCCATGGCATGCCTGAGGCCGCCGCCGCCTTTGCCGCCTGCGGCTGCCCGGCCTTCGGCGTTGCCGAACTGGTCGAGGCGGTGGCCCTGCGGCAGACAGGGATTGAGGGGGCGATCTATGTAATGCTCGGCTTCGAGCCGCACGAGGCGGAACTGTTTGTTCATTACGACCTGACGCCCGTTGTCTTCCAGGACCAGGATATTCGTGCCCTTGCCCGGGCGGCGGGACAATACGGCCGGGACATCGGGGTCCACCTCAAGATCGATTGCGGCATGGGCCGGCTCGGCCTGCTGCCGCAGGAAGTGCCGCAATTCGTGACAAAAATCGAGCAATGCCCCGGGGTCTTCCTGGCCGGGATCATGGCCCATTTTCCGGAGGCCGACCAGCGGCAGGCGCCCAGCACGCCGCAGGTCTATGCCCTTTATCAACAGGTGATCGACGGTCTCGGCGGAAAATTCGCCGGCATCCGCCATATCGCCAACTCCGGCGCGGCCCTGAACTTTCCTGAGATGGCCTGCGACATAGTGCGGGCCGGGATCTCCCTGTACGGCTATTACCCCGACGGCGGCCAGGGGCAGGGAGGCCAGGCCGGCTGCCGACTGGCGCCGGCGATGTCCTTTGCCACCAGGGTCATTCAGGTCAAGGAACTGCCGGCCGGCACCGGCATCAGCTACGGGCATACCTATACCACCGATCGTCCGACCCGTCTGGCCGTATTGCCGACGGGCTATGAAGACGGCTACCTGCGCGACCTGTCGAACCGTGGCGAGGTCCTTATCCGCGGGCAGCGGGCGCCGGTCCGGGGGCGGGTGTGCATGAACCTGTGCATGGTCGATGTCACCGGCATTGACGGGGTGACTGCCGGCGACGAGGCGGTGCTTCTCGGCAGGCAGTGCGATGAGGTAATCACGGCCGATGAGATTGCTGCTTGGATGGGCACCATCAGTTACGAAGTTCTCTGCCTTTTCGGCAACAACAACAGCAGAACATATATCGAGTAGAATCCATGATCCGTTCACGATTGAAAAACGTCCTTGACGGCTGTTTTCGGCAGGGTGTCGCCGAAGGCGCCTGGTCGGGGGCCGGCGAGGGAAGGTATGCCCTGGAGCTGCCCAAACACGAAGGCCAGGGTGATTTCTCAACCAATATGGCCCTGGTCCTGGCCGGCATCGAAAAAGGCAACCCCCGCAAGCTCGCGGCAAAGATCGTCGAATTGCTGGCCGGAGAGGGCGATCTCATCGATCGCCTGGAGGTGGCCGGACCGGGCTTCGTCAATATCTTCGTCAAGACCGGGGTCTGGCAGGGCTTGATGCCGCAGATCATCGAACGCGGCGATGACTTCGGCTACAGCGCCATCGGCAGCGGCAGGAAGGTGATGGTGGAGTTCGTCAGCGCCAACCCCACCGGCCCGCTGAGCATCGGCCACGGCCGGCAGGCCATCCTCGGCGACGCCATCGCCCGCCTCCTCGATGTGACCGGCCACGATGTCTTCCGTGAATACTACTACAATGATGCCGGCCGCCAGATGCGGGTCCTCGGCGAGTCGACTCGGGCCAGATATCTCGAACTCCTCGGACTGCCGAGCACCTTCCCCGAGGACGGCTACCAGGGCGACTACATCCTCGATATCGCCCGCTCGCTGATCGACGAGGTCGGCGACTCCCTGAAGGATCATGCCGATGTCACGCCCTTCAAGGAAAAGGCCGAACAGCATATCTTCAAGGATATCTCGGCGACCCTGGACCGCATGGGGATCCGTTTCGACAACTATTTCAACGAACGCTCCCTCTACGAGGACGGCAAGATCGACGAGGTGGTCGCCGAACTGCGGGCCAAGGGCCATGTCTACGAGAAGGACGGAGCTGTCTGGTTCAGGACAACCGATTTCGGCCAGGACAAGGACCGGGTGATCATCAAGAATACCGGCGAACCGACCTACCGGCTGCCGGACATCGCCTACCACCGTGAGAAATTCCGGCGCAATTTCGATTGGCTGATCGATATCTTCGGTTCCGACCATATCGCCACTGTCCCCGATGTCCTCTCCGGCGTGCGGGCGCTCGGCTACGACGATTCGAAGGTGACGGTGGTCCTGCACCAGTTCGTCACCCTGACCCGTGAAGGCCGGCAGGTGAAGATGTCGACCCGCAAGGCGACTTTCGTCACCGTCGACGAGCTGATCGACGAGGTCGGCGTCGATGTGGTGCGGTTTTTCTTCATGATGCGCAAGGCCGACAGCCAGCTGGATTTCGACCTCGATCTTGCCACCAAGGAGAGTCAGGAAAATCCCGTCTATTATGTCCAGTACGCCCATGCCCGGCTCTGCTCGATCCTCGCTCAGGCGCAGGAGAAAGGGGTGACCAGGGTCGGCTTTGCGGCCGTCGACCCCGCTCTGCTGGTGCAGCCGGAGGAACTGCTGCTGCTCAGGACCATGGCGGCATTTCCCGGCATGATCGAGAACGCGGCCCTTGAATTGGCCCCGCACAAGGTTATTTTTTATCTTATGGAACTTGCGGGCCAGTTCCATAGTTACTATAACAAACATAAGGTCATCACCGAGGATACAGCCCTGAGCCAGGTCAGACTCTGTCTGGTTGAGGCCCTGCTGGTGGTGTTCAAAAACGGTCTGGGCATGGTCGGGCTCACCGCCCCGGAAAAAATGTAGGGATGGCCGCAAAGGAAAAAAAACAGGCCAGAAAGGTCAGGTTCGAATTGACTTGGGGGGGGATCGCCGGCATTGCCGTGATCTGTATCTGCATTTTTCTCTGGATGTTTGTTCTTGGGGTCTGGACCGGCCAGTCGCTGCTGCGTCCTTCCCTTGCGCCGCAGAAATCGATGACGGCGGCAGGTCCGAAAGGCGTCGTCCCCCTCTTGCAGAAGGATCGGAACCAGGATTGAATCCCGGCTTGCCAGGCCACCCGGCCGACCTCGAGATCATCTTCGGAGAGGCTGCGGGATCGCCGATAAACACTCAACTATTTGTTATCTTATCAGATGATTCGCACCGCACGCATGGAGGATGTGAAGCATATACACACCCTCATCAATGATTTCGCCGGAGATGGTCTGCTGCTGAATCGCTCGATCAGCTCTCTCTACGACAAGCTCAGGGATTTTCACGTCTTTACCGGCGATGACAAAACTCTTATCGGGGTTTGCGCCCTGCAGATCACCTGGGAGAATCTCGCCGAGGTCCGTTCTCTGGCGGTCAGGGCCGAAAGCCAGGGCCGGGGCATCGGCTCGCAGCTGGTGCGGAGCTGTCTCGCCGAGGCCGAAAAATTCGGCATCGAACGGGTCTTCACCCTGACCTATCAGCCCGGGTTCTTTCGTAAGCTGGGTTTCAACGATATCGACAAGAAGGAACTGCCGCACAAGATCTGGAGTGACTGCATCCACTGCCATAAATTTCCGGATTGCGATGAAGACGCCCTGATGTACGTGAAAAAACTGCATGTTTGAATGAGATATGTGAATGAAATCCGGTTCGCCCGAGGGCGGGGTACCTTTCAGCCGGATATCGCTAGCGAAGGTCCATACTTCTTCCCAACCCCACGAATATTATGATTGGAACACTCCTCACCAAGGTTTTCGGCAGCAAGAATGACAGGGTCCTGAAACAGATCCAGCCGCTGGTGAACCGGATCAACGAACTGGAAACGACGGTACTCTCCCTCGAAGATGCCGACCTTGCCGCCAGGACGGTGGCCTTCCGCGAGCGGCTCGCCAAAGAGGAGCCGCTCGACGATCTGCTGCCTGAGGCCTTTGCGACGATCAGGGAGGCGGCCAAAAGGGTCCTCGGCGAGCGTCACTATGATGTGCAGCTGGTCGGCGGCATCATTCTCCATCAGGGCAAGATCGCCGAGATGAAGACCGGTGAGGGCAAGACCCTTACCTCGACCCTGCCCGTCTATCTCAACGGCCTGACCGGAAAAGGCGTGCATGTGGTCACGGTCAACGACTATCTGGCCGCCCGGGACGCCGAATGGATGGGCAAGGTCTACACCTTTCTCGGCATGAACGTCGGCAAGATCGTCCATGCCATGGATGATGAGGCCCGCCGTGCGGCCTACGCCGCCGATGTCACCTACGGCACCAACAACGAGTTCGGTTTCGACTACCTGCGCGACAACATGAAGTTCGAGCTGAGCGATTTCTGTCAACGGGGCTTCAACTACGCCATCGTCGACGAGGTCGACTCGATCCTCATCGACGAAGCCCGTACCCCTTTGATCATCTCCGGTCCCGCCGACATCTCAACCGAACTCTACAAGAACGTCGACCGGATCATCCCCCGCTTTAAAAAGGATGAGCATTACACCGTCGATGAGAAGGCCAGGCAGGTCGCCCTGACGGAAGAGGGCGTAGCCCTCGGAGAGGAGTTGCTTGAAGTGGATAATCTCTATGATCCAGGCAGCATAGAGAAGCTGCACCACCTCAACCAGGCCCTCAAGGCCCATGTTCTCTTCCAGCGCGACGTCGACTATATCGTCAGCAACGGCGAGGTGGTGATCGTCGATGAGTTCACCGGCCGGACCATGGAAGGGCGGCGCTACAGCGACGGTCTGCATCAGGCCCTGGAGGCCAAAGAGAGGGTGAAGATCGAGAAGGAGAACCAGACCCTGGCCTCGATTACCTTCCAGAACTATTTCAGGATGTACGACAAGTTGGCCGGCATGACCGGTACGGCCGATACCGAGGCCCCGGAGTTCAAGAAAATCTACAACCTCGATGTCGTCGTCATGCCCACCAATCAGCCGATGATCCGCATCGATTACGCCGACGTCATCTACAAGAACGAGGCGGCCAAATACCGGGCGGTGATCCGCGAGATCAAACAGCTGCACGAGGCCGGCCGGCCGGTCCTGGTCGGCACCATCTCCATCGACGTCTCGGAGAAGATCTCGGCGATGCTGAAAAAAGACAAAATCGAGCATGAGGTCCTGAACGCCAAGCAGCATGACCGGGAGGCCGAGATCATCGCCCTGGCCGGTCAGTACGGCCGGGTGACCATCGCCACCAATATGGCCGGTCGCGGTACCGACATCAAGCTCGGCGAAGGGGTGCGAGAGGTCGGCGGCCTGCATATCCTCGGCACCTCCCGCCATGAATCGCGGCGTATCGACAATCAGTTGCGAGGCCGTTCCGGCCGCCAGGGCGACCCGGGTTCCTCGCGTTTCTATCTCTCGTTGGAGGACGACCTGCTGCGGATCTTCGGTTCCGGGCGGATTACCGGGATCATGGAAAAGCTCGGTATGGAAGAGGATGAGCCGATCGAGCACAGCATGATCACCCGGGCCATCGAGAACGCCCAGCGCAAGGTCGAGGGCCACAACTTCGACATCAGGAAGCACCTGCTCGAGTATGATGACGTCATGAACAAGCAGCGCGAGGTCATCTATCGCCAGCGACGGGAAGTCCTTGAAGACGACAATATCGCCGGGGTCATCCAGGATATGATCGCCGAACTGGTCGAAGAGGTGGTGGCCGAGGTCGCCCAGGACCGGATGGATTCGGAGAACTGGGATTGGAAGATGTTTGACGACCGCCTGGTGGAGCTCTTCAATATCACCTCCGGCTGGGCCGAGGATGAACGCCGGGATCTGAAGGCCGAAACGCTGCTGGAAAAAACCCTGGAACTGGCGCAGCAGACCTACCGGGCCCAGGAAGAACGCAACGGCGAGGAGACCCAGCGGCAGCTTGAAAAACTCTTGCTGCTGCAGATGGTCGACAACCACTGGAAGGACCATCTCCTGTCCATGGATCATCTGAAAGAGGGTATCGGCCTGCGCGGTTACGGCCAGAAAAACCCTCTGAACGAATACAAGCGGGAGGGTTTCCAGCTCTTTACCGCGGTCATCCATACGGTCAAGATGCAGACGGTCGCCAATCTCATGCGGGTCAGGGTGGTCGATCCGGCCGAGGTCGAGCGCCTGGAAGAGGAGAGAAGGCGGCGGCAGGAACAGGAATTGCTCCTGAACAGGAGATCGGCCGAGGAGGAGGCCAGGCTTCACCAGCCCGTCCGGCGGGAAGGCGACAAGATCGGCAGGAACGCCGATTGCCCCTGCGGTTCGGGAAAGAAATACAAGAAGTGCTGCGGACGGTTCAAATAGCGAACCAGCCGTTTTGGACAAAGGCCGTGCTGCGCCACCAGGCCGGCATGACAGTGTGGATGTATTTTGGGATGAACAGGGGGCCGTCGCCGGATTTGTCGGCAGCGGCCCCTTTTTTTGTAGCTGTAAGCCCGGATCAGCCGCGCAGTTCCCTGGGCTGCATCAGGTTTTCCTCCATGTGATGGAGTTCGTCTATCCCTGAGATGATGATCTCCGGATCAGGCAGCAGTTCATCGTCCGGCAGCTTGTTCTCGTACGTCATATTGCTCAAGGCGAATTTCATGCAGTTGAGGCGGGCCTGTTTCTTGTTATCGGAACGGACAATAGTCCAGGGGGCGATGGTGCGGTTGGTCTCCGAGAGCATCTGGAACTTGCGGATGGAATACTGGTCCCAGTATTTCTGGGCGAGGTTGTCGATCGGCGAGAGTTTGTACTGTTTCAGGAGATCGGTCTTGCGGCTTTCAAAACGCACTTTCTGCACCTGCTTGGAGACAGAAAAATAGAATTTGAAGAATTTGATCCCGTTCTTCACCAGCATCTCTTCGAACATCGGCACATCCTTGAGAAAACGCTTGTTCTGCTCGGCGGTGCAGAAACCCATGACCGGTTCGACCATGGCCCGGTTGTACCAGCTGCGATCGAACAGGACGATCTCGCCTGCCGACGGCAGGTGGGCGATATAGCGCTGAAAATACCATTGGGTCATCTCTGTCTCGTTGGGCTTGGCAAGTGCCACCACCCGGGTGTTGCGGGGATTGAGATGCTCGGTGAAACGCTTGATGGTCCCCCCTTTTCCGGCCGCGTCGCGGCCCTCGAAGATCGCCAGGATCCGCTCCCCGCTCTCCTTCATCGAGAGCTGCAGCTTCATTAATTCAACCTGCAGCTTTTTCAACTCGCTCTCATACTTGAGCTGGCTCTTGCTGACCCAGACGGCGACCTTGTCTTCACCTTTCCTGTTAGACATATTCTTGAAGGCGGTTCCTTCGGCGAGTCTGACATCGTCGGTTGCGATGCTGTCCTGCTTCTTCACTTTTTTTGCCATCTTGCAGTATCCTTGCGGTTGAGTTGTGTTGGCGATGGTTAGCGTACCTGCCGAGGAGACCGGGTTGCCCGGAATTTCGCCTATAGTAGAAAAAAAGAGCTGAAAGCGCAAACGCTCAGTTGAGTTTTCTGCCCTCCCGGTACATCTGCCCATAGATCTCAGGAAGCCTGGATTCCCTCAGGGCCTGGACAACCGCCTCTATGTCATAGGGGATACGGAAGTGCTCGACTTCAACCGTTCCCGCGGCCAGCCGGAGGACGGCGCAGCTGAGGCGCGGGTCGCCGTCGAACATCCGTCCCGCCGAACCGGGATTGATGAAGTGGATGCCGGCGATTATCTTGTGGTAGGGGCTGTGGGAATGGCCGGTGACCACCACCTGGCAGTCGCAATGACCGGCAATCTCCAGAAAACGCTCGTCCGGGGTGTCGGCGAAGAGAAATTCATGCGGTGCGTCCGGGCTGCCGTGGAAGATACCGATGGTGCAAGTATCGTCAGCCGTTGCCGGCAGGGAAAGGCGCAGACTGCGCGAAATCGGCAGGTTGAGCAGGTACTTTCTGGCGGCGATATCCAGCGAGGCGGCGGTCGAGGTATACATGATCCGTTTTTCTTCACTGGCGGGTTTTCGCAGGGTCTTGCCCCGCAGCAGACGGATGATTTTTTTATCTGTGTTGCCGAGGATCGATATTGCCTGATGCCGTTCGAGCCAGTCCAGGGTCTCGCAGGGAAAGGGGGCATAGACCAGGGAATCGCCGCAGTTGATGATATGGTCGAAATGCTCGCCGGCAAAAAAGGTCTCAAGAGCGGTCAGGGCCGGAAAGTTGCCGTGTATGTCGGAAAGCAGGAGGATGTTCATAATGGCGCGATGGGACTTGGCAGGCTGCAGGCACTGGGCTGCTGTCTCGGTCGACAGCAGGAAGAGCCTTTCTCAGGTAAGGGTAAATTCCATGATTCCAGGAGACTATCAGCTTTGCTCAGGGAAGACAACGGAAAAACCGTTCCTCTTCCCCGTCTGATCCTCGGCGGATATATCCCGCCGAAATTTTCCATTTCGGAAAAAAAATGATAATCTGGTGCTGTATGTTTATTGCCGGCGGCAAATTATACTTCAGCCTGAACGCCTGGTTGCTTACGGTACGATAATTCTATCGATAGAAAGGGGGAGCCTGTGTTTACCATTGCCGATATCCGCGATATAGCCGTCCAGATCGAACGAAACGGCGAGAAGGTCTATGAGCAGGCCGGCCATGAGGCCACCGATGACGAACTGGCCGCCGCATTCAGGTGGCTGGCCGGAGAGGAGAGACGTCATGCCGGTATTTTTGCGGCCATGACGGCGGAGTCCCCACTCACGCCCGAACAGGTGGAGTTGGAGACGATGGGGCGCGCCCTGCTTCAGGAGATGGTCCGGGAGAAGACCTTCTCGCTTGCCCTGGAAGACCTTAAGACCGCCACAAATCTTGGCGAGATAGTGAGCCAGGCAAAGGCCTTCGAAGAGGATACCATCCTTTTTTATGAATTCCTGCGGGATATTGTCGACGACGATGCGACCAAACGGCAGCTGGCTGTCATCATTGCCGAGGAACGCCGCCATGTCGACCTGTTGGCAGGGATGCTGGATGACCTGCGGGGGGAAGGGGTGGCCGGAGGATACCGCTGACGCAAGGCGGCTCCGCCCCTCCGGCCTGTACCTCGTTCATGAGCGGATGATCAACGGGGTGATCCGTCCTTTTTGCCGCTTTACAGCAAGGGCCCGATCAGCAGGGCGAGATTTTCCTTGAAGCGTTCGAACCGGGAACGTTGTGACAGTGTCACGAGATCAAGCCGCAGGGATTGTTCTTCATAGCTCTGCTGGAGGTTGCGCAGGACGCCGGTAAAATCCCTGTTATAGATAATCAGGGTCGCCTCGAAGTTGAGCCAGAAGCTGCGCATGTCGAGGTTCACCGAGCCGAGCAGGGCGAAGTCGCGATCGACGGTGATGGTCTTGGAATGGAGGAGGCCTCCGGTGAAGAGGAGAATGCGGACGCCGGCGCCGACCAGTTCCTCGAAGTGGGCCCGGCTGGCATAGTCCACCAGCAGCCAGTCGTTTTTGGCGGGGACGATGATACGGACATCGACGCCCCGCTGGGCTGCCGCCTTCAGGGCGGCGAGCAGAGGTTCGTCGGGGATGAAATAGGGGGTGGTCAGGACGAGTTCCCTGCGAGCGGTATAGATACTGGTCAGCAGCAGGCTGTGGATGGCGCCCTGGGTCATTCCGGGGCCGGAAGGGACGAGCTGGACGGCGATCGAGCCGACCCGGTCGGAGGGATGGATATCGGCTATACGCCGGACCTCATCGATGTCCTCTCGCACCGATTTCGGGCGAAAATGGCGGAGGTCGGCATCGAGGAACCAGTCGTTGACAAAGGTCCCGGCCAGGCTTTCGACCACCGGTCCCCGGAGCCGCACCATCAGGTCGATCCAGTTGCCGACCCCCGCCTCCTGTTTAAATACCCTGGGGTCGACCATATTCTGGCTGCCGGTATAGGCGATATTGCCGTCGATGACCACCAGCTTCCGGTGATTGCGGATGTCCAGTCTGGCAAAAAGGACGGTAAAGATGCCGCCCGGCAGGGATTCCTGGATCTTGATCCCCGCCTCCTTCATCTCCCTGGCCTCCCGGCTGCGGAGAAATTTCCGGCTGCCGAAAGCGTCGATGAGCAGCCTGCAGCTGACCCCCCTCTTTGTCGCCCGGATCAGGGCGGCCATCACCTCGTCGACCATGCCGCCCGATTCCCAGATATAAAACTGCAGATGGCAGGTTGACCGGGCCCCCTCGATATCGCCGATAATGGCCCTGAGGATGTCCTCCGGTCTGTCGATCAATTCGAGATGGTTGCCGTCGAGCGCCGGGATGCCGGCAACGGCCTCGGCCTGCTGGTGCAGGAGACCGCATTCCGGGTTGAGGTCCCGCCATCGCACCGGGGCCCGGTCCCGCAGGGTCTGCAGCCAGTGCTGGTAATGGGCGGTGGAACTCAGCACCCGGGCTGTCCGCTTGTCCGACAGGCGGTTTTCGCCGAACAGCAGATAGACGAAACTGCCGGCAAAGGGGACGAGGAGGATGACCACCAGCCAGGCGAGGGTGATCGGATAAGGACGTCTGCGCATGATGGCCCTGATCGACAGGCCGATGCGCAGCGTCAGGTCGGCCAGGAGAAAAATCGTCGAGAAGAGTTGAAAGGTCCAGTGTACCTGTTCGGGGGCCATGAATGAAAAATCGTGTCGGCGAATATGTGCTGACGACCGGATCCGGCTGCCGCCGAATCGGGCCTGTGTTATAGGGGGATGTCCGGCATCCCGGTCGCCGGCTGCGGCAAGTCCAATCCGGGGGAACCGGCCATGCTCCTATTTTATACTAGCATAGGCATGGCTAGTGATGGTAGATTATTATGAATATTGTGCATCAATCCGGGGCGGGGAGAGCCTCCGGCTTGACAAAAGGGGGGAAGCCGGTCTTAAGAGACCGATGTGCGGCTCGTGAGACCGCACCTGCTGAACATGGAGATGAATTTTTTCAATGGATAGTCCAATGGTAGTCAAAGGTTTTTCGACGTCGGCAGTGGCCGCCGGCATCAGGTATGCAGACAGGCTTGATCTCGGTCTTATTTACAGCGACACCCCGGCCGTCACCGCCGGGGTGTTCACCACCAACCAGGTCAAGGCCGCACCGGTCCTCATCGACATCGAGCGTCTGAAACAGGGCCGGGCCCAGGCGATTCTCGTCAACAGCGGCTGTGCAAACGCCTGCACCGGAGAGACCGGCATGGAAAACGCCCGGCAGACCAGCCTTCTCGTTGCCCGAGCCCTGAATATCCAGGATGTCATGGTCCAGCTTTCCTCGACCGGAGTGATTGGCGAGCAGCTCAATGTGGCGGCCTTCGAGAAACATGTCGAGCAGCTGGCGGCGGGGCTGTCGCCGAATAATTTCGAACTGGTGGCGCAGGCCATCATGACCACCGATACCGTGCCGAAGACCGTTTACCGCACCCTCATGCTGGGCGGCAAGGAGGTGCGGATGGCCGGCATGGCCAAGGGTGCCGGGATGATCATGCCGAATATGGCGACCATGCTGGCCTTTGTCCTGACCGACGCCCAGATCAGTTTCACCGAACTGCATGCATCCCTGGTCGGCAGTGTCGATAAGACCTTCAACCGGATTACCATTGATGGCGATACAAGTACCAACGACATGGTCCTGGTGATGGCCAACGGCCAGGCCGGCAACCCGTGGATCGATGAGGATGCGCCGCAGGACCGGCAGCTCTTCCAGGATGCCCTGGAGGAACTGCTGAAGGAGCTTGCCTTGAAGATCGTCGCCGATGGCGAGGGCGCGACCAAGACCATCACCATCCGGGTCTGCGGCGCCAAAGAGAATGAAGATGCCGAACGTCTGGCCAGGACCATTGCCAACTCGAGCCTGGTCAAGACCGCCTTCTTCGGCGAGGATGCCAACTGGGGGCGGATTATCGCCGCCATGGGCCGTTCCGGGGTGCGCTTCAATCCCGACCGGGTGGACATCGCCTTCGGCGATGTGCTGATTGTCAAGAACGGCCAGAGTCTCGGCAAGGAAGCGGAAAACGCCGCCACCCGGATCCTCAGGGAAAGGAATTTCGCCGTGTGCGTCGACCTGAAGGACGGGGCCGGCTGTGAGGAAATCTATACCTGTGATTTTTCGATGGATTATGTCAAAATAAACGCGAACTACCGAACCTGATGCGGATCAACACATGATCAAACAGGCCCCTTTTGCCTCCTTTGCCGTCACCGACGAGATCGACTTCCAGGAACTGGCTGCCCGGCTCGGCGACCGCTATACCCTGTTGGAGGCGGGGAGAGAACATGTTGACGAAGAGTATCTCGATACCTTCGATTGGGGACTGTATCACAGCGGCCGCACCCTGGCCCGGAGCGGCCGCCGCTATCGACTCTATTCGGCCGACGGCCTCGTCGTCTGCGAGGAGGGGGGCCCCCGCAAGAAAAGACCCTTCTGGTGGGATTTTCCCGAAGGCCGGATACGGGATGAAATCACAGAGGGCGCGGACCTTCGAGCCCTCTGTGCGCAACTGCCACTGACCAGGGATCGGCAATACCTGCATCTCCTCAACGAGGATGCGAAGATCGTTGTCAAGATCTGGCAGGACCTGGTGACGATCCGCCCGGAAGACAGGGCCTCGGATGAGCTGCAGTCCCTGTGCCTCTCCGGCATACGTGGCTACAGCAGGCAGTTTCAGACCGTCTGCCGGCTGCTCAGGCAGGGAGGCCTGAAGGAGACGACTGAGCAGGGGCATTTCCTTGCCCCTGTATTCGCGGCAGCGGATCTCTCTCCGGAGTCGGCGGGCCTGAAATTCGCCGTGACTCTGGACCGGCACATCTCCATCCGGCAGGGACTGAGCGAGGTCGGGCAGGCGGTGCTGCGGGATATCCGCAAGAACCTGCCGGGGGTATTGGGCGACATCGATACCGAGTTCCTCCATGACCTGCGGATCGCCCTGCGCCGGACCCGCTCGCTACTTTCGATCTTCTCCGCTGTCATTCCCCAGGCGCCGGCCGACCGGCTGCGCGATGAATTCCGGTGGATTACCCAGATCACCGGCAGCGTCCGGGACTGCGACGTCTACCTCCTGCAGATGGACGATTTCCGGGTCATGCTGCCCGACCGTCTGCATGCCGGCCTGAACGGCTATATCCAGGGGTTGCGTGAGTTCCGCAAGTGGGAATTCAAGGCGATGAAAAGACACCTGAAATCCCCCCGTTTCGATCGCCTGCTCAAGGACTGGCAGGCCTTTCTGGACGGCCCGCCGGAGGCGGCAGCCGGAGATGAGGGGTTGTGCCGTGATTTTGCCGCCAAGGCGATGAAGAAGAGGTTCAAAAGGGTCATCCGCAAGGGCGGCGAATGCGGACCGGGGAGCCCGGATACTCTCCTGCACGCCTTGCGGATCGAGGCCAAAAAGCTGCGCTATCTCCTGGAATTCTTCCGTTCGCTCTTTCCCTTCGATGAGGTTGAGCTGCTGATCAGACACCTCAAAAAACTGCAGAATAATCTCGGCGAATTCAATGATCTGTCCGTGCAGCAGACGATGCTCGGAACATTTCGCAGCCCCCGTCGGACCGAAGACCTGGAGCAGATGCTCGGCGTCGCCGCCGCTCTCGGCGGTCTCATCACCCGACTTGCCGATCGCCAGCAGCAGGTCCGCGGTGAATTCGAAGAGATCTTTGCCGAGTTTGCCGGCGACGAAAACCGGGCCCTGCTGCAGGCGATCATCGAGCCAGCCGGGCAGGACGGAAATAGCGAGATGGACGGTGACAGGCCGTGAGGACGGTGGCCATCTACAGCAGCAAGGGCGGGGTGGGGAAGACCGCCACCGCCGTCAATCTGGCCTATACCGCTGCCGTCTCCGGTAGGCGGATCCTTCTCTGCGACATGGACTCGCAGGGGGCTGCCTCCTTTTATTTCCGCATCCGGGCTAAAAAGAAATTCAACAGCCAGAAACTGCTGGATGGGGACTTCGGCAAGTATATCCGCGGTACCGATTTCGAGGACCTCGACCTCCTGCCCGCCCATTTTTCATTCCGCAACCTCGATCTGGCGCTCAATAAACTCGGGGAACGCAGCCGGCGGCAGGCCCTGGCGAAGCTCTTCGCCCCGCTTGCCGACGATTACGACATCCTCATCCTCGACTGTCCGCCCAACCTCACCCTGCTCTCGGAAAACATTATCGAGGCCGCGGACACCGTGGTCTGCCCGGTCATCCCCACCACCCTGTCGCTCATCGCGCTCGAACAGCTGCTTAAATTGTTCGACAAACTCGATGCCGACAAGGGCAAGATTCTGGCCTTTTTCTCGATGGTCGAACGGCGCAAGTCAATGCATCTCGCGATCATGGAAAAATACCTGAAATATCCCATCTTTCTCAAAACGGCCATCCCTTTTCTGGCGGAGATCGAGAAGATGGGCCTGGCTCGTCAGCCGGTCGGGGCGGTGGCCAGGCAGTCGCCGGCCGCCCAACAATACGCCAGCCTCTGGCAGGAGGTTTGGAAAAGGAGCAGGAAGCTGTGAGAAGGCTGTATCTTATCCGCCATGCCAAATCAAGCTGGGCGGAGCCGGGACTGGCGGACTTTGACCGGCCGCTGAACCAGCGCGGCAAGCTCGATGCCCCGTTTATGGGTAAAAGGCTGGCCGCATACGGGGTACGTCCAGAGTTCATCCTGGCCAGCCCGGCCAAGAGGGCGCGCAAGACGGCCCTGCTCATTGCCGCAGCGATTGGCTATACCGAAAAGAATATCGTCTTTGACGAGGCCATCTACCAGTCGGAGGCGGCCGGTCTTTTGTCGATCATCGCCCGGGTGCCGTCCGAAATCGGGGTGCTTTTCCTGGTCGGGCACAACTATGCGATCACCGACCTGGCCGATTATCTGAGCGGCCGAAGCATAGGCAACATCCCGACCTGCGGGATTGTCGCCATCGAGTTCGCCGGCGACTCCTGGTCGGGCCTGCAGGCCGGCTCCGGCAGGACGCTGTTTTTCGATTATCCGAAAAAGCATGGTCACCGCCACTGATAGAAGAATGGTTGCAGGTGATATAGCGAGTAGAAATTAGCTGTATTTTCGTCGGGTTCCGCCGCAATTGCCGTTCCTCGCCTCTATCTTTTTCCTGAACTTTCTTTCCCCACCTGCTCTCTGCGCCGTTTTTACCACTCATTTCCCTGCGGCGATTTCGGTGGGAGCCGGGATGATAGGCGGCGGCCCCCGGGTCCGGCGATCTGCCGGAAATATCCGGCGAAAACCCGATTCTGGCTGGAGATCCTCTTATTTTCCTTGGTTATCTGTTCAATTTTGGGTATTTATGCCTTGCTGTTCCTGCTTCTCGTCACGGCGGTGGGGTGATGCCGACCCTGATCGGGATCACCGACGGTCATTTTCGCCTCGGACCGGGATGTATTGCGGCGGATTCGGCGAAAAACACCGCAGCCCTGTCCCCGGCCTCGCCGTGATGGTGGGAGGACAGCTTCGCGAGCAGAAGAGAAGATTGGGAAAAGAGGGTATGGTAGTGAGAAGAGTATATCAGCGAAACTCCGAGCCTGGCATGTACATATATAATGTTGCCGACTTCGGCCCTGCCGGGGCCTGGAACTGCCGGTCCGCCGCTTTCAGGCCTGGCAGGAATTGTGCTCAAAGGGGCCGCGCCGTTCCGGCCGGCATCCGGCGGTATTTCACCGGCTGGCCGATGTCGGAGGGAATTGGGGGGAAGGGTGTCTGAGGTAAAAGAGAGCGGGACAAAGAGTTTTCCCGATTCCGCCAGGGAGTTCATCGGTTCGCTGCTGCGGGAGACCCGGCTGACCAGTTGGGAGTTGATCAGAATCATGGTGCCGGTGATCCTCGTCACCAAGGTGCTGGAAGAACTCGGCATGATCACCTGGCTGAGCTACCTGCTGGAACCGGTGATGCGCCTGATCGGCCTGCCCGGCCCCCTAGGGCTGGCCTGGGCCACCGCGATGCTGACCAGCATTTATGGCGGCATGGCGGTATTCGCCGCCCTGGCGCCGGGGCTCAACCTGACCGGGGCGGAGGTCACGATCCTCTGCTCGGTCATGCTCATCGCCCACTCCCTGCCGGTTGAATTGAGCATCAGCAAGAGGGCCGGGGCGGCGCTGCTGCCGATCGCCATCCTGCGCATCGGCGGGGCCGTACTCTATGCCATAATCCTCAATGCCCTCTGCCGGCTGCTGAACCTGTGGCAGGAACCGGCCCGGCTGCTGTTTCGCACCGCCGAGAGCGACCCGGGGCTCGGAGCCTGGGCCCTGAACCAGGTCTCCAATCTCGGCCTGATCATCCTGGTGATCCTCTCGATCATCGTCTGCATGCGGATCCTCCGGGCGATCGGGGTGCTTTCCCTGCTCGAACGGCTGCTCGCCCCGATCCTGCCGGTCTTCGGTATGGGCAGGGAGGCGGCGCCGCTGACGGTGGTCGGCATGATCATGGGGATCAGCTACGGCGGCGCCCTGATTATCCGGGAGGCCTCCTCGGGTAAGATGGAGAGGGCGGAGATCTTCAACTCGATGGCCCTGATGGGACTCTGCCATGCCCTGGTCGAGGACACCCTGCTGATGATGGCCATCGGCGGCAGGCTCGGCGGGATATTTTGGGGGAGGATTCTCTTTTCTCTTGGTATAGTGTTCTGTATTGTCCGCTTGACCCGTTTTCTTCAACAAAAAAAGACAAGGATATCGACAGGGCCGGCCTGAAGGAAGCGGAGCGGCAGCCTGTCCGTTGATGATATGAAATTTTCGAAATTCGGCAAACGACTGACCTGCGATGCGGGCATCCTTTCCCTGATGGACGATCTGGGTTCGGCCCAAAACGACTTTGCAGGGGAGATGATCATGATGGGCGGCGGCAATCCCGGCCACGTCCCGGAGTTCCAGGAGCTGCTGCGCCAGCGTCTGCGGGAGATCGGCGAAGACCGGACGGCCTTTCGGGAACTGGTCGGCGCCTACAGTCCTCCCCAGGGGGATGCGGCCTTTCTTGCCGGGGTGGCCGACCTGCTTGCCAGGGAATACGGCTGGCCGGTCGGTGCGGAGAACATCTGTCTTGCCAACGGCAGCCAGACCGCCTTCTTCATGCTCTTCAACCTCTTCGCCGGCCGGTTCCCCGACGGCAGCCGGAAGAAAATCTGTCTGCCGCTTGCGCCCGAGTATATCGGCTATGCCGATCTCGGCCTGTGCGACGACTTCTTTGTCAGCACCAAACCGAAAATCGAGTATCTCGGGGAGGATTTCTTCAAGTATCATATTGATTTCGACGCCCTGGAGATCAACGGCGACATCGGTGCGATCTGTGTTTCGAGACCGACCAACCCGACCGGCAACGTAGTCACCGATGCGGAAATCCAGGCCCTGGACAGCCTGGCCAGGGCCCATGACATTCCGCTGATAATCGACAGCGCCTACGGACTTCCCTTCCCCGGCATGGTCTACGTCGAGGCGACACCCTTCTGGAACGGCAATACGATCGTCTGCCTCTCCCTCTCCAAGCTCGGGCTGCCGGCCGTGCGCACCGGCATCATCGTAGCCAGGCCCGAGGTGGTGCGGGCACTGACCGGCATGAACGCCATCATGTCGCTCTCGCCAGGCAGTTTCGGGGCGGTCATGACCAGGAAGATGATGGCATCAGGGGAGGTTGTCAGACTCGGCAGGGAACTGATCGGCCCCTTTTACCGGACCAAGATGGAGAAGGCGGTGGCGGCCGTGCGCCGGGAATGCGCCGGGCTCCCCTACCGCATCCACAAGCCGGAGGGGGCGATGTTCCTCTGGCTGTGGTTCGAGGGACTTCCGGTCACCAGCCTCGAGCTCTATCGACGCTTGAAACGGCAGGGCGCCCTGGTGGTCTCCGGGCATTATTTTTTTCCGGGCCTGGCGGAAAACTGGCGGCATACGGATGAATGTATCAGGGTCACCTATTCCCAGGACGATGATGAGGTGGCCAAGGGTATCGCCATCATCGGCCGTGAGGTCAGGAAGGCCTATGCAGGATCTGATTGATGAAGAGAAGTAATATCAACCATTGGAGGTCGGCTGTTCTATGAAGCATGCATTGAGGATAGGTCTCACTGCTCTGTCGCTGCTGCTAGCCCCTTCTCTGCTTGTCGCCGAATGCCTTGAAGGCGACTGCCGGAACGGCAAGGGTGTCTTTCTCCACGAGGATGGCCGGCGTTTCGAGGGTGAATTCAAGAACGGGGTGATCAGAGGCAGCGGCACCCTGAACTACACGGACGGGATGCGCTATACCGGCCAGTTCAAAAACGGCCGACTCCATGGCCGGGGAAAGCTGACAGGGCCGAAGGGGCAGACCTATGAAGGCGAATTCCGGGACAACGTCATTCACGGCAAGGGCACATTGACCCGTGAGGATGGGCAGCAGTATATCGGCGAATTCAACTTCGGAAGATATCATGGCGAAGGCGTCCTTTTCTATCCGGATGGCCGGGAATACAAGGGGTCCTTCCGCAACAACAGCATCGACGGCCGCGGCAGGCTGACCTACCCGGACGGGACCTGGTTCGAAGGGATGTTCCGCGACGGCCGGCCCGAAGGGCAGGGCACCCGCAAATATATCGACGGCGGCACCTATACCGGAGAATTCAAGGGTTCGGTCCGCCAGGGTTTTGGAGCCTACATCACCGCCGGCGGCGAGGAATACGAAGGTGTCTTTTCCGATGACCGGTTGAACGGCGAGGGCATCAAGCGCTATCCGGACGGGGGCACCTACAAGGGTGAATTCAAGGACAGCAAACGTCAGGGCAGGGGAAAGATGGAGTTTGCCGACGGGTCCTGGTATGAGGGTGATTTTGCCGGTGACCTGGTGGAGGGCAAAGGTGTCAGGGAATATGCCGACGGCAGCCGCTATGAGGGGGAATTCAGCCACGGCAAGCGTCATGGCAAGGGCAGACAGACCCTTGCTGACGGCAGCGAGTACAGGGGAGAATTCGTCAACGATGTCATGCATGGCGCGGGCGACATCCGCTATGCCGATGGAAAACGCTACAAGGGGGCTTTCCTGAACGGCAAACCGGCCCCGGATGCGATCCCCGACTCCGCCCCTGCGGTAGTAACCGAGGACGACGGTGAGGTGCCCGACTGGCTTCTGAAGCCGGAGGACGAGGTGCCGGACGAGGTGGCCGAGACCGGGAAAGGAGGCAAGGTGGGGGCGGGCAAGGCTGGCGGCTCGGGCCTGCCTGACGAGTATCACTTTGCAGACGGACGGATATTCAAGGGCAAGAGCAGCACGGCCATGACCGGCAAGGTCCAGGTCGTCTTCCCGGACGGCAGGGTCTATGAAGGGATGGCCAAAGACGGTCTCATGGATGGTCAGGGATCCCTCCTCCTGCCCGGCGGTGACACCTATAAGGGTGAGTTCTCGCAAGGGAAGTTTCATGGCAAGGGGATTTACCGGTACAGCGATGGCCGCGAGTACAAAGGCGTATTCAGGAATGGTCTGAAAGAGGGACAGGGGACGTTCTCCTATCCTGACGCGACCAAATATGTCGGGGGATTCCATGAGGATCTGTTCTCCGGCAAAGGCGAATACAGCTTTGCCGACGGCAGCCGGTACAGCGGGGCATTCGCCGCCGGCAGTTTCAACGGCCGGGGCCGCCTCCGTTATCCCGACGGGGCTGAATACACGGGCGATTTTCAGGCTGACCTGCCGCACGGTGAAGGGGTGCTGGTCGGCAAGGACGGCAGCAGATACGAAGGCCAGTTCAAGCGTGGCAAACGTGATGGTCAGGGGCGACTGCTGCTGCAGTCAGGCAGGAAATATGAAGGACTTTTCAAAGACGACAAGTTTATAGAATCGAAATAGAGAGATATCCCGTCTCTTACAATGTTGATTTGGAGTATATGAGGTTATGGATAATGCGTTGGAGTTATAAGTCGGTACTGTATGAGTTGAAGAAGGAAGGTCTGCTGGGGAGCGCCTTTCTGGATGAATCCGAGATCGAGCAGTCGCTGAATGAATTCGGGGCGGCCGGCTGGGAACTCGTTTCCATGCTCGAGACCCGTGACGGGATTATGGCCGTATTCAAACAGCCGCTGGCGCGGGTTGCGGCACAATCCGTCGACGATGACGTCGAGGAAGAAGAAGAGACCCCGGAGGTCATTTCGTCAAGGCAGCCTCCGCCCCCGGAGAGGAAGCCGGTGATCCGCTCGCAGGCGGTACCTGAAGTGGAGAGGGAACCGGTTTCAGATATCGGCTCGATCCGTATCGAATAAGAATCCGTCCGGAACTCCAGAAAGTTCGATATATCGCCCATCCCCCTTCATCGCCTGAGATGGAGGGAGATGGGCGTCTGCGTTTCAGCCTGTCAGCCGAGATTGAAAAAGGTCCCGATCTGGTAGACGATCACCGCCATGATAAAGGCAAAGATGGTATTGAAGGTCATCGAAAATATCGCCCAATTCCAGGAGGCCTCCTTGGCGATACAGACTACCGTCACGAAACAGGGGGCGTAGAACATGATGAAGATCAGGGAGGCGACTGCCACTACGCGGTTCCAGTTCGCGTCCTTCTTCAGGCGCTGGCCCAGAGGTTCTGATTGCTCGGCATCGACCTCACCCATCGAATAGGCGGTTCCCAGGGTTGAAACGATCACCTCTTTTGCCGCAAATCCCCCGATCAGGGCGATATTGGTCCGCCAGTCAAAGCCCGCCAGCCGCGAAACCGATTCGAGCGCGGTGCCGATTCTGCCGGCGATCGAGTTGCGCAATGCCGCCTCCGCCTGCTGTTTCTCCACCTCCGCCAGCTGTCCCTTGAGATCCTCGGCCTGCTGCGTCATCCCGGCCTTGTCGGACCCCTGTTCGGCGACGATCGCAGCCGGAAATCCGGAGCGGATCGACTCGCGCTGGCCGTCAAATCCGCTGATCTTTTCCTGGGGCAGGCCCGGGAAGGTCATCAGTGCCCAGAGCAGCACGGATATGCCGAGAATGACCGTTCCGGCCTTCTTGATATACTGCCAGGTCCTCTCCCAGGTGTGGATCAAGAGGCCGCGCAGGGTGGGAAACCGATACGGCGGCAGCTCCATGACGAAGGGGGTCGGCGCCCCTCTCAGGACCGTGGAGCGCAGCAGTTTTGCGGCCAGGAGGGCGACCGTCCAGGCGATGAGGGTGAACAGGAACATGTATCTGGCCTTGTTCTCGCTGAAGAAGGCGCCGATCAGCAGGGCCAGCACCGGCATCTTGGCGCCGCAGTTCATGAAGGGCACGGTGAGCAGCGTGGCCATCCGTTCCTTGGGGGAGCGCAGGGTGCGGGTGGCCATGACGCCGGGGACCGCGCAGCCGCCGGCAATGCCGCCGGAGACGATGAAGGGCATGACCGATGAACCATGCAGCCCGAAGATCCTGAAGATCCGGTCCATCATGAAGGCGACCCGGGCCAGGTAACCGGAATCCTCGAGGACGGCGATGCCGAAGAACATGAACATGATCAGCGGCACAAAACCGAGAACGCCGCCGACACCATCGATCACTCCTGAAATAACCAGGGACTTGAGCTGGCCATCGGGCAGGATGCCGTCCACGAAACCGGAGAGCCAACCGAAGAAGTTTTCGAACAGGGTGGCCGGTATCGTGCTCCAGGAAAAGGTGAATTGATAGAGTCCGAAGAGAATGGCCAGCATGATCACCGGTCCGAGAAGGCGGTTGGTAAGCACCTTGTCGATCTTGTCGGAGGTGTACAGCCGGTCGCTGTCGTATTTGTGGGTCACCACGCCCTGGCGGACGATCGATTTGATGTAGCCGTAGCGGTGGTCGGCGATCACCGCCTCGGGGTAGACATCGAGGGTCTTTCTGGTGTGTTCGCAGACCTTGGCGACCGTGGCCTCGATCACCGAGGCAGTGGCGGGGGCGGTGGCGGCACCTTTCTCGAGAAACTGTTCGTCGTTTTCGAGGTATTTGATCGCCGTGTAGCGGGCGGGATAGGTGTCTTTGAGAAAGTTCGCCGCCTCGATGGTGTCGATCAGGTCAAGGACGGCGGCATCGAGATCCTCGCCGTAGGAGATGTCCCGCGGCAGCCATTCGCGCCGGAGGATGGCGACGTTCATGGCCTCGTCGAGAAGCCTGTCCTTGCCGAGACCCTGGCGGGCGATAATCGGAACCACCGGCACGCCGAGGAGTTCGGCCAGTCGTTCCGCCTTGACCTCGATACCGCGGTCGCGGGCGACATCGATCATATTCAGGGCGATGACGAGCGGCACACCGAGTTCGAGGAACTGGCAGGTCAGATAGAGATTTCTCTCCAGATTGGAGGCGTCGACGATATTGATGACCACTTCCGGGCGCTGATTGACCAGGTAGTCGCGGGCGACGAGTTCCTCGATCGAATAGGCGGTCATCGAGTAGGTGCCGGGGAGATCGGTAATGGTGATCCGGTTTCCCTTATATTCGATATGGCCTTCCTTGTGGTCGACGGTTATGCCGGGATAGTTGCTGACATGCTGCCGGGCGCCGGTGAGCTGGTTGAAGAGGGTGGTCTTGCCGGCATTGGGGTTGCCCGCCAGGGCAATGATGAGTTCCTGAGTCATTTCTTCCTGTTCGCGTAAGGGATGTATAAATAAATCGGTGATGATGCGATTTCGCTCTTCCGGCAAGGCCACGGCACGCAGCCGTCTTCACCTCCCTCAAGAGGGGTTTGCCCTGGTTTGGTGATGGAATTACTGGACCTCCACCTGGATATAGTCGGCCTCGCTGTTCCTGAGGGTCAGCGTGCCGTTCATGACCCTGATGGCGACGGGATCGTTGAGCGGCGCCCTGCCGTGGATGGTTATATGGGCACCGGGGATAAGCCCCATCTCCCGGATACGCCGGCCGAGTTCACCGCCGACCTTGACGGCACGGATGGTGCCGCTCTGACCCTTCTGCATCTGTCTGAGGAGGATTGTCTGCATGCCTAGACCCCTGGTTTGAATTGTTTCTTATCATCACACCCCGAAGATGAACAGCATGAACAGCCGCTGTTGCAGGAGATGTTTTTGCCGGGCGTGACGGCCGCCCGCCACTGCCTGAATAATCTGCGTCCCATGTAGAACGCGGCTATCACAATGGCCGACCAGATAATGATATTTTCCCACATGATCGCCTCCGAGTGCCTTTAAGTTAGACGCCCCTAATTGGTATGTGTAAAAAAAGAGCCCCAAACAGCGAGGGCTCTGTGAACGGTCGTTTTAGACAGCGGAAACGAGGATATTGTCGCTGACGCTGCTGTCGAGACTGATTGTCCCGCCTTCAATCTTGAGGATGCACTGGCTGCCGTTTTCCGGGCAGATGAGCTCGGCCTCGATGCCGGGATAGAGACCCATCGAGGCCATGCGGGCACAGAGTCGCCTGTCGCCGGTTACCTTGCAGATCTTCACCCTGCCTGCCTTGCCTTTTTTTGACAGGGGCGCGATTGTCTCATGACATTCCCTGCCCCAGCAGTTTTTCACCTTGTCGGCAAAACAGTGACAGCCGTGCTGCAATTTTCTGAAGTGCATATTTCCCTCCATCATGAAGATCAGTTATTAGGTACAACAAACATTAGATACAGTCAACAGGATTTTCAATGTATTGGAAAAAAATCAGGGACATCTAATTTCCAAGCCGGGCCAGGCTTCAACCTTGTCGGCAAAGGGGGGGATTGGCCTCAATCGGCAGCCCAGCGCGGATCCTCGCCGAACGTGCATGGACATTCTCGATGCCGCGCGCTTGCCTTTATTTCTCGTCTTGATCGGGAAATACTGTCGCTGCGGCAAGGGGGGAGGGAGGGGGACGGTGAAGCCGGGAAAAATCGATGCAGGTAAAAAGATGGATAAGAATAAAGGTCCCCGGGCTGCTGTCATTCTGCCGGCAGTCCCGGGGAAGGGGGTATCATGCCTGTTTCTGCTGCTCTCTGGCCCAGGAGTCGCGCAGGGTGACGATCCGGTTGAAAACCGGTCTGCCGGGCGCCGAATCCACCGAGTCGGCACTGAAAAAACCCTGGCGCTCAAACTGCACCTGGCTGCCGGGCTCGATTTCGGCCAGGGAAGGTTCGGCCATCGCCGCCTCGACGATGACCCGCGAGGCAGGGTTGAGGTGGGCCTTGAAATTGGTTTCCTTGTCCGATTCCGGGTTCTCGGTGAGGAACAGCCGGTCGTAGAGGCGGACCGGGCAGGCGACGGCATGGCGGGCCGAGACCCAGTGGATGGTTCCCTTGACCTTGCGGCCGTCGGGCGTCGAACCGCCTCTGGTGGCCGGGTCGTAAGTGCAGTGGATCTCCCGCACCTGCCCGGTTTCATCCTTGATCATCGAGGTGCAGGTGACGAGGTATCCGTAGCGCAGCCGGACTTCCCGACCGGGTCCGAGGCGATGGAATTTCGCGCCCGGTTTCTCCATGAAGTCGGATCGTTCGATATAGAGTTCCCTGGCGAAGGGGATCAGGCGGCTGCCCATCCCGGGATTCTGCGGGTGGTTCATCGCCTCGAGCTCTTCCACCTGGTCGCCGGGATAGTTGTCGATCACCACCTTGAGCGGGTCAAGTACGCACATCACCCGTGGAGCCGTGACATTCAGGTCGTCGCGGACGGCGTTCTCGAGGACGCCCATGTCGATCCAGCTCTCCTTCTTGCCGAGACCGATCAGGCTGCAGAAATTGCGGATCGAGGCCGGCGTGTAGCCCCGGCGCCGGAGGCCGGAGATGGTCAGCATGCGGGGATCGTCCCAGCCGTCGACATAGTCCTCCTTCACCAGCTGCAGCAGCTTGCGCTTGCTCATCACCGTGAAGGTCAGGTTGAGCCTGGCGAATTCGATCTGCTGCGGATGGCAGGGCGTCTTCAGGATGTCGAGCACCCAGTCGTAGAGCGGGCGGTGGTCTTCGAACTCCAGGGTGCAGAGCGAGTGGGTGATCCCTTCGATGGCGTCGGAGAGGCAGTGGGTATAGTCGTACATCGGATAGATGCACCAGGTGTCCCCGGTCCGGTGATGCGCCACCTTGAGGATCCGGTAGATGACCGGGTCGCGCATGTTGAGATTGGGCGAGGCCATGTCGATCTTCGCCCGCAGGACATGGCTGCCTTCCTCGAACTCGCCATTCTTCATCCGGGCAAAGAGGTCGAGATTCTCCTCGACAACCCGGTTGCGGTAGGGACTCTCGCGTCCGGGTTCGGTCAGGGTGCCGCGGTACTCCCTGATCTCTTCGGGGGAGAGCTGGCAGACATAGGCCCGGCCGAGCCTGATCAGTTCCACCGCATAGTCGTAGAGGGCGGGGAAATAGTCGGAGGCGTAGAAGAGCTTGTCGTGCCAGTCGAAGCCCAGCCATCGCACATCGCGTTTGATCGACTCGACATAGGCAACCTCCTCCTTGCTCGGGTTGGTGTCGTCAAAACGGAGATGGCAGACACCGTTGTTCTCGAGGGCGATGCCGAAGTTGAGGCAGATCGACTTGGCATGACCGATATGGAGAAAACCGTTGGGTTCGGGAGGAAAGCGGGTCACAGTGCCGCTGTGCTTGCCTGACTTGAGATCCTCGGCGATGATCTGCCTGATGAAATCAACGGGTCTGTCTTCGGATTTTTCTTTGGTTTCCATGGCTGTATACGAGTCGATGAAGAAAATGTAGGGGATCAGGCGTGGGCGGGAAAGAGACGGGCCACTCCGCGCAGCCGCCGCACGACGCTCACCCTGCCGATGGCCATGAGGATATCGAACATTGAGGGGCCCGCAAGCTGGCCGGTCACCACGGTACGCATGGCGTTGATCAGGACCCCCGGCTTGATGTCGAGTTCCTCGGCGAGCTCCCGCGCCACCCTTTCGGTTTCGCCAGTGTTGAACTCAGCGAGCTGTTCGTAGCGGTCGGCGAGGGCCGGCAGCCAGGTCATCAGCTCGGGGAACTTCAGCACATTTTTCTGCAGCGGCTTCTCCTCAACGGTAAAATCATCGGCGAAATAGGCCCGGCCGAGGGTGGTGAAGTCCTTTAATGTATGAAAACGGTCGCGGATCAGCTCGAGGGTATGAAGATACCATGCCTGCTTATCGCCGGCATAGGCCGCATCCCAGAGATCGGCGGCCTCAAGTTCCCGTCGGACCATCGGTGCAAGCTCCTCGATGGCCATGGTCCGCAGGTACTGGGCGTTGATGGCGATGGCCTTGGGGTCGGTGAAAAATTTCGGGTCGTCCCGGCGGAAGTTGAAGATGGCGCTGGATTTGTTGATCCTCTCGAGGGTGAAGGCCTCGATCAACTCCTCCCGGGAAAAGATCTCCTGGTCGTTGCCGGGCGACCAGCCGAGAAGGACGAGGTAGTTGTTGAAGGCCCAGGGGATGAAGCCGTGGTCGCGATAGAAGTGGACGGCGACGATCTCGCCGTGGCTGCGTTTCGAAATCTTCGACTTTTTGGTGTCCAGGGTCAGCGGAATATGGGCGAAGACCGGCAGCGGCGCCTGCAGGGCCTCGTAAAGCAGGACCTGCCTGGTGGTATTGGTCATGTGGTCCTGGCCCCGGATGATATGGCTGATCCGGTCCCTGATATCGTCGACGACATTGGAGAGCAGGTAGAGGGGCAGTCCGTTCGAGCGGAGGATGACGAAGTCGTCCACCTCCCGGTAATCGCAGGCGATCCGGCCGAGGACCTTGTCGTCGTAGCCGAAGCTGCCCTGGCGGTCGGGGACCTTGAAACGGACCACCCAGGGGAGGCCGGCGGCCTCCTTTTCATGCACCTGTTCGGCGGTCAGGTTGCGGCAGGTGCGGTCGTAGCCGAGGGGCAGCTTGGCGGTGAGGGCGGCCTCCCTTTTCGCATCGAGCTCTTCCTTGCTGCAGAAACACTTGTAGGCGAGGTCGTCGTGCAGGAGCTTCTCCGCCGCCGCCACATGTTCGGCGGTGAAATCGGTCTGGAAATACGGTCCCTCGTCGAAGGTGATGCCGAGCCATTCCAGGCCTTCAAGGATGCCCTCGATCGATGCCTGGGTCGACCGTTCGGTATCGGTGTCTTCGATGCGCAGGATGAACTTGCCGCCGGTCTTCTTGGCGTAGAGCCAGTTATAGAGGGCGGTGCGGGCGCCGCCGATATGGAGATAGCCGGTGGGGCTCGGGGGAAAACGCAGACGTGTTTCAGCCATAAAAATCACTCCTCGGTGATAAAATCCTGCAGGCGCCGTCACCGCGATCCGGGTCCATGGAGGCCGGACAGCAGGTCGTGGCAGCCTGCCTGCAACTGTTATGATAAAATAATCAGATATGCATCTTTTGTAAGAGCGGCCATGCGGATGCCGTACAGGAATCGGCAGCAGCAGGGATCCGCCCTGCGGTCCGCCGTCGAGATGAGAATGCTTTATATCGCCTTCATGTTGATTGTTCAACCCATTTTCGTTATTGGCAAATGGTCGGCCAGGCCCTGCCGCGCGGGAAAACAGCCCCGGTTCCGGGTGCTGCGGCGGCCGCCTGGCGCCCGGGTTTTTTTCTTGTCCTCCGTCGATGAAACCGTTATAGTTCCTGATTTTATCGGTAAAATTCGCATCGTCTCGATCCGGCTCCCTACCTCTTCCCCGTTACTGGCAGATGGAGCGGATGAAGAAGGCATGCACATCTACCTGTTTGATGAAGACAGCGCTCTGTCCCGGGCAGGGGCAGAGGGGGCAATATTGCAGGATAAGGAGCGGAGATGAAGGTACTGATCAGCGATAATCTGTCGCCTGCGGGCGTGAAGATACTGGAAGAGGCAGGGCTTGAGGTCGATGTCAATACAGGCCTGAAACCGGAGGAGCTGAAAAAGATCATCGGCAATTACGACGGCCTGGTGATCCGCAGCGCCACCAAGGTGACCGCCGACCTGCTCGAGGCGGCCCACAAGCTGAAGGTTGTCGGGCGGGCCGGTATCGGCCTGGACAACGTCGATATCCCGGCCGCCAGCCAGAAAGGGATTGTCGTCATGAACGCCCCGGACGGCAATGCCACCACGGCGGCGGAACATGCGATCTCGATGATGATGGCCCTGTCCCGCAATATCCCGCAGGCGAGCGCCTCGATGAAGGAAGGAAAGTGGGAGAAAAAGAGCTTCATGGGGAGGGAGCTGACCGGCAAGACCCTGGGTATCGTCGGTATCGGCAGGATCGGCGGCATTGCCGCCAACAGGGCCCAGGGTCTGAAGATGAAAACCATCGCCTTCGATCCGCACCTGCCCAGGGAGATGGCGGAGAAGATCGGGGTGGAACTGGTCGATCTGCTGGAACTGGCCCGGCGGGCCGATTTCATCACCGTCCATGTGCCTCTGACCAAGGAGACCAAGAGCCTGCTCTCCACCGATTTTTTCTCGGCTATGAAGAAGGACGCGATGTTCATCGACTGCGCCCGCGGCGGGGTCTGTGACGAGAAGGCCCTCTACGAGGCCCTGGTCAACGGCGAGATCGGCGGGGCCGCCCTCGACGTCTTCGCTACCGAGCCGACCACCTTTGAAAACTGTCCGCTGCTCGGTCTGAAGAATTTCATCTGCACGCCGCATCTCGGCGCCTCGACCAGCGAGGCCCAGGAGAATGTCGCCCTGATCATCGCCGAGCAGATGGCGGAGTACCTCCTCCACGGTTCGGTGACCAATGCGGTCAATGTCCCTTCAGTGAGCGCCGATGTCCTGGCCCAGGTCGGTCCCTATATCGTCCTCGGCGAGATGCTCGGTTCGCTGCACATGCAGATGGCCAAGGGCGGCGTACAGACGGTGAATATCGAGTACAGCGGCGAACTGGCAGAGCTCAACACAGCGCCGATCACGGTTGCCTTCCTCAAGGGTCTCTTTACCCCGATCCTGCAGGACGCGGTAAACTATGTCAACGCCCCCGTCATCGCCAAGGACCGGGGCATCAGGGTGGTCGAGTCCAAGTCGGAGAAGGCCCATGACTTCAATAACGTCCTGTCGGCCAGGGTGACCACCACCGAGGGGGAAAATATCCTGGTCGGCACTGTCTTCGGCAAGAACGAGCCGCGCCTGGTCCGTCTCAACTCGTTCCGGCTCGAGGCCCTGCCTTCCGGGCCCATGCTCCTGGTTTATAATAATGACGTTCCCGGGGTGATCGGCGCCCTCGGCACCACACTCGGCAAGGCCGGTGTCAACATCTCGAGGATGACCGTCGGAAGGGAAGAGGCGAGCAATCAGAATATCATCTTCCTCAGTACCGATGAACTGATCACGAAGGAACTGCTGGCCCAGGTGCGGGAACTGGAAAATATCGATGATGCGATAGTTCTCGAGCTCAACCGGTTCCAGGCAGCCAATCAGGAGTGATCCTGCACAGGGGGAATTAGGGATATGGAAGAACACGCAAATACAAAAAACGAGAAAGCGGCCGACGACTGCCGGTGTGACGATGGCAGGGTACCGGACAAGCACGGCAGATGTGTCATGCCGGAGGTGACCTTCCCGGCTTTTATCATGACGCTGAACACCTCGGTCCTCTATCACCTGGGAGAAATCGGCGATCCGGCGACGGGCAAACGGCAGCCGGACTTCGACCTGGCACGGCACGGCATCGATACCCTGGTCCTGCTGGAAGCAAAGACCAAAGGCAATCTCGACAAGGACGAAGAGGAACTGCTGAAGAATATCATCTACGATGTGAAACTGCGCTTTGTCAAGGCCGTCAAAAAGTAAAGCGACGGATCATCGTCTCCGCTCGATGGCCCCGGCGATGGCAGGCAGGTTTCGCGGATGAACCCCGACCTGCAGCCTCCTCTGCAGCTTGCCGCCCCTGCCAAGATCAACCTGTTCCTCCATGTCCTCGGCCGGCGCCCGGATGGCTATCATGATCTCGAGACCTGGATGCAGAAACTCGACCTCTGCGATGCAATAATCTTGCAGCTCAGGAGGGACGGCAGGATCGGCATG
>JANMSX010000005.1:0-33676 GCA_031389785.1 Desulfobulbaceae bacterium | reverse complement strand
CGATGCGGTCATACACTTCGCGGGACTGAAGGCGGTCGGCGAATCCGTGCAAATGCCGCTTCAGTATTACGAAAACAACGTTTCGGGCAGCCTGGCGCTCGTCGAGTGCTTGATCGAGGCCGGGGTGAAGACGATCGTGTTTTCGTCCTCGGCGACGGTGTATGGTGAGCCCGCATCGGTCCCGATCCGCGAGGATTTCCCCCTGTCGGCGAGCAACCCCTACGGCCGCTCGAAACTGATGATCGAGGAGATCCTGCGTGACGTGGCGACAACCGATCCGGCCTGGCGCGTCGCGCTCCTGCGCTATTTCAATCCGGTCGGGGCGCATTCCTCGGGGCTGATCGGGGAGGATCCGAATGGCATCCCCAATAACCTGATGCCCTATATCGCCCAGGTGGCGGTCGGCAGGCGGCAGTGCCTCTCGGTTTTCGGCAACGATTACCCTACCTCGGACGGCACCGGGGTTCGTGATTTCATTCACGTCGTCGACCTGGCCCTCGGCCATGAAAAGGCCCTGGGCAGATTCCGGGACAATCCCGGGGTTGCGGTTTATAACCTGGGCACCGGCCGCGGTTGCAGTGTCCTGGAGATGGTGGCGGCCTTTGAACGGGCCAGCGGCCGGCAGGTCCCCTATGCCTTCGCCCCGCGCCGGCCGGGAGACGTCGCCAGCTGTTTCGCCGACCCGGGCAAGGCGGCAAAAGAACTCGGCTGGCGAGCTGAACGCGATATCCTTGAGATGTGTGAAGATACCTGGCGCTGGCAGATCAGCAACCCTGAAGGCTTTCCCTGATAAACCTCGGAGTCGCTGGTCGGCCCCTGCATCGTTTCAGAGCCTTCCGGGCCCCCCCCTTCCCCCATTGATTATTCAGATGCGGAAATCCCATCGCGAACGGCAGAATTGCCTGCCAATATAATTCAGCGCCAGCCTCCAGCCGCCTCCTTTTCTTGCCTATTTCCGATGTTATAGGGAAAAAAGTCATATTTATCTTAATAAACCATAATTAGTTGATTTGCCTCAAGGAATTTTCGGCAGGCAGGGTCGGTAATCTGCAGCTCGGTCTCCCGCAAAAGAAGTTTTCATACGACGACGTGGCATGCGATTCATCGCCGAAGCCCTTTATATTCCGTCATTTTTAAATAATTCCCTTTCAATATCAATAATATAAATGATTTAAATAATTTTTGATAATTTCTCTTGATCTTAGATCCTTATAGTGGTAATTTTTCTCAAAATTTAAAGCTGAGGCACTGTTTGCACAATGGCACAAAAGAAAATTTCGACTGTTATTTTTGGCTGCGGCAACGTCGTCATGGGTGATGATGGTTACGGACCCGCCGTGGTTGATGAACTTAACTCCCGCTTTCAGCTGCCTGAAGATGTTGAGGCAATTGATGTCGGGACCTGCATTCGCGAGCATCTTTTCGACTATGTCTTGTCCGCTGAGGGCAGACCTGACAGGATCATTGTCCTGGATGCGGTCGATTTCCCCGACCGAAAGCCCGGCGATGTCTTTCTCATAGACACGTCAGCAATTCCTCCCAAGAAAATCCACGATTTTTCCCTCCATCAATTCCCCACCGTCAATCTGCTGGTCGAACTGGAACAGCATACCGGTGTGCGTGTCTTTATTGTAGCTGCCCAGGTTGAGTGCATTCCCGACGAAATCACCCCGGGACTCTCGCCAGCCATGTCTGCTGCCGTTTCTGTAGCGTGTGAGAAGGTTTTGCAAATTCTTTCTGAAAAAAGCTAAATGAGGTGACCTTGTATGATGTATGAATTTAGAGTCAGCGAAATGGCAGAGGAATTTGGTGTGCATCGAAACACCATAAGGAACTGGATTTCCGCCGGTACTCTTCCTGCCAAGGAAGGTCCCGGCCGCAAGTATCTTATGAAGTTTCGTGATTACCAAGTCCTTTGTGAAAAATTTGGTCGAGAGCCGCACATCCGTCCCGACAGCTATGCCGATCTTGCCACCATCAAGTCGATGGATGTCAAGGCAGAGCAGATGATGCCGATTGAACTGGATGGCCATCACAGCGAACTGGCCATCGACCCGAGCTGGGCCGACGCCTGCCTGACCTGCGGTACCTGCGCCAGCGCCTGTCCCATTGCCGGTGTCGACGGACTCGATCCCAGAAAGATCGTACGCATGGCGGTTCTCGGCATGGATAAGGAACTGGTCGATTCCCAGTGGCCCTGGAAGTGCACAATGTGCGGCAAGTGCGAGGTTTCCTGCCCCGCCAGCATTCAGATCACCGCCCTGATGCGCAAACTCCGTGGCAGCCGTGACCGTGACAAGGTCCCCGGGCCTATCCATAAAGGTGTCGCCATGTGCCTAGAGCGCGGCAACAACCTCGGCATCCCGAAAGACGACTTCGTCTTCCTCTGTGAGGAACTCGGGGAAGAACTGGCGGCCGATTCCTGTCCCGGATTCGTTACGCCCATCGATGTACATGGCGCCCGGGTGCTCGTAACCGTCAATTCCAAGGAACCTTTCGCCGAGCCGGACGATATGAAGTACTGGTGGAAGATCTTCTACGCCGCCGGTGAATCCTGGACCATCCCCTCGGAAAACTGGGAAGGCGTCAACTGGGGACTGTTCTCCGGCGATGATGCCGCCATGAAAGTGGTTGTCGGACGTATCGTCG
The DNA here is from genome assembly GCA_031389785.1 of Desulfobulbaceae bacterium. Lineage (GTDB taxonomy): Bacteria > Desulfobacterota > Desulfobulbia > Desulfobulbales > Desulfocapsaceae > Desulfoprunum. Next base: position 31,027 of record JANMSX010000005.1, on the reverse strand, counting down.
ACAACATGCGGAGGTTGAACTGCAAGGTTCTCCTCCTCCCCGAATGAGGCCACGCATACTTTGCAACCCGGTCCGGGTTGAACAAATGGTTCCCAGAAGTTTTCAAAGAATTCAAGGTAATGTCCATTTTCGAGCTGATGCTCGAATACCTCAGAGAAGGCAAGATCCAGGTGGACAATACCCGTCACACCCATGCTACCGCCTATCACGATCCCTGCAACTACGGCCGTAAATCCCTGAAGGCCTTCGGCCAGGCCTTTTTCGAAGAAGGCCGAGAGGTTGCCAGGGCATGTTGCACCGATCTGCGGGAGCTTTATCCGAACCGCAATGACGCCTACTGCTGCGGCGCCGGCGGCGGCGCCTGGGCAATGCCCTTCAGCGACGAGCGGGTGTTCTACGGCCGGACCAAGGCCCGGCAGATTGCCGAGTCGGGAGCCGAGCTGATTATCGCCCCTTGCCATAACTGCCGTGACCAGATCATGAAGTCCCTCAACAAGGAGTACGATCTCGGCGTCGAGGTCAAGTACCTCTGGGAGTTGGTCGCCGATTCGCTGATCATGCCGAACAAGCAATAAGCCGGGAGACGGATACAACCGGTGAGTGGTTCTTGTGGCTTGAAGGCAAGGGCTTGGAAAAAATGAAAATATCCCGAAGTTCTCCGAATAATGGGGTATGCATATTAATAATCGAGAGGAGACACCTGTCATGCTGGACACGAAAAAAGTTGGGTCGGTAATGATTGTGGGAGGTGGGGTCACAGGGATGCAGGCAGCCCTGGACCTCGCTGATTCCGGGTACTATGTTTATCTGGTGGAAAAATCAGGAGCGATCGGCGGGGCCATGGCCCAGCTCGATAAGACCTTCCCGACCAACGATTGCTCGATGTGAATAATCGCGCCAAAATTGGTTGAGTGCGGTCGGCACTTAAATATCAAGTTGATGACTCTCAGTGAAGTTACCGGTATCGCGGGCAGCGCTGGGGATTTTACCGTAACCGTCAAGGAAGCTCCGCGCTACGTGGACATGGAGAAGTGCATCGCCTGCGGTGCCTGTACCGAGAAGTGTCCAAAAAAGGTGGACAGCGAGTACGATGCCGCCACCGGCAAACGTAAGGCCATTTATGTAAAGTATGCCCAGGCGGTACCGCTCAAGTACCAGATCGATCCTGTCAACTGTATCCGCCTGCAGAAACCGGGCGCCTGCGGATTCTGCGAGAAGGTCTGCGACGCCGGGGCCATCAATTTCGACGATACCGAAAAGATCCATCAGATCAATGTCGGAGCGGTTGTCCTGGCCCCAGGTTTTGAGGCCTACGATCCGAAAGAGGCCCTGGTCTGGGGTTACGGCACCCTGCCGAACGTCATCACCTCCCTGCAGCTCGAACGCTATCTGTCCGCCTCCGGGCCGACCGAGGGACACCTCGTGCGTCCTTCCGACGGCAAGCCGGTCAACAAGGTCGCCTTCCTGCAGTGCATCGGCTCGCGTGATGAGAACCTCTGCGGCAATGGCTACTGTTCTTCGGTCTGCTGCATGTACGCCATCAAGGAGGCGGTCATCGCCAAGGACCATGTTCCGGGTCTGTCAACGACCATCTTCTATATGGATATGCGTACCCATGGCAAGGATTTCGACAAGTACCTGGAACGGGCCAAGGATGAATCAGGGGTCCGCTTTGTGCGCTGCCGGATCAACGGCATCGAGCCCCAGGGCACCAACGGCGACCTGCGCCTCCATTACATCAACGAGCGCGGCCGTCAGGTTGAAGAATACTATGACATGGTTGTCCTCTCCGTCGGTCTGCAGACTCCGAAGCACGTGCTCCAGCTGGCAGAGACGGCCGGTATCCAGCTGACCGCCGACAAGTTCGCGGCGACCTCGGACTTCGCCCCGGTCCAGACCTCCCAGGCCGGTATCTTCACCTGCGGGGCCTTCGCCGGTCCCAAGGATATCCCCCAGTCGGTTGTCGAGGGCTCCGCCGCCGCGGCAGCGGTTGCCGACCTTCTGGCCCCGGCCCGGCACCAGCTGTCCACCGAGGCGACCTTCCCGGCCGAAAAGGATATCACCGGCGAGGATCCGCGGATAGGTGTCTTCGTCTGTCATTGCGGTTCCAATATCGCCGGCATCGTCGATGTGAAGGCGGTTGAGGAGTATGCCGCCACCCTGCCCAATGTCGTCTACGTCGAGCGCAACCTGTTCTCCTGTTCGCAGGATACCCAGGAGCAGATCAGCAAGAGGATTCAGGAGAAAAACCTGAATCGCATCGTCATCGCCGCCTGCACCCCGCGGACCCATGAGCCGCTCTTCCGCGAGACCCTCAAGGCTGCGGGCCTGAATGAGTATCTCGTTGAGATGGCCAATATCAGAAACCATAATTCCTGGGTCCATGTCGCCGAGCCGGCCAAGGCCACTGCCAAGGCCAAGGACCTGGTGCGGATGGCGGCCGCCAAGGTCACCTTCGGCGCCTCGCTGAAGCCGATTTCGGTGCCGATCACCCAGACAGGTCTGGTCATCGGCGGCGGTGTCGCCGGCATGACCGCGGCATTGAATCTGGCGGAGCAGGGATTCGAGGTGCATCTCGTTGAACGCACCGAGACCCTGGGCGGCAACGCCCTCTACCTGAAACACACCTGGTCCGGCGAGCATATTCCAACCCAGTTGGCAAAACTGGTCGACAAGGTGGTATGGAACGACAGGATCACCATTCATAAAGGCTTTGAGGTAACCGCCGTTGAGGGTTTTGTCGGCAACTTCAAGTCGACCATCACCTCAAAGAGCGGCACCTCCACCGTCATCGAGCACGGTATCGGGATTATCGCCACCGGCGGCAATATCTATACCCCGAACGAGTATGGCTACGGCCAGATCAAGAGGGTCGTCACCTCCATCGAGTTCGACAAGCTGCATGAACTCAAGGAGAAAACCGTCAAGGCCAGCAAGACCTTCGTCTTTATCCAGTGTGTCGGTTCCCGTGAGACGGAGCATATGTACTGCTCCAAGGTCTGCTGTACCCATTCGGTGCAGGCCGCCATCGGGTTGAAAAAAGAAGACCCGTCCCGCAAGGTCTACATTCTCTATCGGGACATGCGGACCTACGGGCAGCGTGAGGCCCTGTATCGTCAGGCCCGCAAGATGGGTGTTATCTTCATTAACTATGAACTGCACGGCAAGCCGCTGGTCACTGAAAACGGTCAGTTGGTCGATGTCGAGGTCTGGGATCATGTCCTGCACCGTCCACTGAAGATCAAGGCGGACATGGTGGTGCTGGCCTCCGCCATCCGGCCGAAGTCCGACGCCGCCGATCTCGGCAAGCTCTACAAGATCCCGGTGGATGGCGACGGATTCTTCCAGGAGGCCCATGCCAAACTCAGGCCGGTCGATTTTTCGACCGACGGTATGTTTGTTGCCGGTATGGCTCATTATCCGAAACCGATGGAGGAATCGGTGGCCCAGGCCCTGGCCGCTTCCGCCCGCGCCGCAACGCTGCTCTCGAAAATGGAGGTCTCCCTTGATGCCGTAAAGGCGACCGTCGATCCCGACTACTGCGATGGCTGCGCCCTCTGCGTCGATGTCTGTCCGTATAATGCCATCACCCTGATCACGGAAGAGGCAAAAACAGCAGGCGGTCAGGCTCATAAGCTCATCAGTGTCAACAAGGCGCAGTGTAAGGGCTGCGGCCTGTGCCAGGGTACCTGCCCGAAGAGGGGCGTGTACGTTTCCGGCTTCACGATGAAGCAGATCAGCAGCCAGATTCAGGCGGCCCTCGCGGTCTGATTCTCATGTTGAATAACCTAGGAATGAACTTTTATGTTTATAAGGAGTAGATCAAATGAGTTTTGAGCCGAAAATCATTGCATTCTGCTGCAACTGGTGCTCCTATGCCGCTGCTGATCTGGCCGGCACGGCCAGGATGCAGTATCCGCATAACGTGCGGATTATCCGTGTAATGTGCTCTGGAATGGTTCACCCTGAGCATGTAATGGATGCCCTCGGCCAGGGTGCCGACGGCGTCATGGTACTTGGCTGACACCTCGGTGAATGTCATTACCTGGATGGTAATTATAAAGCCATGAGCCGCTCGAATATGATCACCGAACTGTTGGAAGACTTTGGATATGACAACGGTCGATTTGAGATAACCTGGGTTTCCTCCGCCGAGCCTGACAAATTTGTCAAAGCGGTTACTGATATGACAAATCGTATCAAGAAGTTGGGCCCCGTTAACAATCAAGATGCCGCAGTCACGGCATAAAGGGAGGGTGATATGGGTGTAAGAACTGCTCTCGAATGGCTTGGCTCCTGTTCCGGTTGCGAGATCGCAATCCTGAACATCGGCGAGGCCCTGGTGCCGATCATCACAGAGGCCCTCGATATCGTCCATGCCCCGGTGCTGATGGACCATAAGTACTTCGGTCAGTGCGGCGAGGGACTCACCCTTGAGATCCCCGAAGCAGTGGTCGGTATCGTCACCGGCGGCGTCGGCAATCATGAGCATCTCGAGATTTTGGAAGAGATGCGCAAAAAATGCACGGTCCTGATTGCCCTGGGAACCTGTGCGACCCACGGCGGTATCCCTGCCCTGATGAATGGCCAGGATCGCAAGACCAGTTGGGAAGAAATATACCAGACCATAACCACCGATCCCGGCGCCAAGGTGCCGACCATCGAGGTCCCGGCGCCGCTGGACCGGATCTACGCCTGCGACGAAAAGGTCAAGATTGACATGCAGCTGCCCGGCTGCCCGCCCAATCCGGCCCTGATCGCCGAGGTGATCATCTCCCTGCTGGAAGGCAGACCTCCGGTGCTGCCCGGCAAGAGCGTCTGCGACAGCTGTCCGACCAAACGGGAAGGCAAGGGCGCCGTCTCCAAGGTCAAGCGGTTTATCACCAATGCCGAGTTCACCGCCGGTGAGCCGATCAGCGAGATGCGCTGCCTGCTCGAGCAGGGTTATATGTGCATGGGTCCGGTTACCGCCGCGGGCTGCGCCAAACTCGGTTCACCGAGCTGCATCAGCGCCAGGGTGCCCTGCCGGGGTTGTTTCGGGCCGGTGCGCAAGGACGGCAATCAGCTGCTTGACATGATGAATGCACTGGCGAGCAACGGCATTGATTTCAACTCGGTGACCGATCGCCGGTCCCTGCTGAGGTTTTCCGGGGCGCATGGTATGCTCAAGCCAGTCAAAAAACGGGTAGAAGAGGAGGAGAGTTAATATGGGAACTGTACTGAATATTGCACCAGTTTCCCGCATAGAAGGACACGCAAAAATTGCCATTCATCTTGATGATGCCGGCAATGTTGAAGATGCATTTCTGCACATTCAGTCCCTGCGCGGGTTTGAAAAATTTATCGAGGGCCGGCCTGCTGAAGAGGTTCCTCGTATCGTCAACAGGATCTGCGGCATCTGTCCGTGGATGCATCATCTGGCCTCCAACAAGGCCGTTGATGGCGCATTCGGTGTCACCCCGACCCCGACCGGCCACAAACTGCGTGAGATGTGCCAGGTAATGGCCCATATCAACGACAAGATCCTGCATTTCTTCTTCCTGGCCGCCCCGGACTTCGTCCTCGGACCGAATGCCGATTATGCCGTGCGCAACGTCATCGGGATGGCCAAGGCGGCGCCCGAACTGGCGACCCAGGTGGTCAAGATGCGCCAGCTCGGCCAGATGATGCTCGACAAGTTCGCCGGCAAGGCCATTCATCCGATCGCCGGTGTGGTCGGCGGATTCGCCAAGCCGATGATCGAGTCCGAGCGTCAGGAAATGCTGGCCGGAACCCGGACCCTGCTCGATTTCGCCTGCTATGCCCTGGATTTTGCCAAGAATAATGTCTTCGCCAAATACATGGACACCATCGGCAGCCTGGGCGTGATCAAGACCGGCTTCCTCGGCACCGTTGACCGGGCCGACGGCGCTTTCCGGCTCTACGACGGCAAGCAGCGCCTGATGAAGGCCGATGGCAGTTATGTCGACTTCGAAGGTGTCGACTACGCCGACTACCTCGGGGAGCATGTCGAGCCCTGGGCGTATGCCAAAATGCCGTATGCCAAGTCCTGGAACGAAGGGTTCGACATGAACCTCGATGCCCCGAAGGGCATCTACCGCGCCAATACCCTGGCCCGGATCAATGTCTGCGACAAGATGTCCACCCCCAAGGCCCAGGCGGCCTTCGAGGAATTCCGAGCTGCCTTCGGACGTCCGGCCCAGGCCACCCTGCTGTACCACTACGCCCGTCTCATCGAGCTGGTCTATGCCTGTGAGCGGACCATCGAACTGCTCGAATGGGAAGGCATCACCGATACCAATGTCCGGGCCAAGGTAGAACCCAAGGCCGGTCGCGGCGTCGGTATCGTCGAGGCCCCCCGCGGCACCCTCATCCATGACTACACCACCGATGAGAACGGCTGCATCAAGAAGGCCAACCTCATCGTCGGCACGACCCACAACATCGCGCCGATGAATATGAGCGTGAAACAGGCCGCCACCACCCTGATCAAGAACGGCGTCTACAACGAGGGCCTGCTGAATCAGGTGGAAATGGCGGTGCGCGCCTACGACCCCTGAATGTCCTGCGCTACCCACCGCCTGGATGGCGGCATACCGATGGCAGTAAGCATTATCGATGCAAAAGGACAGGAAGTAGACAGGATTGTCAGTTAATTGACTAAAATTCCGAGGGGCAATCAGCGGAGGTGAAAACCGTGATTGCCGGCAAAAGCAGCAGAGGCGGCACCAGTCCATGATCTGATCCGCCTTTGCCCGCTTTTTAGATGATGGATTTGTATATTTGGTATATAAAGCATATACAGCATGCATGATCAGGCATCTCTCGGGTATTTTCTCTGTTCAACGCGAGGAGACTGAAATGATAGATTCAACTGAAAAACGGTATCAGGTTCGTGCTGAGAATCCCAGCGGTGCATGTGGCTATGTCGGCCACATGACCATTGACGAGCTCAAGGCCCGGGCAGTTGGTGAAGAGTTTGACGCAACCTGCCCGGCCTGCGGCATGTTCCATCTCACCAAAGATGAGATTGATAAATTGAACAGTGAGAAAATCACTGAATCAAAGAGTTACAATGAAATGAAGGAACAGGCCGAAGAATCCTGATTCCACGTTGGCCGCTGCCGGCCTCCCCGCCACCCGTATGCGCAGCCGGATCCGGCTGCCGACAGCGAAAAGGGCAGGTCAGGCAAGATGTTTGACCTGGATGGGACCCGTTGCGGTCCCATCCTTTTTTATTCGGTGCCGCCTATGCCTATGACCGCCTGTAAAAAGAATGTGAACATGCCCTCGTCTCAAGATCTTCTCAGGGAGCTGCAGGACATAGTCGACAGGCCCATGCGGGTAATGGTAGTCTGCGGCACGCAGAACCGGGCGATCATGCGCTACGATCTGCGCCGGGATCTGCCAACCAATCTCGAGCTGGTTGCAGGGCCGGGATGTTCCGTCTGTGTGATGCCGGCGGGACATGTCGATGTTTTTGTCAAGATCGGCATGCAGCCGGATGTCATCACCGTCACCTGCGACGATCTCCTGCAGGTCCCGGGCAGTCGGGACTCCCTGGCCTCCATCAGGGCCAAAGGGGCCTGGGTGGAGGTCATCTCTTCACCGCTTGAGGGCCTTGATTTCGCCGAGGCTAATCCGGAAAAGATCATCGTCTATCCGGCAGTCGGTTTTGAGGCCACGGCGCCGGCCATTGCCGAGGTCATCCTTGAGGCGGCCTGCCGGGGGATCGATAATTTCTGCGTCATCCCCTCGATTCGTCTCCTGCCGCCCACCCTCGATTCACTCCTCGGCGATCCCAATTTGAACATCGACGGGCTCCTCTGTTCAGACCATATCAACTCACTCTCCGATACCGACGCCTACACCTCGCTGGCCAGAAAGCATCGTCTGTCCTGCTGTATCGCCGGATTTGAAAAGGAGGATATCCTCAGTGGGCTGATAAATATAGTTAAGCAGGTAAAAAGCGGACTTACCATAGTCGACAACATTTCCTCGGTCACCTATTCGACCGAAGAATATTCCAGGGCGAAGATGATGGTGGCCGAGGTCTTCTTTGCCGTCGATACCATCTGGCGGGGTCTGGGAAATATCGAGGAGAGCGGTTTTGTGATCCGCGATGAACTGTCCCTCTACGATGCGACCAAGCGTTTCAATATCCGGCTGCCGGAAGAGGAGAGCGAGTGCCAGTGCTTCTGCGGCATGATCATGGCCGGACTGGGACTTCCTCCGGATTGCCCCGATTTCGCCACCGGCTGCACCGTCAAACATCCCATCGGTCCGTGTATGCTGTCGAGCGAGGGGATCTGCGCCTCGTACTTCAAGTATACGATGGAAAACGGCAGGGTTGCCCTCTAGATGGGGGCGATCGACGGCGACAGGCAGAAGCGGCGTTCAATCTCCCGCATCTTCCCCATTGCGCTTTATATAAGGAGAACGGCGGCGTGCACGAGTTTTCACTTGCCCAGGGACTGCACGGGCAACTCCTTGATCTCGCCCGGGAACACCAGGTGAAAATGGTAGTCCGGGCCGAGGTCCGCATCGGCAGCAATGCGGGAATCGTTGAGGAATCGTTTGTGTTCGGCTTCAATGTCCTGGCGGGTCAGGACCCGACGACCGAAGGTATGGAACTGGTCATCAGCCGTGATGACGGCACCGACCTGATGTTGATGAAGGTCGAACTCCTCTGACCCCGGTCCAGGCCCTGCAGCACTCGCCAGGCCGTAGCTTCGCCCTCGACCTTCAGTCCGGCTGTCCACCGGCCCTAGGAATTTCCCCTGATTTCCTCATTCCCTGGCTCTATGCGCATCACGAATTCGGTCCAGGCAAAGGTACTCTGCTCGACCCGGCCGCCGATAATCTTATCCAGGCCAGCCGTCTTCTGCCAGCAAGGTCGGATCTGCAGCTTGAAGTGATCTCCCTGGCTGGAAACTATAACCGTCAGAAAACTGCTCTGCGCATCGATCTTCTGCGGAATGTCGTAAAGGGACAGGCCGAGGCGGGAGATATCATGCACCCTCCCGGAAAAGAAGCCTTTACCGTCTGAAATATCCGCCACCATCCGCTTCATGACCATCCTGGGATGTCTTCTTTTGTCCATCGCAATTTCCCTCTCTGTCGAAAAAAACCAGGCAGAACCTCCCGCATGGCAGATGTCGTGATTGAATAGAGCGGGCGGGAAATCCTTGTTGCCGCCCTGTGCATGGGTTCTTCAGAATAAAGACCTGAGCTATCAGAAGCATGCGATATTATGATCAATATCTCGTCAACCATCTCAAAGAAGGTTGACGAGTTCTGCATGATTATGCGCCTGGTTTCTGAAAACCGGCAGTCGTCGGTCAAGCCATTCGAACAGCGATCTTGCTGCTCCCTTCCTGAGAATGTAGGCACTCCTCACGGAATTTCCAAGTAGATGCGAATCCGGAATCGATGCCTGGATCTTTTCTGATGTCCCCGGGGCCGGCCAGTATCCTCTTCTGTCTTGCCAGGCATAGCCAGCCCGGAAAAAACATTGATGAATCATATATAAAGCCTGCTGTCGATCGGAATTACCAATTTGACAAATTGCAGCAGGTTGGCGATAGTGGGCGGCGGACAGGAGGACGGCCCGGTCGCTGCTGTGGCGGTTCATGGCGCTGCCCGTTTGATTTCGCCTTGCCATCATGTTTTGGACAGAGGATGAACCGCAGACCGGCTGACGGAGCACAGACCATGGCAGGACGAGTCACGGGGGAAAAAAGATTGCTGCTGCTGTTTATCGGGGTGCTGTCCTACGCAATCCGGCTGGGTCTCGACATCGACTGCGGCTGCTTCGGTCCGGAAGACCCTGAGCACCGGGCTTTTGCGGGGCTCAAGTTGGCCCTGTTCCGGGATTTTCTGCTGTTTATCCCTGTTCTGTACCTTTTCTGGTATCGGCGACAATCAAACAGCTGGGACAGCAAGGAAACGGCCGGAAAGTCTGAAGAGGAGTATAAGGCCCTGCTCGGCGCCGATCTGCAGAAGAAAATTGTCATCTACTGCGGATTCGTCAAATGCACCCGCAGCCATAATGGGGCGCTCTGGGCGAAGAAATTGGGCTACGCCCGGGTCTACCGCTATCCGGGCGGAATCTTTGCCTGGAAGGGCGCGGGCCTGACCACCGAAGAGGTAAAGTGAGGAACAGTTTTTACAACCTCTGAATCCCGGCCTCAACCTGACCCGCCACTTCAGCCTTTTGCATACCGCAGGGCCTTTCCGGCCTCCTGACGCATTACCATATCAACCAGCACCAGGGCCGCCATGGCCTCGACGATCGGTACTGCCCGAGGCACCACACAGGGGTCATGCCGGCCCTGGGCCTCGAGGGTCACCGGCCTGCCTGAGAAATCAACGGTGGGCTGGGGGAGGGCGATCGTCGCCGGTGGCTTGAAGGCCACCCGGAAAAAGATCGATTCACCGTTGGAGATACCGCCCTGTACTCCGCCGGAATTATTGGTGAGGGTGCCGAGCCTGTTTCCTTTGACGGTGAACAGGTCATTATGTTCCGAGCCGCGCTGCCGGGAGCCGGCAAATCCGGAACCGATCTCGAACCCTTTGCTGGCCGGGATAGCGAGCATGGCCTGGGCAAGTTTTGCCTCCAGTTTTTCATAGGTCGGTTCTCCGAGGCCTGGCGGGACATGGCGGATGACGCAGGAGACGATACCTCCGACCGAATCGCCCGCGTCTTTCAGTTCCGCCACGAGGCTGCGCATCCGGAAGGCGGCGGCCGGATCGGGACAACGGATTTCCTGCTGATCGACCTGGGCCGCCGTCAGGGTCTCCTGGTCTATTCCCAGGGCCTCGATGGCGCCGACACTGCTCACCCAGGCGACGATTTCGATGCCGAGGTCCTGCAGGATCTTGCGGGCCACCGCCCCTGCCGCCACCGTGCCGATGGTCTCCCGGGCACTCGACCGTCCGCCTCCCGAGGATGCCCGGATTCCGTATTTCAACAGGTAGGTGTAATCGGCGTGCGACGGCCGGGGGATCTCGTTCATCGGGCCGTAATCACCGGGCCGCTGGTCCTGGTTGGCAACCTGGAGCAGGATCGGGGTGCCGAGTGTCCGGCCGTTTTCGGTGCCGGAGACGATGATGACCCGGTCCGCCTCCTCCCGGTCGGTGGTCAAACTGCTCTGGCCGGGGCGTCTGCGGTCGAGTTGGGGCTGGATGTCCTCTTCAGTCAGGGCCATGCCGGGAGGGCAGCCGTCGATGACCACGCCGACCCCCTTGCAGTGGGACTCGCCGAATGTGCTGATGCGAAAGAGGGTGCCTAAATTGCTCGACATGGTCTGGTCTCCTCAGGGGGCTGGAGTGAGCGAAAAAATAAGAGGCCAATCCTCGGTAGGCGAGCTGATCGGTGCCCCGGCAAAACCGACGGCAGGTGTTGCGGGGCATCGTCCCACCCTATCGACCGAGGTCCCTGGTCTACTTCGAATCGGCAAGTTGTCTGGCGGCGTTTTCCATGAGTTCCCGGTTCCGGCGGGCCAGGCCGGGGTTTCTGCCCATTGTGCCTTCCGCCTTCAGGCAGAACTGCACGGTCTGGGTGAAATCTCCCTGATCATATTTTGCCCGCCCCAGGGAATACCAGTACAGCGGATTTCCCGGTTCGATGCGCAGGGCCCTCTCCAGCAGGATCTCGGCCTGACCGGGGCGTCCGGACTGCAGAGCCCTGTCGGCCTGGAGGAAGAGGCTGTGGGCCGGGCCGGCCGGCACGGACGGATATTCCGGGGCCTGGTCCGCTGTCGGGGGCGCCGGGGCATCCTGCGGGGCCGGGAGAGCCGGCGCCGGCTTGGTTGGGCTCGGTCTCGAGGCCGGTGCCGGAAACGACAGCCGGTCACTGATCCCGGCACAGCCGTGCAGCAGCAGGAAGGCCATGAGCAGCAGGGCGGTGCGGAAAATTCGTGTAGATAAACTTTGGCGGATCGTCATGACGGAATATCTCCTCTGGTGCGTGGCTCAGTCTAACCAGCCGCGAATGGTGTCAAAAACTCCCTTGGTCGTTCTTTCGATTTTTTCGGTATCGATGCCGGGCAGCAGCGGTTCGCTCTCCGGTCTGCTGCCTGCGAGAAAAGGCAGAGAGACACTGTCGCTGCTGAACAGTCCGGCCGAGGCGAGGGTCCGCCGGTCGATACTGCTCCAGACAATACCCGGTGGCTCATCCAACACCAGCGGTTGCGGATGCAGACTCCGCATGATCTCGCCCCAGGCGATCAGCGCCCCAGAGGAGCCGGTCACGCCGGCCGGGGTATTGTCGTCACGGCCGACCCAGACCACCGCCAGCCGGTCCCCGGTAAAGCCGGCGAACCAGCTGTCGCGCAGGTTATCGGTAGTGCCGGTCTTGCCGGCAATGTGGAGAGAGGCAGGCAGATAGCGAGACAGCGAGTGGCCCGTCCCTTCGCCGACCGCGTGCTGCAGGGCGGTGTTGAGGAGGAATACGGTATCGGCCGGAAAGCGTTGTTCGACCGACAGTCCGAAGCGTTTGAGCAGGGTGTTGTCGGCCCCCATGACTCCGTCGATACAGCGCTGCGGCAGGAAGAAGCCGCCCGAGGCCAGGGTCTGGTACATGTGGCTGACCTCAAGCGGCGACATTTCCGCAGTGCCGAGCAGAAATGCAGGATACGGCTGGTGCTCGCCGGCCAGGCCGAGGGTCTTGGCGGTGGCGATGACCTGCTCCACCCCGAGCGTCAGGCCGAGATTGATTGTCGCCAGGTTGTAGGAGTTGGCCAGTGCCAGATAGAGCGGCACCTGACCGTGTTCCTTTTTGTCATAATTCTGCGGCCGCCAGGTCTTGGTCCCGGCTTCTTTCAGGACGATGGCGGTGTCGTCAAGCGGACTCGCCAGGGTATAGCCCCGGCCCAGCGCCGTCAGGTAGACGGCGGGCTTGATCAGGGAGCCGATCGGTCGTCTGGCATCGAGGGCCCGGTTGAATTCACCGCTGACCGCTTTGCGGCCGCCGGCCAGGGCCACGATCTCACCGCTCTCACGGTTGCTGACAACGGCTGCCCCTTCCAGATCGGCCCGTCCTTTCTGCTGCTCCAGACCGTCGAGGGTGCGGGAGAGCTGTTTTTCCACCTGCCACTGCACCTGGGGATCGAGAGTGGTGAGGATCTTCAGGCCGCTGCTGTTGAGGTCCTCCTCCCGGTAGTCCTCCTTCAGCTGCCGGCGGACCAGGTCGAGAAATGCCGGGAAGCGGTTGAATCCGCTCAGCATCTGTCCGATCTTGATGAGGGGAGCGGTCATCGCCTGCTGGTAGCGTTCCTCGTCGATGATCTGCCGCTCGCGCATAATCTTCAACACCATCGCCCTTCTCTGCAGGCAGCCCTCCGGATTTTTGCGGGGATCATAGTGGGTCGGACCCTTGATCATGGCGACGAGGAGGGCGATCTGATCGGCCGAGAGATCGTCGAGATTGCGGCGGAAATAGAACTGGCTGGCCAGTCCGAAGCCATGCACGGCGCGACCGCCGTCCTGGCCGAGGTAGATCTCGTTGGTATAGGCGGTCAGGATTTCATCTTTGCTGTAATGGAGCTCCAGAAGCAGGGCCATGATGGCCTCGTTGGCCTTGCGGGACAGGGTCCGCTTGCTGGTGAGAAAGAAGTTTTTCACCAGCTGCTGGGTCAGGGTGCTGCCGCCCTGGACCGTTGAACCGGCCCGGAGATTTGCGGCCAGGGCCCTGACGATCGAGCGGGGAGCTATCCCCTGATGGGTGAAGAAATGCTGGTCTTCAACGGCGAGCAGGGTTTTCACCAGCAGGTCCGGCAGCTCTTCCCGGCCCAGGATGATTCTGTCTTCGTGCTCGATCGGATGGAAGCTGCCGATCCGGGCCGGGTCGATCCGGGCCAGGTCCAGCGGCGCGCCGGTGCCGGTGCGGGTCAGAGCAGTTACCCGTTCTCCCGTGAAGCGGACTGAAATCCGGTCGGATTTTTCCAGGCCGGAGGGATACTGGAAATCGCGGGTGACGATATCGAAGGCCTCGCCGCGCCGGACATAGGCGCCTAACCCGACGGCGGTGTCTGCTCTGTGGTAGCCGGCCAGCTGCATCTCATCTTCGAGCATCTGCGGGCTCAAGGCAAGACCGGCATAGAGTTCGAGGGCGCGGGCATAAACCACGGCGGGCAGTGACCAGCGCTTGCCGTCGAATTTTTCTCTGATCGTGCTGTCGAGACGCAGGACATACAAGGCAGAGAACAGTCCCAGCAGGACAAGAGCGGCGGCGAGGACAGTGTAGAGGGTCAGCCGCCTTTTCTGAATATTCATTTCAAGAGCCATTTTCCTTCAACTTCGATGTGCGGCGGTTCTCCGCTCGCCGGATGGGCAGGTTCGCCTATGCCGGCAAGCCCGCTGTACGACTCGTCTGTGTGCTGCCCTGGTAGATGGGGCAAAACACCTGTAGCCCGGCACATGAGACCACTCCGCATTTCTCCCCGGGATCACGACTGTCCCGGAAGGCTGCTTCGCCTGAGGCCGCATCGTGAAACGGACCCTTCATTCTGGCAGGATCAGAAACCTACCATATCGGCAAGTTTTTCGCCATGGCGTCATCATTGGCAAGCATTATTTACGGCCTTCGTCCGTAATGTTTTATTTCAGCTCCATCGGGGTGAACGGAAGGTCTGTTCGATGATGGCCTTCCTGCTGATACATCTAGACAATTTGCGAATTATTCTGGTATCAACCTCTATGTAACAAAATTGTATTAACGATTGATTTCCCGGAATAATTCAACTAAAGTTTTCTGCCATCGGCCAAAAATTCCTGGAAAGATCAGGTGGCGGGCATGGCTTGCTTCATAAGGGACTGTGTGATTGAGGGTTTTAAGCTGGTACTGAGAATGAGCAGCTTGCGATAGAGGCGGTGTCCATATCTACTTAACCACAACACAAGGACGACGAGCATGAGATTTTCCAAAAGCAATGATGTACTTGGAACGATGAATCGCGGCGATGCCGCCGAGTCAAGCCTCTGCACCCTGTGCCGGGCGGACTGCAAGGGAAAATGTGAAACCTGGCTTTCCAGCATGGTAGGCCGCAAGCTCCTCTATCCCCGCAGTTTTGGCCTTGTGACTGCCGGGGCAAACAATACCACGCATGTCGGCGTGTCATATAATTCTCTGAGAATACAGGGGTATGCCTATGGGGCACAGGGGATGGCGGCCGGGCTTACCAACAGCCAGGATGACTGCATTTTCCCCAATGTCAGCCTGGAAACCGAATTCGGCAAGAAAGTAAAAACCAAGATCCGCATGCCGCTCATGACAGGTGCCCTGGGGTCGACATTCATTGCCGAAAAATACTGGGATTCCTTTGCCATCGGTGGTGCGCTGGTCGGCATCCCGGTCGTCATCGGCGAGAATGTGGTCGGTGTCGACCGCAAGTCGGAAATCAATCCCGGAGCCGAGAAGAAAGGAAAAATCAAATCGGCGCCGGAACTTGACCGCAGGATTGAAACCTATATGAGATATCATGACGGTTATGGCGCCATCATTGTCCAGCTCAATGTGGAAGACACCCGCAACGGCGTGGCGGAGTACGTGGCGGATAAATACGGCGATAAGTGCATTATCGAGCTGAAATGGGGGCAGGGCGCCAAAAATATCGGCGGCGAAATCCAGGTGCGCAGCATCGAGTACGCCATGTTCCTCAAGGAGCGCGGCTACGTGGTGGATCCTGATCCCTCCATCCCCGAGGTGCAGAAAGGGTTTGAACAGGGCGCCATCAAATCCTTCGCCCGTCACAGCCGGCTTGGCGCCACCCAGCTCAACTCGGTCGATAAGGTCAGGGAAGACTTCATGAGCAGCGTCGACTATCTGCGGCGACTCGGTTTTAACCGGGTGACCCTGAAAACCGGTTCCTATGGCATGGAAGAGCTTGCCATGGCCATCAAATTTTCCACCGATGCCGAGCTCGATCTGCTCACCATCGACGGCTCAGGCGGCGGCACCGGCATGAGTCCCTGGAATATGATGCAGAGCTGGGGCGTGCCGTCGATCATTCTCCATGCCAAGGCCCATGAGTATGCCAATATGCTTGCCGCCAAGGGCAGGCAGGTTGTGGATATGTCCTTTGCCGGCGGGTTTGCCCTGGAGGACCATATCTTCAAGGCCCTGGCGCTGGGCGCCCCCTATACCAAGCTGGTCTGCATGGGACGCGGCATCATGGTCCCGGGCTTTCTGGGGGCCAATATCGAAGGCGCCATCTACCCGGAAAGAAGGGAGCATGTCAACGGCAACTGGAACGAGCTGCCCAAGACTGTCCTCGAACAAGGCAAGACCGCCGATGAAATCTTTGCCGGCTACCATGATGTCGAGAAGATGGTGGGTAAGAACGAGATGAAAAATATACCCTACGGGGCGATCGGCTTTTACACCCTGGCCGATAAACTGGCCTGCGGGGTGCAACAGCTCATGGCAGGCTGCAGGAAATTCTCCCTGAACCAGGTCACCCGCAACGACATCTTTTCCGGCAACCGGGAAACCGCAAGAGAGACCGGCATTCCCCATGTCTCCGATGTTAATGACGAATCTGCACGCAAGATCCTGAATTCATAAGATTTTCAGGGCCTGTTCCATTTCCTGATCGGGCCGGTATCGATGCCCGATCAGGAAATGGAACGACGGTCTCCAGCATGATATGCATCAAGGGCTGTCCTTATATTCACCACCGGTCGGCTCTCTCGGCCGGCCTTTGCTTGTCCGCCCTGTCCGGCTGCCCGGAGCTGCGGTGCTTTCCCGATTGCTGCCGGACCATTCTGTTCCCTCATCGGGGTGTTCAGTGCTTTCGACCGGCAGGTTTCTCTCTGTGCCTTTGCCGATCCTGAGGTCGGCCCTTGACATGTGCAAACCGCCTGCGATGCTATCCGGGGAACACAATCCGACCGTGCCCGGAGTCTGACTGCGGGCGAAATTCCATGGCCTGCAAAAGGAGTTGCACCGAGGACCGCAATATTCTAGGATAATGCCGTATCGAGGCGTCGACTGCGGGAAGGATTTATTCCTGAAATCCTGTACCTGCACCCCAGCCTCTCTCACAAGGAGGGTCCTCTCCGTGTCAACTGCCATGGGTTTCGCACCGTTTTCCTGCATCGGTCGACAAGGCCTTGTCCCGTTCATTCGCCTCCTTGCCCTCTGCCTGCTCCTCTCCCTGCCTTTTGCCGCACCGGTAAGGGCAGGGGATACGGCCGGGAGAGCGGGCGACGAGCTGCGTATCCTGCGGATCACCCCGGCCGGAGAGGAGGTGCCGATCGGCCGCCAGATCGTCATAGAGTTCAACCTGCCCATGGATCAGGCCTCGCTCTCGGCCCATATCTCTTACCTTGCCCCCGGCGGCCGTCGCATCCCGGCGGTGGTTGAGGCCGGTCCGGACGAGGATGCGTCAACCGGCGAGACCAGCCGGAAGCGGCTGTGGCGTGTACATCCGCAGCAGGAGCTGCCTGTCGACACGCCGGTCAACCTCTCCGTCGAGTCCGGGATCGCCGCACTGCAGGGGAAAGAGCGTGGACGGGAAAACCGGACCATCGACACCCTGACCGCCATCCCCGCATTCCGTTTTCTCGGTATCGAATGTACGGACAGGGAAAACCGCTCTTTTACCATCGAAGCCGGCGCTCCGCTCGCCGGGCAACCGCGGTGCCTGCCCTCCGGCGGGATCTCCCTGCTGTTTTCGGCGCCGATCCTGACCGAGGCTATCCAGACCGGTCTGCAGCTCTCGCCGTCCCTGGTCCGCAGGCATGCCGATGCCAACCCCTGGGACGAGGTCTATTCGTATTCCCAGCTCTCCGAACCCTTCAGCAAAGGAAAGCGCTATTCCGTTTTCCTGCCGGAATCCCTGCTCAGGGCCTTCAGCGAATACCGCGTGCAGTTGACCGGGACCTCGCTCAAGGACCAGTTCGGCCGTGTCCTTGTCGGCGATGTCGATATGAGATTCGCTACCGACCACCGGGCCCCGGACTTTGCCCTGCTGAAAAACATGCCTGTCCTGGAGAAGGGCCTCGACACAGATACCCATGTCTGGACGGTGAATCTTGACGAGCTCGATCTGAGCTATGAAACCCAGGCTGCCGACGGCGGCAAGACGGAGGCCAGCCGGGTGATCAGGCCGAAGGGGCCGAGGAATGCCTCGATTCCGGTGCCGCTCGAGGTCAGGAAGATGATCGGCGGGGATTCGGGCCTGGTCCAGGGCCATTTTCCCCCGCGCCCTGAGGTCCCCGGCAAGGTGCCGGAAGAGTCGTGGTTTTTTGCCCAGGTCACCCCTTTTCAGGTCCACCTGAAACTCGGCCATCATAACAGCCTGGTCTGGATAACCGACATGCAGAACGGCAATCCGGTCCCTGGGGTGACGGTGGAGGTCATGCAGAGCACCTTCGAGGGTTTCAGCCGGCAGGACAAGGCGCTGGCCGCTGCGGTCACCGGCGACGATGGGGTTGCGGAGATGGCCGGCACGACCGGAATCGACCCGACCCTCGAGCATGTCTGGGCCGACGGCAGGGAGAAGCCCTGCC
Source organism: Desulfobulbaceae bacterium (assembly GCA_031389785.1). GTDB lineage: Bacteria > Desulfobacterota > Desulfobulbia > Desulfobulbales > Desulfocapsaceae > Desulfoprunum. Next base: position 12,511 of record JANMSX010000005.1, on the reverse strand, counting down.
TGTTTCTGCGTTGCAGGAAGGACGGGGATATGGCGGTGCTGCCGATCCGTTACGAGTACCAGGTGGCCTCGGAGGGTGCGAATCGCGAGTATATCCCCGACTGGCTCCGGCCGCTGTACGGCCATATCCACGTCTGGGGGGCGACCGCCCAGGGCATCTACAAGGCTGGGGATACGGTGCAATACAAGATCTATGTGCGCGACCAGGACAATCTGCGCTTCACCCGACCGCCCGGCGCCGGCGCCCGGGAGGCGACCACAGCAGCACCAACCATACAGCCCGGTCCCATCGCTTCGAAACCGGAGGTTGGGGACCGGGCCGGTACACCCCCGGCTCCCCGTTATCATCTCGCGGTGGTAGACCCGATGGGCAAGGTTATCCATGAACAGGGCGATATCGTTCTTTCCTCGTTCGGCGCCGTGCACGGCGAGGTGGCCCTGCCCGGGAATGGCGCGGTCGGCTGGTACCGCTTTGTCCTGAAAAGCAATTTCAGCAAGGAGGAATGGCAGCCGATCCGGGTCCTGGTCAGCGATTTCACGCCTTCGCCGTTCAAGGTCGGCACCGATCTCAACGGTGAACATTTTCAGACCGGCGACACGGTCGAGGTAACCAGTGAGGCCAAACTGCATGCCGGCGGTCCCTATACCGACGCGGCGACCCGGGTGACGGCCACCCTCGAGCCGCAGCCCCTGCAGCCGGACCGTCCGGAACTCAGCGGCTACCAGTTCGATATCGCCGAGACCAAGGACGGGAGATCGCCTGGGATCCAGACCCTCTACGAGACCGAGGGCAACCTTGACGGCCATGGCCGGATGGACAGTTCCTTCACCATCGCCGAGACGCCGGTCTGGTACGGCCGGCTGACCGTCGAAAGCTCGGTCCGCGATGACCGCGGCAAATCCGTGGCCAATCGGACCTGGGCCGCCTGCTCCGGCCGGGATCGTTTTGTCGAGGTCCTGCAGCAGGACTGGACCCTGCGCCAGGACAGGGCGGCGAAGCTGCGGCTGGTGGTGATTATCGAGATCCCGGTCCTGCCGGACTACCTGCCGGGATTCTACCTGTCGGTGACGGTGACCTCGCCGCGGGTCGAGAACCCTCCGGGGCCGCAGGGCGAGGATCTCGGCAAGCCGACCACCCGCATGGGCTACGTCAAGGGGCCGGTGAAGGATCCCTGCAAGGAACTCCAGGTCGATATCAAACCGGAAAAGGCGGTGTACAAGCCCGGAGACGAGGTGCGGGTCGATCTGCAGGTCAGTCCGAAAAACCTCGAGGCAGGCGAGGCCCCGCCGCCAATGGAGCTGGCGGTGGCGGTGCTCGACGAGGCAGTCTTCGATCTCCTGTTCCAGGGCAGGAAGGCCTTCGACCCCTACCAGGGCTTCTATTCCCTCGATGAGCTCGATCTCAGCAATTACAACCGCAGCCTCGAGATCTCTCCCTCGGTTATCGGCGGCATCGACGGGGCCTTCGCCTTCCTCCGCGACTATCCGTACGGCTGCTGGGAGCAGAAACTGACGCGGGCGGTGATGGCCGCCATGTACAGCCCGCTGAAGCCCTATCTGCGGACTGCTTTTTCCTGGCCGGACAGCGCCCGGGCGGCCGGGGAGACACTGGCCATGGCCGTCGAACACCAGGCCCCGAACGGGGGCATGGTCTACTAGCATGGTCTACTATATAGCGAAGGACGAGCATGCCTCGCCTTATCTGAGCGCCTTTACCCTGTTGTCCTTCAACTGGCTGCGGCAGCAGGGATACCGGCCGCCCGGGCATGTCGAGCGCAGACTGCAGGACTATCTCCTCAACCTGCTCCGCCACGACGCCACTCCGGAATCCTACAGCAAGGGGATGACGGCGACGGTGCGGGCCATCGCTATGGCTGCCCTGGCCGAGAGCGGCAAGGTCAAGTCGGCAGATGTAGAACGTTTCCGCGGCCACCTGCCGGCCATGAATCTCTTCGGCTGTTCGTTCTATCTCAGGGCTCTGCTGCTGACCGGCGCCCCGAGGGCGCAGCAGCAGGCGGTGCTGGACGGCATCCTCGCCCATGCCAACGAGGGTTCGGGCGGCATGGTCTTCAGCGAGTCGCTCGACAGCGGATTTCAGATCCTGCATTCTTCAACGGTGCGCGATAATGCCGCCATCATGATCAATCTCCTGACCTGGTTGGCAGCCAATCCGGCGGACAAAAGCGTCGGCGAGATGCCCGTCCGCCTGATGCGCTCGCTCAGCCTCAGCCGCAAGGGCCGGGATCACTGGCCGAACACCCAGGAAAATCTCTTCGTCGCCAAGGCCCTGGTCGATTATGCCCGGCTCTATGAAGATCAGGCCCCGCGGATGACGGTCGAGGCCAGACTGGATGAAGAATCACTTGGCGGGGGCCGGTTTGCCTCCTTCACCGAACCTCCCCTCCTGCTCAAGCGACCGCTGAAGGCCGGCGATGCCGGCCGCAAGGCCCGCCTCAACCTGAAAAAGGAGGGTGAAGGCCGGCTCTATTATGCCGCCCGTCTCGCCTATAGCCCTGCGCAGCTGCCGGACGCGGCGGTAAATGCCGGTATTGAGGTGCACCGCGAGTACAGCGTCAAACGCCAGGGCAAATGGCTGCTGCTGCGGGAGCCGATGGTGCTCCGGACCGGCGAGGTGGTTCGGGTCGACCTCTATGTCTCGCTGCCGGCGGAACGCTACTTTGTCGTCCTCGATGACCCGGTACCCGGCGGTCTTGAGCCGGTGAACAGGGATCTGGCGACGGCCTCGCAGCAGGATGCGGCGGCCGGGGGGAGGCGGAAGACTACCCGCAGGGGTCCTACTGGGGCAGTTATTCCGGCTGGCATGAGGATATCGCCAGCCGCTGGAGCTTCTATCACCGGGAACTGCTGCACAACGCGGTGCGTTTCTACTCGGAGCGTCTGGCGGCCGGCCGCTATCACCTGAGCTACTCGGCCCAGGCCAATTCTCCCGGCGAGTTTCAGGTCCTGCCCGTGCATGCCGAGGAGATGTATGCCCCGGATGTCTATGGCAATGGCATAGCACAGCGGCTGAAGATCGAGGCGGCGCAGTAGATGCCTGCCGACGGATAGACGGGAACGGGCAGGCGGGAGATGGAATGGGCGAAGAAAAAGGGCAAGGCATGAAGGCGGCGGATCTCCTGCGCCACCCCCCCCGATCCCGGCGATCTCAGCGGTCGCTCCTCGACGGCGGCACCTTCCCGGGCTCGCCGACGGGGCAGATCTTGAGCGTCGAGGCCGCATCGCTGGTGGCTGACATTCTCTCCGACCCGCATGCCCGGCGCCTGGAATTCGAAGCCGGCAATATCCTCAGATTGCCGGTGCAGACGGCTGTGAAGACCGGCACCTCCAACGATCACCGGGACAGCTGGGCCGTCTTCAATCATCGCTATACCGTCGGGATCTGGATGGGCAACCTCGATCGTCGGCCCACCGCTGGCGTCACCGGCACCACCGGCCCTGGCCTGCTCCTCCGTTCGGTCTTCGCACGGCTCAACCGCTTCGAGGAAGCCCGGCCGCTCTACCTCAGTCCGCGCCTTGCCGTGCACCGGATCTGCCTTGAGTCGGGCCGGCTTGCCACACCATCCTGTCCGACCATCCAGGAAAAATATCTGCCGGGTACCTCGCCTGCACGCTTCTGTCGTGGCCATGGCAGAATCCGGATTGCAGGGGCCGCCGGTTCTGCGGAGGAAAATGGCCTGACCTCGTCAATCCGGCTGCTGCAGCCCACCGCCAATCTTGAGATGGCCATGGATCCGCGGATCCCCGACCAGATCGAGGCCTATCTGTTGAAGATCTCCGACCACCCCGCCGCCGAAAAGATCGAATGGCTGGTGGACGGCATCTTGACCGGGGTCACCGGCGGGGACCATGGTCATTTCATGTGGCCGGTGACACCGGGCACCCATGTGGCCCAGGCCCGTGTCTGGCCGGGAGAGGGGAAGGGTTCCCTGACCACCCCGGCAGTACGGTTCATCGTTAAATAACAAAGGAATTTAGAAATCATGAAAAAACCGATCAGTCATATTGTCGTAGAGGAGCTGTCGAGGATCAGAAAAGATGCGGGCGATATAGCCGCCCTCGAAAATTCGATCCGCCGGGTCGGCCTGTTGAATCCGATCGTCGTTGACGAGAAGAACCGGCTGGTGGCCGGTTACCGACGCCTGACGGCCTGCCGCAATCTCGGCTGGCAGGAGATAGAGGTGACCATCGTCAACTTTGACGGCGACGTCTTGAAAATGCTCGAAGCCGAGGCCGACGAGAATCTTTTTCGCAAGGATTTTACCCCGGATGAGATCATCACGATCGAGAAACGCCGGGAAGAGATTCGCCTTCAGCGGCGGGGAACACTGCTGCAGCGCTTCTGGCGATGGCTGAAGGGACTGTTTGCGCCGGATTCACAGAAGGGAGCAGGGAGTTGATCTTTCCGGTCTGTTAGCGGTTTTAATCTGTCAGGAAAACCTGGCGAGCTTCAGGATGACTTCTTGCGCGTGTTTTTTCTGTAATTCTATCTTGTTGAATTAACTTCTGTTAAAAATTTTCAGGTTGACAGCATAGCAGGCAGTGACAACTGTCCAATTGAGGTTCTAGCGAAAGGGAAGTGATCTTGCCGTCGGGCAAAGATTACTTTCCTCTCTGCCGGGTTGAAAAGGATAGAATGACGGGTGGACTGACGATTCGGTCAAAACTGTCTGAACTGGAAAACTGCAATGAGGTGAAAAATGGAAATGCGGGAAGAGTTTGCCAAACTGGTCGAAAAACTGAAGACGGAACGGGACGAGATCAACCTGAAGATGCATCTGGCCTCGATGGAGGCGAAGGAGGAGTTTGTAGAGGCGGAGAAGAAATGGCATCAGGTGAAGGCCAAGGCCTCTGAAATTGGCGATGAAGCCGCGGAAACCTCCGAGGAGTATATCGCCAAGGCCAAGATCATCGGTGAAGAACTGAAGGAGACCTACAACCGCATCGCCAAGCGCCTGTCCAAATAAGACCATGAGGGGGCTCTTCCCAGGGTCCTGCGATTTCATGAGCAGAAAACCGGGAAGTGCCCTGATTATCTTCTCTCATGCCCGACCGTGATTCATAGTGGGCGGGCCGTCCGTTTTCTGCCGAGGAAGGCCAGCAGCAGACCGGTCACCACCAGCAGGCAGCCGCCCCATTGTATCATTGTCAGGCGTTCATCCAGGATGATACGGGCCGTAAGCAGCCCCGCCACCGGCACGAGCAGCGACAGGGGTGCGACTTGATTGGCCGGACGGCGGGACAGCAGGTAGCTCCAGGCGCCGTAGCCGAAGATCGTGGCGGCAAAGGCAAGGTAGGCAATGGCGAACAACGAAACCGCATCCAAAGAGCAGGGTGAAAAAGGCCTGCGACTGGAGAACCACCGAGGCCACTCCGGCCGGCATGCCGATATGCATCGCGTAAAACAGGCAGCCGAACTGACCGGCCCCAACGGAGAGGCCGTAGGCCAGCAAGTAACGGAGGCCAACCGCCGGCCGGCGCACGAAAAGGATAGCCGGGAAGGCTGCCAGGATAAAGCGAAGTGAGGCCAGCAGCAGGGGCGGCACGCCGTCAAGGCCGAGCCGGATAACCGTGAAGTTGGCTCCCCATATCATCACTACGAGCAGGGCGATGACGAGATCTCTGCGATTCATCTAATCCTTTCCGGCCATTTCGATCATGCCGTCCTGTCGCTTTGGCCGGCATGATCCGGCATGAGATCCTGTCCGAATCGTTACGAGCATTTCCGTCTTATCCGGCGTGATCCGTCAAAGCCTGTCCGCTGGCAGGTTTCCGGTCAGCTGCCGGCTTATCATATGCCGAGATTTTCTACAAAGATCTTGAGAAAAATCTCTGAGTTGCAGAAAAAAATCGAGCAGGATGATCTTGCAGGAACAAGGATGAAATGATAGTCTGACTTCGGTGCCGGTTCAAGGTTGAGGTTTTTGTTCTCAGGGGTCCCCCTTAATGGCAATGCGCCCGCAAAAATATAAATACATCTAGAATATCTTGCACATAATGGCGAATCGACTTCACATCATTGCGCTTTCGATGCTCCTTGCAGGATGCGCCAGCGAAAGTGTTTCTCTAGGTGAAAGTGCTTATCAAGGCTCGTGGTCGGAAATGCGGGAAGTCTGTCTCAACTTCATTAATGAGAAACGAGCCAGCGAAAACAAGGCTGCACTCCTGCTCTGGTTCGACGCTTCCGATTGCACCGAATCTCAAGCCGCTGCAGATTTTCATACAAACTCTCCCCATGGCCATTTCGGCAAATGCGGAGAGACAGCGCAGAACACTTGCCCTGGTTGGCCTGCCGGCTATAACTTTGACTCCCAAAAAAAAGCCTTGCTGAGTTGCCTGCAGGAAATGTGGGACGAAAGATCGGCTGGATGGTTCAGCGAGGATGGCCATTACATCAATATGAGTAATTCAGCCTACACCAAAGTGACTTGCGGATTCCATCTGGAGAATGGAAAATTGTGGGTTAATCAAAACTACCGCTAACTTCCTCCTTTGGTCGATTCTTCCTCGGCACTTTCTGATTCTTCCATCAAGGTCAGAATCTCAGCCTGAAATTTCTCGTCCTGCATGAGTTTTGTGGCTATTGCCTGACATATCAATCCGGCAAGACCGTTCATGTCGGGCGAGGTAACAGACACCGATATTTCACCATTTTCATCGGCTTCAAGGATTAATGCAGCCTGGTTATTATTGATTTCCATTGTTTACCTTTTTCCTATCATTGACCTTCTTGCAGAAGGTTCGATATTTAAGCAGCTTGAGTATGCTTCAGGTTCATTTAATGCTCGGTTGACTTCGTTCGGTACAAAATCTCATCCTCGTAAACCTCTATCGAATGACCGGCGCCAAGCGGGAATGATTCAGGCAGAATGGTCAGTATCACCGCCATAACTCCCCGGTCCTCGATATGTTCGATCTCCAAATCAACATATCCGCCATCAATCCTCATATTTCTCCCGGATCCGACCTTGAAAAAGACCCTGATTGTAATAACATCGTCAATTTTAAGGTCTTGAATCCGGACGCCGGGATACTTCGGCAGCTTTGCAGGGTAATAACCGGGAATCTTAGCATTTTTCAGGCTATAAACATGATAGCCATCCTCTTTTATATCATTTATGAAGGCTGGCTCATTCTTTGTGGCTGGATTTTTGATTTTGACCATGACGATATATACGCTTCTGTGCCCTTTGTATTAATAATTACATATAGCTATAAAATAAGATCCGATTCATATACATGAACACCGGAAATTGGTTGCTGGTGAGCTACCTTAACCATGAAACGTGCAACTTTCTCGGCCTCGACAGGTCTATATTTCTTAAACGAACCGATCAGGAGCATTTTCCATAAAGGATTGAGCACAATAGCTGCCCGTTCAGCAAGTCTGAATTCTTTCCTGTTTCCGAGCAACAGGGATGGCCTTAGGATTCGCAGGCATGGAAAGTTCAACCTCTGCAACGATTCTTCCATTTCACCTTTGATTCTACTGTAAAATACCTTTGACTCCTTATCGGCACCCATTGCAGAAATAACAATAAACTGTTCCACCCCCTGCTGCCTCATAATATGTGCAACCCTTAATACCAGAGAGAAGTCAATTTCCCTGAAGGCTTCCTGAGAACCGGCCTTTTTGATCGTGGTCCCAAGGCAACAGAATACATCCTGGGCATCCATGGGGGAGAGTGTCTTCTCAAGGGTCGTATCAAATGCGGTAATTACCTCTTTCAGCTTGCTATGCGGGGTTATGATAGGTTTTCTTTGCAGAGTTATCACTTCAGAGTAGACAGGATCATCGAGTAACGCCTGAAGGCAGTATCCACCGGTCAATCCTGTCGATCCCACTATTAATGCCTTTCGAGTGTTCATTTATGGATCTCCTTGATCTCAGGATTTACGCCTCCCGGGAAAACTTCCGGCATCTCTGTCCAGGGCCAGCCATGCCGATGTTTCGTATTTTTTTATCTGCTTACAACATATTCGGAAGGGCATAGTCAAGTTCCAGATTTATCAATTACAAAATAGTTCCCGGCAATCTTTCTGCAAAGATTCCCGGGAAGATTCCTTTGGCCCGCATGCCGGGTTGCAGGTCAGAGGCGACCGGAACTCTATTGTGCAAGAGGCTCCATATGAAAAGGATAACGGGCAGGGAGGCTTACTTTGCACCATATCACTGCCTCAGTTGTGCATTGCGAATAAATAGAGAGCTATTTGCCGTAAAAGTGTGTAAGGTGATCGTTAAATGTGCAGAAAATGTTGGAATTTAAAATACGAGAATGATTACCGCACAATCCTTGCAGAGAGGACGTGCGGTTTTTTTGTTTGGGCCAACAATCTGCGAACCGGCTTACCTTTTGTTGGTATTTCGGGCAACTTATCAAGTGGTTTCCACGTGGGACCCTGTTTTTAAGGAGTAGTAAAAATGGCAGAAGGTACAGTTAAATGGTTTAATGACGCTAAGGGTTTTGGATTTATCGAGCACGATGGAGGCAAGGATCTCTTTGTCCATCATTCGGCAATCCAGTCACAAGGATTCAAATCCCTTACCGAGGGTGCCCGTGTAAAATTTGATATTGTTGACGGCCCGAAAGGTCCGGCTGCAGCGAATGTTGTACAGCTGTAAGCCCTGCAATTGACTATCGCAAAAAACCCCGCAGCATGCGGGGTTTTTTGCGCGATCGTCAGCTGTGAATACAGCAGTGGAAGGTTTCATGCCGCGAAAAACAGCGCAGAAAGTCAGTATTTTGCCAGGCCTGGACCCCATGCAATCATTTTTTTCCGGTCTCAGTCAAAAAGTAGAACGAAAACGTGTTGTGTCGTGCGATAAAATTCCGAACCAGCAAATCGTAATTGTCTGTCAACATTAACCTGTCAAATAAATTCAAATCAGAGGTGACTCATTGGCAAGAAGTAATTTTTCGTTTGAAAAACGTCAGAAAGAATTAGAAAAAAAGAAAAAGAAAGAAGAAAAACTACTGCGCAAGCAGGAAAAAAATAAAACCCAGTCTGAGGAGAATCCAGACCAGGTCCAGGAAGAGAAAGACCCAGAGTTGGACAAATGACTCAACGCCCTTAGCGGGGAAGGAATTTCATTAGAAAATTCCGAAATCAATCCCTGCGGCCAAAGTCTGTCCCAGCTCTTCCAGGCCAGCTAAATCCTGGTCGGTTGGAGGACCCACGACTCTCATGTGTTCCTGCACTTTTTTCCATTTGTAGCCGGTCGCGATTCGTTCGATCTGCGTAATGGCGCCCCGTCCGTCATTTCCAGCAGATACGAAAACCACAAAAGGCAGGCCAATGGTCCGGTCCTGTGCAACCTCGAACGTACGATCAAAAAAATCCTTGATCATGCCTGCCATTGTCCCGAAATACTCAGGGGAGCCGATGGCTATGCCATTGCAATTCAACAGGTCGTCAGCGTTCGCATCGACGGCTTTTTTAAGGACGATCGCAACGTCTTTCTCCTTTGCTGCTCCTGATGCAAATCGATTCGCCATGAGTTCCATGGTGCCGCCCTGGGAATGGTAAATCACCAGGATGCTTTTTTTGTGCTTCTCCAATATCGACTCCCTGATTATGAGGCTGACCCCCGATAGTCGGTCTATGTCCTGTCGTCACGATTGGCTTTGCGAGACGGAACCACCAGGGAATGAAACGGTCTGCAAAATTCACCGCCACAAAACTATCGAATTTCTTCCAATCCGCCTGCAGTGACGGGTGCGTGCCCGGCATGGGCAAGTACTTGCCGGATGAAACCCTCCGTGACCCCGTGTAACGTCAGACGATTAACAGCAAATACTCATCGATCGCAAGAGCCATGCAAGGCTTTGTCCCGGGTAAGGCTGCTCAACATGCTTGAACCCGATGACCGGGACATACGTATGTGGCCTGCAGGAGCAGAGCAATCGCTTCGCCAACGTGCTGCGGCAACTGGGAGTCCGCAAGGGCGAGACTGTGGCGGTCTTTGCCGGCCGGATCCCGGCGCTCTATTTCGCCGCCCTGGGGACCCTCAAGAATCTCAGTGTCTTCTGCCCGCTCTTCGCCGCCTTTGGCTCCGAGGCCGTTTACCAGCGTCTGCTGCGCGGCGATGCCACGGTGCTGGTGACCACCACGAGGCTTTATAGCCGGAAGGTTGCGGACCTGCGCCGCCGTCTGGCAGGCCTGCGGTATGTTCTGCTGGCCGATGCGCCCGCGGACCTGGAGGAAGGGGTCTGGTCCCTGCCCAAACTCATGGCCTTGGCATCCCCCATTTTTACCATACCCCCGACCTCGCCGGAAGACGTTGCTCTGCTGCACTTCACCAGCGGCACAACGGGCATGCCCAAGGGGGCCCTGCATGTCCACGAGGCCCTGCTGGCCCATTACATGACCGGCAGGTACGTGCTGGACTTTCATCACGGGGATATCTTCTGGTGTACCGCCGATCCCGGCTGGGTCACCGGCATCTCGTACGGTATCCTTGCCCCCCTGCTCTGCGGCGTCACCGGCATCATCAATGCCGAGGACTTCGATGCCCGGCGCTGGTATCATATCCTGGAAAGCCAGCAGGTGACCGTCTGGTATACTTCGCCCACCGCCATCCGCCGGCTGATGCGCCTGGACATCCAGCCCCGGCAGGAATATGACCTGAGTCAACTGCGCGCCATCCACAGTGTAGGCGAACCCCTCAACCCCGAGGCCGTTATCTGGGGCCGGAAGGCCCTGGGCCTGCCGATACACGAGTCGACGACTGGTACCTCACCGGCGATCTGGCCCGGCGCGATGCCGATGGCTACTACTGGTTCGTGGGGCGGGCCGACGATATCGTCAAGACCGCGGGCCACATGGTCAGTCCCTTCGAGGTGGAGAGCGCCCTGATGAGCCATCCGGCGGTGGCCGAGGCAGGGGTGATCGGTAAGCCCGATCCCCTGCTCGGCGAGCTGGTCAAGGCCTTTGTCGCGCTCAAACCAGGGATAGCCGCAAGTGATCAACTGCGCCAGGAGCCGATCGGCTTTGCCCGCAGCCGGCTCGGCCCGGCCATCGCTCCGAGGGAGATCGTCTTCCAGCAGGACATACCCAAAAACAAGGCCGGCAAGATCATGCGGCGACTGCTCAAGACCCGTGAATTGGGCCTGCCGGAAGGGGATCTCTCCTCCCTGGAGACGGACGGCGGGGGAGAGAAACAGTCGTGACGAGCCGGCCCGGACGAAGGCCTGAGCATGGCTCAGACAGCCGCTGCAAAGACCTGCGGCAAAGGTAGCGGTTTTCAGGCCTAAGGGAATCCAAAGCAACCATCAAGAGAGGCAGTCATGACGGTGAGAAATCTCAACCATATCTTCGCACCTACCTCGGTGGCCCTGATCGGCGCCGGTGAAAAACCGGGAACGGTGGGCGGCGTGCTGGCCGGCAATCTCTTCAGTGCCGGTTTTACCGGAGAGATCTTTCCGGTCAACCCGAAATACCGGACCATCGCCGGCCTGACCACCTATCCGGACGTTGCCAGCCTTCCCAAGGCACCCGACCTGGCGATGATCGCCACACCCCCGGATGCAGTGCCAGGGCTGGTCGCCGAGTTGGGCAGGCGGGGCACAAAAGCGGCGGTGGTCATCACCGCCGGCTTCGCGGAAGGCGATTCGGCCCATGGCCGGGAACTGACGAAGGCCATGCTGGCGGCGTCCCGGCCACATCTCCTGCGGATCGTCGGCCCTAACTGCCTGGGGGTTATGGTGCCGGGTGTCTCTCTCAACGCAAGCTTCGCCCATGTTCCTCCCCTGGCCGGCAACCTGGCCTTTGTCACCCAGTCCGGGGCGGTGCTCACGGCGGTGCTGGACTGGGCAACCTCCCGCCGGATCGGCTTTTCTCACTGCGTGTCCCTGGGCGATATGGCCGATGTGGATTTCGGCGACATGCTCGACTACCTGGCCAGCGATCCGTCCACCCGGGCGATCCTGCTCTACATCGAGGCGATCACCCAGCCCCGCAAGTTCATGTCCGCCGCCCGGATTGCAGCCCGGATCAAGCCGGTGATCGTGGTCAAGGCCGGCCGGTATGCGGAAGGCGCCAGGGCCGCCGCCTCGCACACCGGTGCCCTGGCCGGCTCCGACGCGGTCTACGACGCAGCCTTCCGCCGGGCCGGCATGCTGCGGGTCAAAGACATGCAGGCCCTGTTCGACGCGGTCCAGACCCTGGCGATGGTCCGTCAAGTCCCCGGCGACCGCCTGGCGATCCTGACCAATGGCGGCGGCCTGGGGGTGATGGCCACCAATACCCTGATCGAGCGCGGCGGCCGCCTGGCGGCCCTGACCCCGGCAACCCTCCAGCGCCTCGATGAGGTCCTGCCGGCGACCTGGTCGCACGGCAACCCGGTGGACATTATCGGCGACGCCCCGGGCCAGCGTTATGCCGACGCCCTGGAGGCCCTGGTCAACGACGAGGGGGTCGACGCCGTCCTGGTCATCAACTGCCCGACGGCCGTGGCCTCGGCCACCGAGGCAGCCCGGGCGGTGATCGAGACC
>JANMSX010000137.1:0-34612 GCA_031389785.1 Desulfobulbaceae bacterium | reverse complement strand
GGCGCCGGTATGCGGTGTCCGCAGGCCCTGCGGGTCGGCGATCATATAGCGGCCGCGGTGCAGGATCTTCTTGGTCTTGACCATGACTCCCTCAGGAAAGATGATCCAGTTTGCCTCACCGGTGAGCAGAGTCCGAATGATGAACTGGTCTCTTTGCGGATCCTTGGTAGAGATCGCCCCGACCATCTCGAGAAACCTGCCGACCCCGCCCTTGAACAGGTCTGCTGCCGCCAGGGACCGAACCGGCCTTTCGGTGAGCGTTAATATATAGCTGGGGAGGAGGAGGGTCTCAAGACGGGTGAAATGGTTGACGACAAAGATCGTCGGCCCTTTCGGGATATTTTCCTGGCCATGGATGGCAATATCGGCCTTGCTGAGCCGGGAGAGGGCCCTGACTGCGAGACCGGTGCTGAGGTAGGCTGATCGATTCATGGATACCATGCCAGAATTGCAGGAATTTTCTGAGAGTAACTGTAGTATAGAAACTCTGCCCCAACCGGTCAAGCCCTCATTCAGCCGCTGCCAATTTGCTTTTCCACCTGTTCTTCCCTATACTTGGAGAGAGGATCTCAACCCAACTCCAGGAGGTCGCCGATGCAGCTCAAGCTCACCTACATCCCGCCCGATTTCTCCCTGCCGCATCTGTCAGGCAGCCCACCGGTAAAGCTGCTGCCTGCCCCGGCCGAAGGCATCGCCCCGGAAGGTTTTCATGCCACCTCGAATTTCCCGGAGTACATCCGCCTCGACGACGGCGACTGGCTCCTGGTCCCGGAGGGCCGGATGGATGCGGTGCTGGTGGTGCGGGAAAATGAGGTCGAGGTCGTGGAGGCCAGGCGGCTGCGTCGCGGCGAGATGGTCGTGATCGGCCGCAGCGAAAACGGCGAGGAGGGCATCCTCGTACACGAGAAGTGCTTTGCCGCCGCCGGTGATGCAAACGCCGATAAATTCTCCTTCCGTTCGCGGGGCACCCGCGAAACCCCCTTCTCCCGCTCCTACGACGAACTCTACCGGATCCTTGAGCACGACCGCCGGCATGGCCACATCGTCTGGGTGCTCGGTCCGGCTGTGGCCTTCGACAAGGACAGTCGGCAGGCCATGCAGGGCCTCATCCGGGCCGGTTTCTGCCACGCCCTGATGGCAGGCAACGCCCTGGCCACCCATGATCTCGAGGCCGCAGTCTTCGGCACCGGCCTCGGCCAGAACATCTACAGCCGGGAACTCCAGCCGATGGGCCACTACAACCACCTCGATATCCTCAACACCGTACGGCGGGCCGGGTCCATTCCGGCGGCCTTAAAGGAGATGCGGATCACCGACGGCATCATTGAGGCCTGCGAAAGCTGCCGGGTCCCCTATGTCCTGGCCGGTTCAATCCGCGACGACGGACCGCTGCCGGAGGTCATCGCCGATGTCTATGCCGCCCAGGACCGGATGCGCCGGCACGCCCGGCAGGCCACCACAGTCATCGCCATGGCCACCCAGCTGCACGCCATCGCCTTCGGCAACATGACCCCGAGCTATCGGGTCATGCCGGACGGCACGGTCCGGCCGGTCTTTTTCTATATCGTCGACATGTCGGAATTCAGCGCCGACAAACTCGCCAACCGCGGTTCGGCTCAGGCCCAGGCGATCCTCACCAACGTCCAGGATTTTATCGTCAACCTCTGGAACAATCTGAAGAGGCTATGAACAGCAGACGGAAGAAGGTGCGGATCATCGGCATCCCGATGGATCTCGGCCAGAGCCGCCGGGGGGTGGACATGGGGCCAAGTGCCGTGCGCTACGCGGGACTGGCCGCAAGGCTGCAGCAGCTCGGCTACGAGACCGTCGACAGCGGCAATCTCGACATCCCCAGCCATGACGACCTCAAAGGCACCAGCCTTGCCGAACGGCTGATCCCGATCAGCGAGAGCTGCCGCAAGATCTACAATATCGCCAGGGAGTCGATCGGCCGGGGAGAGGTGCCGATATTCCTCGGGGGCGACCATTCGATCGCCATCGGCACGGTCGGCGGCGTCACCCATGCGGCGGAGGCAGGGCTGCTGTGGATCGACGCCCATGGCGACTTCAACACGCCGGAGACCTCGACAAGCCGGAATGTCCATGGCATGGCCCTGGCGACCCTGCTCGGGCGCGGGCTGGCGGAGCTGACCGCGATCGGCAGGCCGGGGTTGAAGGTGAGGCCGGAGCACGTGGTGCTGGTCGGCGTCCGGGAACTCGACCCGCAGGAGCGGGAGATGCTGAAACAGTCAGGATGTACGGTCTTCACCATGCGCGAGATAGATGAGATCGGCATCAATGCCGTGCTGCGCAAGGCCCTGGCCAAATTCGACTATCTCGCCAGGATTCACCTCAGTCTCGACCTCGATGTCATGGACCCGCTCGAGGCCCCCGGCGTCGGCACCCCTTCACCCGGGGGACTCACCTACCGGGAGGGACAGTTGATCATGGAGATGATCGCCGACACCCGGAAGCTCCACTCGGTCGATATCGTCGAGATCAACCCGATTCTCGACATCCAGAACCGCACGGCCCAGGTGGCAGTCAATCTCCTGGCGTCTCTGTTCGGCAAGAAAATCATCTAGATAGTCGAGAATCGGCAGTCCAGTAATATCCCATCCATCGGGCCGATATTCCCGCCGGGGCCATACCGGCAAACCGGGGCCGCCAGGGGCGGGCTCATGGCGATGCCGGCCGAGGCCGCGGCATCGCCCCCGCCCTTGCGCCGTCAGACCTTGAACCCGAAAAATTCCGGATAAAGCGCCAGAATGACCAATACCAGCACCTGCAGAATAATGAAGGGTATGACCCCCCGATAGATATCCGTCGTCCTGATCTCCGGCGGACAGCATCCCTTCAGGTAGAAGAGGGAAAAGCCGAAGGGCGGGGTCAGGAAGGAGGTCTGCAGGTTCATGGCGATCAGGATGGCGAACCACAGGGGATCAAGACCGATTATCTTGGCTATCGGCAGGACAATCGGCACGACAATATAACAAATCTCGAAGAAATCGATGAAGAAGCCGAGGATGAAGATGATCAGCATGACCAGAAAGAGGAAGGTCCATTTCTGGCCGGGAAGATTGGTCATACCTGCTCGACGAGCATATCGGCGCCGCTGTACAGGAAGACCATAGAAAAAGCGGTAGCGCCGATCAGGATGGCGAAGACCATGGCGGCGACCTTTACGGTCTCGATGGCGGAATCCTCGACGATCTGCCAACTCAGCTTGCGGTACATGGCCGCCAGGATGACCGCCCCGACGCAGCCGACGGCCGCCGACTCGGTGGGAGTGGCGATACCGACGAAGATCGAACCGAGCACCAGGATGATGAGGGTGAGCGGCGGGATGATGGCGGCGATCGCATGGCCGATATTGCCCATCCGGGTGCCGTCCTGGGGCGGCATGGCCGGTGCCACATCCTTGTTGATAAATGACCAGATCAGGATGAAGACGATATAGGCTCCGACTAGACCAAAGCCCGGCATAAAGGCTGCCGCGAACAGATCGCCGACCGGCAGCTGGAAAATATCACCGAGGACGACCAGGATAACCGAAGGCGGAATGATCTGGCCCAGGGTACCGGCCGCGCAGATCGTGCCGGTCGCCAGGGTTTTCGAATAGCCGTATTTGAGCATGACCGGCAGCGAGATGACCCCCATCGCCACCACCGAGGCCCCGACCACGCCGGTGGAGGCAGCCAGCAGGGTACCGACCAGGACGGTGCTGACGGCGATGCCGCCCCGGACCCGGCCGAACAGGGTGCCCATGGATTCCAGCAGTCGTTCGGCCAGCTGTGAGCGCTGCAGGACGATGCCCATGAAGATGAACAGGGGGATGGCCTCGAGGATGGTATTGTTCATGATCGAATAGACCCGGAAGGGCATCATCGAGAACATCTGCAGGAATTCATCCGAGACGGCAACAAAGCTGAGGTCCGGGGCGACCTCGACAATGGCGGCGATGATGCCGAAAAAGATCGAGATCGAACCAAAGGTGAAGGCCACCGGATAGCCGATCGCCAGCATCAGCAGGGCGGCAAAAAACATTATGATACCGGTCATCTGTCCTCCTCCATGCTGCTGTGCAGGTGTTTCTTCACAGCTGACCCGGCCATCCGGTAGAGATTGATGTTTTTCACCGTATAGCCGAGAGCAAAGACGATCAGGGTGCCGAAGGCCAGCGGTATCATGCCCTTGATCAGCCAGCGGTACGGCAGGCCGCCGGGGTTTTCGGAAATCTCGTTCATGCCGTAGGAATCCATGACGAATTCGAAGGAACCGAAGAAGATCAGGCAGGCGAGCGGCAGCAGAAAGAAAACCGTGCCGATTATGTTGATTACCGCCTTTTTGCGGACCGAGAAACGGTCATAGAGAAAATCGACCCTGACATGCCCCTCCTCCAGCAGGGCAACCGACACCCCGAAGAGAATGACGATCGAAAACAGATGCCACTCCATTTCCTGCATCGCCACCGAACTGTTGTGAAAGAAATACCGCATGACGACATCATAGAAGATATTGATCGTCATCAGCAGGAAGATCATCGCCAGGATCCTGCCGAGGACACGGCTGATCCGCTGAAAAAATCGCTCTGCTTTGTCTAACATGTCTTTACTCCTGCCATGCAAGCCGACGGCATATCGGTTTGCCATCCGTGGTTCACTTGCCCCGCCAACCAGTCTCCATCGATGGTTCGCTCCAGGGCGCCGGCACAGTTACCTCTACACAGGTACATATAAAAAAGCCGTCCATCCTAGGCCAGGATGGACGGCACGGCGATGGAAACACCGGGAAGGGTTATTTATTGACCTTCTCGGATTGCTGCAGATAGTACAGCTCGGACATCTTCGTCCACTCCCGCGCCTTTTTCATGAAATTCTGTTGCGAGTCGAGGACTTCCTTGAAGAGAGGATCCTTCGCCGCATAGTCATTGAGGACCTCGTCGGTCGCCTTCTTCATCGCCAGCAGCACCGGCTCGGGGAAGGTCATGACCTTGATATTCGGAAACTCTTTCTTCATGTTCGACCAGGCTTCGGCGCTCTGGGCGAAATTGTCATAAAACATATCGGCGCTTGCCGCCATGATGGCAGTTTTCAGCGCGGCCTGGTATGCCGGCGGCAGGGCATCGAAGGCCTTCTTGTTGATCAGGAACTGCATGTCGGAGGCAGGCTCATGCCAGCCGGCGTAATAATAGGGGGCGATCTTATGGAAACCCATTTTGATATCCATTCCCGGTCCAACCCATTCGAGGGCATCGATGGTGCCGCGGTCAAGCGAGGTGTAGAGTTCGCCCGGCGGGATATTGGTGACGTTGACACCCAGTTTGGCGAAAACCTCGCCGGCGACACTGGGAATGCGCATCTTCAGGCCTTTCAGGTCATCGACGGATTTGATCTCCTTGCGGAACCAACCGCCCATCTGCACACCGGTATTACCGCCCGGGAAGGCGTAGACGTTGAATTTATCATAGCACTTCTGCATCAGTTCATTGCCGCCGCCATAGAACAGCCATGCTTCCTGCTCAGCCATGGTCATACCGAAGGGAACAGTCGTAAAAATAGCGGTGGTAGCATCCTTGCCCTTCCAGTAATAGGAGGCGGTGTGGCCCATTTCATACTGACCGCCCTTGGTCATATCGAGAATCTCAAGCGGCGCTTTGTGTTTTTCCGCACCTTCCACCTTGATGATAAATTGACCGCCGGTCATATCGCTGACCATCTTGGCCACCTTCACGGGCGGGGTGGCCAGCGGTGTCAAGGTGCTGTTCCAGGTCATGGCCAGATTCCATTTGACGGTCTTCTCGGCGAAGGCCGGGCTTGCCAGCAGGACGCAGACTGCCAGAACCAGCGTTATCTTCCCTCTCATCTTCATCGGTTCTCCTCCTTGGTATGAAATGAATATGAACGGCTACGGCATCAGTATATCAATAACATGCAACCGAATTGATTATCTAATACGAAGGATGGAATATGGCAACAGACAATCACGGAAGATTCGGCCATTGCCACAAAACTAGGCGATAACGCTGCAGTCGTATCAGCGCCGGTGGAAGTAGTCTGCACGATCTTCTCGATGGTCGACAGGTCGGTCTCCATCTCGACAAGGGTCTTTTTTTCGGTCGCCCCCCCGGGGAACACCGACATTCACCCCAACCAACAGTTACCCCTTGCACCGATGTCCATTAAAAAACCATCCCGCCCGCGCCGGTGACCGTTTCCGGCCGATAATCAGGCCTCCCGGCCTTGCCAGCGAAGTACCGATGGTTTACATTGTGCGTATACTTTCCGAGAAAAGTTCCCGGGGCAGCAACGCCAGCCGCAACCCACACTATCCGCACGTCACAAGAGGACCAACACCACCATGCTTGAACATCTCTTTTTCCCGGAGAAAGTCGCCGTAATCGGCGCCTCCAGACAGCCGGGCAAGGTAGGCCATGACATTCTCGCCAACCTGGTCAGGGACGGTTTCGCCGGCGAGATCATCCCCGTCAACCCCTCCGGCGGCACACTCTTTGACCTGAAGGTCTACCCAAGCCTCAGAGACTATCCCGGTACTATCGATCAGGCAGTTGTGGCGGTACCTAAGCCCCATGTCATGGCGGCGGTCAAGGACGCCCTCGCCAAGGGCGCCAAGAGTATCGTCATGATCACCGCCGGCTTCAAGGAGACCGACGCAGAAGGCGCCCAGCTCGAACTGGAACTGGCCGATCTCTGCCGTCGCAACGGGGCGCGCCTGGTCGGCCCGAACTGCCTTGGCCTCCTCAACACCAGGAACAAACTCAACAGCTCGTTCGCCGGCTCCCTCCCGAAGGCCGGCAAGATCGGCATATTTTCGCAGTCAGGGGCCCTCTGCACCTCTATCCTCGACCTGGCTGAAGGCCGTAACCTCGGCCTTTCCAAGCTGATCAGCATCGGCAACAAGGCCGATATCAACGAGGATGATCTGCTTGCCTATTTCGCCCACGATCCCGATACCGACGTGGTCATCGGCTACCTGGAAAACATCGTTGCCGGTGACAGCTTCATCAAGATCGCCACCGACACCTGTTCCGTCAAGCCGGTGATCATCCTCAAATCGGGAACCAGTCAGGCCGGCCAGAAGGCCGCAGCCAGCCATACCGGCGTCCTGGCCGGGGCCGATACCGCCTACGGTGCCGCCTTCAAGCGTTCGGGCATCATCCGGGCCGATACATTCGAGAGCATTTTTGATTTCGCCACCGCCCTCTCCATGCAGCCGCTGCCCAAGGGCGACCGGGTCCTGATCATCACCAACGCCGGCGGTCCGGGCACCATGGCTGCCGACGCAGTTGAACATGCCGGCATGACCGTCGCAGAACTGGCCACCAATACCGCGACCTCCCTCAGGGAGAAATTGCCGGCCGCAGCCAGCGTCGGGAACACTATCGATGTCCTCGGCGACGCCCCGCCGGAGCGCTATGCCGATGCCCTGATCGCCGCTCAGAGCGACGATTCGGTCGACGCCATCATCGTCATCCTCACCCCTCAGGCGATGACCGACGCCAAGGAGACAGCCCGGATCATCGCCCGCTCGATCGACGGCAGCAAGCCGGTACTGGCTTCATTCATGGGCGGCAAGGAGGTTTTGCCCGGTCGCCAGGAACTCACCGCCGCCAGCCTCCCGGACTACGAATCGCCCGAACGGGCCGTCGCCGCCCTGAAGGTCATGTACCAGTACGCCACCTGGAAAAACCGGCCGCCCCGGATGGTCACCCGTTTTCGGGTCAACCGCCGCCGGGCCACCCGCATCATCGGCCGGAATATTTCCAACGGCATCTTCCAGCTCAACGAAAGCAAGGCCAAGAAGATCCTTGATGCCTATGGCTTCAACGTCCTGCCCGGCCGCCTGATCACCTCGGCCGAGGAGGCCATGGAATACGCCAAGAGCATCGGATTCCCGGTGGCCATGAAGATCGTCTCCCAGGATATCGTCCATAAGAGCGACATGGGCGGGGTCAAGCTGCACCTGGCTTCGGTGCACCAGGTGCGCGACGCCTTCGACCTGATGATGATGCGCATCATCCAGCAGGTGCCGAACGCCCGGATCGAAGGGGTTTACCTGGAAAAAATGGCCGATCCCGGCCTTGAAATCATCCTCGGCATGAGCCGGGATCCCCAGTTCGGGCCGATGCTGATGTTCGGTCTCGGCGGCATCTTTGTCGAGGTCATGAAGGATGTCACCTTCCATCTGGCCCCGATCACCCAGGAAGAGGCCATCCAGATGCTCAAGTCGACTCGCTCCTACGGCATTCTCGAAGGAAAACGCGGGCAGAAAGGCGTCGATATCCCGGCGATCGCCACCGGCCTGCAGCGCATCAGTCAATTGACCACCGATTTTCCCCAGATCATGGAACTCGACATCAACCCCTTCATCGTCGGCGAAATCGGCACCGATCCGGTCGTCGCCGACGCCAGGATAACCCTGGCCGGACCGGATGACGGCAAAAAGGTCTGACAGGCCCGGAATGATTACCACCCCGACAGCGAACCTCTTCCTTTAAGGTACACAGATATGGAGTTTGACAGCAACTGGCAGGAACACTACGCACGCATGGTGAGTCCCGCGAAAAAGGCCCTCAAGCAGGTCCGTTCGGGCCAGAGGGTGTTCATCGGCACCGGCTGCGGCGAGCCGACCGAACTGGTCAATGCCCTGACCGAGAGGGCCGGTGAGCTCTCCGATGTCGAGATCGTCCAGCTCTTCACCAAGGGTGATGCCTCGTATGCCCAGAGGAAATACGCCGATTGTTTCCGGGTTAATTCCTTCTTCATCGGCCAGAACGTCCGTAATATGATCCAGGAGGGCCTGGGCAGCTATACCCCCATCCTCCTCTCGAACATACCCCACCTTTTTAATACCGGACTCCTGCCGATCGACGTGGCCCTGATCCAGACTACCCCGCCGAACAAGCACGGCAAGGTCAGTCTCGGCATCTCCGTCGATATCGTCAAGAGCGCGGTCGAGAATGCCTCCCTGATCATTGCCCAGGTCAACCCGCAGATGCCATGGACCCTTGGCGACAGCGTCATCGACATCTATGATATCGACATCCTGGTGCCGGCCGACGTGCCGCTGATTGAACGGATGGATGAACCGATTCATGAGGTCAGCCGGATGATCGGCCGCAATATCGCCACCCTCGTCCCCGATGGGGCGACGATCCAGTTCGGTCTCGGCCGGATGCAGGGCCTCGGCCGCATTCCCCATGCGACGATGGAGTTTCTCAAGGACAAAAAAGACCTCGGCATTCACAGCGAGATGATCACCGACTCGATCCTTGGCCTGATCCGCTCCGGCGTCGTCAACGGCTCCCGCAAGTCGAGCGACCGCGGTCGGATCGTCACCAGTTTCTGCATGGGGACCAAGGAACTCTACGACGCGGTTAACGACAACCCGCTGTTCTGCTTCCGCCCGACCGAATACGTCAACGACTTCCGGATAATCAGCCAGCAGAGCAGGATGGTGGCGATCAACATGGCCCAGGAGATCGATCTGACCGGCCAGATCTGTTCGGATTCCCAGGCCGGCATGCTCTATTCCGGCATCGGCGGTCTCGTCGACTTCAATCGCGGGGCCACCGTCAGCAAGGAGGGCAAGAGCATCGTCGCCCTGCCCTCGACCAACCTGGAAGGAACCCGCTCCAACATCATGGCCCAGCTCAGCGCCGGCTCAGGGGTTTCGATCACCCGCGGCGCCGTCTCCTACGTCGTCACCGAATACGGGGTCGCCTACCTCTACGGCAAGAGCGTGCAGGATCGGGTCATGGCCCTGATCGCCATCGCCCACCCGAATTTCCGTGAACAGCTGTTCCGTGAGGCTATCGAGGCCCACTACATCCGTCCGGATATGGCAAGGGTCGGCGACAAGATCATCCTGCCGACCGACGAGACGATGCGCACCATCCTCCTGCTTGAGGACGGCACCCAGATGACTATCCGCTCGATCCAGCCGACCGACGAACCGCTGATGCGCGATCTGGTCTACACCCTGTCGCGGGAGACCATCTATTACCGTTTCATGAGCAGCCAGGTGGCCTTCAGCCACAGACAGATCCAGGACTTCGTCTATGTCGACCATCGCAAGGACGTGGCCATCGTCGGCACCATCCCGGAGGCCCACGGCGAGGACATCATCGCTGTCGGCCGCTACTATCTCGACGAGAAGACCAACCGGGCCGAGGTGGCCTTCGTCGTCCGCGATGACTGGCAGGGCAAACGCATCGGCACCTTCCTCTTCAAGCACCTGACCGACCTGGCCAAGCGCAACGGCATCGCAGGCTTCACCGCCGAGGTCCTGCGCGACAACCTGCGCATGCAGACGATCTTCAATCACTCGGGGCACAAGGTCCAGACCCGCCTGCAGGAAGGCGTCTACAGTTTCGTCATCGATTTCTGACAGCGGCAGCTGCCTTCCCCTCCTGTGCCACCGAGGGGGAAGGCCCGCTGCCCCGGATACCTCCGCCTGCCTGGTCTATCAGCCTCCCTCCCGAATGCCGCCCTTCCGGCCTCCCTGCCCGCCTGCATCAATGCCGGCTTGAAGACGGAGAATCATGACAGGGCGGATTTATCCATTTGCTTTTCAGGAAATCCTTCTTAGTATAGATCGTTCCACCGCGATTCAAGAGAGACAGCTCCCCTGCCGCCCTGTTGGACCGCTTATCGATTGACCCCCAGCACCAGAGAGGAAGAGATCAGCCATGGGGAGAACCATTGAAATCTACGATACAACGCTGCGTGACGGCACCCAGGCCGAGAATTTCAACCTCTCGGTTGATGACAAGATCCGGATCACCCACGCCCTGGACAAGCTCGGTATCGATTTCGTCGAGGGCGGCTGGCCGGGATCCAATCCGGTCTCCGTCGAATATTTCCAGAAAATCCGGGGGGTGCACCTCAAGCACGCGAAAATCGCGGCCTTCGGCTCGACCCGGCATTTCCGCAACCGGCCGGAGAAGGACCCCAACCTCCTGGCCCTCCTCGATGCCAGGACGCCGGCAATCACCATCTTCGGCAAGAGCTGGGATGTCCATGTCCGGGATGCCCTGCATATCGAACTGGCGGACAATCTCCTGATCATCGAGGATTCTCTTGCCTTCCTGCGGCCGAAGGTCGAAAATCTCATCTACGACGCCGAGCATTTTTTCGACGGCTTCAAGGACAATCCCGATTATGCCCTGGCAACGCTGGCCAAGGCCGTCGACGGCGGGGCGGAGACCATAGTCCTCTGCGATACCAACGGCGGGACCCTGCCCCATGAACTGCCGCCGATCATCGAACGGGTCAAACTGTTTCTCGACGGCCACGACAAAAAGGTCAAGATCGGCATCCACCCCCATAACGACTCCGAAACCGCCGTCGCCAACGCCCTGCTGGCGGTATCCTGCGGTGCAGACCAGGTCCAGGGCACGATCAACGGCTTCGGCGAACGCTGCGGCAACGCCAACCTGACCTCGATCATCCCGGCCCTGGTCTTCAAGATGGGCCTGGCCTGCGAGGTGAGAAAACACATCGACCGCCTCTACAGCACCTCCCGTCTCGTCAACGAACTGGCCAACCTGCCGCATTACCGCTACCAGCCCTACGTCGGCGAATCGGCCTTTGCCCACAAGGGCGGCATCCACGTCAGCGCCGTCAAGCGCAACCCGCTGACCTACGAGCACATCGAACCGGACAAGGTCGGCAATATCCGCCGCATCCTCATCTCCGATCAGTCCGGCCGCGCCAACATCCTGCACAAGGCCAAGGAGTGGGGGCTCAAACTGAGCGCCTCGGATCCGCTGCTCTCCTCGATCATGAGCGAGTTGAAGGAACTGGAGAACCTGGGTTATCAGTACGAGGGGGCCGAGGCCAGTTTCGAACTGCTGATGCGCCGGGCCCTGGGCCTGCAGCGCAACTATTTCAAGTTCGAGAGCTTCCGGGTGATGAACGACAAGTACCGGATGGACAAACCACCGCTCACCGAGGCCACCATCCGCCTCTTTGTCGGCGGCGACGAGGTCCACACCGCCTCCCTGGGCGACGGTCCGGTCAATGCCCTCGACTGCGCCATACGCAAGGCCCTGACCCGCTTCTACCCCTGTCTGCAGGAGATGGAACTGGTGGATTACAAGGTCCGGGTCCTCTCCGGCGAGCACGGCACCGAGGCCAAGGTCCGGGTCCTCATCGAGAGCCGGGACGGGCGCTGCAGCTGGGGCACAGTCGGGGTCTCCGTCAATATCCTTGAGGCCAGCTGGCAGGCCCTGATAGACAGCATCAACTACAAGCTGATGAAGGAAGACAATAAAAAGAAATAGGGGACAACATGGCTGGCAGTCCCGGTGACCCTGATTAATCACTTCGTCCGCAAATACCATGAGGATTACCTGGCCGGCCAGTTCTACCTCAACCCGCACCCGCTCGAGCTGAAACTGCGCAACCACGCCTGACCTTCCTTTGGTCAGGGGTCCGGGATCTGCCGTTTTATCCTGATAAAATCCCCTAAATGGGCGAAGAAGATATCGACGAGGGCGGGGTCGAAATGTAGCCCACGCTCCTCTTTGATCAGGAGGAGAATCCTCTCGATCGGCCATGCCGCCTTGTAGCACCTGTCGGAACCGAGGGCGTCAAAGACATCGGCGAGGGCGACGATCCTGCCGTAGAGATGGATTCCCTCCCCCGAAAGCCCCCGGGGATAGCCGCTGCCGTTCCATTTCTCATGGTGTTCATGGGCCACGATGGCGGCCGCCTTGAGGATCGGCCGCTGCGAGCCCTTGAGGATATCATAGCCCATGACGGTATGATTCTGCATGATCCGGAACTCCTCGTCCGTCAATTCCCCCGCTTTGTTGAGGATCGAATCAGGGATGCCGATCTTACCGGCATCATGCATCGGCGAGGCATAGCGCAGCAGATCGGATTCCGTTTCACCCAGACTGAATCTTCGGGCAAGGAGATAGGAATACTCGGCCACCCGCCGCACATGGTTGACCGTCTCCCTGGACCGGGTCTCGATGACCTCGCCGAGGATGAAGACCACCTCTTTCTGGGCATTGGCGATCTCTTCGTTGAGGACAATGCTGTCGTAGGCGCTGGCAACATTGGTGACATAGATCTGCAGCATCCGCTGGTTGGATTCGCTTACCGGCAGGCAGCACTCGAGGTAAAACAGGCATTCGGCCCTGTTTACCGTGCGCATATGAATCAGTGCGTCCCGGCCGTCGACCCCGCCCCGCCCGTCCGAGAAGGCCAAACCCACCTTCCGGAACAGCTCCGGCGACATCGCTTCGCCGGCCTGCCGGCCTTGACTTCCGGCATAGCTGCCGGTGCCGCAGATCATCGCCATCCCCTCTCCGTCCCCGGTTACGGCAAAGGCGTCCCGGAAAAAGACCTGATCGTCGTTGCCATGGTTCCCCTGCATCCCTCCCTGGAGAATGTGCTGAAATCTCTCGAGGACACCGGCCAGCAGCTCGGGCACGGTCTGATAGGAGAACAGTTCGCCGGAGGCGTCGACAACCTCCTCGAGATGTCTGTTGAGGCGCAGAACCTCTTTTTCCTTGTTTTTCCGATCGATGATCTCGGCCCGCAGGGCCATATTGTTCTGGCGCAGGGCCTCCGTCTTTTTCTCCACTTCTTCTTCGAGAAAATTCTGGTATCTCTTGTTTTCCTTGATCAGCTGCGCCTTCTCCAGGCAGCGCTGGATGGTGCTCTCAAGGATGGCCATGCTGCCGACCGGTTTTGTCAGGTAGTCCCAGGCCCCGAGCTTCACCGTCTGTACCGCGTCATCGAGCTGGCCGGCCCCGGAGACTATGACGACCGGCGTATCCGGGGAATGTTCGTGCAGATAAGCAAGTACGGCGAGACCGCCCATGACCGGCATATCGAGGTCGGTAAGGACGATATCGAAGGGTTCGCGGTTGAAAATCTCCAGGCCGGCCTTGCCGTTTTCAGCCTCCCGGGTGACATATCCCCAGTGCTTCATAAAGGCCACGAAGGTCCCGCGCACCGACGGTTCGTCATCTATGATCAGCACACGAATTACCGGCGAAGTCATTCTTCTCTCCCGCACTCCTGACTTTAGGAATTGGCTGCCCACCCCTCACTCTCTGCGGATGCATCTCAGGTCTGACCTGGAACCATCTGCATCACCGACGCAACACCTTTTTCCCCCTTATATCTGGCTGTCCCGCCGGCACTGGCCATGCGCCAACCGGCGGAGAGAAACGGAACCTCAGCGGTCTCCGACCAGCTGCACCTTGTCCTTCAGCCCATCGGTCATGCGGATCCGGCCGTCCCGGTCGACAATTATGCCGCCCATTCCCATTTGCTCCAGGACGGCAAGCCCCTTCTCCGGCCCGAGGATGAAGATGCCTGTGGCCAGGGAATCGGTGAGGGCCGCTGTCGGGGCGACGATCGTGACACTGCGGCAGAGGTTCTGCGGAAAACCGGTCTGCGGATTGAGCAGATGATGATAGCGCACTCCCTTGTCGATGAAATAGCGCTGATAATCCCCCGAGGTTGAGAGGCCGCCGGCATCGAGGAATACCGTCGCCAGCAGCCCGTCATCCTCGCCGCGCTGCCGGGGGTTCTGGATGCCGATATGCCAGGGCCGTCCGTCCGGCTGACTGCCGAAGAGCCGGATGTCACCGGCCACGGCCACGATCCCGGACTCGATGCCGTTTTTCATAAGGACCTCGGCGGCCTTGTCGGCGGCATAGCCCTTGATGATCCCGCCCAGGTCCATCTGCACTCCTTCCTTGTCGAGAAAGACCGTCGAGGCGGCGGTATCGACGACAATGTGCTTATAGCCGACATGCTCTTTAGCCTGGTTGATCATCCCGGCAGTTGGAATCGTCTTCTTTTGAAAGTCCCAGAGCCGGACGAGCGGCCCGACCGTCACATCAAAACCGCCTTCGGTCTGTTCGGCGGCGTAGACGGCGGTCCGGATAACCTCCAGAGTATCCGGCGAGACCTGCACCGGCTTGATGCCGGCATTCCGGTTGATGGCGGAGAGTTCACTGTCCTCCGCATAGAAATTGAGGAGGCGCCCGAGCCGGTCGAGCTCCCGGTATGCTTCATCGGTCGCCTTTCTGGCCCTGTCCTCGGAGTCCGAGACCGCCGTGATCGAGACCAGGGTATACAGCGCGGTGCGGCTTTCCCTGAAAAGGCGTTTTCGCTGATCGGGTCCGGCGAAAAAAATCGCAGCGACCAGCAGGACACAGGCAATGGCTATGATCGGGCGGAGCATGTCGATATTGTTGGGATAATTACTCAGGGAAACGGTTCAGGCCGACTCGGGCAGGAACCGGCTTCCGTCACGGTTTTTCGTAAAAGATGTAGGAGGTCGAGTAATCGCTGAACTCGAAATAGACCTTTTTCTCGGTAGAATCGACAACCTCGTTGAGATTGGCGTCGAGGACGCCATACCCGAATCGGTATGGTCTCTCCGCCTTGCCGGAAGTGGCTGTCGCCGTCGACAGCTTGTCAATCTTCAGGAATCTTTTTACCAGTTTATCCCCGGCATAGACCTCAAGTACCCCGTTCGTTCCGGTCCAGTTCTGGACGGCCCGGCCGAACTTATTCTGGGTCTCCTGGGTGCAACCGGCCGCGCCAAGCAGTACAAGTGCGGCCATAACAAGATATTTCATATCATTTCCTTTTCATACATTGATAGCGAAAGACCGGGCAGCTCCGGCAGACAGGGGCGGAGGAGCTGTCCGAAACTGGCTGTATCCTATCTCAGACAACCCTGAACAACAACAAGTTTCATGAGAAAACAGCCTCTCACCGGCGGTTCGGCGGTGGATCACACGGTGGATCGATTAAATGTGTCATCACCAGACCTGAAGCCGCCCGCAGGTCCAAGCACCACCCCCTCGTCGGCTGCGCGCCTGGAATCCCGATCGACAGACGACCTGAATCGAGATGGAGAGGTAACTTTGTTACCATATTATAAAATTATTATATTATACACTTATACCATAGGAAGGAATTTTTTTACAAGGCTACCGGAATAAAGTTTTTAAACTCTTTATTCCTCCTCATCTCTGTGGTATCCTGCCGCTGTTGCATAGAGCGGACCCATCTCGCTCAGCAGAGGCAAGCAGCAGGCCGCTGCCGCTCCTGTCACAATGTCCAACCGACACCAATTCACTTAATGGAGGCCCAAATGAAATCCCCAGTACGTGTGGCAATTACCGGTGCAGCCGGCCAGATCAGCTATTCCCTTATCTTCCGGATCGCCGCCGGCGACATGCTCGGCCCCGACCAGCCGGTCATCCTGCAGCTCCTGGAAATCACCCCGGCGCTTGGCGCCCTGAACGGCGTGGTCATGGAGCTCAACGACTGCGCCTTCCCGCTGCTTGCCGGAATCGTTGCCACCGATGATGCCAATGTCGCCTTCAAGGGCGCCGAGTATGCCATCCTGGTCGGTGCCCGCCCACGTGGACCGGGGATGGAGCGCTCCGATCTGCTTCAGGCCAACGCGGCGATCTTCTCCGTCCAGGGCAAGGCCATGAACGCCCATGCCAACCGGAATATAAAGGTCCTGGTGGTCGGCAACCCTGCCAATACCAACGCCCTGATCGCCCTGAAAAACGCCCCCGACCTCAATCCCCGCAATATCACCTCGATGATGCGGCTCGACCATAACCGTTCCCTCTCACAGCTCGCCGAGAAGACCGGCAGCCACAGCACCAGGGTGAACAAAATGGTCGTCTGGGGCAACCACTCGGCCACCCAGTTTCCCGATATCAGCTATGCCACGGTCGATGGCAAGCCGGCGATTGAGTTGGTCGACAACGAGTGGTACGTCAAGGAATTCATCCCGGTGGTGCAGCAGCGCGGGGCAGCCATCATCAAATCCCGCGGGGCATCGAGCGCCGCCTCCGCCGCCTCCGCCGCCATCGACCATATGCGCAGCTGGGCCCTGGGCAGCAACGGCCAGTGGGTGAGCATGGGCGTCTACAGCGCCGGCAACTCCTACAATATCGATCCGGACATCATGTACGCCTTTCCGATTATCTGTGAGAATGGGGAATGGAAGGAAATCCCGGGGCTTACGATCAGTGATTTCAGCCGCGACATGATGAAGGCCACGGAACAGGAACTTATCTCGGAGCGCGACGCCATCGCCCACCTGTTCTAGACGGATAGATCTATCTTCTTTGCAGTGACCCGGCCATCCGCCGGAAGCACCCAAAAGCTTCCGGCGGATGGCCCTTCAGCTCTCTCCCGCCGTCTCCTGATCAGGCCCGGCAAGTGCCAGGATTCTTTTCCCATACTCCAGTTTCAAGGCATCGAGATACTCCCTGTCGATTACCCCTTTCCAGGTCTTCACCTGGTAAAACCGTTTGGGAATGGTCAAAGCAGAGGGGTTGAAACCGGTGGCAAGCCGCATCCGCCAGCGTAGACGGCGGATATGCTCGGCGGTTTCCGGAATAGAGCCGGCCAGGGTCTCATAGCCGACGGCACTGAGGCATTCGGCCAGCCGGCTATCTGTATAGACTGAACGGGCGAAGAGACAGGCGACCATCGAGGTGAGAAAGGTCCGGCCCGGTTCGTCGGCGATGAGGAAATCGACCGCCTTGGTCACATCCCGCTCGGCATTTTTCTGGTCGTAGCTGTAGGCCGCGGTATCGAGGTGCGAGTGCCGGAAACCCAGGGTCTGGGCGGCGAAGAACAGCTCACCGGTGGCATAACCGGCCATCTCCTGACCGAGGACGCAGGCAAATTCCGCCCCGCCATGGACCTCGGCGGCCCGCAGCGTACCCTGGCCCAGCAGCCGGTAAAAATCGTTCTCGCCGCGCCCGAGGAAACCGGCGGCCTGCTGATAGGCGTCGCTATCGCCGAACCTGAGACGGACCACCGTCTCCTTCTCCGAGATAAGCCCCTGTTCGCTCGCCTCCGTGGCCCAGGCCAGGGCCACGCCGGCGGACATCGCGTCAAGGCAGACCTTTTCCATGACATCGAGGATCCGCAGGACGTCAAAGGGCCTGGTCACCCCCAGCATGGTTCCCGCCGCGAAGATCGGCTCATAGTCATAGGCAACCTGGTGATAGTGGTAGCGGTTGTCTTTCAGTGTTTTCTCACGGATATAGCCGATATGGACACAACCCACCGGGCAGCCGGAACAGGCGCCGTTGCGGAGCAGGGTCGCGTCGGCAAAGGCCTCGCCGGTTATGCCGGTGATGGCCGGGTCGCAGGTCTTCTGCAGATTGTTCCAAGGCAGGGATGCAAGATCGTTCAGCCCCTGCAGGTTGCCGGCCGTACCGAGATTGTAATATTTGCGCATCATATCGGTGGAGGTCGCCTGACTATAAACCTCCTTGAAGACCTTGGCATAGGCGCTGCCGGCCGGCAGCGGGAAATCGCCGTCGCCGTGGATAATAATGCCTTTGAGATTTTTCGCCCCCATCAGGGCGCCGCCCCCCAACCTGCCGAAATGACGATAGGAGTCGACATTGATCGCAGCCATGGCCGAGCCGATCTCGCCTGCCGGACCGATCCGCAGGATGGAGCGGTGCCCGGATCCCTCACCAAACATGCGGCGCAGCAGTTTGCCGGCCGTGTCGGCTTCCGTGCCGCGCATGAACTCAACGTCCCTGATTTCCAAATGGCGGGCGCCGATAAAGAGACTGCTGAGTCGCCTGGCCTTGCCGACAATGACCAGGGCATCGAGATCGGCAAAGCGCAGGGCAAAGGCGGTGCGGCCGCCGGCGTGACTCTCGGTGTACTGGTTATGGTAGCCTGACTTGAATGAACAGACGGTCTTGCTCATCAGCGGGAAATAGCCGGTGAGGGGGCCGATGGCGAAGATCAGCGGCTGCCCGTCGGCATTCCAGGGCTGGTCAGCCAGACCGAAGCGGGAATAGAGCAGGGCAGCCAATCCGCTGCCGCCCGCCGCCTGATTGCGACCGTCGATCTGCTCGATCCTGCCCTTGCCCGCACCCAGGTCGAAATGGAGAATCCTGAACTGTTCACGGATCATCGCAGCACCCCCGCCGGGACAGCGATTTCCTGCATTTCCAGGCAGTCCTGCGGGCAGAACTCGACACAGCGTCCGCAGTGGATGCAGACAAAGATCTCGCCTTCCCTGTTCTGCGAGATCGCCTCGACAGGACAGCTAGCCACGCACTGACCGCACTGAATGCAGAGTTTTTTCCTGACGATCACCCCGCCGCCGGCTCGTTGAGTCAATGCCCCTGTCGGGCAGGCCTGGGCGCAGGGTGCGGGATCGCAGGCCAGGCAGAGGACGGCCATGAAGCCGGTCGACAATCCGCCGGCGGAATGAATGCGTATTCCTGCGCAATTCCAGGAAAGCCGCTGATGGATCATTCTGGCGCAGGCCAGGGAGCAGGAATGGCAGCCGATGCACTGATCCATTCGAGGGGCGGTCAGTTGTTTCATAAATATCCTTTCACCAGGGCCAGGACGGCACTGCCGTAGGACCTGATGTATCAGCAGCGGTTCGATGAAGATCTTCGGCAGGTCCTCATCCACTTTCATAAAGAGTATAGAAGCCGGGGCAAAAAAGCAAGCCGATTGCCTGCCGCCCCGGCTCCGCTCATCGCCGCAGGGCCAGCCCGGATTTCTCACCATTTTCGAACAGGGCCAGACCTCCCTGCTTTTGCCTTGTTTCTCCATAAATTTATTTGACATAATTGCCCAGGTTGAATATCAATTCGGGGAGACTACGCCACCAATTCCCCGAGGAGACTGCAATCGTGTACAGACATTTCATGAACATGCTCGTCCTCCCTCTGCTGGCCTCGCTGACCTTCTTCGCCGGCGATCTCTCCGCCGCCGCCAAGATAGTCAAAATGCCGATTACCATCGATTACCCCCTCCTCCAGAGTCTGATCATCAACAAGGCCTTTCGCGAACAGAACGAATCGGTGGTCCTGGTCAACGAGGGCGGCGGCTGCATCTACCTCATCCTCTCTCATCCCAAGGTCGTGGAGGAAAAGGGCTTCATCCGCCTGGAGACCGAGGTCATGGTCCGGGCCGGCACCCCGCTGGGCGGCGAATGCCTGGTGCCGGTGGCATGGCGGGGTTATCTCGTGCTCTATCAGCGCCCGGTGATCAACAATCAGACCTGGCAGCTCTCCTTCAAGAGTTTTCGCTCCGGCCTCTTTGAAAGCAACCGTCAGCCGGCGCGGATCCCCGATCTGCTCTGGCAGCTCATCGAATCGCAGGTCTTCAAGTACCTCGACTCGATCACCATCGATCTGGCCCCGCCGGTCAACGATCTCAAGTCCTTTCTCTTCCCCCTCTTCCCGCCGCAGATGCAGGAACAGACCCGGGCCATGCTCGACACCCTGCGTACCGGCGAGCCGGAGATCACTCCCGAGGCCGTCACCCTGCAGATACTGGCCGACGTCCGGGAGGTATACAGGCATGAGGACGCCCGCTTCACCGAGGCCTTGAACGAAAAGGAACTTGAGGAGGTGGTAGCGGTCTGGGAACAGTGGGACGCCCTCCTCAGCTTTCTGGTCGCCACCATGGCCAAGGACGTCCTGACCCCCGAAGAGCGTCGGACCCTGATGGATGTACTACTCGAAACCAGATACACCTTCGTCGAAAATCTCGGCAACCAGTCGGTGACCCACGATTTCGTCCGGGTGCAGTTCGCCGACGCCTGGAAACAGCTCTCCCCGATCTTCCGCAACCACCTTCGCCCGGACGCCTCGCCGCAGAAGCTCGGCTTTCTTTCCTTCTTCACCGCCGCCGACGCCCTGACCGCGCTCGATGGACTCGGCCCGACCTTCGGTATCGAGGTGAGCCGCAACGGCCTGATCCGCCTGGCCAAGACGATCAGCAACGACCCTGCCGTCCTGCGCTACAGCCCGGGAGTCAACCCGGACCTGCAGCATCTCTTCGAGATGGATGCGGCGCCGATGCAGGCCCCGGACCAGGGAGAGCCTCCGCCGGACGGGGAAATCCTTGAAAAGGACCTC
Source organism: Desulfobulbaceae bacterium (assembly GCA_031389785.1). GTDB lineage: Bacteria > Desulfobacterota > Desulfobulbia > Desulfobulbales > Desulfocapsaceae > Desulfoprunum. Next base: position 13,665 of record JANMSX010000137.1, on the reverse strand, counting down.
CCACTATCTCCACCGCCTGAGCCTACGCCAGCGCCTGCACCGGAGTTGAAACCAGATTCTGCGCCGGAATTGGAGCCTGCGCCGGAGGTGGGGCAGCCGCCGGCAGGAGATTTCCTTGAAGAGGATCTCCCCCTTACACCACAGCCGGAATCCAACCTGGAGCCTGAGCCTGTACCGGAGATAAAGCCTGAACCTGCGCCGGCAGCGGAGCCTACGCCCCTGTCACGGTTTTTCAATTTCTTCTGCACCACAGTTTATGCCGTGGAAACCACCAAATCAGACGAAATCGAGCGCTGGCGTATACCGGAAAACGGACTCGACACCTACGTCAAGAAGGTGGTGCGGCTGCTCAAGGCCCAGGCCCAGACGACCGTGAAACAGAAAAACGTCCCCACACCCTTTCAGTCCACCTTCCGCCTGATGATCCCGGCGATAGCCTGGCAGGAGAGCTGTTACCGCCAGTTCGTGATGCGCAACAACCAGCTGACCTACCTGCTTTCCTACAACAACAGCTCAGTCGGCGTAATGCAGGTCAATACCCGGGTGTGGCGGGGTCTGTACGACCGGGAACGACTGCGCTGGGATATCCGCTACAACGCCGCCGCCGGCTGCGAGATCGCCGCCCTGTACCTGAAGGACTACGCCCTGCGCGACAGAAAGGGGGGGGGAAGGCCGGATAACCAGACCGTGGCCCAATTGGTCTATGCCATGTATAACGGCGGTCCGGGCCAATATAAGAAATTCCTGGAGCGCAAGCGGTCAGGCAACCTCTATAAGAGCGATAAACTGTTCTGGGAAAAATACGAGTGGGTCACCACCGCCAGCTGGGACAAGATCAGCAAGTGCCTGGGCGGAGAGTGACCCTTTCCTGCGGGTCGGGCAGGTGATTAGGGGCCGTTACGAAATAACCGTTACATTTTTCACCATTTCGTTACGGCCCCTTATGCCGGAAAGGTATTTCTGCGTAACGGTTATTGTCTGACGACGGCTTATCGGTGAGGCCTGCCAGATTTGCCAAAGCAGGTGAGAAGACGAAGGGACCGCCTGATTCGGTACCGCGATCATCAGCGCTTGTTCTTCTTCCGGCTTTTCCTCGCCATCTTGTTTTTATTGCGGTTGGGTAATTTTTTAACACTCTTTCTCCCCTTGGGTTTGGCGATAGCCTGCTCGGAGTACGTCGATTCCGGCATGGAAGGCGGTGCGGTCCCACCCTCGCGGAAGCAGGAGAACCATGAACAGTAAGCATGGACATCCGCCGGGATACTGCGATCCGTATGGACTCGCAATTCGGCAAGCACCTCCTCCTTATCCCGCGTCAGCTCTTTCTCGACCTCATCCAGCCCCACATAGCCGGGAATAACAAGTCCCTCTTCGTATGCCCGGCGAACAGGCTCCATCGCCCCTTCCGGATGAAGATCACAGAGCATTATAACGATATTGTTCCAGAAGTCCGATTCCGGTCCGGCCTCACTGCCGGTAAAGAGAGTCAGGAAAAAATCAACGACCTCCTCTCTTGTCAACGTGCCAAGGGCCACGGCATAGGTCAGGGCCTCGAGCGCCGCTCCCCGTACATAATCGGAGGCCTCCCTGTTGCAAGCCAGTTCCCTGATAGTTTCAAACGATTGGTCGCAGGTCTGGTAGAGCAGGGCCGGCAGGGTCGCCGTGACCATATCTCCCCAGAGTTCCTCCCGCTCCTCCTCCGGAATATTGAAGGCCCGGATGAGCGGCAGATGGGCCGCCGGCTCCTGGAAATAGCCGAGCAGGATGGCGGCGTAGACGTTGGCATAATGTTCTTCTGCAGAATAGACCGCCGGATTCTCCGCCACATCCTCGAGAATCCGGAGCAGACGCGGGGTGATCTCTGTTTTGAGGGTGATGGCCTCATCGATCTCCTCCCGTTTGTATCTGCCATCGAAGACATCAAAGGCCCTGATCAGTTCATCAATACGTGTATCCATGGCTTCCTCTGTTGAAAGTATTATTTGCCGACCCACTGCAGCAACCCGGATAGACCGAACACCTCATGGACTCGGAAGATGATCAGACAGCGGTCTGCAGACCCGCCATCATCTGGGGAATACGGCCGACGCACTCTTCATCGTCGGCGTAAAAACTCGCTACTATCCTGCCGTCATACATGACCGCGATGCGGTCGGAAAGGGCCAGGGCCTCGGAGAGGTCGCCGGTCACCAGCAGGATGCCGGCCTGCTGGCGGGCCTCGAGCAGGAGTTTCCAAACATCCTCGGTGGCGGCGATATCAAGCCCCTGGGTGGGCTGCTCGGCGACAATCAACCGGGGCTTGCGATAAAACTCGCGGGCCAGCACCATCTTCTGCAGGTTGCCCCCGGAAAGCTGCCAGGCCAGGGCCTGCAGGTTCGGCGGTCGGATATCGAAGTCATGGAGCAGGCGTCCGGCCTTTTCCCGCGCCTCTTTGCGCTTGAGCCACGGCCCGCTGACAAAACCGCCCCGTGTGGTGAGCAGGAAATTATCGAGGAGATCAAGGCCCTGACAGGTGGCCAGGCCCTGCCGGTCCTCCGGGATATAGCTCAGGGCCAGATCCCAGCTCGGATCAGCGAAGAATTTCCGCCACTCCATGCCGAGTATCCGGACGCTACCGGCCGGGGGCCGGACGAGTCCGCAGATCATCTCGACCAGCGGCCGCTGGCCATTGCCGGCCACCCCGACGATGCCGAGAATCTCGCCCTGACGCACTTCCAGGTCGATGTCCTTGAGTCCGGGGCCGTTCAGCCCCTCGACCTTGAGGACGATCTGCCGGGGTTCGAGCCGCACCCTCTCGACCTGCAGCAGGACCTCGCGCCCTACCATACGTTCAGCCAGTTCGGCAGTGGAGGAGACAGCCGCGGCGGCGACCCGGTCGACCACCTCGCCCCGCCGAAGGATGGCGATGCTGTCGGCCACCGACATCACCTCTTCCAGTTTGTGGCTGATGAAGACAATGGCCTTGCCCTGCCCGACCATCAGTTTCATCGTGGCAAAGAGATTCTCGGCCTCCGGCGGGGTCAGGACTGCGGTCGGTTCGTCAAAGATGAGGATGCGACTCCTACGGTGCAGGAGCTTGAGGATCTCGACCTGCTGCTTCTCACCCATCGACAGGCTGCTGATCCGGGCGGCCGGGTTGATCTTCATGCCATAGAGGGCGGCCAGCGTCTGAACTTCCTCATGGATCTCCCGCCAGTCCAGCCACAGCCCGCCGGAGTGCCCGAGGTAGATGTTCTCCGCGACCGTCATCGCCTCGACCAGCTTGAAGTGCTGATAGACCATGCCGATGCCGGCGCTGATGGCCTTGTCCGTCGACGACAGCTCGATCGGCCTTCCCTCATGGAAGATGCTGCCGGCATCGGGCTGCAGCTGGCCGGCCAGAATCGACATCAGGGTCGACTTGCCGGCCCCGTTCTCGCCGAGCAAGGCGAGGATCCTGCCCTCCTCGATGTCGAGGCTGATGCCGCGATTGGCATGCACCGCACCGAAGGATTTGGAAATGCCCTCGAGGCGGATGAGCGGGGGACGGTCTGTCATCTGCCGTTCTTCTCCAGACCGGCGATCGGTGTGACGAACTGTGACTCGGTATCCCAGGGGAAGAGAATCCAGGTGTCCTGGCTGACCTCGGTGATGAAGGTGTCGACCTGCGACCGTCCTGCCGGTTTGGCATAAACCGTGGCGAAATGTGCCTTCGGCACCATCTGCTTGACGATGGTGGCGGTGCGGCCGGTATCGACCAGGTCGTCGATCAGCAGCCAGCCTTCGCCGTCGCCGTCGAATTTCTTCAGGACATCGGCATCGCCCTTCTTGTCCTTCCAGTCATAGCTCGAGACACAGATCGTATCGACCAGATGGATGTCGAGCTCCCGGGCGATGATCGCCGCCGGCACCAGGCCGCCACGGGTAATGGCGATGATGCCCTTGAAATACTCCTGGTCGAGCAGACGCCAGGCCAGTGCCTTGGAATCGCGGTGCAGTTGATCCCAGGAGATGGGGTAGGTCTTTCGGTATTTGCTGTTCATCGACATTGATCTTCCTTTTTTCTTCTGTAGAGATGAGGCAGGCCGGGGGCAGCCGCGAGCGGCATCAGCCCGGCCTGCCGGTTTGCCGGGGCATAGGAGCCTGTCGGATTATAGCAATTTTTTCTCAGATCGAGGCATCTTGGGAAATTAAGCGCAGCCATATAGATGATATTGCGAGCATTAATTTTCCAAGATAACGAAGATATGGGGGAAAAGGGCATAATCCGACAGGCTCCTAATCCGTTGGTTCCACATTTACCCCCAGGGCCGCCGGAGCCTCGCTCATCCCCCGTCGCCAGGAGGACAGGACCAGGACGATGACGGTCAGGGCATAGGGCAGCATCAACAGCAGCGAAGACGGAAGCTGGGTCCCGGAGGCCTGCAGGCGCAGCTGCATGGCCATGATGCCGCCGAAGAGATAGGCCCCGAGGACGGCACGGCCCGGCCGCCAGAAGGCGAAAATGACCAGGGCCACGGCAATCCAGCCCCTTCCTCCGGTCAGATTGTTGGTCCAGAGATGGGTATAGGCAAGAGACAGATAGGCACCACCCAGGCCCATGAAAAAACCACCGACCAGGATGCCGCACCAGCGGTAGGCGGCGACATCGAGACCAGCGGCCGTGGCGGCGGCTGGATACTCGCCGGCGGCCCGCAGGCCGAGGCCATGCCGGGACCGGGTCAGATAATACCACATCAGGGGGGGAATGAAGTAGGTCAGATAGACCAGTGGGTCATGGTTGAAAAAGATCGGCCCGAGGACGGGTATTTTGGCCAGCAGCGGCAGGGCGACGGGCTGAAAGCCGGGGGCCGTGCGGCCGACATAGGAGGTCCCGAGATAATCGGCAAGACCGGTGCCGAGGATGGTAAGGGCCAGTCCCGATACGACCTGGTTGCCCTTGAACCACAGACAGACCACGCCATGAACGGCCGAGATCAAGGCTCCGGCCAGACCGGCCGCCAGAAAGGCAAGGAGAGGACTGCCGGTTGCGAGGGCGACGATAAAGCCGGCGAGGGCCCCGACGATCATCACCCCTTCCACCCCGAGGTTGAGGACCCCGGATTTTTCGGTGAAGATCTCGCCCAGGGTGGCGTAGAGGATCGGGGTGCCCGATTGCACCGCGGCGGCGAGCAGGGGGACAATTATGGCAATATCCATCATCTCCTCCGCACCGCGATACGATAGGAATTGAACAACCCTCCCGCCAGGACGGTCAACAGGATCAGGCCCTCGATGATGCCGCCGAAGGCCGCCGGCACCTGCAGGTCGAGCTGCAGGTTTTCCACCCCCACCCGCAGACCGGCGAGGAGAAAGGAGGCCACGGCGATGCTCAGGGGGTTGAGGCGGGCCAGCCAGGCGACGACGATGGCGGTATAGCCGTAGCCGGCCATGATGCTCGGCTGCAGGCGGTTGATGGTGGCCGAGGCCTCGAGAAAGCCGGCCCAGCCGGCCAGGGCGCCGCTGATCACCATGACCAGCACGACCAGACGGTCATAGGGAATACCGGCATAGCGGGCGGCCCGAACGCTGTCGCCGGCGGCCTTGAGCTCGAAGCCGATACGGGTGTAGCGGATGAAGACCCAGACCACGATGCCGAGGACCAGACAGTGGGCAAGTCCCCAGTTGATGCCGGTCGAGCCGATCCTGCCGACCACGGCCTGCGGCGAAAACTCGCTGGTCATCGGAAAGCCGAAACTGGTCGGGTCCTTCCAGGCGCCATAGACCAGGTAATCGAGAAAAAGAATGGCGATATAGTTGAGCATCAGGGTGACGATGATCTCATTGGTCCGCAGGCGCTGGCGCAGAATGGCCGGGATCATGCCCCAGAAACCGCCGGCCAGGACGGCCATGATTATCATCGCCGGCATGAGGAGATAGCCGGGCAGGTCGGGAAAGGTGAGGGCCGCCCAGGTCGCCCCGACGGCGCCGAGGGCGAACTGCCCTTCCGCTCCGATGTTCCAGATCTGCAGGCGGAAGGCCACCGCCACCCCGAGGGAGCAGAGAAAGATCGGAATGGCCTTGACCAGGCAGTCTTCGATAGCGAAACGGGAGCCATATGCCCCCTTGAACAACACGGCCAGACCGGTGAGCGGGGGGGTGCCCCTGAGAGAGAGCAGGATGCCGCTCAGCACCAGCGAAAGGGCGATAGCCGCCAATAAAACAAGACAGGAGCTCCAACCGCGGGGCTCCTGTCTTTTGGTGATCCGTATCCGGAACATCCGATATATCCGCAAGGGGTTGTTGAGGGGGCGCTGCCTTTATTCGGTGGTGCCGACAACGCCCTGGACAAACCAGGTCATGCCGAGCAGATCCTTGTCGGCAGCCGTGATGCCGTCGGCAATTTTGACTTCACCCTTCTGATCCTTGACCGGTCCGATAAAGATCGCGTTCTTGCCGGCGATGATATCGGCCTTGGCAGCCATGACCTTGTCACGCAGATCCTGGGGAACCATCTCGCCAAAGGGTGCCAGATCGATAATACCGGTATCCATGCCCGGCCAGACCGACTCGGCCTTCCAGGTGCCCTTCTGGACCTGCTCGATCACGTTTTTATAGAACGGCGCCCAGTTCCAGATCGGGGCGGTGAGATGGGCCTTGGGGGCGAAGGCGGTCATATCGGAATTGTAGCCGATGGAGTAGACGCCCTTCTCCTGGGCGGCCTCCTGCGGGCCGGGCGAGTCCTGATGCTGGGCGATGACATCGGCGCCGACATCGAGCAGGGACTTGGCGGCCTCCTTTTCGGTAGCCGGGTCATACCAGGTCTTGGTCCAGACTACCCGGACGGTGGCCCCGGGGTTGACGGCCTGAACCCCGAGGGTGAAGGCGTTGATGCCGCGGATGACTTCGGGAATCGGGAAGGCGGCGACATAGCCGATGGTCTTGCTCTTGGTCATGCCGCCGGCAACCATGCCGGAAAGGTAGCGAGCCTGGTACATACGGCCGAAATAGTTGCCCATGTTGTCCGCCATCTTGAAGCCGGAGCAGTGCATGAAGACGGTCTTCGGAAATTGTTTGGCGACCTTCAGCATCGGGTCCATATAACCGAAACTGGTAGCAAAAATAACATCATAGCCCTTGCGGGCCATGTTCAGCATGACCCGTTCCGAATCGGGCCCTTCGGCCACCGCCTCGACAAAGGAGGTCTTGACGCCGGGCATCTCGGCCAGGGCCTTGCGACCCAGATCGTGGGCATAGGACCAGCCGGCATCACCGACCGGCGAGACATAGATAAAACCGACATTGAGCTCCTTGTCCGCCGCCGAGACGGAAGAAAAGCTCAGGCAGAGCATCAGTACAACCAGGGCCTTCAGCAAACGCATGGTAATATCCTCCAGATTCAAAATGAGCTGCTTATTTAATAAACATCAATTATTTCCGGTTTCTCAACCCTTCCTGCCTGGCCAGCGACCGAGGACAGGCGGGACGGAGAGGATCACAGGACCTGTTTCAGAAAGAGCTTGGTCCGCTCTTCCTGCGGATTGGTAAAAAAATGTTCGGGGGTGCCGACCTCCACTACCTTGCCCTGATCCATGATAATGACCCGGTCGGCGACCTCGCGGGCAAAGCCCATCTCGTGGGTGACTACCACCATGGTCATCCCCTCGCGAGCCAGCTGCTTCATGACGTCCAGGACCTCGCCCACCATCTCGGGATCAAGGGCCGAGGTGGGCTCGTCAAAGAGCATGATCTTCGGATCCATGGCCAGGGCCCGGGCAATGGCCACCCGCTGCTGCTGACCGCCGGACAACCGGGAGGGGTACTCCTGCTCCTTCTCGCCGATGCCGACCTTGACGAGCAGCTGCCGGGCCTTTTCCTCGGCCACCGCCCTGCTCCTCTTGCGTACCCGGATCTGGGCGAGGGTCAGGTTTTCGAGGACATTCTTGTGCGGGAAGAGGTTGAACTGCTGGAAGACCATGCCGACCTCGGCCCGGACCTTGTTGAGGTTGGTCTTCTTATCGGCGAGATCGACGCCATTGATATAGATATGGCCGCTGTCGAATATCTCCAGCCCGTTGATACAGCGGAGAAAGGTCGATTTGCCGGACCCGGAAGGACCGATGATGACCACCACCTCTCCCTTCGCGACCTCCGTGGAGACGCCGTCCACCGCCCGGACGGTGATGCCGCGGCCGGTGAATATACGCTTAACGTTTACGGCTTTAATCACTGACGGCGAACCTCCGTTCCATATAGAAGACCAGTTGCGACAATACCGAGGTGATGACCAGGTACATGGCCGCCACTACCAGCCAGACCTCAAAAGTGGCGAAGGTGCTGGTGATGATCTCGCGGCCGGACTTGGTCAGATCGGTGATGGCGATAACCGAGACCAGCGACGAGTCCTTGATCAGGCTGATGAACTGGCCTGAGAGCGGCGGCAGGATGCGTTTTAAGGCCTGGGGCAGGATGATGTCCAGCATGGCCTGGGGCACGGACATGCCGAGAGACCTGGCCGCCTCCATCTGACCGCGCGGGATCGACTGGATGCCGGCCCTGACGATCTCGGCGACATAGGCCCCGGCGAAGAGGGCCAAGGCCCCGATGCCGGCCACGTTCCGACTGAGATTGAACACTGTGCCGACGAAAAAATAGGCGATGAATATCTGGACCAGCAGTGGGGTGCCGCGGATAAACTCGATATAGATGGCAGCCAGGCCGTTGATCGTGAAGTTCTTCGAGACCCGGGCCAGACCGGTCATCAGTCCGATAACAAGGCCCAACACACCGGAGATGGCGGATATCCAGATAGTGGTCCACATCCCCGTCATCAGTGGCCCCGGTTTCCAGGAATAGGAACTGCCGATGGTATCGCCTATAAACAACTCATCCTGAGCCGCGACCTTCAAAGATTCCGCGGCGACCTGAAGAACGGTCTTTTCGCCTGACTCAGAGCTCAGCGTCACCTGCGCCACGTCACCCTTCTTGTCGACGGCTGCGACCAGGCTGTCGTACGGCGCCTTTTTAAGCTCTTCTGCCTTATAGAAGAAATACTGAGGGACCCGGTACCATCGCCATTCATAGTCGATCTGTTTAACGGCCCCCCCAACTGCGGCGGCCATCACGATGAGGATGACCGCCAGCAGGAGTTTCCAGGGCCACGTATTTCCTGTGGCGTTCACTCGCAATCCTTTATCATTACTGGATTTCTTTCAACCAGGTGTCATCCTGGAACCATTTGTGATAAATCTTGTCGTAGGTCCCGTCGTTCTTGATCTGGTACATGAAATTCTCCATCCAGTTCAGGATATCGGGGTCGCCCTTGCGGACCGCCCAGGCCAGGGGCTCGAAGGTGAACGGGGTATCAAGATGGACGATCTTGCCCTGGCCCTTCTGGCCAACAGCCACGGTATTGTAAGGCAGGTCATAGATGAAAGCGTCGATCTTGCCGTTTACCAGTTCGAGAACGCCTTCCTGCTCGGTCTCATAGGAGATGTACTTGGCGTTCGGGATCATCCGTTTGGTGGCCTGCTCGCCGGTGGTGCCGAGTTTTGAGGCGATGGTGTACTTCGCGTCGTTGAGATCCTTGTAGGTTTTGATGGTGCCGGCCAGGTCCTTCTTGATCAGGATGGACTGACCGATGACAATGTAGGGCGGGGCGAAGTTGAAGGCCATGTTCCGCTCCTGAGTCAGGGTCATGCCGGACATGATGACGTCGAACTTGCCGGTGAGCAGGGCAGCGATGATGCCGTCCCAGGCGGTGTCCACCAGTTCCAGTTCTACGCCCATGGCCTTGGCCATGCGGTTCGCCATATCGACGTCAAAACCGATGATCTCGCCCTTCTGGTTCTTCAGCTCAAAGGGCATGTAGCCGGGCTCCATGCCGACACGCAGTTTGCCGCGTTTCTGGATCTCATCCAAGGTGCCGGCCATCGTCGAGGTGGTGATCGCCAGGGCCATCAGCACGGCGAACAGCAGGGATATTCTCTTCATTGTCATCTCCTTTCGTTACGATTTCAGATTGAAAAAGGGCCTGAACCAGGGCCCTCTTGCCATAGGCTTGACGCCTAGAACGATTTGCCTTCGTCGAGCAGTTCCTCAATGATCATTCTGGTTCCCTCGCAGTCCGGATTGGGACATTTGGGCAGGTCTTCAATAGGCAGATAAACAATCAGATGCTGCCGGCACTTGGGGCAGACAAGCAGTACCGGTTCGTTTTCCCCGCGCATATCCGACACCCCTCCAGATTAAATTTTCCACTCACTGAAATAAAGCCTTTGCGTAACAAACTACAGGGCAAAACTCAAGGAGAATCTGCTTATCTTTACTGCTCTTAACGCTGTCTGGGATGCTGGATTTTTCCTGTATCCCGGAGGTCTGAAAAAGACCTCCCGTCCAGTTGCGGATGTCTTTTGCCTGGTTGCATCCTCGGATGAAAATGGCTGGGCGAATCTGGGACCTGTCGGCAGCAATATAGTCAAGCAGGCTCCCGATTTTGATCCAAGAAATTACGGTTATGCAAAACCGAGTGAACTCGTAGCCGCAATCGGCCTTTTTTCGACCGAGCGTCGGGAAAATAAAGTGTTTATCAAAAATCAGCGGCCAAAGTAGCTCATAAAGAGAATGGGAGGGCAAGCGGACATCGACCTGCAACCTTCCTGCAAGGCCATACCAGGAGAAGGGCTGCAGGTCTTTCAGGAGATTGGCTGCGCCTACTTATTATCGCGGAGCTTGGCGTGACATTCACCGCAGGTGGCCTTGATCTTGCCCAACTTCACCTTGACGGTCTCGCCATCCTGTTTGCCGGCGGCATCGGATACTGCCATCGCCAGTGTGGAGATTTTCAGAGTCAATTCCTTGGCGAGCGGATTGGGCATTTTCCGGCCGGCCGTATCGGTCTGGGAAGCAAGGGCGGCTGCATCTTTTCCGACTTCCGCATATTTCATGGTAGCCAGGCTTTCATTCATGGCCTTCATCCAGCCGGCACGCGCCTGCATCGCTTTCTGCGACGGACGAAGTTCCGTTTCGGCGGCAGGCTGGCCGCCTTGGGCCCAGGCAGAAGTAGCACAGAGTAGACCGATGGCCAACAGGGAGTACATCATTTTTTTCATTATTCGCTCCTTTGCAGTTTGAGGATCGCCTGGAAATCAGACGGGAAATTCAGTTCTTTACGCTGTTCTTCGACTGCGCACCTGCCGGTTCTAAAGATGAAAATCCGCATCGGGCAGAGAAACTGACGGTCGCAAAACCGATTATCTATCCGGTTGTAAAGACACACATACCATACTATCATCAGACACTGCCCAGTCTGAAGGAATTTTTAATTTGAGCATGAGAAAATCAATCCCGCCTCTCTCCCAGTTTTGCAAACGTGGCGATATGCCGGTTGTTTAGGAGAGATTCAGCTTCCTGGCAATTCCCGTCTTCTCAGGCCCCGTGGCCGAAGATGCCGATGTCGCAGGCCACCTGCTGCGGCTCTTCGCCCTGCTGCAGCAGGGGGGCGAAATTGCCGAAAAGCAAAGTGCGATGTACGAGGCTTTTTCCTCTCTGCTCGCCCGCCTCGGCAATTGCCGCACCCCAACCCGGGAGATGCCGGCAGAACCGGCCGCCGTACTCATCGGTGAGGAGTATATCCAGGCCAACCTGGAGACCACCATCTCCCTTGAGACCCTGGCGGCACTGAGCGGGCTCGGCCCCTATAACTTCCTCCGGGTATTCAAGGCCGCAAAAGGTCTGCCGCCCCACGCCTTCCAGACCCAGCTGCGGATCGATCTGGCCAAAAAACTCCTCAGCCGCGGCGCGGATATCGCCGATGTCTCCTATATCGCCGGCTTCAGCGACCAGTGCCACTTCACGCGCAAGTTCAAACAGTTCACCGGCGCCACCCCGAGACAGTACCATAAGGCCGGCCGCACCAGGGCCGATCGTTTCACCGGGGCGTCTGCCGATTCGCAATAACGTGCAAGAAATCCCGGCCCCTTCCTGGTAGTGTCAGGCCGATTTCAGCACGGACAGAGCCCATTCTGGCCGGATTTTTGCCCTTCTTCCCCGGATTTTCAGATGAAACAACCCAGTATCCTGCTCACCTATCTGGCCCTCGCCCTGGCCGTTCTCTTCTGGGGTTTCTCTTTTGTCGCCACCAAGGTGGCCCTGCAGATACGCAGAAATACCTTCCCGGCATAAGGGGCCGTAACGAAATGGTGAAAAATGTAACGGTTATTTCGTAACGGCCCCTAAGCAGGTGGAGGAGGTCTGTCAGGAAGGGTCAGGGGAAGACAGCCCCGCCCTGTCAGGCAGGGCCGTCCTCGGTCAGGACGGCCCGTAAGGGGCAAAGGCTCTCATCGAAGGGGCGACCCGAGCAATACATCGCCAGGATCTCCGCCGATCTCTCGGCCAACTGCCGCCGGACCTCGCGGCGGCGACCGCGGACCCTGGCGATCTTCAGCGAGTCGTAGGCCGTGGTCTGGTGCCGCATCCAGGCGATAACCGCGGCCCGCACCCGTTCGGCCAGCGGAATGCGCTCGGTCCGCGCCACCGTGCCGCTGCCGACCGGGGTGGCATGCTCGGTCACCCGACGGGCCAGGGTCTCGGCGAGCAGCCGGTGCCGGGCATGAAAATCGAGAAAGCCCAGGGCTGCCCGGTAGAACTCCTCGACATAGGCCTCGTGCAGGCGCTGCCGTCTTGCCAAATCGGTCCCGCGTTTTCTGGCATACTCCGGGGTGGCGCGTTTCTCCTCCAGCTCCTGACGGGCCTGGGCGATGTGGCCGGCATCGGCCCAGATCCCCTTGGAGATCAACCGCCGGCCCATCTTCACCTGCAACAGCCAGACCGGTCCCATCTCCTTGACCCGCCGGGTCAGGGCCGCATCTCCCGGCGGCAGGAGCTGCCAGTGTTCCGGCGGGGTCAGGGTCGTGCCGGATTCCGTGAGCACGGAGCGGGCAGTCCGGCCGGGACGGACCAGGCGATTGAGCTCGGGCATGTCTCTATCGCTCCGAGAGGGCCAGTTTCACGGCCAGACCGGCAAAGACACTGCCGGCCAGCCAGTTGAGGATCCTTCTCGCCCGAGCCGACTCGCGGAAGCGTGCGCCGAAAGCGCCGGCGAGCACGCTGATGCCGCCGAAGGTCAAGATCGTCGCCACAATGAACAGGCCGCCGAGCAACACCATCTGGGGTATCAGCGAGCCGAATTTGGGGTCGGCAAACTGGGGCAGAAAGGCAAGGAAGAAGATTGAGACCTTGGGGTTGGTAATGTTCATGATGATGCACCGCCGGTACAGCCTGGCAAAGGGCAGATCGACGGCCCGTGCCAATGACAAGGCCATGCCCCGCAGGGGAACATGGCCCGTCTTTCTGGTGAAAATTCCTGTTTTCGTGGAACCGGCCTTTCAGCCTGCGATCAATGCCCGAATCCTGGTCTTGATATCCTCGACCGCCATCCCCTGGTGCGGCAGTTGCTCATCGAGGCCGCCGTGCCCGAGCTTACTGCTACCCATGGCCGCGTATTTCGGGGCGAAACCCTTCTCCAGCAACCAGGTGCCGTAGCGGCAGCCAAGACCGGTCTTGGCATTCTGGCTCTCGACGATCAGGGCAAAGGGACTCCGGCCGACTTTGGCCAGCATCGACTCGTCCCGGGTATTGAGGGTCGTCTTGTTGATCAGACCGACCTGGATGCCCTCGGCCCGCAGCTGCTCCACCGCGTCGAGACAG
>JANMSX010000113.1:0-64043 GCA_031389785.1 Desulfobulbaceae bacterium | reverse complement strand
GTTGTTGGATTGCAGGCCGCCGCGCATGATCTTCTGGAAGAAATAGGTCTCCTCGGTCAGCGCCTGCCCCGAGCCGTAATAGGCCACCGCCGCCCCGCCGCCGGCCTTATGGGCTTCGGCAAACTGGGTTGCGGCGATATCGAGGGCCTTATCCCAGGAAATCTCCTGGAACGTGTCGGTCTTTTTCTCGCGATACAAGGGTTTGGTCAGGCGATCTGGATGGCGCATGCATTTCCAGAAGTGCATGCCCTTCATGCAGACATAGCCGAAGTTGGTGCGCGATTCCGTAACCCCGCGCAGCCCCATGGGCACGCCGTTTTTTACCCCCAATTCGACCCGGCAGCCGACCCCGCACAGGCGACAGCTGCCGCGATGCCAGGCCACCCCTTCATCCGCCCGGACCAGGTTGATCGGCCCGATCGGCAGGTTCATGCTCACATAGGAGGCAGCCGACAACGCCGCCGCCTTTCTGATAAACTCACGTCTCGTCTGTGCCATCATGGTCTCCTTATTTTCCGTCGGATTTCTTTTCTTTGAAAGTATGGGGTACATGGCACTCCCAACATGGCTTGTCCTGGGCACATTTCTGCAGCATATCGGCATGACAGGCGCCGCAGGTCGCCCTGGCCGGGGTCACGGCAAAATCCTCGAAAGTGCCATGGCATTGATAACATTTGACCATGGCGATGCCGTGGACCGAATCAAACCATTCCTTTTCAACCGCAGGCGTTGCCTCGCGATGGCAATCCGCGCAGTCCTGCAGCATCTCCTGCTCCGACAGCTGGGGATGGATCGATTTTCCCTTCTCCGCGGCCGTGGCCGTCGCGACCAGCCCTGCCAGTGCCAGCAGGGCCAGGACAAATCCTGCTTGAAGCACGCTCTTCAGATTGTTCGCCATATGCCTCCTCCTCAAGTTCTGTTGCCCGATGGATATCCCTCGTTGCCTCTAGACGCTCTTCCGGCTTCCCGCCCCGGTAATAACCATGGTATTGCAATCTCCATTCCATCATCGAAGTTGGGCCGTTATCAGGACATTACCTGATCTCAACCAGCCGGCATGCTACCGATCGGTAACATTTCATGGTTCTGCCCGCTACCGTTCGGTAACAAACAGAACCTGTCTCCATCTAGATATCAGCAGACAATCAGCATTTTTCATCTCCGCCGCGGGCCGCTCCTGAAAACCCTCAAGACGTCTCCCGTAATGGATCAACGATCATCTTCGAGATAGCACCTTCCCCAAACAGCCATCTTCTTTTATATAGAAGTATTGTGCTGGCGCGGAAATTGCGTGTACCGTATCATGGCGACGTCCGGGACCGCGCCGGGTCTCCCCCCAGGACATATATCAGGCAAGGTTTTTCAAAGAGTAAAAATCATGAGCCGAACCTTCTCCGCCCAGCTCTCTCTCCGCACCAAGTTTATCATTTTCATCGGTGCCATCATCTCCGCCTTCTACCTCTTCATGCTCTATCGCACCGCGGTGTTCGACGAGAAGATGATCCTCAAGCAGGCGGAACAGCAGGCCCGGATGCTGTACAAACAGATTCTGTTGACCAGGCAATGGGCCGCCGACCACAACGGTCTTTTTGTCCTGCAGGGCAAAGGGGTCGAGGCCAACCCCTATCTCGAGCTGCCGGTGGTGACCGACAAGCTGGGGCAGACCTATTTCCTCCGCAACCCGGCGATGATCACCAGGGAACTCTCTGCATACGCGAAAAGGGACGGGCTCGGCTATTTCCGGGTCACCAGCCTGAACCCGGTCAACCCCGACAACAGGCCGGATGGGTTTGAAAAAGCAGCCCTCCAGGCCTTTACCGAGGGTACCGATGAAATAATCGATGTCGATGAAACCGAATTGGGCAGGGTCGTCCGCTTCATCGCCCCGCTGCGCGTCAGCGAATCATGCCTCGGCTGCCATGCCCGGCACGGCTACGCCCTGGGCGATATCCGCGGCGGGCTTTCCATCACCATCCCGATCAGCTGGGCCGATGAGCTGATCCAGAGAAATATCAAATCGCTGGTTTTCATCGGTGTAACCAGTATCCTGATCGTGACTGTGGCGCTTTTCCTGATGTTCGAATCGCTCATCGTCCGCCGGATCCGCCGCTTGTCCCAGGCGATGGACAGTTTTCCCGAAGATCCGCCGGAGCAGTACCTGCTGCCGTCGGTGTTCAGGGATGAACTGGACAGTGTCAGCGGCACCTTTGTGCTCTTTTGCGATCGGCTGAAGAAGTCCCAGGATGAGTTGCTGAAGACCAAGGCCCAGACCCATCTCAGTGAAAAGATGGCGTCGCTCGGCATCCTCACCGCAGGAATTGCCCACGAGGTCAACAATCCACTCGGCGGAATGCTGAACTGCGTGAAATCGATGCGCGAGAATCCCGGCGACCGCGAACTGGTCGAGCGCTACCTGCCCCTCCTCGACAAGGGCCTCAGGCAGATCGAGACGATCATGCGCCAGCTCCTCAATTTCGGCAGGACAGAGCCCCTCAACATCAGGAAGGTCAATCTCCAGGTGCTGTTCGACGAGTGCACGCTCCTGCTCTCATACAAGCTGAAGAACATTCAGCTCGATACCGGCATTACCGTGTCGGGCGAGTATCTGCTGGATGCCGAGGCCCTCAAGCAGATCATCATCAACATCGGCCTCAATGCCATCCAGGCCATGCCCGACGGCGGCAAACTGACCATTCGCTGCCATGAGTCGGCGGGTCAGCTGGTCCTGATTTTCCACGATACCGGCACCGGCATTTCGGAAGAGGACATGCCGCACATCTTCGACCCGTTTTTCACCACCAATGGCGTCGGCGAAGGCACCGGCCTCGGCCTGGCCGTCACCTATGCCCTGGTGCAGCGGATGAACGGGAAGATTACGGTGGAAAGCAGACCCGGCCAGGGTTCGGTATTCACCATTATTCTCCAGGTCGCGGAATACCCTGCCCAGGCAGGCGGCGGATCGACTGATGACAAGCTGCGGATACTGGCCGCAACCGGCCTCACCCCCACAATAATCGAGTAAAGCAGATGCCAAGGATATTGCTCGCTGAAGACGATGAGATCATGCGGATCTCGATCTACGACAGGTTGAAAAAGTACGGCTGGCAGGTCGATGAGGCGAAGGACGGTCTCGAGGCCATGGCCCTCTTTGAAAAAAACCACTACCATCTGATCATCTCGGATATCCGCATGCCCGGCCTGGACGGCCTTTCCCTGCTTGGCAAAGTCCGGAAGCAGAACCAGGAGACCGACATCATCATCATGACCGCCTACGGCTCGGTCGAAAACGCGATCAACTGCCTGCGCCAGGGGGCAACCGATTACATCCTCAAGCCTTTCGACCTCGACGACCTGGTCATCCGGGTCAGCCGTCTCCTCAACCATCAAGCGGTCAAAACCCGTTGTGAAGTCCTTGAAGCCACCTGCAGGCATAATCATGACCGGGAGCTTTTCGGCACCAGCCCGGCCATGCAGCAGGTCTATTCGCTCATCGCCCAGGCGGCGCCGACCAACGCAACCATCCTGATCACCGGCGAGTCGGGCACCGGCAAGGAACTGGCGGCCAGGGCGATCCATAATGCCAGTCCCAGGCGCGACAAGCCCTTCGTCTCGATCAACTGCGCGGCGATCCCGGACGGGCTGATGGAGTCGGAACTGTTCGGCCATGAGCGGGGGGCGTTTACCGGCGCCGACCAGCGGCGCAAAGGCAAATTCGAACTGGCCGACAACGGCACCCTCCTGCTCGATGAACTCGGCGATCTGGCCGGACCGCTGCAGGCCAAACTGCTCAGGGTCCTCCAGGAAAGCCAGTTCGAGAGGGTCGGCGGCAGTAAATCGGTCCGGGTGGACGTCCGGATCCTCGCCTGCACCTCGAAGGACCTGCAGAAAGAGGTGGAAACCGGCAGATTTCGCCAGGACCTGCTCTATCGCCTGCAGGTCATTCCACTGAGGATGCCTCCCCTGCGGGAGCACAAGGAGGATATCGCCGAACTCTGCAACGCCTTTCTCCAGGAGTTCAATTCCCTGCACGGCCGATCGGCAAAGATCACCGATGACGCCATCCATTGCCTCAAGCAGTACGACTTTCCCGGAAATACCCGTGAACTGCGCAACCTGATGGAAAGGGCGGCAGTGCTCTGCCGGGGACCTGAGATCACCACGGCCGACCTGCCCCTGGAGATCACCAGCAAGGCGAGCCGGCCCGAGGCCGATTTCAATCTCAGTGCCAGGCTGGCCGTGACCGAGAAGGACTGCCTGCTGTCCGCCCTGCGGCAAAGCCATGGCAGCCGCACCGAAGCGGCTCGACTGCTCGGCATCAGCAGAAAAAATCTCTGGGAGAAAATGAAGAGTTACAACCTGGAGTAGCCTGTATTTATCGCAAACCGGGCGACGGCCTGGAGTTTTTCCTGCCTGCCGCCCATTCGACGCAGAGTCATCCGGCGGGCCTTTCAGGGCACCGCCGGATGACTGGGAGGGGATAAAAATCCCGTGATTACTTGGAGTACGAGGTGTTATCGCTCATTCCCTTGCGCGAATCCATATTCAGACGGCCCTCGGCCACCGCCTCCTTGTTCCATTCCTGCACCAGAGCGGCCTTGAACGCCTGTTTTTCGGCAACCTCTTTCGCCATGTCGATGCCGGCCAATACCTGGGCTTTCTCCTTGGTGGAGAAGTCGGGGACCTCGTAGCCGATCACGCCGTGTTTGGCCAGTACCGCTGCCAGCTTGACCCGCGCCTGCTGGGCCTTGTCGTTGGCCTGGGCGAGCAGCCGCAGGGTCTCCTCGGGGTTATGGAAGAAACTGCCGTGGCCGGCGATCGCATAATCCCAGCGCCACTGGCCGTGGCGGATGTCCTTCTGGATATCTTTCATCTCCTCCTCGGTGGCGCCCACTTCCCAGGCCTTGCCTGCCTCGAGATGGGCCTTGGCCAGACCGTTCATGGCGAGTTCCATCAACTGTTCCTTGCGCTCGAGTTTGATCGCGAGGAGATCCTTGAATTCCTCTTCACTCTCGCTGTGACAGTTCATGCAGGTGTTTTCGATATTATCGAGGGGGCTTGCGATATGGTGGTCGGTGAAGACGACGTCGCCGTCTTTTCTGCTCGGCATATGGCAGTCGGCGCAGGACACGCCGCGACGGCCATGGATGCCGCCGATGAACAGCTCGTAATCGGGATGCTGGGCCTTGAGCATCGGCGTCTTGCTGATGGCGTGGGTCCAGTCGGAGAAGTTTATCTCGTCATAGTATGCTTCTACATCCTCACCCTTGAAGCCTTTATCCCAGGGGAAGGTGACGGTCATGACGACCTTTTTTTCGCCCTTGGCATCGGTTTCCTCGGATTTCTTAAAGTAGTATTCGACATGGCACTGGGCACAGACCAGCGAGCGCATATCATTCTTGCTGACCTTGGCGACATCGACGCCCGAGGCGGCAAGACCGCGTTTGAGATAGGGGCGGCTGAGTGCCAGTTCGCCGGTCTTGCTGTCGTGACAGTCGGCGCAGCCGATGGGGTTCACCACCTGGCTGCCGTATTTCGCCCATTTGCCGGTGAAGTATTCCTTCTCCCCGACCTCCTGCATCAACCGGGGCACATCGGGTGATTTGCAGCTCCAGCAGGCGGTCGGCAACGGACCGGTGATGGGGCTGACCGGGGCGCCGGTCCGCAGGGTGTTGGTTACATCCTGCACGGCGTAGAAGTGGCCGCGCGGGGCATTATAGTCCTTGGCGAAGGCATAGCCGGCCCAGAGTATGGGCAGCTGCGGTTTTTTCTTCAGCATGTCATCGATTTTTTCACTTTTGCTGGTCTCTTTCCATGAAGCATATTGCCGGGGATAATGCTTGCCCCACACTTCGTTTTTCGATTCAACGCCGTTTTCCTTGATCACCGGCTTTTTTCCCTCTCCTTTCTGCTCGGCGGCGCCGGCATGATACGGCGAGGTCAACAGGGTCAGCGCAGCAATTGTCGCCAGGCTGCAACGCAGCAGTGTCCACGATGTTTTCATTTTTTCCTCCTCTGATTGTTTTGGCAGAACTCACACTATGGGCGAACCGGTTTCCTTTACCAAAGCAAATATCGTTCCCGCAGACAAATTGTGTTATTTCAATGCAAATGGGTGGATGGCGGGCACATTGCGTTACCAATCGGTAACGCTCGGGATAAAATCTGCTACCTTTTGGTAACATCATTCCAGGATATTCTCAGGATATCATGGCCCCCGACAGAGAAACGTTTAAACACCGTATACGTCAGGGCTCCGCTGCAGCATTCCGGCATCCATCTCCATGCCATAGGTTTCCTGAGCATCTCATAAAAAAGGGGATCACGGTTTCATTAGACCAACCCCGCCTCTGCCCGATACCAGCAGATTTCCAACCCTCCGGCAAGAACCAGTTGAATTCTTGCACAAAGCCCAACAACAAGCAAGGTGATGAAGGAAATTATCTCAATGCTATACAGGGATTGATGGAACTGTGCCAGTGGGTGTTGTCAGCCAGGCGTTCGGGCTGACTTTTTTGGCAGGACGCTCCGTTGTCACAACTGGAAAAGATATTATCATTTCGGATATAGCCCAAGGGAAACACGGCTGCGATATTGCACCAGGGAGGGGTGTACACGCCACAGGGCAGCTACAGAAGGAGGTGCCACATGATACTCAACGATACTTTGCAGAAGCACCAGGAATGCCTCGAACAGTGCGACATTAAGCGCGCCGAGTGTGAACGTGAACACGAAAACGATACAACGTGCGACACCGAGATACAGATCTGCGCGCGTGATTGCGACTTCGACTATGGCCCCTGAACGCCCAGGTCCGGCAAACCCTCGCAGGAGAGCGTGAGCGACCGGGGACTGGATCTTCATGCCGCAGGCCTGCGGTGGACCTCACCCCCGCGTGCATGCCGTGAAAACATCGGGACAATATTTCCCGTAATTCGTCGTTGAGGCATGATTGTCAGGCATGCATCTCATGATATCAAGAATATACGGTCTAACCCGGATAGAAGGACCATCAGACAGCTCACCAGGGGAGAAGAACATGAACGAGAAACCAATCCAGGACCGTGCAGCCGGTGCCATCATGGGCGCCTTGATCGGTGACGCCCTTGCCCTCGGACCGCACTGGTATTACGACCTGGCGGAACTGCGGCGTGACTACGGCGAATGGATCACCGACTATACCGACCCCAAACCGCACCGCTACCACGCCGGACTCAAGGCCGGACAGCTTTCGCAGGCCGGCTATATCCTGACCCTGACCCTGAAGTCGCTGACGGATTGCGGCGGCTACGATGAGGAGGATTTCTGCCGGAGGCTGGATGATGAGCTGTTCCCAATGCTCGACGGCACCCCTGTGAATGGTCCGGGCGGCTATACAAGTCAGTCCATCCGGGAAGCCTGGCGGAGACGCGTGCAGCAGAAACTGCCCTGGACCCGGACCGGCGGACATGCCGATACCACGGAGGCAATCGAACGCACCCTGGCCATCGCGGTTCGCTATGCCCGGCAGCCCGGCCAGCTCGCCAAGGCGGTTGCCGGCAATACCGTCCTGACCCAGGCAGATGCTACCGTGGTTTCGATGACGGTCGCCTATTGTGCCGTATTAAGCCTGCTGGTTCAAGGCCACCGGCTTGATACGCACCTGTCCGGCAAGCTGATGAAACTGGTCAAAACAGGTGAGTTGCCTTTCCATGCAGTCACCAGCGAAAATCTGCAACCGCCCAAACCGGGAGACCCTGACCCGCCGCGCGAAGGACGCTTCGCCTCACCCGACGCCCTGCTTTCTCCGTCTTACATGGCGGCAGCGGCCTTCGACCCGGATATCCGGATTGAGCCGGCCTGGAAGGTGTCCCTCGTTTATGGCATGCCCTGCGCCATCTATCATCAACTGCCGGCGGCCTACTACCTGGCGGCCCGGTTTTACGATGACTTCGAATCCGCGCTGCTGCATGCCGTCAATGGCGGCGGACAGAACCAGGCGCGGGCCATTCTCACCGGCGCCCTTGTCGGGGCTCAAACCGGACTTTCCGGCATCCCGCAGCGCTTTCTCGATGGTCTTGCAGATTCGGCCGATCTCCGTGGACTGGTCGAACGGCTCGCGGCCCAGGTATAAGACCGCTGTTTGCCGGTTTCTCCCGACTGCATAATTATCTCCACCCGGCGTCATCGCCATTCCACCCAGTTCATCTTTGATCCTGCAAGAGGAGCACCAGAAGAGCGGATATTGCGATCAGACCTGCCGGCAATATGCCAATACGGTGTTGTTACGCAAATATCACTCAAACAGAATTGATCGCCACCCTGGCTGCAGGCATCCTTTGGTGCTAATAATGTCCATAGGTTAGACACTTTCGCCTTGGGGGTATAAAAAAACCGGACAGTTATAGAAGATAATTATACCCGCTCATGCCCGATCACGAAAATAAAGGCAGGGCATGGCAGAACAGCTTCATTTTGCGGACAAGGAATTCTCGCCGTTCCAGGAGATCGCCACTTCCTTCGACCCTATCCGGGATATGGGCCGCCTTGTTCATGGTTTTCCGGGCGACCTGGAGCCGATATCGAACACGGTTCCATTGACCATGGGGCGTAAATCGGCGGCGGGTTCCGTCATCGGCGGCATTGCCGAAACCAAGGTACTGCTTGATTTTTACGGCAGACACGGTATCACTTCCGATATCGAGGTGATCAAAATTCAGGATATTAATGAAGCTTTAGAGCGCATATTGAATAAGGGGACTGCATATGAACAAAAAAGTGTTGGTATTGTCAGCAAGCCCGAGAAAAGGGGGTAATTCAGACCTGTTGTGTTTTCAATTCATGCTGGGCGCAAAGTCGGCGGGCCATCAGGCCGAGAAGATGAATCTGCGTGAAATGAAAATAGGCTATTGCCTGGCCTGTGATTACTGCAAAAAGCACGATGGCGTTTGTGTACAAAAGGATGACATGGCCGGAATTCTGGAAAAAATGATCGCCGCCGAGGTGATTGTCATGGCCACTCCCCTCTATTTCTACAACATGAACGCGCAGATGAAGACCTTGATCGACAGGGTTTATCCTGTGTACACCAGGATCAGCAATAAGGATATGTACTTCATCATGACCGCCGCAGACGGCAGAAAAGAGACAATGGGAACAACCCTCGCAGGATTCAGGGGTTTTACTTCCTGTCTGAGCGAGGCAAATGAGAAAGGTGTCATCTATGCAACCGGCGTATGGAATATAGGCGACATTAAAGGAAGTGCAGCGATGACCCAGGCCTATGAATTGGGAAAAAACGTGTAAGTACAGGAAACGAACGGGGATAAAAATGAAAATCAACCGAAACGGTTCACAGACTTGATTCCCGCTTCAGCTCCCGTTGAGGAAAAAAATTGACAAAAGGCGGGGAATAACAGCGAAGATATAAACAACATCGGATGAGTTGTCTTCGTTGGCAAGGCCTAATCCGGAGCTTCGAAGAACGTCGTCTGTTATCACCCGACCCAGGATTATGATGAAGAAAATACTGATCATTTTTGCGCACCCGGCTATTGCACGCTCCAGGATCAACATTGCAATGCGTGGAGCGGTTGAAGACCTTGATGGTGTCACATTTCATGATCTTTATGCCACCTATCCCGATTTTTTTATTGACGTCGACCATGAGCAGAAACTGTGTCAGGCCCATGAAGTAATAATTTTTCAGCATCCGTTCTATTGGTATTCCACTCCTGCCATAATGAAGGAGTGGCTCGACCTGGTGTTGGAGTACGGCTGGGCCTATGGTGTAAAAGGGAGAGCACTGGAAGGGAAATACTTCCTCCAGGCCTTTACCGCCGGCGGGGATGATGCCTCATATCAGAAACATGGTCTCAACACGTTTACCATCAGCGAGTTCACCACTCCGTATCGCGCCACGGCGAACCTCTGCAGAATGGAATGGCTTCCACCCTTTACTGTTCTTGGCATGCATCGTGGAATGTCCGAGGAAAAAATCAATTGGCACGCCGAAGAGTACCGACGGGTGGTAACGGCTCTCCGGGATGATATGCTGGATATACACAAAGCGAGAAAAAACGAATATTTGAACAGTAATCTGGGCCACACCATCAGGAATTTGTAAATATGGAACATTTTCTCCTCCAACTGTTCATCTTCCTGGCGGCCGCCGCCATTGCCGTGCCGCTGGCAAAGAAATGCGGCCTGGGGTCCATACTTGGCTATCTCATTGCCGGTATTGTTATCGGTCCCTTTGGCCTGTCGCTTATCGGCGACATTGAAGAGGTAATGCACTTCACCGAATTCGGCGTGGTGATGATGCTTTTTCTCGTCGGACTCGAGCTTAAACCTTCTCTGCTCTGGCAGATGCGCATCCCGATATTGGGCATGGGCGGCACCCAGGTATTTCTGACAAGCGTTGCCATCGGATCAGTATCATTGAGCGGCCTGCCCTGGCAGCAGGCTGTCGCTGTAGGTCTCACCTTATCGCTTTCTTCCACCGCCATTGTTCTTCAGACTCTTCGGGAAAGGGGGATAATGAATACATCCCCGGGCAGGTCGATTTTTTCGGTCCTCCTGTTCCAGGATCTAGCGGTAATCCCCATACTGGCGATCCTACCGCTTCTGGCTACAGTGGCGGTGAGCGACAGCGATCCTCACGGTTCTGCCCTCTTTGACATGTCCACACTTCCCGGTTACTTACGTATCCTGGTGACGCTGCTGGCGGTAAGTTTCATTTTTTTCCTCGGAAAATTTGCCAGCCGGCCAATTTTTCGAACCATCGCCTCGACACGCGTACATGAAATATTTGTGGCCGCCGCTTTAGCCCTGGTTGTCGGCATATCTCTTCTCATGACTGCGGTTGGACTATCGCCTGCCCTTGGCACCTTTCTGGCTGGTGTGGTTCTGGCGGAAAGCGAATACCGACATGAACTGGAAAGCGACATCCAGCCGTTCAAGGGGCTCCTGCTGGGAATATTTTTCATTTCCATCGGGGCAAGTCTTAATTTTACCTTGATTGGCGACCATGCCCTGTTGATCGCCGGTATTGTTCTGGGTCTCATCGGTATCAAGTGGCTCATGCTGATGGCCACCGGCACCCTCTTTAAAATGCCCGGAAGCGAACGGTGGCTTTTTGGCATTGCTCTAGCCCAGGGCGGTGAATTTGCTTTTGTCCTTTTCCAGTATTCAAAGGTCAACGGAATCCTGCCGAATAACGTCGTTGAACCGCTTATTTCAGCTGTGGCCATATCAATGTTCCTGACGCCTTTGCTTTTCTTGTTGCATGCCAAGCTGGCTGCCGGACATGATGGCGATAGGCAGGAAAGGGCAGCCGATACTATCAAACATCAGGGAAACAAGGTTATTCTCGCAGGATTTGGCCGGTTGGGCACGGATCTCGGCAGATTCCTCATCGCCTCCGGGATCAGGCCGGTTATTCTCGACCATGACGCAGTGAACGTAGACATCCTCCGTCGGTTCGGCTTCGAGGTCTATTACGGTGATATCACTCGCCTGGATTTGCTTGAAGCTGCCGGGGCCGCAGAAGCGGAACTGATCATCATAACCATAGGCGATATCGAAAAAGCCAGGGATCTGATCCACCTGGTCCAGAAACATTACCCTCACCTCAAGATCGCGGCAAATGCTTCAGACCGCTCTGCAGCCTATGAGTTGATGGATATGGGGATCACCACCATCCGCCGGGAGACTTTCGGGAGTGCACTATCGCTCGGCCAGGATGTTTTGAAGATTCTTGGAGTGCACCCGTACGAGGCGTATAAGCTCATGCGGATTTTCAGGAAAAAAGAAGAAGATAGCATGCCGGAATTATACAATATTCATCGTGATGATGAAGAAAGATACATATCCATGTACCAGAAACACAATGCCGATTTGGAAGAGTTAATGAAAATGGATCTGGATGCCGACATGGAAGAGCTCGATAAGGCATGGAACGTCGGTAAACCGGAAGGTTAACTACGATCCTGCACCAAGTTGAATCAGAAAAGACAGGATCAGAAGAGTCCGATTGTCGAAGGGGAATCTCGTCGCAACTCTATAATCGCTCAAAGACCAGGATCCTTTCGAGTGGAACCTGGGAACCTGTCGTTCCGATGTTGAGGGAGAAATCCAAGTGGAAGCCCCATGAGGATGAGAATCCCGAAGCGGAGCACAGGGGCGGATATGATTCAAGCCCCTTGTACAGTGCTGACACGGTTCGAGGAGTGCATTGCGGCAAAGGATGTTTCAGAAAAAACTCGCATCCATTATAAAAGGTAGCTGCGTTTCTATATTGATTGTTGTTTGAAGCATCGTCGGGATTCCTTTAAAAACCGAGGATATTACCGACTTTCAGCAAAAGTTGTGAAAAAAAGGACAAACTGAAATTCAACAGAAGCAGACAGCACATTGGACCTGTATTTCGCCCACAGTTTTGTTCGATTACCAAGGTGGCAACTCAGCTCTGAAATAATCAGGAGCCTTAAATTACAGAGATACCAAGCTGATTAAGATTGCCATTGGAATAGTTGATCTGACATCATGTTTTAGCACAGGAGGATAATTTTAAGTTGGAGTTATGGTTCAATCTCATCTTTTACCTCTTCATCAGCATGAGCTTTTGCCTCAAAACTCATAGCTTTTTCTAACTCTCCAAACCAAAGATCTGAACTTGTGATTTCATACTGGCGCTCCTTTTCTTTTATGGAGATCTCTTTTAGACCCCAAAGTATATTTTTTGCATCCGGGAAGCTCGCTCCACTAATTTGCTCCTCATAAAGACGATTTAAGATTGCAGTCTCATCCAAACCATTTGAGAGCAACCTAACTATCACAGCATGCAGGGACGAATCAAAGATCTCAAATGAATCCTTGTCATTTGCTTTGATTTTTATAGTAAATTTCACTCCTGTCGGCTCTTTAAATATGCCATTGTACGCTTCTCTCAAAAGTCCATAAGCATTAAAAAGGCTCGTGTGATATGCCGGGTCGGCATGTTCTTCCCAAAGTTTAGCTTCAACCATTTGATGACTCAGCTGGTCAATCTTGCCTTCAGTAATTTCATCTTTAAAAATATATGTTAAAAGAAATTTAGCTGATTCATGATGATCAAAATCATTAAGTGACATCAAACACATCTCTTTCAACTCAGATTTACTCATCCCGCCAAGTTCATCTTCGAATATATCCATCATCGATAACAGTGCCTTATAATCATCTGCCATCCAAGCATTTTCAATCTCAGAAATTTTCAAAAAAGTTAAAATTTCTACATTAAACTCATTGTTCATTGCAATCTCCTATTATGATGTAGGTACTGGGGTGTGCTGATGATAAGTAAACCCGAGTAACTGAATTTCCGACTTGAAATTGCCATAGCTAAGGTCTGATTACTCAAAGTGACTTTCTGGTTACTGAAAGTCACTTTCCCCGTTTTATACCCTTCATACTACAATTCTCATGCCATGCGACAACCCCACCATCCTGCATCAACTATCACTCCAATATATAAGAATAACTTGCAGAATTAGTGGTGACATAGCTGACATTATCAGCCGTACAAAGAAGGTCGTATTTAACCGAAGGTCGCATGTGACCACAATTTGTGTCCATCCGGAAACAAGATATTTTTCCGTGGATGAACATCAGTAGTCCATGATTTGGGAGGATGTTGTTTTGTCAGAGGTTAGCCTGGTACATCGCAGACTATTGAGGCCTCTTGACTCAGCATAGCCAACTCTTATGTTTTTACATACCACAATGTGGGCCTTCTGTATGGTTTGAGATGAATGAAGACAGGCTTCTGATTTGGGCGTTTTTTATAACGAAAGAACATCCGGAGGACAAAATGGTCATACACCAAAGAGAAATCGGATATAGCCATAATTACACGATATTTTTCGAGACGCTTGTCAAAGCGAAGGCGTATCTGGAACAGAAACATCCTGAGGTCTCGGTAGAGCTGATGTACAACTTGGCAGGAGAGAGGGGCCGAGCAACGATTCAGACGCGCTATCCAACGTTGGCCGACTACGAGAGAATCGATGCCGAAATGGACAACGACGAGGAGTATTCAAAGATACTCATGTCCATCATGGGAGATACCGGAGGTCCGACCGTCGATCAGTTCTATCGGGTAATTCAAACCCCTTAGCCCAAGGCCTTGCTTCGGCTGGAAAAAAGCCATATCGATTACCAGGTCGCTCAATACCGATGTTTGCAAAAACAAGGTCATTATACCTGGTTATGCCCTATTTTCTTTCACCCGGCGTTCCGCGGATTCGTTTTTGGCCTCCTCTTTGGCCGATTCCCTGAGAAAATGCTTCCAGTCTCAGACCATTCGGAGAAGATGTCAAATTTTTCGTAGCCGTTGTAGCCCTGGGACATCGAGGCCGAGGCGTCCAGGACAAATACCAGGTTGTCGGCCTTCTGTGTCCACATTTCCTTGACCAGGGGCTGGACCTGGAATGGTGGCGGGTGCCGCGTAGGGTGTTGGGTGGCGCAACCAGCCAGCATAAATATAAAAACCAGAATAGCTGATCGCCAAATCGCTCTCTTGGTGTTCATGAGTTTCCTTTTGTAAAAATTGATGATTGTTGAAGACGAATCGTTTCTAAAAGGTAACCTTTTCCGCTCCCTCCACCAGCCGGGCAAAATCATTCATCCAGTCTGGTCCGCCGATGGCCTCGGCCAGGACAACCGTCATATGCTGCGGCGTGACCCCCATCTCCCGGTTGCGTCCAAGGCCGGACAGGCAGGACGGGCAGTTGGTGGCGACGATCGTGGCATCGCTGCCCGCCCCGGCTTTGACCAGGGATTCACGTTTGCGTTCGAGCATGGCATGGGCGATATCCGGTCTTGAAACGGCCAGTGTCCCCGCTTCCGAACAGCAATTGGCAACACTCCTCACGTCCTTGTACAGCTGACCGAGCAGGCCTGCCCCGGCCCCATCGAAGGAGTCGTGGCAGGGCGTGTGATACAGCACGGTTTCCTGGCGCCAGGCGCCGAACTGACACGTCGAGTTTTCCATGACGAATTGCGAGATATCGGCCATGTCGCAGTTGAAGATCTCGCTGACGCCCATCTCGTGCAGGGCCTCCCGGCAGGTGCCGCAACTGACGAGAAAGGCATCGAACACCAGGTGACCGAGCATCTCACGGATCTGGGTGAGGATGATGGTGTCCCGCAGGCTGATGATCGCCGCCATCCTCTTCTTGGCGTTAACCTTGGCCGGAAAACCGCAGCACTGCGACAGCGGCGGGATAATGACCCGGATATTGTTTTTCGCCAGCAGATAGATGGCGGCGGTGGCGATATCGGCATACAGGCGTTCCGAGCCGCAGCCGGGGAAATAAAAGACGGTTTTCCTGACCTGCCCTTCCGGCTGTATCATCAGCGCTTCACGCTCGGAAAAATACGGCAGCCTGTCGCCAAGGCTGAGCCTTGACGCCGGCATCATTGGCGACTTGAACATATTGAGGAAGCGCCATTTCTTGTCGGTTAGGGCAGGCGGAGCCTTCTTGTAGGCCTGAGCTGCCAGGCGCTGCAGGTCGCCGCCCCATTCCAGGACCCCTTTGCGAAAGACCTTGTTGAAACTCCGGTTCCTGATCTTCAGGTAGTACAGCGACATCAGGGTCGCCGGGGCGGTATGTTTGTAGCCGAGATCGCTGAGAATCTCCCGCTCGAGAAGAGACACCTCAGCGGTGTCGATATCCACCGGGCAGGGCGCCAGGCATTTGCGGCACATGGTGCAGTGGTCGGCGATCTCTTCGAGGTTTTTCAACTGGTTGAAGCGCGGCAGGTGCGATCGCTGCATATCGTAGAGCAGGGCCTCGATGAGCGAGCCGATGACCATGTTCTTGTTGCGCGGATGGAAGAAGATATTGGTTCCCGGATGGTAGACGCAGCACATCGGCATGCATTTGCCGCAGCGGATGCACTTGGAGATCATCGAGGAAAGTTTGGCCAGCGAGCCGTACTGCAGGATCTTCGCCTCCAGTTCAAGCAGGTTGAACGACGGGGTATAGACCTTGTCGATAATCGCCGGATCGTTGAGCATCCCCGGATTCATGATGCCCTGCGGATCGACTTCCTGCCGATAACGGCGCAGTTCCTCCAGGCGGGATTTTTCCAGGAATTTCATCTTGGTGATGCCGATACCGTGCTCGCCGCTCACCACCCCGCCCAGCTCGACCGCCTTGGCCATGATAACCTCGGCAGTCTTTTCGGCCCGTTTCATCATGGCGCGGTCATTGGAGAAGACCGGGATATTGACATGGATATTGCCATCGCCGGCGTGCATATGGGTGGCGATAATAATCCGCCTGGAACGCACCTCGCTGTAGATGTTCTCGATAGTGCCGCTGACCTTGCTGTAGCCGCTCAACAATTCCAGCAGATCGGCCAGCAGTTTTTTGATATCGACCGCGTCGCGCATCGATTCCCGGCTGCGGAGCTGGAGTTTTTCCAGGGTTTCCCGGCACAGGTCGTTGGCCTTCGGTATCTTCGCCTCGAGCCAGTCCGGGTCTTCGATGGGTTCGGCGGTCTCCAGATACTCGACAATGCGTTGGATGAACTGGGTCTTGTTATGGATATCCTCATCAATGTTGTAGGCATCGACGAAGCGGGCGAACTCGGCCAAGGCCGGCAGGGGCAGGACGATGTCTTCGTTCAGCTTGAAGGCATTGGTGCGGGCGGCGATTGCCCCGAGCCGCTTGCGGTCGCGCCAGAAACGGGTGGCCTCGTCGGCATCCTGGGCGGTGAACAGCTCGGTGTTTTTGTGCGGCAGGAGGAGTTTTTCCAGGCGTTCCCTGCCGCGCAGCACCTGGGCGGTGGTGTGGCCGACCATGTCGATGAGGAGCACCGCCTTCGGGTGCTCGCTCCGGGCCGCCTTGAACTTGTATTTGATGGCCCGGATATACTCCTCGTCAAAGTGCTCGAGGGCCATCAGCGCCTCCTCGCCGTGGTTGATGAACTCCTCGGAGATCTCAACAATGACACGGCTGGCCTCTTCCATGTCTTCGCCGAAAAATTCCAGGCAGAAGGTCATTTTTTTCTCGTAGGCCCGGTGAAGGACGAATTCGCCGGAGGTGATGATGCCGTCGGTGCCCTCTTTCTGGAAACCCGGCAAACCGTTCAGGGCCTTGTTGGTGATGTCCTTCCACAGCCCTTTCTTGCGGATTTCCGTACCGGTCAGGTGGACGTCGCGGAGAACTGAGCCGTTTTGTTCCACTACCTGAAAATGGACGCTGTCGTTGGGCAGGATCTTGCGCATCGGGTGGTTCACCCGCCGCACGGTCAACAGCCCTCTGCCGGGCATGGCAATGGTGTAGGCCAGGATGTTGTCGATGGCCGTGCCCCAGAGCACCGCGGTTTTGCCGCCGGCGTTTTCGGCGATATTGCCGCCGATGGTCGAGGCCCATGCGCTTGTCGGGTCGGTGGCGAAGACCAGATCGTCCTTGACGGCGTGGGCCATGGCGTCGGAGGTGACGACTCCGGCCTCCACCTTCAGCACCGGGATCTTTGCCCCCGGGCCGAGATGGGGGGATTCCCAGTAGGCGATATCGTGGATTTTCGTCAACTTTTCGGTGTTGACGATGACGCAGTTGCTGGTCACCGGTACGCTGCCGCCGGTCAGTCCGGTACCGCCGCCGCGGGGGATGATCTTCAGTCCAAGCTCGGCTACCGCCTTCATCAATGCGGGCAACTGCTCCTCGACCGACGGACGCAGTACCGCCAGCGGCAGAAAGAGGCGCCAGTCGGTGGCGTCGGTGGCGTGGCTGATCAGGGTGAAGGGATCGAAACGGACGTTTTCCTTGCCGATGATCGCACCCAGCTTCTTCTGCATCTGTCCGCGCATCGCCGGGGCGTCGTGGATTTCCTTCTTAAGCTCGGCAAATCGCTGGCGGCAGGCAGCGACCAGCCGCAACACCTTGGCGCTGCGCTCCGAGCCGACCCGGCCGACGCGGGCGGCTTCTTCAATGATCGTCAGGTCCTCTCCGGCGGTGTCGAAAAACCGCCGTCTCCGGCGAGGTGAGTCGATCAGTTCCTGAAACAGAAACGGGTTGCGCCTGAGAATGAAAAGGTCGCCCATGAAGCGCATGACCAGCCGAGCAGACCTGCCGGTGATTCTCTGGCTGCGCAGTTCTTCAAGATCCTCCCAGACCTCTGCCCCGAAGAGCAGGTTGATGATCAATTTGTCGTCGGCAGAGGTGAAATTATAGGGTATTTCGCGATAGTTTTGTTTGTTCATGATCAGGGCGTTGAATGGCGGAAGAAATGTTCCTCTGGTTGCTTATCCGGGGGCAGAGGCTATCTGCACCAGGTTATACGATGAGAGTGGGGTTGTCGGTTGAGCTTTGGCAGTAATAGCACCTGTCGATGCATGGGAATTTCGTCGTGAGGACGTCGGCTTACACGAGCGGCCGACGAGAGGAGATTCACATTATCCCGGAACGATGACGATAGTTGGAAAGTTATTCAGAAGGATGGTTTCAGGCTACTGAATGTGGTCGGAGTTATCGGATAGTCTATATATTATTCATACACAATTATCCGATAATCGGCAATAGACAGAAGATTTGTTCCTGGAAATCATTCGATCAGCCCCTCTATGTTTCCTGGACGGTAACAGAAATTATCGCAGAACTGTTCAACACACCTCAAGATATTTTTCTCTGAACTAGCCTTGTGGTACTCCAGATGGTAATCTGCAGCCGGCGTACTTTCATCGTTTCATTTTCTCTGGGTTAATAATTCCCGGCCCGCAGAGGACACTATGTGTGGAAATTCAATGTGCAGGGAGAAACAATCTTTTAAGGATTTTCTTGACAGGATTAGTTTCCGGTAAAGATAATGACAGGCAACACCATGAAATGGCTTGATCAAGTCCCCTATCTACTGCTCATAATAGTGTCGCTGACACTGGGGCTTGCCCCTTTTACTCCTATGCCGCATCTTGTAGAAAAGATGACAATGCTGCTGGCCGGCGAACTGGTAAAACCAGTGGATATCTTTGACCTGATGATGCATGCAGGTCCAGTGGTGCTGCTGATCGTGAAGGTTGGGCGCACGTTGGTTTCGAACCGGAACGGGTAACTCTGATTGAAGCTATTCTTCAGGGGTACGGTGCGATAGGCCGTCGTCAAACAATAACCGTTACGCAGATATACCTTTCCGGCATAAGGGGCCGTAACGAAATGGTAAAAAATGTAACGGTTATTTCGTAACGGCCCCTAACTTTCCAACCGGCCATGACACCCAAGGCCGGACACAGATAAGGAATGAATCATGGAGAATAGCGGACAAAGCGGCGCCGCCCTCGAACGCTCGGCCTTGATTGTGGCGACCCTGACCTCGTTTATCGGGCCGTTCATGATGTCTTCGGTGAACGTAGCCCTGCCGGCCATCCAGGCGGATCTTGAGATGGATGCCGTCCAGCTCAGCTGGATCGCCACCGCATACCTGCTGGCGGTGGCGGTGGGCCTCGTTCCGGCCGGCAAGTTCGCCGACATCCACGGCAGGAAAAAAGTCTTTGCGACCGGGATCGGGATTTACACCCTCGGCTCAGGGGCGGCGGCCTTTGTCGACTCCGCCGCCCTGCTCATCGCAACCAGGGTCATACAGGGTATCGGCGCGGCGATGTTCGTCACTACCGGCATGGCGATCCTGACATCCATATTCCCGCCGAAAAAGCGAGGCCGGGTCATCGGCATCTATGTTGCCGCCGTGTATATCGGCCTATCCGTCGGGCCGTTCGTCGGCGGTCTGCTCACCCAACATTTCGGCTGGCGCAGCATCTTTATCGTCATGCTGCCTCTCGGTTTTTTCGCGTTTTCGCTGACGCTCTTCTTCCTCCGGGGGGAATGGCTGGGTGAACCCGGCCAACGGCTCGACATCGGAGGCTGCCTGCTCTACGCCTCCGCCATACTCGCCCTAGTCTACGGCGCCACCCGGCTGCCGGCGGCGATCGGCATAATCCTGCTGATCTCCGGCGCCCTGCTCTTCTTCCTCTTTATCCGCCACCAGTTGGTCGCCCGGTTTCCGGTCTTCGACATGCAGCTCTTTGCCGACAACCGGACCTTCGCTTTTTCGAGCCTGGCCGCCCTCCTCAACTATTCGGCCACCTTTGCCGTCACCTTCCTGCTGAGTCTCTATCTCCAGTACATCAAAGGACTGCCGCCACAGACCGCCGGGACTGTGCTGATGGCCCAGCCGATTATGATGGCACTGCTTTCACCGATCGCCGGCAGGTTGTCGGACCGCATCGAACCCCGCCTGATCGCAACCTCCGGCATGATCGTCACCGTCATCGGGGTCTCCCTGTTCTCGAGACTCACGCCGGATACCGGACTGCCCCTGATCGTCGCCAACCTGATCCTGCTCGGCACCGGTTTCGCCCTGTTCAGCTCGCCTAACATGAGCGCTATCATGGGAGCCGTCGAAAAACGGCATTACGGCCTGGCTTCCGGGGCGGTGGCAACGATGCGCCTGCTCGGCCAGATGTTCAGCATGGCGATGGCCACCGTCGTTCTGGCCCTGATCGTCGGCCGTCAGGCAATCACCCCGGATAATTACGACCTGTTCCTGCGCAGTATCCGTACGGTCTTTTTCATGTCGGCCACCCTCTGCCTCACAGGCGTGTATTTCTCCTGGAGCCGCGGCTCCCTGCACGGATCGGGTTCGTCGACGAGCGAGTGAAAAAGATCGGCTGCCAGCCAAAGGAAAAAAGCGCCGTATCTCGATAGCAGAAACGCGAGAGCCGTCAACCTCAATCCAGTCCCTGCTTTCCCTACCGATGCACGTCAAGGGAAGTGGAATTTATTTCCCCAACAGCAGCAAATTGATCGACGGGCAGGCCGGGCATTTAAGTTCGGTGCTGAAACTCCAGCAGGGACTCCATGGTCCCCATACCCCGATACTGTTTTGAGCCCGGACTCTCCAATAATTCAATGTGTATGGTTCGACTTCGATCTGGGCGTAGGTGAGGGATGTGGGATCATATAACACCCCCGTCTCGCAATCGCTGCCTCGCTGGACCTGGTAGCTTACAGCATAATCTGCGGCACCCCACTCAAGCAGCACCTCCCCCCGGGAATCGATTTTGGCGCCGTCCAGCGGAGACAGCAGGGTTGGCATAGCGGGCGCGGGGTTTGGCTCCGGTCGAGTAAGCTCCAATTTGGCGAGCTTATTATAATCGAGAGGTGGAATATAGTCCAACAGCTGGATGCTTGTGGAAGTGGCCGTTCGCCAATGGGTCGTCCAAAGTTCACCATCGCAATCGTCATATATTTTGATATAACCGGATTCATTGATATTCCCGCGGCTGAAAGAGTTCCTGCCGGGACACTGTTTGTTTGATATACTGATGGTCACATTACCGCTTTCGTCTTGATTTACAGTTGCCGTAACAGGGGTTTTACCGCTGAGGAGATTATCGTTACCATCTACTATAGAATAATAGCCGGACCATTCGCTGCCATTAATAACCGAAAACCTTTCATCCGGAAAAATTTCCGGAATAACCTCTTGCTTCGGCGTCACCAGGGCTTTTGGAGACACTGAGACCGGAAACGCCATGAACCCCCGAACCGGAGATATCTGCTGGCTGTCAGTATCTATTTCGAAGCCGCCAAAGAAACCGTAGACATAAACTGGATCTTTCGACACATCGTAGAGTGCCACCTGGAGTCCATAGCGGTATTTTGCAGAAACAACCTCATAATCCGGCCGGTCGTCTGCCGCGATTGCATCTGTTACATCTGTCGGGATCGGGATATCGGACCTTACGGATACAGGCAATGCCGATCCTGCGGATGGCAAGTCATCAATTTCCGGATCACCCTCGATTGAGGCACGGAAAACATCGGTTTTCACGACATGCGACATCGAATCCACTGCCAGGATTAGATATTCGACCTGATCGACATGGCTTGCCGGCGTCGGCAGCCAACATTCGAATCCCTGCTCGGTCTGCTTCATCTCAACAAACAGGTAAGGCTTATCCGCCCCGTATTTGAAATAACATCGAACCTCGCCCAGCTTGTCCGCTGCGGTGATACGGGCCTCGAGGCGGATCCTCTCGCCCCTCGACATTGTCGCGGAAGGCGAGTGTTCAATTCGCATTTCCGGGACATATTTGGCATTTGAGATGCCGGGCGAAAACACAAAGGAGATAGAAATCAGTAACCTCGCCAAAAGAAACAACACTGCAGTCAAGCTAGAAGGTATGCGCATATAAGATGCCCCATATAGATTAAATTTAGTTTTTTTTGAAGTTTTCAGAATGATTTACATTCGGGAGGTGAGGGTGGGATGACAAAAAATCGCTTTCCAGGCAAGTCTGAGAAAAATCTCACCCAACCATAGACAATCGCCAGGCTACCCTTTCAAGCCGGATTTCCCTGCTTCGTGACGGATTCTTCCAAAACCTGGTTCATTAATCCTGAACAGGTCAAGCCAGTGTACCCAAAAAGCAACTTTCATATGTCACCTTCCCGGTTTTATCTTTTTACGGTTGGCATAAATAGCTGACCTTCACCGCGTTGTTCTCACAATCAGATTGACTGCTTTATCATTCCAAGTTATTGTTTTTCCTCACAAAAAAAGAACACTACCAGATCTTAGCGACATGATGCACTTGGCTGCTTCAGTGGAAAAAAATAGTCGTTTGCGAAAAATGTACCACATCTTACCACCTGTGCCTGATACTTGCACCAGGAGAGCGCTACCCTTATGAAAGGTATTGAATTTGAGTTGCCCTTTCGCCTGTCTCATGGCCTGACAGATTCCATAATGAGCTTTTCCGGGAGGGGGGGATTCCGCTTACCTTCCCGTTATCCAATCTGCGTGATCAAAACCACCAACTGGTAAATCAAGGAACCACTATTAGAGAAGGAGGATGTGTGAGGATTGTTTTTATCACCCTGATGCTACTGAATGTTATGCTGTTCTCCAAGCTGCCGGTGGTCGCCGGCTCCCATCAACTGCTCCATCACGGCCTTCGGTCGTTTGTCGGCATTTAACTCATATCCTTTCCCCTCATGGGCATTTTGCTCGTGTCATGACCAGCCATCATTCCAATCGCGCTCATCATCTTCATATCATCGGCACAGGTGTGGATAAAGGCAGAGGCATGCTACCTTTCATACCCTTTGCTCTATTGATGGTTATATCTGATTCTATCAACCGTTATTTGTTCATACAACCGATGGCCATGAGGTGGTAATGGCTTGCCAATCGGTACCGCAATCGCCAAAACCCCTTGCAGCATCCCATGGACAAAGGAAGACAAGGGGATCTTTCGCCAGGAATACAAAAACATTTGTACCTACTTCAGCTCAAGTCGTTCCGCTGATATTAGAGGGTATGAAGCAGTAATTTTGAATTATATCAAGACGAAACAGGTAAGAATAAATATCAGGAAAAGAGAACTCCATAACGCAGTATCTGAATTTTCCAATCCACTCATTGAGGTACGAAAATGACAAGTAAAATAAAGATGGCAGGCTTGATTGCGTTGGCGTTGATTTCCGTTAATTCATACGCCTGGGCTGCAGATTACAAAGCCATGTCCACAGAAGAATTGAGCAATCTACGAGGCACCATGCAGAGTGCTCCTC
The DNA here is from genome assembly GCA_031389785.1 of Desulfobulbaceae bacterium. Taxonomy (GTDB): domain Bacteria; phylum Desulfobacterota; class Desulfobulbia; order Desulfobulbales; family Desulfocapsaceae; genus Desulfoprunum. The sequence goes on along the minus strand of JANMSX010000113.1, from coordinate 40,443 downwards.
AAGCGGAACGAGATGCATTTCGTTCGGAATGGAATAGCCGGCTTGATCAGATGACACCCTCCGAGCGGCAGAATTACATGGGTTCAAGGAAGGGAATGGATGAAAGAGGCAACCCGGTTCATAATGGCGGCGGTATGGGCAGCGGCAGCGGTTCCGGCGACAGCGGCATGGGCGACGGCAGCGGTTCCGGCGGCAGCGGTTCCGGCGGCGGCGGTTCCGGCGGCGGCGGTATGGGCGGCGGTCGTATGTGATAGAAAAAAAGCACATTCCCGCAACGAATCATCTCCGGATCTGATCTGCATTGAATTGACATAACCCTGAAAATACCCAGAGTTGATTATGGTTATGTCGGAAAAAAACCTGATGGGGATGGGACCTATGACGGACGCACAACACCGGCACCATAGAGATAACGAACATCCTCACGGCCAGAAGATGATCTTTACGGACCCTGTGTGCGGCATGTCAACCGACAGGGAGGATGAGTTCAGCCGTCTTGATCACGATGGCAAACCCTACTATTTCTGCAGCGCCCATTGCCTGGCTCAATTCAAGAGCAATCCCGGCAGTTTCCTGGCAAAAAAGATCGGTATCCCGGCTGCTGAAAAAGAGGGAAAATCGGTTCCGGGCAAGCAATATACCTGTCCAATGCATCCTGAAATCATCCAGGACAATCCCGGCAGTTATCCCATCTGCGGCATGGCCCTTGAACTCCGCACGGCCAGTCTTGAAGAGGAGGAGGAAAATCCCGAGTACGACTCTATGCGCAAGCGATTTATCTCAGGTGCGATTCTTTCCGTACCTTTGGTGGTCATTGCCATGCGGGGGATGCTGCCGGGAGTCGCTCTCATCGAAAACCTGGCCTCTCCCCGAAGTCTCGGCTGGCTGGAGCTGATTCTGACTTGAGATTGACGAGGTGGTGGCCGAAGTGCTGCCCGAGCAAAAGGCTGCGATCGTGAAAAAATTCCAGGACGAAGGCCGCATGGCCAATATCGACGGGATCGAAGCTCTGAGGCTTCTCATTACCGGGGCCGATCGTCAGCGAAATGGCCGCTTCATGCAGGCCAACAAAGATTTCAGACAAAGAACTCCCTTCACCCCTGACGACAGCCTCTCGTCAAGAACACGGGATCAAAGAAACCGTTTTCGGTCTTGGCGGCAAGTCTCTCGAAGAGATTGAAATTCAGGCGATTTTTGAGACTCTGGAGCAGACTCAGGGGAACAAGACAGAGGCTGCGAAATTGTTGAACATTACGAGAACTGCCCTGAATAACAAATTGAAGAAATATAATTTTTCCGAATGATGCACACGAAACTTTTCTCTCGATGTCACATTGAACGCTCAGAATGAGTGGAGATCATCATAGTCTGAATTCTGCAGGGATTGGAGGCATGGCGCCGTGACGGGTGCAGACGTAGGCGGCAAGCCGGTTGGCATGCCGGGCAACGGTGTCTAACGGATGGCCGAGCAGTACACCTGCAGCCACCGAGGCGGTGAAGGCATCGCCGGCGCCGATCGTGTCGACAACCTGAGTGGGGATGCCCGGGAGATCCACAGCCTCATCAGCTGAGCCTGCCAGCAGGCAGCCATGGGGGCCGCGGGTGAGGATGACGAGATCGAGGGCATACCGGCCGATCAGTTCCCGGAGCATGGCCCCGGCATCGCCTCCCAGAGAAAGCATTGATGATACAACCTGCAATTCCTCGTCGCTCAGCTTGAGGATATCGGCCCTGGCAAGAGAGCCTTCGATTATTTCCCGGCTGTAGAAATGCTGGCGGAGATTGAGATCGCATATCCTGAGTACCTTCTGCGGCAGAGCGTCGACAAAGGAGAGTATGGCCCTGCCTGCTGCAGCTGAGCGCTGACCCAGGGTGCCGAAACAGACGCCGTCGAGCCGGGCGGCCATCTCCTTCGCCTGCCGGTTCACATGGAGATGGTCCCAGGCCAGGTCGGCCGGGAACATATAGCTGGCGATACCGTTCTCATCGGTTTTCACCTCGACATAGCCTGTGACATAGCCCGGCACCGTGCTGACAGTACTGGTCTCGAGACCGCGGCCGGACATTTCCGCCAGGGCCCGCCTGCCGTGCTCGTCATCGCCCACGCTGGTGATCGGCACGCCGCAGCACCCGAGGGCGTTGACATGATAGGCGAAATTGATCGGGGCGCCGCCGAGCTGCTCGCTCTCCCCCACCACATCCCATAACAGTTCTCCGATCCCGGCCACAGTGATTTTCTTAGTCATCATTTTTTCCTCAACGCAGCTGGAATGGGGATGAATTTATTTTTCGACAGCGGCAAATGTGCTGTGTGAAGATCCGCACCCATTAAGTGCGGCTTTGATGTCTCCCTCGATAAGAGAAACAAGACCCAGCCTCCGGACAGGGGCGGGCCACGGAGTCCCCGCCCCCTGTTTCTTGTAACTATCCGGTCAAAGGACGGAACCGATACTTCCGAATCCAGACAATATGGTATGACAACGGCATATTGAATGTGATACCTTGCAAATTCAGCTCGCTGTTCCCCCATACATCTTTGAAGTTGCGGTGACAGATCAGAGCAAGGAGAGCGGCCGACGGCCTTCACGGCCATATCCATGCGGGACCGGCTCAGCCGGCCCCTGTTATCCCGCCCGCAGGGTGGGGGATTCCACGTCCAACTGAAAAGAATGGCAATTTCGATCTCCAGATGTTTTACAGGAGAAGATGTTTCCTGACCATACAAAACACACATGATTTCCGGCTATCCCGAACAGCATTTTTTCCTGAAATATCAGGAGAGGCCGAAACGAAGATGAGCATCTGCCGAGCGATTTTCGCCGTATGCGGCGTATCTTCCCCTTCGGACTGTCTTACAAACCCATGCCACTGTATCACTTCCACCGCCTATGCCTATCTCGAAATTGACCGTCACCGACCTGCGCCTCACTGTCGATCCGGAAACACTGGGATTCGCCGACACCTCTGAATTGCTGGAAAATCCCCTGTCCTGGATCGGCCAGGAGCGCGCAGAAATCGCCGTGCATTTCGGACTCGGAATGGATCAGGCTGACTATAACCTGTTCGTGCTGGGCGAGTTCGGCTGCGGCCGTTCTTCGCTCCTCAAACAGGCTATGCAGACAGCGGCCGCAAAACGGGCCATCCCGCCGGACCTGTGCTACCTGTACAACTTCGATGCACCTGAGTACCCGCGCGCCCTTCGCCTGCCGGCCGGACAAGGTCGTTTGCTCCGGCAGGGCATGGCGCGGATGATGAAGGTCCTGCTGGAGGAAATACCGCAACAACTGGACGGACCGAATTTCAAGGTGGAAAGCGAGCGGATCGCAAAATCCTACAAGGAGGAAGAGTCCAAGGCATACGCCGAGCTCGATGCCTTTGGCGAGGCCCGCAATTTCACGATGCACCACGAATCCGGCCAACTGCTCTTTACCTTGCGGGACAAGGACGGGCATGCGATGACCGAAGATGAAATGTTTGCCCTGCCAAAGGAGCAGCGCACCGGGATTGCCCAGGCGGAACAGGAACTGCTCCCCGAAATCAACCGTTACTTCGAGAAAACCCGGCCATTGGAGCGGGTGATGAACGAGTCCCTGGCGGCGTTGCGCCGGCAGGTGGTCAAGCCGCTGCTGGATCGCGAATTACGGGAGATTCGCGCCGTCCTGAAAAAAAAGATCAAGGACTCGGTCAAACTCGGCGCCTATCTCAACCAGGTTTCGCACGACATACTCGACAACCTGGAAGTATTCAAAGCCTCCGAGACCGACGACGATCTGCGCAGGGAGGCCCTGGCCAAAATACTGTCCCGCTACCGGGTCAATCTGGTCGTGGACAACGACGGCCTGCCCGGGGCACCGGTGATCGTCGAAGACAATCCCCTGTTCCGTTCGCTGTTCGGCAGCATCGAATATCAATCCGAGAACGACGTCCTGGTGACGGACTTTTCCCGCATCCGGGCAGGCAGCCTGCACAAGGCGCACGGCGGCTTCCTGCTGCTGCACCTGCGCGACCTGCTGGCAGATGGCCTGGTCTGGGAAAAGCTGCGGCGTTTCCTGCGCAGCGGCCGCCTGCAGATCGAGGACCCGGGTACGGCCTTCGCGCCGATCGCCGCGGTTTCGCTTGATCCCGAGGCGGTGGATGTCGATGTAAAGATCGTCCTTATCGGCTCGCGCGGATTGTATTACGAACTGCAGGAGGGCGATCCCGAGTTCGCACGCCGATTTCGCGTCAAGGTGGACTTTGTCGAACGATTTTCCGCCAACGACGCCACTCAACGCGCATCGGCCACCTTCGTCGCCCACTCCTGCCAGAAACTCGGTCTGCCCCATTTTTCCGCAGCCGCCGTCGCCCGTCTGCTGGAACAAGGTCATCGCGAAGCAGAGGACCGCTCACGCCAGAGCGCCCTCTTCGGCCACACCGAGGCCCTGCTCATGGAAAGCGCCGCCCTGTGCCGGCCCCGGGCCGGCCATCTGGTCGAGGCGATTGATGTCGATGCGGCCCTGGCTGCACGCAGGCAGCGCCACGACTATCCCGAACAGCTCCTGCGGGAGTCCATCGCCGAAGGCGAGGTGCTGATCTCCCTGCACGGCGAGCAGGTCGGCCAGCTGAACGGCCTGACCGTCGTCGACCTGGGTGACCACCGTTTCGGCTTTCCAGTGCGCATCACCGCCCGGACCTACGCCGGCGAGGACGGCCTGATCAACATCGAACGCGAGGTGGAGATGTCCGGTCCCCTCCACGACAAGGGCGTACTCATCCTGCAGAACTATCTTTCCGCGCTGTTTGCCCAGAACGCCCCCCTTGCCTTCAACGCCTCCATCGTCTTCGAACAGGAGTACAGCCTCGTCGAAGGCGATTCCGCCTCCTGTGCCGAATTGTACGTCCTGCTCTCCTCGCTGTCCGGCCTGCCGCTCAGGCAGGGCATCGCGGTGACCGGTGCACTCAACCAGCACGGCGAGGTACTGCCGGTAGGCGGCATCAACGAGAAGATCGAAGGTTATTTCGCCGTCTGCGCCTCCGCCGGACTGGACGGCAGCCAAGGCGTGCTGATCCCGCATCGCAACCGCCGTCACCTGATGCTCGACCGCGAACTCATGGAAGCCGTGGCCCAGGGCCTGTTCCATATATATACAGCGGAGCATGTGACCGAAGGCCTGGAGCTGCTCACCGGGGCGCCAGCTGGCTGGGCCAACAACAGGGGCATTTATCCGCGCGGCAGTGTCCTGGCCCATGCCCAGAAAACCCTGTTGGCCTACCGCCAGGCCTGTCAGACTTCGGAACATAGAAGAAGACATTGACCCGGATAGGGCGAAAGGGAGGGGCATGGAAGAAAGGGGATACCTGCGATGACGGCCCGCCCGATCGCATCCTGTGATCATGACCAGGGCAGAATGCATTGCCCTGCTGAAATCAACCCTCCTGCTGGTTGTCGTTTTACTCTTTATGAGCAGCTGCGGGGCCGGGATCAAGGTTCCTGCAGAACCAGCAGAGCCGGTTGAGGAGCAGCCAGCTGAGCTTGTTCCCGGCCGGCAGAGGATTGCGGACTGGCATGCGTTAATGAGAGAAAAGCGTGATGCGCCTGCAATGGAGAATTTGGCAGCGGTCAATTCTTTCTTCAATCAACTTGAGTTTGTTGATGACCTCGGTCACTGGGGGAAAGAGGACTACTGGGCCACGCCCCGGGAAATGCTGATCAGCAACGGGGGTGACTGTGAGGATTTTGTTACGGCAAAATATTTTACGTTGCGCCACCTCGATATTCCGGACCAAAGCATGCGCCTTACCTACGTAAAATCCCTGATACTCAACCAACCGCACATGGTCTTGAGCTATTCTGTCGAGCAAAATGCGGATCCTCTCATTCTGGACAACCTGGCCCAGATGATTCTCCCTGCCTCGCAGCGGAAGGACCTCATTCCAGTCTACAGCTTCAACGGCCAGGGATTATGGCTGACCAGAAAGCAGAGTTCTCTCCGCCTGGGAGGGTCGGAGCGCTTGAGTCTCTGGCAGGAAGTCCAATCCCGGTTCAACCGGGAAGTCCTTGCCGCGCCACTGCCGAATTAATCCCCGCTGTTTTGACATTCTATTTTAATTCTGCAAGTATAGTCCATTAAGACTGGTTTCAATGCCGAAGCGGTGATCGCCGACATTGAAAAAGAGAAGGTGACGCACATTGTCATGGTGCCGGCCCAGATTATCGCCATATTGAACAGCCCGGCCTTCGATCCGCAAAAACTTGCATCCCTGGAAATGATTTACAATGTCGGCGCTCCGCTGCTGATGGAGTACAAACATCGCCTCAATGAATCACTGCCCGGCCGCTTCTATGAGTTGTACGGCCTCACCGAAGGGTTTATGACAGTGCTGGACAAGCATGACGCGGTCCGCAAGGTCGGTTCCGTCGGCATACCTGCACCATTCATGGAACTCCGGATACTCGATATCAAAGGCCAGGAATGCGCGCCGGGAGAAATCGGCGAGATCTGCGGCAAGAGCCCGATGATGATGCCTGGTTATTACAAGCAGCCTGACCTGACCGAAAAAGCCATCGTAGACGGCTGGCTGCACACAGGGGATGCTGGCTATGTCGACGAGGACGGGTACCTGTTCCTGGTCGACCGCATCAAGGATATGATTATTTCAGGCGGCGTAAACGTCTACCCCAAGGATATCGAAGAGGTCATCATCCAGCACCCGGAGGTGAGCGATGTGGCGGTAATCGGGGTGCCTGATGAAAAATGGGGAGAAGTTCCCGTCGCGGCCGTTGTCTTGTTCCCCGCTGCAAAGGTAACGCCCGGGCAGCTGATCGAATGGACCAATAAAAAGGTCGATGCCAAATTTCAGCGGATACGCGACGTGGTCATCATGGAATCCTTTCCAACCAATGTCGCCGGCAAGATGCTCAAACGCAAAATGCGCGATCAGTACAAGGAAGCACTTCGCGAGCGCCCATAGCGAGCGCGGCAAGGGAAAAATTAAGGGACGGGTGCACGACACGGGGTCAGGTGTTGAGATGGAGGTGTCTGCCATTTCAAAACCTGGCCCTGCGTTCCGTCTTCCCTGCCATGCGCAAGAGGAGAACAACACGGCCATGGAAAAGACAATCACCACCGAAAAGCATCCGATCAAGCTCTGGCTGCGCGATATCGATGCGGACACCCTCACCCAGGCCAAAAATCTTGCCAATCTGGATTTTATCCACAGCCATGTGGCCATCATGCCCGATGCCCATGTCGGCTACGGCATGCCGATCGTCAGCAAGGAATTCGACAACGCCCTGACCCAGATCGGCACTCTGGGCGGCGGCAACCATTTCATCGAGATCCAACAGGCCGACGATGGCCATATCTGGATCATGATCCATTCCGGCAGCCGCAATATCGGCTACCGGGTGGCCAACCACTACAACGATCTGGCCATAGGCTTCAGCAGGAGACATGGCAGGGATACCGGGACCGACCACCAGCTGGCCCCGCTGCCGCTCGCAACCGAGGTCGGCGAGCGCTATCTCCATGAAATGCGCTACTGCGTGAATTTCGCCAAAGCCAACAGGCGGCTGATGCTCGAAACAGTCGAGGATATCCTGCAGGAGTACTGTTCCCCGCTGCTGCAATTCGGTGCAGTCATCGATGTCGCCCACAACTATGCGGCGCTCGAGAAGCACTTCCACAAGGAAGTACTGGTGCATCGCAAAGGGGCGACCAGGGCGGGACTCGGCGAGACCGGCATCATCCCCGGTTCCCAGGGGGCCGCCAGCTATATCGTCAGGGGCAAGGGCAATCTGGAGAGTTTTACCTCATGCTCGCACGGGGCCGGACGAAGGCTGGGGCGTAAGCAGGCCCAGCGCCAGCTCGATCTGCAGGACGAGATCAGGATGCTTGAGGCACAGCAGATACTTCATGCTATCAGAGGCAGGAGGGATCTTGAAGAGGCCGCCGGGGCCTACAAGGATATCGAGGAGGTACTGGGATTTCAGCAGGATCTGCTCGAAGTCGTCACCAGATTGCGGCCGCTTGCCGTGATCAAGGGCTGATGCCGATCCCGGATCAGGCTCCATTATCGGCTGCGGTGGACCGGTGCCGCGCCGTACGGACAGGATACCGCCTCGTCGCTGGCCCGTGCCTTCTCACCTTGATTTGGCAGAGGCATACAACGGCGACAAGCGTCTGCCACGGTCCATCAAGATGTGAGGGTGTACCGGGCGTCAGGGCGCCAGTCGCTCGATATTCCAGCCTTCGTCGTTCCCCGCCTTGCGGCTGTAGAGAAAGCGGTCATGCAGGCGGTTTTTCCGGCCCTGCCAGAACTCGATCTCGACCGGTTTCACCCGGTACCCTCCCCAGAAAGAGGGGATGGGCACCTTGCCCTCGCCGATTTTCCGCTTCATCTCCTGAAACTTCTGCAGCAGCATCTGCCGGGAGTTCAGGGGGTGGCTCTGGCTTGAGACCCAGGCTGCAACCTGGCTGTCTTTTGGCCGCGACATGAAATACCTTGCCGATTCGGCCGCCGAAATCCGTTCCGCCATGCCGTTGATCTGAATCTGCCGCTCCAGGTCGAGCCAGACGAAGAGCAGGCTGACCCGGGGATTGGCGGCGATTTCCCGGGCCTTCCTGCTCTCGAAATTGGTAAAGAAGACAAAGCCGCTGCTGTCGTAATATTTGAGCAGCACCGTACGCTGGCTCGGCTGGCCGCCTGCGCCGACCGTTGCCAGGACCATGGCGGTGGGGTCGGGGATCTCCGTCGAACGGGCCTGCTCGAACCAGGTGGAGAACTGGAGGACGGGATCGGGGTTCAAACCCGAACGGGAGAGCCCGCCCCTCAGGTATTCACGGCGAAAATGACTGATATCCACACACTACCTCAAAACTTCCTGAATCCGGACTCGACCTGCAAGACAGAGTTTTCGCGCAACGGATAAAAGGCTGCCGCTCAGCCGTTGACCACCTTAATGCCTTCCAGACGCCAGTTGTCCGTACCGCCAGGACGGGTCCAGGTCCACTCCTCCTCGAACTTGACCGGCACGGTCATGCTTCCGGTCACCACCTCGTTGGTCTTCTCGTCCACCGTGTAATCGAGCAGGTTGGCAAGGAAGTAGACGGTGACGAAGTCCTCCCGGCCATCGCTGCCGGCGGCGTTGATCTCGACCTTGCGGATGGCGATGCTTTCGAGTTTGTTGATCTGGCCGAGGCGGTGCATCTCATTGAACTGCTCCTCGTATTCGGCGGCCAGCTGGTCGCCAAGCAGATGCCGGTACGACTGGAGATCCCGGCGCATCCATCCGGCCTGGACCTGGAAAAAGACATCGGAGGCGACCTCGAGGAAATGCTTGGCATCAAAGGCCTTGTCCGTCCTGCGGATCTCGGCCAGCCCGTCCTCCACGGTATCGCCGATCTCGGGGGGAGGCGGGGGCGTCGTCGGAAATCCGCCGCCTGTCCCGCTTCCGGGCCTGGCCCCCGGAAACCCTCCCTGCAGCGGTGAGCCTGCCCGTGAGGCCCCGGACATTTTCCTGTAGAGAAAGTAGGCGACCCCCGCCAACAGCAGGATCGGCAGTATACCCATGCCGCTGCCGGAACCGCCGAACATCGAGCCGAAGAGCATGCCGCCGATGGCGCCGCCAAGCAGGCCGCCCATCAGACCGCGGCTGAAACTGCCGCTCTGGTTTTTGCCTGCCGGCTGCACACTCTGGCTGGGGGCCTTGCGCGGTGCTGAGCTGAACGATCTGCCGCCGCCCCGGGATCGGGCCTCGGCATAGTCGGTGGTAAGACCCGCCTCGATCAGGGAAAAGGCGAGCAGCACCAGGATGATCGGGAATATCTTTTGCCACATGCACTGCATAGTTTCACTCCGTTATATGTATTTTTTCAGTTTCTGCCGTTAGTGTACGGCCTGTAATTGCCAGCCCGAAAGTGTAACAGGAGGCCGGGTGTTTGTCATGTGAAAACGGAAAACATTCGACCGCCTGCCTTCCGAAAAGCCGCTTTGGGCCTGAGATTGGTCCTTTCGACCGGGCATGCTTCGGGCAGGGAAAACTGAGTGAACAAGGCCGGTCGCCGGCCCGGCAGATAGAAAATCAGCTCGAAGGCATCGGGCTGACCGACAAAGCGTTTCAGGGCGACCGCGCTGCTGGTCATCACCTCCACGGCATAGCCAAGCTTTTTCAGCATCTCGCCGGCCATCACCGCCAACGTCTCTTCGTCATCGACGAAGAGGATCCTCTCATTTCCCCGGGGCATCTCAAAAGGGTTGTCATCGGTGACCTCAGAGCTCTCCAGATCGATACAGGGGAAATAAAGGTGAAACTGGCTGCCCACCCCTTCCTCGCTCTCCACCCGGATTGCCCCACCGCAGGCCCGGACAATGCCGTGCACCACAGCCAGGCCGAGTCCGGTGCCTTCCTCCTTTTCCTTGGTGGTAAAATAAGGGTCGAAGATCCTCGCCACCACCTCCGGCAACATCCCTCGTCCCGTGTCGGAAACATAGAGCTTCAGACAGACCGGAGCCGACACTTCATGCAGGTCGAAATGCTCATCCTCGGTCCTGACCCGGGAGAATTCGACATTGAGGATACCGGCCCGCCCATGCATGGCATGGGCCGCATTGGTGCAGAGGTTCATGAGGACCTGATGAATCCTGCCGGGATCGATCTTGATCAGACCAAGGCCGCTCGGAATCCTCCTCTGGATGGTGATCGAGGAGGGGATGGTCGCCCGCAGCAGTTTCAGGGCCTCCTTGATGATCGGCCTGACATCGACCGGGCCCTCATTGTGCGCCTCGGTCCTGCTGAACGAGAGGATCTGCCGGACGAGGTCGCGGGCCCGGCGACCGCCTTTTTTGATCTGCTCGAGATTCCTGCGTACACCTTCCGGACAGTCATCGGCAAAGAGGCTGAGATCGGTATAGCCGACGATCGCGGAAAGGATGTTATTGAAATCATGTGCTATACCGCCGGCAAGGGTACCGATGGCCTCCATCTTCTGGGCCTGCAGCATCAGCTCTTCGCTGCGCTGCATGGCGGCGACCGCCCTGGCTGTCTGCAGGGCCTCACAGGCATAAGAGTAATCCTCGAGATAGGCGTGGATACTCCTGCGGATGACGGATTCATCATCGATGGCCAGGATGGTAGGCTGTACGCTTAACTCCATAACCCTTCACCGCCTTCAATGCAGCCGCGCCCGGGTTCGCTTCCTTCACACTGTCTCCAATTCTTTATCCGGCAATGACCTCCCCGGCGACTGACCAGTGCCGGAAAACAGGACAGTTCCCTGGCCTTTTTCCTGCAGTCAGTATATATTGGAGGTCTATAAATATGTCAATATTGCTCCAGGATTCGACAAGATACATCGATTCCCGCAGTACTTCGAGCCACCGTCCGGCAGATGCCGGGAGCGGACAGCCCCCTCTCTTTCACCCAGGTCACGGACCATGCTGATCATTCATCCACCGCTCGCCAAGTCATGTGAACCACCGGCGGCTCTCGCCCATCTCGCCGCGGCCCTCGGCGGTAGCGGCCTGTCCTGCCGACTCTGCGACATGAATATCGAGGGCCTGCTGTATCTTCTTAAAAAACCACCGTTGGCGGAGGACACCTGGACCCGCCGCGCCGGCCGCCATATCGAGGGCAACCTCGAAGGGCTGCGCGGCAGGGAACTCTACCGCAGCCAGCCGCGTTACCAGCGGGCGGTGCGGGATGTCAACAGGGTCCTGGAGGTCCTGGGAAAGAGCCATGGGGTCATGCTTTCCCTGGCCAACTATCAGGATGGCAGCCTCTCGCCGACTGCAAGCGGTGACCTTATCAAGGCCGCGGCGAACTACCGGCAGAACATCTATTTCCCCTATTTCGCCGAACGCCTGACCGGCCTTCTGGCAGAAGAAGTCCCCTCCTGTATCGGTCTGTCGCTCAACTATCTCAGCCAGGCCCTCTGCACCTTCGCCATCATCGGTTTTCTCCGGGCGCACTGCCCTTCCGTGCCGATCGTCCTCGGCGGCGGCCTGGTCACCACCTGGCTGCGCCTTCCCGCCTGGCGCAATCCCTTTGCCGGTCTTGTCGACCGGCTCATCGCCGGCCCGGGTGAGACACCCCTGCTCGCCCTGCTCGGCGCCGGCAGGCCTTTACAGAAAGAGGTCCCCGAGTACCGCGAGCTGCAGACCCTGCCGTACCTGGCCCCGGGCTTCGTCCTGCCCTATGCCGCCTCATCCGGTTGTTACTGGCGAAAATGTTCCTTCTGTCCCGAGACCAGCGAGGAAAACCCCTATCATCCCCTCCCCCCGCAGCAGGTCTCGGCGGAACTCGGCCGCCTCACCGCCGAATACCGCCCGGCTCTCCTGCACTTTCTCGACAATGCCATCAGCCCGGCGGTCATGCGGGAGCTGATTGCCCATCCCCCCGGGGTCGACTGGTACGGCTTCGCCCGGGTCGGCAGTCTGCTCACCGACCCGGGTTTCTGCCGGGATCTGCGAAAGGCAGGCTGCCTGATGCTCAAACTCGGGATCGAATCCGGCTCGCAGAAGGTCCTTGACGGCATGGGCAAGGGCATCGAGCTCCGGCAGGTGGAAAAGACTCTCAAGACCCTCGCCGAGGCAGGGATCGCCAGCTACGTCTATCTCCTCTTCGGCACCCCGGAAGAATCGCCGGCCGAGGCGCAGGAGACGCTGGCATTCGTCAGCCGCCACCACCGGCTGATCACCTTTCTCAACCTCGCCATCTTCAATCTGCCGGTCGGCAGCAGAGGGGCGCGGGACCTTGAGATCAGCGACCTGCATCAGGGCGACCTCTCGCTCTACCACGCCTTCCGCCATCCGCAGGGCTGGGGGCGCAGGGAGATCCGCCGCTTTCTCGACCACGAATTCAGGCGTCGGCCGGAGATCCAGGCGATCATCCAGCGGGACCCCCCTTTCTTCACATCCAACCACGCCCCGTTTTTCACCGCTCAACCGGGATAACCGTCCCTACCGGATATCCACCAGCTCAATGGCGAATGTCAGGTCCTCGCCGGCGAGCGGCGGGTTGGCATCGAGGGTGACCTGGCTGTCGGAGATTTCGGTGACGACCACCCGGATCAGCTCGCCATTGGCGCCGCCCATCTCGAGACGCATGCCCAGTTCCAGATCGAGACCCGGCGGGACATGCTCGAGAGGGGCGGTGATGACCATCTGCTCGTTCCGCGCGCCATAGGCCTTGTCCGCCGGAATGTGGACAACCTTCGACTGTCCGTTGGTCATGCCGATAACCGCCTCGTCGAAGCCGGCGATTACCTGGCCGCTGCCGACGGTAAACTCGAGGGGGTCCTTGCCCTCGGAAGAATCGAAAACCGTACCGTCATTGAGACTTCCCGTATAATGTACTTTTATGCTGTCGCCTCTTTTCACTTCGATCATTGTCTATACTCCCTCGCCCTTGGCGGTATTTTGAATTTTCGTGGAGAGAACCTGCAAAAACAGCCTGCCAATATAGCACAGCAGCGACCTGAATGATACTCCCCCGGGCGATTTTTCCGCCGGACAACGTCCGGCGGAAGGTCCGGACCATGCCAGGGGAGAGTGGCGATACATCTCCGCCCTTCCTCCTGCCCGACAACGCCGGATACCCCCAGACCGATTTTCTCCTTTTTCTTTTCAACACGTTGTAGTAATTTTCTATCAGCATACCGCCTGCAGCGGCACCGGTCCGTATCCACCCGGCAAAAGCGACCGCAGGCCGGCTTCCCTTCCGCCCTCACGACCAGAGACCTCATGAACAAGACAAAGATCATCGCCACACTCGGGCCCCGCACCCAGACAGAGGAAGATATTTCCGCCTGCATCAGGGCCGGGATGAATGTCGCCAGGATCAATCTTTCCCACGGCGACCGGCAGACCCATGAACGACTTATCGATCTGGTCAAAAAGGCGAGACGCAAGGCCGATACCGACACCGCCATCCTCCTCGATACCCGCGGTCCGGAGATCAGGATCAACGATCTGGCGGCAGACCTCATGCTTGAGGAAGGGCAGCAGCTGACCCTCACCGCCGACCAGGCCTCCGGCGACGGCCGGCGCGTCGGCGTCAACTATCCAGGCCTTGCCGACGATGTCCGCACGGGCCACAGGATCCTTCTCGATGACGGTAAACTCGCCCTCCGGGTTCTGAGCATCGAGGGGGGAGATGTCCTCGCCACGGTTATCGCCGGCGGCCGCCTGTCGAGCCGCAAACGGGTCAGCCTTCCCGATTCGTCGGTCAATCTGCCGTCACTCTCCGAAGAGGACAAGGCGGATATCGCCTTCGGAGTGAGCAAAAATGTCGACTTCTTCGCCGCCTCGTTCGTGCGCTGCGCCGACGATGTCTGGCAGGTGCGCAGGATCATCGAAGAGCACGGGGGCAGACAGGCGATCATCGCCAAGATCGAAAACCGTCAGGGCGTTGAAAACCTTGATGAGATCCTCCAGGCCGCCGAGGGCCTGATGGTCGCCCGCGGCGACCTCGGCGTCGAAATGCCGGCGGAGGAGGTGCCGATCATCCAGAAACGGCTCATCCGCGCCGCCAACCTCGCCGGCAAACCGGTAATCACCGCCACCCAGATGCTCGAATCGATGATCACCAGTCCCGTCCCGACCAGGGCCGAGGCCAGCGATGTCACCAATGCCATCTATGACGGCACCGATGCCGTCATGCTCTCGGCCGAGACCGCCACCGGCCGCTACCCCCTCGAGGCCATTCGCTTTCTCGCCGACTGTGCCGGGATATCGGAGAACTCCCTCGACTACGATGCCATCCTGGCCTCGGGACTGCGCCACCGCCGGCCGGTGGTCACCGATGCCATTTCCTATGCCTGCTGCGCCACGGCGGCGGACCTCGATGCCGCGGCAATCATTACCGCCACCACCTCGGGCTCCACGGCCAGGATGGTCGCCCGCTACCGGCCCAAGGCGCCGATCATCGCCATCAGCCCGGTGATGGAGACCATTCGCCAGCTCCAGCTGATCAGAGGGGTATTGCCCCTGTACTGCGCCTCGGCGCCGACGATGGACGAACAGCTCGACCGGGCCATCCATATCGCCACCCAGGCGGGGCTCATCAACAACGGCGACCTGGTGGTAATCACCGCCGGCATGCCCCTGCAGACGCCCGGGACCACCAATATGCTCAAGGTTCACACGGTCGCCGACATCTGCTTCTCCGGCCAGGGCATCGGTTCGGCCACTGCCCACGGCCTGGTGCGGATCATCGAGACGGAGGGCGACTGGCAGAACCTGCCGGACGAGGTCATCGTCGTCGTCTCGTCCACCAACCCGGGGATGCTGGAGAATCTCGGCCGGGTCAAGGGCATTATCGCCGAACAGCCGGGCCTGACCTCGCATGCGGCCATCGTCGGCCGGGAGCTGGGCATCCCGGTGGTCTGCAACGTCCCCGATGCCACCTCGTTTTTCGAGAACGGCCAGCTGATCACCATCAACGGGGTGACCGGCCATATCTGCTACGGTTCGTCCTGCTCATGAACCGGGATCGGGTTATCGTCATCGGCGGCGGGGCGGCCGGCCTCATGGCTGCCGGCCAGGCCACCGGCTGCGGCAGAAAGGTTGTGCTCCTTGAAAAAATGACTCAGCCGGGCCGCAAGATCGGCATCAGCGGCAAGGGTCGGTGCAACCTCACAAATATCGCGGAATTATCCGACTTTATTCAGCATTTCGGAGCTAACGGCCGTTTTCTGCACCAGGCCTTCGCCCGGTTTTTCGCCCCCGAGCTGATCGCCTTTTTTGAAGGGATCGGCCTGCCGTTGAGCACCGAGCGGGGCGGTCGGGTATTTCCGACCTGCGGCCGTGCCCTGGAGGTGCGCAAAGTCCTCCTGCAGTGGCTCGAACGGCAGCGGGTGGAGATCCGCTGCAATGCGGCGGTAGATTCGCTGCTCATCGAGGGGCAGCGCATCCGGGGCGTGGTCTGCGGCGGAAAGGCCGTCGAGGGCGGCAAGGTTATCCTGGCCACCGGCGGGGCGTCCTATCCCCGCACCGGCTCGACGGGAGACGGTTACCGGCTGGCGGCACAGGCCGGCCACAGCATTATCCCGATCCGTCCGGCCCTGGTTCCCCTGGAAACGGCAGGCGATCTGGCAAAAAGAATGGCGGGGCTGAGTCTGAAGAATATCGAGGCGAGGTTGTTTATCGACGACAAGCGGCAATCACAGGCCTTCGGCGAATTGAGTTTCACCGGCTACGGCCTGAGCGGCCCCCTGGTTCTGACCTTCAGCAACCTGGCGGTCGACAGCCTGCGGGCCGGCAGGAAGGTCGTCCTCGCCCTCGATCTCAAGCCGGCCTTGAGCGAGGCCCAGCTTGAACTCCGATTGCAGCGGGATTTCTGCGGCCGGGCCGAAGAACCTGTGGCAAGCGTCCTCAGGGCACTGCTGCCCCGGGAGATGGTACTGGTATGCCTTGAGGAAAACGGCATTGATCCGAAAAAACCGGCAGGCGAGATCAGTAATCAGGAGCGCCGGGCCCTGCGCACCTGGCTCAAGGACTTTCGCCTGACGGTCACCGGCCACCGTTCCTTTGATGAGGCGATCGTCACCGCCGGCGGGGTCGATCTGCGGGAAATCGACCCGCGGACCATGGAGTCCCGCACGACCAGGGGGCTTTTCATCGCCGGCGAACTCCTCGACCTCCATGCCGACACCGGCGGCTATAACCTGCAGGCGGCCTTTTCCACGGGCTGGCTGGCAGGCCAGGACCGGGCGTGATATTTACCCGGCAGAAGGCGTCCGGCAGGAAAGACTGTTACCCCCCGCCCCGTACCTCTACGGCAGTGCAGAGGCGAATTCCTCGAAGACCGCCTCGATCGGGATGGCGAAGCCGATACCCTCGGTATCCTGGAGAATCATCGTGTTGACCCCGAGGACGTAGCCCCGCTCGTCGATCAGCGGCCCGCCGCTGTTGTCGGGATTGATCGCGGCATCGGTCTGCAGGAACATGCTGCCATCGTTCTCGCGTTTCCGGTAGCCGGAAAAAATCCCCGAGGTCACCGTATGACGGAGACCGACCGGACTGCCGATGGTGAAAACCTTGTCCCCCTGCTGCAGTTTTTCCTGATCCACCTCGATCACATGGCGATTGGTGACGATATAGTGCTTATTGACGAAGAAACCGGAACCCGTGCCCCAGGGAGTCTCTATCGATACAGTGGCGTCCCTGGCCTCGGTGATGGAGCTGCCGCCTGCCTGGCGCAAGGCCGGACCGCTGGGGGTTGGGGCGACATTTTGTGGAGATTTTGGCGGCGTGGCCTGGGCCTGCTGCTGTATAGGCTGCGCCGCTGGAGCCACCGCTGACTGCGGCGTTTTTTCCTGGCCGGCCGGCCGAACGAGATAGAAGGTCAAACCGGCGGTGAGCCCCACGAGCACCACGGCGGCCAGTATTTTAACGCCCAATCCGGACGCATCCCGGCTGCTGCCGCTGGCCGCCTTTCTTTCCTCCCGACGTTGCCGGTGTCTCTCATAGCGTACGAAGATGAGACCGCAGGAAGCGCATTCGCCCCCGCCGGTCTGCTCGTGGGAACACTTGGGACAACGGATTTTCACTTCCTCCATCTTCTCTTCATCCATGTATTTACTCAAAAAAGTGGGCAATCATGCCGTTAACCCATCTCCATCAGCCGCCAGTTCCAGCCATCTCCCCCCGGTCATCGACTGCAGGTCGGCCGGTTTGAGGGCAAAGACGGCAAAGGGCGTGCCGGCGGCGGCCCAGATCGTCTCGTAACGCTGGAGATGCGGATCGAGGAGGGTGGTCAGGGCGGTGGCATGGCCTGCCGGTGGGATGCCGCCGATGGCATAGCCGACCTTCTCCTTCACGAATCTGGCGTCGGCCCGGCCCAGTTTCAGACCGGTCGCCGTCTCGATTTTTTTGAGGTCGACCCGGTTCGCCCCCGAGGCGACCACCAGGACCGGACGATCGGTTGCCGCTTCCCGGAACACCAGCGATTTGGCGATCTGGGCTACCGCGCAGCCGATGCTCGAGGCGGCATCGTGGGCCGTCCGCGTCGAACCCGGCAGTTCCACGACCTCGCAGGAAAACCCATGGTCCACAAGAAAGTCCTGGACACGCCGGGCATTGTCACTCAATATCATGGTTATAAGTCTCTGCCGTTGGAAGTGGAGGGCCGGTACACAGCTGCCTATCCGGCTGCCGCTGAAAAAATTTGGAGATGATATAATATTATATATGCAAATGACAGTCATCAGACAAATCGGCCAGCCGACCGGATTGTTGAGAAAAAATGCAGGAGAATGGCCTGATGCAACAGATTTGGATAAACAACACTCTTTCTCTGCCGGTGCAGGAGGTCGAGATAACCCCGATCCGCGCCCAGGGCGCGGGCGGTCAGAATGTCAACAAGGTCTCGAACGCCGTGCACCTGCGCTTCGATATCCGCCACTCTTCATTGCCGGAACACTACAAGAACAGACTGCTCGCCCTGCATGACCAGCGCCTGACCAGCGACGGCATGCTCATCATCAAGGCCCAGGAATTCAGGAGTCTCGAAAAGAACCGCGAGGCCGCCCTGGAAAGGCTGGCGGAAATCATCCGGGACGCGGGGATCGTCCGGAAAACCCGGAGGCCGACCCGACCGACGGCGGCAGCCAGACGGAAGCGGGTGGACGCCAAGACCAGGCGTGGACAGACCAAGTCGCTGAGAAAAAAAACCGAGCACGATTAAAGAATAATCATTGCCTCCTTCCCGGAAGAGAGGTATGTTGTGTGGTTCATCCCATGAGTGTCAGACCAGGACAGAGAACCTGCGGGTACATTGTATAGAACTGGACAGACACGAACAGGATCAGCGGCAGAGCCAGCAGGCGGAAGCGGAGGATTTCAGCGCACATGACTGGAAACCTCCTTATTTTTACCCTGCTTCGCCGCTCATCCCTCACTCCCCGGCGGATTTGCCTGACATCTCCGATACGGGTCTTCCAGCACACCATACAGGATCTCTATGTCTTCAGAAAACCACGCCACTCCCCTGTTCACCGATCTCGGTCTCAGCCAGCCTCTGCTCAGGGCCCTCGACGAGGCGGGCTATGAAAGCCCCACCCCGATCCAGGTCCGCATGATCCCCCCGATGCTCGAAGGTCGCGATGTCATCGGCCAGGCCCAGACCGGTACCGGCAAGACAGCCGCCTTCGCCCTGCCGCTGCTCATGCATCTGCGCCCGGGCAAGGTCGTCACGCCGCAGATCCTGGTCCTCGCACCTACCCGCGAACTGGCCATCCAGGTGGCGGAAGCCTTCCAGCAATACGGCAAGCATCTCCCCAACTTCAGGGCCCTGCCGATCTTCGGCGGCCAGGACTATACCATCCAGCTCAATGCCCTCAAGCGCGGTGCCCAGGTCATCGTCGGCACCCCAGGCAGGGTCATGGACCATATCCGCCGGGGCAGCCTCAACCTGGCAAGCATCCATTGCCTGGTACTCGACGAGGCCGATGAAATGCTGAAGATGGGCTTTATCGACGATGTCGAGTGGATCCTCGAACAGACCCCGGCCGAACGGCAGGTCGCCCTGTTCTCCGCCACCATGCCCCAGAGCATCCGGCTGATCGCCCAGAAACACCTCTCCTCACCGGTCTCGATCACCATCGAGACCCGCACGGTAACGGCCCAGACCATCAACCAGCGCTACCTGTCGGTCAACGGTTTCGGCAAGAAACTGGAGGCACTCAGCCGTCTGCTGGAGAGTGAACCCTTCAATGCCATGCTGGTCTTTGTCAGGACCAAGCTGCAGACGGTTGAACTCGCCGAGAGTCTCGCCGAACTGGGCTACAATTGCGCACCGTTGAGCGGGGATATCCAGCAGAGCAACCGCCTGCGGACGATAGAGCAACTCAAGAACGGCAAGATCGATATCCTGGTGGCCACCGATGTGGCGGCCCGCGGTCTCGATGTCGAGCGGATCAGCCATGTCATCAATTTCGACATCCCCTTCGACAACGAGGCCTATATCCACCGGATCGGCCGCACCGGCCGGGCCGGCAGGAGCGGCGAGGCCATCCTCTTCGTTCATCCCCGTGAGCAAAGGATGCTCACAGCCATTGAGAAACTCACCCGCCAGAAGATAACCCCGATGGTCCTGCCCTCGACCAAGGCGGTCAACGCCAAACGGATCGGGAGATTCAAGGAAAGGATTACCTCCGCCATCAATGCAGGCAGTACAGACCCGGACATATTCCAGCAGCTGGTCAGCGACTATCAGCAGGAGCATCAGGTCGACCCCCTCAGCATGGCAGCCGCCCTTGCCCGCCTCCTGCAGGGCAGCACCCCGCTGCTGCTGCCGGAAACCATAGAGAAAAAAGGCAGGGCCGAGAGGCCCGAGGCCATCCGCCCGGAGAGAAGAATCGTTCAGGACAGGGAACCGAAAGGCAGATCCGCCAGATCTGCGCTCAGCCTGCCGGGCGATGAGGCGATGGATCGATACCGCATCGAGATTGGACATAACCACGGGGTCAAACCCGGCAATATCGTCGGGGCCATCGCCAATGAGGCCGACCTCAGCAGCGCCAACATCGGCCGTATCTCGATTTTTGACGACTACAGCACCGTCGACCTGCCCTTCGGCATGCCCAACGACATCTTCAGACTGCTGCAAAAAGTCAGGATCAACGACCGCTCCCTGCGCATCAGCAAGCTGGACGAAGCCGGCCAGTCCGGCGGCAGGAAGGATCGCCAGGCGGGAAAGGCGAAAAACGGTTTCGCAGCAAAAAGCACCCGGCCCCGCGGCAAGGGCCCGAGCGCCAAGGCCGCCGACCAGCAGTATCAGGCCTGAAGCTGTGGATGAAACCGCGACCCGGCAAAAGCAATCAGTAGACACTGCCGCCTATGCTTGAACACACCTTCTGCCATATCTCCGGACTTGGCCCGAAAACAGAGCGGCTGCTCTGGCAGGCCGGGATCAGCGAATGGGGCGCCTGGCGGCATCCGTCGCCCGTGCCGCTGAAGACCAGCTGCCCGGTCGAGATCCCCCGGATACTCGCCGACTCCCGGCAGGCCCTCGCCTCCGACCCGGCCTTTTTCACCGGTCGTCTGGCCACCGCCGAGCACTGGCGGATCTTTCCCCACTTCCGGGAGAGGACCGCCTTTCTCGATATCGAGACCACCGGCCTGGCCGAGGATGCGGAGATCACCACCATCGCCGTCTACGACGGCAGGGAAATTCACGTCTTCATCAACGGCAGGAACCTTGACGAGTTCCCCGATTTCATCGAGCCCTTTCAGGTGCTGGTCACCTATAACGGCAAGAGTTTCGATATCCCCTTTCTCGAACGTTTTTTCCGCATCCGGCTCAGGCAGGCCCAGATCGACCTGCGCTATGTCCTCGGCCGCCTCGGTTTCAAGGGCGGCCTGAAGGGCTGTGAGAGGCAACTGGGGATCGGACGCGGATCTCTGGAGGGTGTGGACGGCTATTTCGCCGTACTCCTCTGGCGCGAATACACGATGTGTCATGACGAGCAGGCGCTGACCACTCTCCTCGCCTACAACATCGAAGACACAGTCAACCTGGAACGGCTGGCAGTCGAGGCCTATAACAGGAATGTGGCGAGGATGCCCTTTGCCGCCGAACTGACCCTGGCGCCGCCTGCACCGCCGCCTTTGCCGTATTCGCCGGATCCCGGCTGTATCGCCAGGATCAAACGGAAATACTTCCTCGGCTGACCCTTTCCGGCCTGAAAAATCTAATCTAAATCAGCACTTCCATGCCCTCCCGGGAAAAAAAATTTCGGTATCGTAACAGGTACAGACCGACTTGCCGGCATATTGATGGTCCCAAGGGGTATGCGAGAGGAAGATATCAGTGCGGATCGGCCCTGCCAGCAGGTCGTGCTGCATCAGGTAGTTTCCCAGCTGACGGATACCGGAACCGGCATCGATAATCACCAGGCGTTCGTTCTCGCCCACCCGCAGTTCGATGCAGGCGCTGTTCCCGCCATATTTCTGGGTCAGCGGACCCGGACAGGGAATGGATCCGCGCACCCCCCAAAAGCGTACCTTCATCATTGACTCCATCTATCTCTGCCGGAAAATCCATGACGCAGGGATTTTCTGGTGAACGGGTTGAGCGATTGCCTCGAATACCGGGCCGACACAAGCGGCATTTCCTGCAATTCTTGTCAGCCGGGATAAAGCCCCCCCGATCACCGACCGAACGCCACGGCCTCACGGTAGGTCATCGAGGCGCCGCCAAAGATGTCAAGGGCGCTGCCGACGGTAAAATCAAGCCGGCCTCCGCCCTTGTCCCGCAATACGAAGAGATCCTCGAGGTGCCGGATACCGCCGGCATAGGTCGTCGGCACAGGGCTCAGGCGACCGAGCAGTTCGATCAGCTCGACCTCCATGCCGGCGCATTTCCCTTCGACATCGGCGGCATGGATGAGAAATTCCGCGCAGCTCCGGGAGAGGTCCTCGAGTACCTCGGCGGTGATGGCGACTTCGGTGAATTTCTGCCAGCGATCGGTGACGATGTAGTACATCTCGCCCCTGCGGCGACAGCTGAGGTCGAGGACAAGCCGCTCTTTGCCGATCCGGCGCACCAGGTCGGCAAGGCGATCCCGATTGATCATGCCGTCGGTAAAGACATGGGAGGTAACGATGACATGTGAGGCCCCCTGGGCGAGCCAGAACGCAGCATTTTCCGCCGTAATCCCGCCGCCGATCTGCAGGCCTCCGGGCCAGGCGGAGAGCGCCGCGATGGCGGCCTCATCATTGCCCGGGCCGAGCTTGATGATGTGTCCGCCGACAAGCTGGTCGGCGCGATACTGTCCGGCAAACCAGGAGGCCGGTCTCTCAGCTACAAAATTGGTCTTCAGGGAGTCCGGCCGGCCATCGTCGAGCGTCGAGCCGACAATCTGTTTGACTTTTCCCTGATGCAGGTCGATACATGGCCTGAATTTCATTATCCCCCCATAAAAAAAGGCGGGACGCCCTTGTCGGACATCCCGCCTTTCCTTCTTCATTGCCTGCCCCTTCGTCGGCCCGGCATGCGCAGTCGCCGGGATGCGGAATCAGGCCTTCTCAATCAGCATGGTGGATGGATTGAGGCTCAGAGTCGTCCCCGGATGAACCGCACAGTCATCGCACTTGAGAATGTCAAGTTTCATCGCCTCGCCTTCCGGCTTGATGAACAGGACGATATCAAACAGGTCATCGACCTCATGACAGGGGGCGGGGATGCCGTTACCGCTGACCCGCGAGTCCTCGCGGTGACTCACCGCCGAAAACCAGATCATCTTCAGGCCGTGCTCGCCCATGAACCCGCGCAGTTCTTCCATCGAGGCGTAGTCGTTGTGCTCGAAGTCGTAGCCGTCGATAATCAGACAGGTGGGCTTGTAGATATCCTGCTTGACCAGGTCTTCGAGCCGCTCCTCGAGTTTGGCCCTGGAAAAGGCGCTTTCCTTGAAGGTCATGATCATCCTGTTGCGCATGATCTCGGGGATACTCTCTATCTTTTCGCCATCGGTCAGCAGAGAGAGAATGTCATCGTACCATTTCCTGGTCTTGTCAACGCTCTGGCCGATCGAGACATGCAGGACCTTATTGCCGAGCAGCATGCAGTCCAGGGCAAACTGCACAAGAATGGCTGTCTTGCCGAGTCCGGCCCTGGAAATGACCAGGCCCATGCTCTGCAGGCCTTCGCCTGCCTTGTTGTCCAGGCCAAGCGCCCGTATCGGATTATTGACCACTCCACCTTTATCGCCCATAACACCCACCTCTTTTATATTCCTTGTTTGCATGCATGCTGTCTGCAGCCAACAGCCGGCCGCCCGAAGGCCCCCGGCATAATTTTGTATGTAGTATCTCTTGCTGTGAAGATCAACCGTTCTTCTTCTCGTCCTGGTATTTCTTGATCAGTTCCTCGCTGACGCTTTTCGGCACCGGCTTGAACGTCGCGAATTCCATGGTGAACTCGGCCTTGCCCTGGGTGAGGGAGCGCAGGGTTGTACTGTAGCCGAACATCTCGGAAAGCGGTACCTCCGCCTCGACAACGGTATAGTTGCCCTCCTCCATGCTGCCGATGATCATGCCGCGGCGCTGGTTGATGCTGCCCATGACCGACCCCTGAAACTCGGAAGGCCCTTCGACGGCAACCTTCATGATCGGTTCCATGATGACCGGCTTGGCCTTGTGGTATCCTTCCTTGAAGGCGCCGATAGAGGCCAGCTGGAAGGCGATATCCGAGGAGTCGACGGCATGGAAGGCGCCGTCACTGATGACACAGCGTATGCCGGTGATGGTCGCGCCGCAGAGGGAGCCTTTTTCCAGGCTCTTGCGGAAACCCTTGTCGCAGGAAGGAATGTACTCACGGGGAATGACACCGCCGACGATACTGTCGACAAACTCGTAATCCCCCTCCTCAAGCGGTTCCATATAGCCGGCGACGCGGCCGAACTGGCCAGAACCACCGGTCTGCTTTTTGTGGGTGTAGTTGAAATCCGCCCTGGTGGTGATGGTCTCGCGGTAGGCGACCTGCGGCGCCCCGACCTCAACCTCGGCCTTGTACTCGCGCTTCATTCGCTCGATGTAGACCTCCAGATGGAGCTCGCCCATACCGGAGATGATCGTCTCGCCGGTCTCGTGGTCGACAAAAGTCTTGAAGGTCGGATCTTCCTTGGTGAAACGGTTCAGGGCCTTCGACATGTTGATCTGGGCCTTGTTGTCGACCGGGATGACGGCCAGCGAGATGACCGGCTCGGGGATATGCATCGAGGTCATCGAGCAGGAGATTTGGTCACTTGTAAAGGTGTCGCCGGAGGCGCAGTCAACCCCGAAGAGGGCGACGATGTCGCCGGAACCGCACTCCTCGATCTCCTCCATCTCATCGGAATGCATGCGGACCAGACGACCGATCTTGACCTTCTTGCCGGTCCGGCTGTTGTAGACGGTATCGCCTTTTTTCAAATGGCCCTGGTAGGTCCTGACATAGGTCAACTGACCGTAACGGCCGTCTTCCAGTTTGAAGGCAAGCATAATGAGCGGATCAGCCGGACTGTTGGTGACCTGAAACTCGGTCTCGTTGTTTTTCAGGTCGAGGGCGAAGTTTTCAACATCGACCGGACAAGGCAAATAGGACTCAACCGCATCAAGAAGCAGCTGAATGCCTTTGTTTTTATAGGCCGAACCGACAAAGACCGGAGTGAACTCAAGACTGATGGTACCCTTGCGGATGGCCTCGTAGACCAGGGCGGTGTCGACTTCGCCACCCTCAAGGACCACCTCCATCAGCGCCTCGGAGAACATCGAGAGCTCTTCAAGCAGGGCCTCACGTCTCTCCCGGGCCGCATCGGCCATACCGGCGGGAATCTCTTCAATACGCAGATTCTCACCGTTATCGCCATCGAAATAGATAGCCTTCATCGTCACCAGATCGACCATGCCGGCCAGATCACTTTCCAGCCCAATCGGCAACTGCAGCAGATGGGCGTTCAGGTCAAGTTTTTCGCGGAGCTGCTTGGTGACCCTCTCCGGGTTCGCCCCGGTTCGGTCGCATTTATTGACGAAGGCGATACGCGGAACATTGTACCGGGTCATCTGGCGGTTGACGGTGATGGACTGGGACTGGACGCCGCCAACCGAGCAGAGCACCAGAATCGCTCCATCGAGAACGCGCAGGGCGCGCTCGACCTCGACCGTGAAATCGACATGGCCGGGAGTATCAATAATATTGATATCCATATCCTTCCAGGAGCAGTATGTGGCCGCGGACTGAATGGTGATGCCGCGCTCTTTCTCAAGCTCCATCGAATCCATCTTGGCGCCGACTCCATCCTTGCCCCGAACTTCATGAATGGCATGAATCCTGTTTGTATAGAACAGGATACGCTCTGTCAGGGTCGTCTTGCCTGAATCAATATGGGCACTGATACCAATATTCCGTACTTTCGCTAAATCTCTATTCATAACTGTTGTCCTCTACCAACTTTCGCAACCGGCTCAGGTTCGCCCCCGCTCTGCACAATTTCGGGGATAAAAAATAAAAAAAGAGTTACAGCAATCTGCAACTCCTTCTTCAACTGACAAATAGACGTTACCAGACTCAGGAATTGTAACACTGTGTTGTTCATCCCCAACGGGACAGGGGACAATCGGTCCGGGATAACTCCCGCTCAGGCATTCCGCCAGGATCCGGCGTAACTCTCAGATACCTACGACACTACTGTACAAGACTTTGTCGGGCCTGTACAGTTATTTTTGGCAACAAATAAACAGGATAATTTACTCCATCTAATCCATCTCTGCCATAAAAATCTTCCGTTTCCCTCCCACTTTTCTCCAATTCCGCTAAACCTGACTGGAAAATAGAGACCTGTCCGCTTTCCTGTGCTCTCTCGGACAGCGGCTGCCTCGGCAGAGAATCCGGCACTGCCCCTGAAAAACCTGGATCCTGCCAGGATGGCCATCTACAAGGTCTGTGAGGTGACCGGCCGCAACCATTTCGTGGAGGCCGTGCATAAAGGCAAAAAAAGTTTCGATGAACTCTTTTCCAGGCGGCCGATTGAAGGTACTATCATTATTGAAAAGGCCTTTGATCCCGTAGTCCTGGAAAAGGTCCCGACAAAGGGAGATTGAACGGATTCCGCCAGGGCATTCTCCTCCCGGGGGATGCCCTGTTTCTCTGGCCGGTGCGAAGATCACCGCAGCCGGTCTGTTTTCCTCTTCTCTGCACGATACCGGACGATGAATGGCAAAAGCCGAGAAAAACTGAGTTCACGATTCAAGCTGTTTCACGAGCTGATGCCGGTGAAAGTGAAACACATCATGCTTATCAGCACCTCCTACGAGGCCTGGATCATGGAGGAGGATTGCCGGATATCCGAACAGATCGTCAACGAGTATCGCGGTCTCAATCTCAGCCATCCCCCTCGCCTGACCTGGGTATCCTCCCTGGCCGAGGCCCTCGAGCAATTCTCGGATGTGCCCTTCGACCTGGTCATCACCTTCTCCCGTTCGGTGGACAACAATACCCTGCGCCTCGGGGATGAAATCAAAAGGGCGAAACCGGACATCCCGGTAGTGCTGCTGACCCATCAGGAGACCCTGCCCGATTCCTCCCCTGCCTGGCATGAACACCGGGACGCATTCGACCGGGTATTCTTCTGGTCCGGTCAGGCCGATATCCTGCTCGCCATCATCAAAAGTATCGAAGACCAGTTCAACGCCATTTCCGATACCGTCACAGCCGGGGTGCGGGTTATCCTCTTTGTCGAGGACTCGCCCTATTACCTCTCGCTGCTCCTGCCGATCCTCTACAAGGAACTGGTTGCCGAGACCCAGGCCCTCATCGAGGACGGCCTTAATGAAGAGCACCGCCTGCTGTCGATGCGGGCCCGACCCAAGATCCTGCTGGCCCACTCCTATGAACGGGCCCTGAACATCTACGAGCAGTTCAAACCCTATGTCCTCGGGGTCATCTCCGACGTGCGCTTCCCGCACAACTACGTCCTGGACGGCAGCGCCGGCCTGCAGCTGTTGAGCCATATCAAGCAGGACCGTTTTGACATCCCCCTGCTGCTCACCAGTTCCGAACCCCGCAACGCCGAACTCGCCAGGCAGGTCCCGGCCCTGTTTATCGACAAGAACGCACCGTTGCTGCAGGAGAAGATCAAGGCATTTCTCGTCGAGCACCTCGGCTTCGGCAACTTCGTCTTCCGGATGCCCGACGGTTCGGCCTATGACCAGGCGACGAATCTCTATTCCCTGGAAAAAAAACTGGCGGCCATCCCCGTCGAATCCTTCCTCTTTCACTGTCAGCACAACGATTTTTCCCGGTGGTTCTACACCCTTGCCGAGGTGGAACTGGCCTCGCAGGTCAGACCCCTGCGCGATTCAACCTTCGACGGGGTCGAAAATCATCGCCGGCACCTGATCGAGATGATCAAGGAGCAGCGGATTGAGCGGCAGCGCGGGGTAATCGTCAATTTCGACCGGGAACGATTCGACCCTGATACCAATTTCGCCAAGACCGGCAACGGTTCTCTCGGCGGCAAGGCCCGGGGCCTGGCCTTCTTTTCGTCGGTATTGCACCGGAATGCCGCCCTGTTGGCACTTTTCCAGCAAATCGAGGTCTTTGTCCCCCAGACCCTGGTCATCACCACCGACGCCTTTGACGAATTCATCCACCTCAACCGCCTGCAGGACCTCGCCCAGGACGACCTGCCGGACGACTTCGTCATCGAACGGTTCAGGCAGACAATATTTCCCAATACCCTGGCGGAACAGGTGGCCGTCTTCCTGCGCGAGGTCAATTATCCATTGGCGGTGCGCTCATCGAGCATCCTCGAGGATGCCCAGTTCAAATCCTATGCCGGCCTGTATCATACCTGCATGCTGGCCAACGATCATCCGGACTTCTCCTTCCGCCTGGCCCAGCTCCTCAACGCCATCCGGATGGTCTACGCCTCCACCTACTTCCAGGCCCCGAAGGCCTTCACCAAAAGGGTCGGCAACCGGATCGAACAGGAAAAGATGGCGGTCATCCTGCAGAGGGTTATCGGCAGCC
Organism: Desulfobulbaceae bacterium; assembly: GCA_031389785.1. Lineage (GTDB taxonomy): Bacteria > Desulfobacterota > Desulfobulbia > Desulfobulbales > Desulfocapsaceae > Desulfoprunum. The sequence continues at coordinate 11,951 of JANMSX010000113.1, read as the reverse complement.
GGTATGGCGACTCCTATTACCCGGCGATTTCCGGGGTAGCCCAATCGCTGAATTACTACCCTTTCTCCCGGATGCAGACCCGGGACGGTATCGTCAGCATCGCCCTGGGTCTCGGCAAATCGGTGATGGAAGGAGAAAAAATTCTGCGCTTTTCACCCCGCTACCCGGAGATCCTGCCGCAGCGGACGACAATGCAGGATCTGCTCAACAATGCCCAGCAGCACTTCTATGCCCTGCAGCTGGGAAGCACCGCATCCTCCCCCGAGGTCAGCGATGCGAACACCCTCAGCCGGCGGGAAATCTGCGAGGCGACCGGAGAATATCCCATCCGCTTCCTCTCCAGCACTTACGATCCGGCCGAACAGCGAATCCGCGACCAGTTTTCACCGCAGGGTTTCCCGATCCTGACCTTTGCCGCCATCCTCAAACACAAGGCCTACCCCCTGGCCCAGGTGGTCGAGGCCCTGCTCGCTCTCGGCCAGCGGGAACTCGGCTGTCCCGTGGAAATCGAGTTCACCGTCGATTTTCCGAGCGATCCGCAGGCCAGGGCCAGGCTGGCCGTCCTGCAGATCCGGCCGATGAGCGCCCGCGAAGACATGCTGGAAATCGAAATTTCCGCCGATGAGACCGAGCAGGCCTTCTGCCTCAGCCACCAGGCGCTGGGCAATACCGATAACCGCAGCATGTGCGATCTGGTCTATATCAGGCCGGAGACCTTCAATCCGGCCCAGACGATCGAGATGGCCAGGCAGTTGGCGAAGATCAACGGCTCCCTCGTCAAGGCCGGCAGAAAATACATCCTGATCGGCCCGGGGCGCTGGGGTTCGGCCGACCACTGGCTCGGTATCCCGGTGAACTGGGCCGATATCGGCGGGGTCGGGGCCATCGTCGAGACCGTGCACCCGTCGCTGCATGCCGATCCCTCCCAGGGTTCACACTTCTTCCATAATATCACTTCGCTCGGCATCAACTACCTGAACGTCGGCGGTCATGCCGCAGACCGGATCGACTGGCAATGGCTGGCCGGCCTGCCGGTGGTCCAGGAGACCGATCACGTCGTCCATGTCCGCCATTCCCGACCCGTCACCCTGAAGGTCGACGGCCGGAAACGGCTTGGCATCCTGTTGGGATAATTGCACCGTATTGACGGCATGCGGGCAACACGGGTTTCATTGCCTCAGACGTGCATCGCAACCGCCCTTATGGCATCAGCGGCCGAACTCGTTATGCCGCCGGTATAGCCCGAGCCTTCGCCGATCGGGATTAAATTCCTGATATTGACCGATTCATAGTTTTCATTGCGCATAATCCGCACAGGAGATGACGCCCGGGTCTCAGCACCCAACAAAATAGCCTGGTCTGAAACAAACAGTGGAACTTCCTCTTTCCATTTTGCGAATGCCGCCAACAGCTCAGTGACCACAAAGCCAGGCATAATCTCTTTCATATCGGCAGAAAATGCCCCCATCTTAAATGAATTTGCATTGAGACCGGCAGGCCCCCTCTCACCCAAAAAATCCATCAAATTCTGGGCAGGCACTCGCCATTTTCCGCCGCCGGCAGCAAAGGCCTTTCGCTCGATTTTCTTTTGGAACTCTATGCCGGCCAACGGACTGGTTGATGCATAATCATCGGTATGACAGGTTACCACCATCGCTGCATTGGAAAAAGCTGATGATCTGCCTGAATAGCTCATGCCGTTGACAACCATCATGCCTTGAGCGGATGAAGCATTAATGACCTCGCCTCCGGGGCACATGCAGAATGTATACACCCCCCTGCGATTTTTTCGGTTGGTATAATTCAAAGAATAGGTAGCCGCACCTAATCCATCAAAATTCTTATATTTATTGCCGTATCGCAGCAGATTGATAGTTTCGACAGGATGCTCAATGCGCACACCGACGGAAATCGGTTTCCGCTCGAGAGCAACACCTCTTTCATGCATCATCTCCAACGTGTCACGGGCGGAATGTCCCAGGGCGATATAGATACGTGAAGAAAGAAATTCCTCCTTGCCGTTTATGATTATCCCCAGGGCCTTTCCCTCTGTTATCAGGATATCGGTCATTTTTGCGCCAAAATGCATCTCGCCGCCTCTTTCGAGGATGTAGTTCCTGATATTGCTAACTATTTTGCACAACACATCAGTGCCCAGATGGGGCTTGCTGATGTAGCCTATTTCTGCAGGCGCACCGAATTTTATAAATGTTTTCAACACCTGATTTATAGAGCTCGAGTTATTGTCTCTTCTGGAAAACAATTTTCCGTCCGAGTATGAACCGGCGCCGCCCTCACCAAATTGGATATTTGATTCCGGGTCTATCTGCCTTTCCCGGATAAACCTCTGCACATCGACCGAGCGCTCTTCTATCCTCTTTCCCCTTTCAAATATCAGCGGCTTGAACCCGCGATCAATGAGTTCAAGGGCGGCGAACATGCCGGCAGGACCGAAACCTACTATGAGAGGTCTCTCCGTAATCCTGGTCGTTTTCCTCTCTGCTGGCACCTGTTCTGTGTATACGGGGAAATTCTGCTTGTTTCCGAAGCCCTTAGGGGTACCGACAACTATTGATAGTTTATAGAAAAACTGTTCTTTACTGGTCGCATCGAGCGATTTGCTGAGGATCGCGGCGACAGCTATAGATTCTTCGCCGATTTTCAGTTCCTGGGAAGCGGTTCTGAGATATTCTGCCATTCCGTCATTTTCAACGGGAATGCGTATTTGTATGATTATGAGATCCAATGCTCGCTCCTCTCTGTGCATGAAATGTCGTTCCCTGGGTCTCTTCATTCTGATCCTGGAAGAGGAAAAGGCGGCGGCTATGCCGTTGGCAAAAAAATATCATGGTCCGTGTCATGCCCGGAACGGCTTTAGGACGCCGTAATAAAAATTGGAAAATGACCAGGCTAATTTGTAACGGATCGTACCAGACACGGGAAATGCGGCCTGACTCTCAGGAATTCCCGAGCTTACCAGCTATGCCGGTAAATCACCCGATGAAACACATGATCAGGATCAGCGGCAGGGGTTACCATGGGTTTCGGAGATTACCACTTATCACTCAGGATGGAGCACCCTGGCCATGAGATTTCTCCCTTTGGTCGAAATGACAACAAGGATCGAAATGGTCATTTTACGTATCATAACATTTTGAAACAGGGTTCGGAGAATCCGCGCTGCGCATTCGACCATGGCGCGTGATCCGATAAGAGAGGCAGTCACCCCGCCCCGTCTGACAACTGTGGCAGGGTGACCGGAACTGGAGGGGTTAATTAGTGCTGATGCTGCACCTGGCAGCTGTTTGCGGTGAAGGTCATCTGGTTGAGCCACTGAATCCCTTCATAGGTGATCAGCGAATACTGTCCTTCCATATTGCTGATGATCACTCCGGAGGCATGCAGGGCCTTGAGAAGTTGCTTTGTTTCGGCCAGGCTGATCTCCAGCATCCTGGCAATGGTATCGCTGTCCATAACCTGGGGGGAGGTGTTGTTCGTGGCATTTTCCGCCAACAGCCTCAAGACTTTGTGCTTTAACGCCTGTAAGCGCATGATAACCTCATTTCTGTTTTTTCTCATCGCCGGCAGATCGTCGACTGCCGGCACATCCGCAGGGCGCCATGGAGCCATCGGCCCCATGACGCCCTGCTCTCAGACAACGCCCTGGTCGATCATCGAATCCACAACCTTGACGAAACCGGCGATATTGGCGCCCACCACATAATTGCCGGGGGCTCCGTAATGCTGCGCCGTTTCCATGCACATCCGGTGGATATTCTTCATGATGCCCTTCAGGCGTTTGTCCACCTCCTCACGCGGCCAGTTCAGCCGCATGCTGTTCTGTGACATCTCAAGACCGGAGACCGAGACCCCGCCGGCGTTGGCCGCCTTGCCCGGACCGTAGAGAATCCTGCGATCGAGAAAGATGTTGACGCCGTCCGGGGTGGTGGGCATGTTCGCCCCTTCCGAGACCACCATGATGCCGTTGTTGACCAAGTGCTGGGCATCCTTCTCGTTGATCTCGTTCTGGGTGGCGCTGGGGAAGGCGCAAACGGCCTTGTGGTTCCAGAGCGGATTGTAATCGAGTTCCGGGTCGACGGGGGTGAAGGTGGCGTCAGGGTACTGCTCCGTATACTGAGAGACCCGGCCGCGCAGGATGTTCTTCAATTTCATGATATGCTTCAGCTTCTCCTCGTCGATACCGATCGGATCGTAGATATAGCCGGACGAATCGGAGAAGGTGAGCGGTTTCGCCCCCAATTCGATCAATTTCTCCAGGGTATACTGGGCGACATTGCCGGAGCCGGAGACCAGGCAGGTCTTGCCCACCAGGGTCTCGCCCCGGGTGGCCAGCATCTCGGCGGCGAAATAGGTGCTGCCGTAGCCGGTGGCCTCGGGACGGATCAGGCTGCCGCCCCAGTTCAGGCTCTTGCCGGTGAGCACGCCGGTGAATTCATGGGCCAGCTTCTTGTACATGCCGAAGAGGTAGCCGATTTCCCGGGCGCCGACGCCGATGTCGCCGGCCGGCACGTCGGTGTCGGGGCCGATATGGCGGAAGAGTTCGGCCATGAAGCTCTGGCAGAAACGCATCACCTCGTTATCCGACTTGCCCTTGGGATCGAAATCCGAGCCGCCCTTGCCGCCGCCCATCGGCAGGGAGGTCAGGGCATTCTTGAAGACCTGCTCAAAGGCGAGGAACTTGAGGATGGAGAGGTTCACCGAGGGATGAAAACGCAGGCCGCCCTTGTAGGGTCCGATGGCGCTGTTCATCTGGATGCGGAACCCGCGGTTTACCCTGACCTGGCCCTGGTCATCGACCCAGGGCACTCGGAAAATGAATACCCGTTCCGGCTCGACGATGCGCTCAAGGATCGCCTCCCGCCGGTAATGAGCGTTTTTTTCAAGAACCGGCTGGATCGATTCCAATACCTCGCTGACGGCCTGGTGAAACTCACGTTCATACGGGTCCCTGTCAATGACAAACTGGATACTGCTCATACACATCTCCTTTTCGTAATCCGGATTCTTGAACAATCGATCCTGGACGACAGCTGCGGATACTGCAACTCAATCTTGCTGCGGCACTCCCTGGCTGTCCCATCCCCTCAAACGGTAATAATCTTTCAGCATATATTCCATCTCGTCGGCGGTGAGCGTCCTGCCGTCCGGCAGTGCGTTCTTGTGCAGTCGGGAAGGGAGACGATCGTCCCCGGGCTGCAATCCCTCCCGCAGGTTGAAACGGCGGGTCATGGTGGCGATGCGGGCGGCATCGCGTCTCAGGACCTCCTGGGTCACCGCCTCGCCGGTGATCAGCGGCAGGACCTTGAGTAGTTCATCCCAGGGATAGAGATCCCGGTAAAAACGGCAGATCACCAGGGTGTCGAAGATATTCAGACGGTCTTCGTACTCGGTCAGCAGTTCTGCCTTGCGCTCAACCTGGGCCGGATCAATGATGCCGGACAATTCCGGTTTATAGAAGGTGGTCCGCAGATGGCAGGCCCCCCTGGGCGAGGTGGCAAAGGTCAGCCCCATGCCCTTGAGTGCCCGCGGGTCATACCCTGCCGGCTCCAGGCCCTTGACATGGATGGCCAGATCCTCAAGACCCCAGTGCGCGGCGGCCGAGCGGATGCCGTCCGCAAGGATATCGCCGATGCCCTCACGGGCGGCAATATTTTTCAGGAGGTCGGCAATCGCATCGACATCGCCGTATTTGATACCGAGATCGATACGTCCCAGCTCAGAGGCCTCCATCAGCAGACCGCAGAGGTTGCCGGCGGTGATGGTATCCATGCCGAGGCGATCGCAGAGGTCGTTGAGATGGGCGATCTCGGCCATGTCCTCAACCATGCACAGGCCGCCGAAGGAATAGATGGTCTCATACTCGGGCCCCTCGATCTGCAGGTCCTTGTGCCGGCCCTTGCTGATCTTGGCCATCCGGCCGCAGGCCATGAAACACTTGGCGCAGGCATGGGCCTTGACCTCGTGCTCGGCATGAAAGGTCTCGCCGCTGATCTTCTCCCAGTGTTCGCAATTCCCCTGGTTCCAGTACTTGGCGGGGAAGGCCCCGGCCGTGTTCATCAGCGACACCATCATCGTGGTGCCCATGGCCCGGTAGGCCTTGACGCCGGGGTGCTGCATATTGGCCTGGGAGAAGGCCTTGCCGTAATCGGCGACGCCCTTCGGGTCGGCGTACTGCCGCCGGCGATCGCCCTGAAAGACCACTGCCTTGATCAGTTTGGAGCCGAGTACGGCCCCGACGCCGGTCCTGCCGGCGCAGCGCCATTTGTCGTTGGCGATAAGGGCGAAACGCACCAGGTTTTCACCAGCCGGTCCGATGCTGATCGCCCCCACTTTGCCAGACCCTTCACGCTTGGCGGCAAAGCGTTTGACCGCCTCTTCCTCGGCCATGATGCTGTCCATTCCCCAGAGATCTTCGGCGTCGTGGAATTCGGCACCGTCGGGATGGATCGAGACCACGGTCGGCCGGGCGGCCCGGCCGACAAAGAGGACGGCGTCAAAGCCGGCGGCGTCGATGGCCTCGGGGACCTTGCCGCCGGAATAGGACTCAGAATAGAGACCAGTGAGCGGCGATTTTGTGTAGACCCCGTAGCGGCTGCCGCCCCACAGCGTGCCGCCGCAGAAGGGGCCGGTGGCGATGATGAGATGATTCTCCGGGGCCAGGGGATCGACGCCCGGTGGGTTCCGATCGAGCAGCAGGCGGGTGGCGATCCCTTTGCCGCCCAGGCACTCCGTGAGCAGGCCGTCCGACAGGTCTTCGATGATGAACTGATTCCGGCTCAGATCGACTGTGAGGATGCGATTGTAGTATCCGAACATAGGTTCTTCCTTTTCAAGAGAAAAAAACAACCCGACCCGCTCTTTCCTGCCTCGGGCGGCCGTACATATTTTCCCTGTGGAGCCTGTCGACCGGTTGGCCGACAGGCTCCACAGGGGATCAAAAACAAGAGAATCTGCTGCCTTCGTTACTTGCCAAGTGTAGCCAGACCCTCTTCGATGATCGCCAGGCCCTTCTCGAGCTGCTCGTCGGTGATGACCAGCGGCATCAGGAAACGGATGACGTTGCCGTAGGGTCCGCAGGCCAGCAGGATCAGGTTCTTGCCGAGGCAGTACTTGACCAGGGCCTTGGCCTCGTCACCGGCCGGAATCTTGGTCTGGCGATCCTTCACCAACTCCATTGCGATCATCGGCCCCAGACCGCGGACATCGCCGATCAACGCAAACTTCTCCTTGAAGCGGTCGAGGTTCGTGCGCAGTTTCTCACCGAGGCGTTTGCCCTTTTCGAGCAGGTTTTCCGTCTCGAAGATGTCGAAGACGGCCAGGGCCGCCTCGCAGGCCAGCGGGTTGCCGGCGTAGGTCCCGCCGATGCCGGAGGGATGTACCGAATCCATGATCTCCTTCTTGCCGACCACGGCGCTCAGCGGCATGCCGGCAGCAAGGCTCTTGGCGGTGGTGGTGAGATCGGCCTCGATACCGTAGTGCTGCATGGCGAACATCTCGCCGGTCCGGCCCATACCGCTCTGGATCTCGTCGGCTATAAAGAGGATGCTATTCTTCTCGCAGATCGTCTTCAGTTTGGTATAGAACTCCTTGGGCGGGGCCATGAAACCGCCTTCGCCCTGCACCGGCTCGATGATGATCGCCGCGGTCTGCTCGGCTGCAACATTATTGACGAAGAAATTCTCGAGCTGGTCGGCACAGGAGGCGCCACACTCGGGATATTTCAGATTGTAGGGGCAGCGATAGCAGTAAGCATAGGGCATCCGATAGACTTCCGGGGCGAAGGGACCCATACCGAACTTGTAGGGCTTGACCTTTGAGGTCAGGGTCATGGTCATCAGGGTCCGGCCATGGAAGGCATTCTCAAAGGCGATTATGGCCGTTTTTTTGGTGTAGTAGCGGGCGATTTTGATGGCATTCTCGACCGCCTCAGCACCGCTGTTGGCAAACATCACGCGTTTCTCAGAGGTCCCGGGCACGGCAGCACAGAGTTTCTGCGCAAGTCTGACCGGCGACTCGTAGGGGGTGACCATGAAACAGGTGTGGGTGAACTTCTCCGCCTGATCCTTGATCGCCTTGACGACCTTGGGGTGGGAGTGGCCGACATTCATTACCGCTATACCGCCGCCGAAATCGAGGTATTCCTGGCCTTCCACATCGACCAGAATTGCACCCTGTCCATGCGAGATATAGCGGTCCGTGCCGCTGACGTTTCCTTTGGCGATCACCGTGTTGCGCAGTTCGTGCAACGCGGCATTGGTCTGAGAATTTTCCATATCCTTTCCTTTGTTGAATAGATTTAGATTTTCGCATATCCGGCCTGTTCTGCCGGAAGAATTCACTCACTGTCGATACCCTTGTCTAGCAAAAGCCGGGCCATCCCTGTCTACTATTATCAATATACTGAAAATTCAGACCATTACAAGCAACGGGCAATCACAACGCAGATCAATTATTGATTCAATATATTATCAAACCATAAATATATAATTAAAATACAGCGTGTTATCTTGATCAAATAATGAATCATGCCTTCCAGAGACACAATGACTCAAAAAAAATGATGTGGAAAGAGGATGAAAAACAAAAAGGGAAAGACCCTGCAAGACGCAGGAAAAAAGGGAAATTGACCGACTTCAGAGCGGGACAATATTTGTGCCAAGACAAGAAGAGTGCCGATCAAGCCGCCTGCCAGCTTGATCCATTATTGAATCGTCTGCATAGGGATGGCATGCTTGCGTAGCTTTCTGACCACCGATGGCTGGCTGATCCCCAGGATTTTTGCCATCTCCCTGGTGGTGCGGCACTGTTTCCGGGCCGCAAGCAGGATTGTCTTTTCCGCCGTCTCCAACTGTCGGGTCAGATTAAACGATGTGCTTTCTGCAGGCAGATGCGAAGCTGCAAAGGAAGTCGCCTGTCCCTCTGCTATACTGATCTGGATATACTCATCGATCTGGTTGCTCGGGCTCATAACCACGGCATTTTCGAGAATATTCTTGAGCTCGCGGACATTGCCGGGGAAGGCGTAGCGGCTAAGAAGCGCCATGGCCCGTGAATGGATGGTCCTGCTGTAGTTGTACTTCTGGTTGAAACTCTGCAGGTAAAAACGGACCAGACCGGCGATATCCTCGGGCCGCTGACGTAGCGGCGGGATCTCGATGGTGAAATTCTTCAAGCGGTAATAGAGATCTTCCCTGAACTGTTTGGCTTGCACCAGGCTGTGCAGATTCTGGTTGGTAGCGGCGATAGTCGAGCAATCAACCTGGATCGACTGGGTGCCGCCAATGCGCCTGATCATCTTATCATCGAGATACTTGAGCAGTTTCACCTGCAGGGGCAGAGGCATATCGCCGATCTCGTCGAGAAAAAGGGTCCCACCTCGGGCTAGTTCAAAGAGACCGACTTTGCCCTTGTCACTGGCCCCGGTAAAGGCCCCCTTCTCATAGCCGAAGAGTTCGGCTTCGAGCAGATTCTCCGGCAAGGCGGCGCAGTTGATTTCGACAAACGGGTTTTCATGCCGGAGGCTGTTCTGATGGATCAGTTTTGCCAGAAGTCCCTTGCCAACCCCGGATTCGCCCAAGATGAGGATATTCGACGCGCCGATATGGGCGAGCTTAAGCGAGGTCTGCAGGACATGGCGCATCTTGTTGCTCTCGGCGATGATTTCATTGCGCTTGAGCTCCATGAGGGCCAACTCAGAGAGTTCGGCCTTGAACTTTTCACCGATCTTCTGACTCTGCTCGAACTGCTCCTGCAGGATATTCAGCTCGGTCATATCCCGTTCGTTGACCACGATGAGGGCGATATTGCCGTTGGTGTCAATCGACGGCGTGCCGGTGGCCAGGAGATAGCGGCCGGTCTTGGTTACATGCTGCATGACGGTCTGCCGCCGACCGCTGGCCATGACCTTGGTGGTCACCGATTGATCAAAGACCTTGTGCTCCACCAGATCGTTGATGTTTTGGCCGATCACATCCTTTTTTTTGATGCCGTTGAGCAGCTCCGAAGCCCGGTTGATGCTGATCACCGTCCCCTGACCGTCGCAGACCCAGATGCCGTCGGAGGAGGCGTTGAAGATCGTTTCGAGTTGACGATTCAGAGTCTTATAGGAATCGAGTTTTTTGGCGGAGGTCTCAAAACTGCTGAGTTCCTGAAAGCTGCAGATGGCGCCGATGGTCTGCGACCCGCGGCTGATCGGGGCGACATTGAGGATCAGCTTGGCTCGCTTGCCGAGGATCTGGTGTCCCGGAATACCCCTGCCGGCCTGGAGACACTGGTGAGTTGACCTGCCGATGAGCGGCAAGATGCCGGCTATATCTTCCCCTATGTGCTGCTTGGCGTCAATGCGCAGTATCTTCCGGGATTGATCGTTGACATGGGTGATGCCCCCTCTCCTGTCCGTGACAATGATCCCATAGCTCGAACACTGAAAAATATCATAGAAATCAATATCTTCTTTCATCGAAAAACCTTTCCCGGGGAATCGTCAATTACGGACAGCAGCGTGACAGGGATGGAGTTCTCAGTGAGTGCTACGAAGCGCCGCAACTGAAAACATAGGGGAAAATAAACGTTGGCCGAGAACAGCTCATCTCAGAACCATGCTGGTCATGCAGTCTGCCGCAGGCCAGATCCTGGCAGGTGCAGACTGCAAGTATGAATCAAAGCGACCCCGGCACAGGGAAAGTCTCAGTGATGATGATGGTGGTGATGATCGTGGCCGTGTTCCTCGCCTTCTTTCAGTCTGCCGCCCGCCTCTTCCAGGGCCTTTTCGAGATACTCATTAACCCGACTCATCTCCTGGACCGCCGCCCCGATATAACCGGCCAGCGGCCCCTGCCCCTCATCAACCATCGACTCCTGCCATTTACTGTATTCGCCGGCATGTTCTCTGTTATGGTCTATCCAGTGCTGCAACAGTATCTTTATCTTATCAGTATTTCCCACTCTCGCATTCTCCAGGCAGGTTGTTCATAAACAGTACGCGGCGAACCAGATCACCGGCGTGCATCGCTCAGCCGGGGGCCAGAAAAACCTTGCCCGAGAGAAAATCCATTCGCCGGATGACAGCGCCAGCAATCTCACTGGATCCCTCAAAAAGGGTGGTAACGGCGATCCCATTTTCCAGGATATCGATATTCGTGACATTTTCGTGTATCACCTCTTCATTACCGTCTTTTTCCATCACTACGCGCATCTGGCACATACTTTCGCCCCTTTCTGCAACTGTAACGCCCCTGAGGGACATCGCAACCGCGATTTTTACCCTATTTCCGGCCTCGGGTAGAGACCGGAACGCTCGACTATCTCCGGCACCTTTTCTTCCCACTCGATGGCCATCACATGGAAGCCGCTCACTCCCTTGACTTCCTTCAGGCGCTGGATCGTCTCAACCGCAATGGTTATACCTTCCGCCGCCTGTTTGTCCTTTGCCACACCCGACATCCGCTTGATCAGCTCATCAGGTACGTCCATCCCGGGTACGGATTTTTTTAGATACTTGGCCATACCGACGGAGCGCATCGGCGTGATACCCGCCAGGATATAGATCTTCTCTTCGAGCCCCCTGTCGCACACGCCCTGCATCCACAATTCAAACTTTTCGAGATTATAGATACACTGGGTCTGAATGAACTCGGCACCGGCGGCAATTTTTTTTGCCAGCCGGGGGACCCGGATCTTGAAGGGATCGGCAAAGGGGTTGGCGGCCGCCCCGACAAACATGTTCGGCGGCACCTTGATCTCGTCGCCGCTGAGAAATTTCCCCTCATCCCGCATACGCCGCACCGTCTGGACGAGTTGCATCGAGTCGAGATCGAAGACGTTCTGGGCCTGGGGGCTATCGCCGAAACTCTGGTGATCACCGGACAGACAGAGGACATTGTTGATACCGAAGGAGGCGGCACCGAGGATGTCGCTCTGCAGGGCGATCC
>JANMSX010000111.1:0-45247 GCA_031389785.1 Desulfobulbaceae bacterium | reverse complement strand
GTTTCAATTACCCTCTCACCAGGTCAAGGTGTAGAAATTAAGCTGATTATGAAGCAGGGGGAAAAGGCTTGGTTTGATTGGACAGCCAACGGAGGAAAACTAAATTTTGATGCCCATGGGGATGGAGGAGGAGAGTCCATTGTTTATAAAAAAGGACGAGGTGTGGAAAATGATGAAGGAATTTTTGAAGCCGCATTTAACGGTAATCATGGATGGTTTTGGCGAAATCGAACAAATAAAGCTGTAACCCTGACGCTCAAAACGAAAGGGCAGTACTCTGCGCTCAAGCGAAGTGCATAATTCGATTTTTGGCATGTTGATGCTGCCATAAAGGTCTTTAGCATTTGCAATCACAAGCGGATGCATCGCAGCCTATAGCGATAACCTGCTAACCAAAACCCACGTCTTTCACTTGGTTACCTTAACCGACAAGAACAACCCGTCGGTTAAGGTAGTTCCTGATAATCTTCTCTGCTGAACCCAGTAGGCAAACTTGACAAGTTTGGATTTGCTAATCTCGAAGAAGGGAGGGGATATTGTTTTGTGTTACAAGAATCTTAGTTGATATAGAGGCAGGAAAATCGCTTTTATTATCGCTTAATAACGACAAATCGTTTTCCCGGCAACACTCCGGGAACTCGGGGGCGTTGTCAAGGATGAAGTGGCTTGCTTGCCAGGTATTGAAAATGTCTATTTTCAAGTGAGCCTGTCGAATAGACTTCACCCCGGCGGAGGCCGGGGTGGGAATGATGGGCGGCTGAGGGCAGGAACTGGAACGAGGTCTAAGCGTTTCCCATGCCTGCGGAGCAATGACAGACAGCCTGTTCAGGAACTTGGCAGGTTCTTCGTCTGTCATGTTACCTGCATGCGGCTGAGGTTGTCCGGCAGTGAGGGTATGGCCGCCCACCGCCGGTGTCCGCCTCTCGCCTATTGGAGGGCCTGCAGCTTTTCGGTCAGGACCGGCAGGAGCTGTTTGAGATCGGCCACCGCGAAGACATCGGCGACATCGCCGATGGGGGCGTCGCGGTCGGTATTGATCGCCACCACGAACTCGGACTTCTTCATGCCGGCCAAGTGCTGGATCGCCCCGGATATCCCGCAGGCCACATAGAGTTTCGGGGAGACGGTCATGCCGGTCGTGCCGACCTGGCGGTTGTGCTCCACCCACTGCGCGTCGACCACCGGACGGCTGGCCCCGTATTCGCCGCCCAGGGCCTTGGCAAGCCCGGCCACCAGGGCGATATTCTCGGGTTTGCCGACGCCGCGGCCGGCGCTGACGATGATCTCCGACTTGCTGAGATCGACGCCGGCATGTTCGGCCGCCTCATAACCCAACAGCCTGGTTCGCCCCTCGGAAGCACCTGTGACCGGCACGACCTCCGGGCTGCCTTCAGCCTCGGCTGAAGAGAAGGCGCCGGCCTGGAGGGTGACGACCGTCACCGTGCCGCTGCCCGTTACGGTCCTGCGCAACTTGGCATTGCAGGCCGGCACCACCAGCCCCCCGTCGACCACAGCCACCACCTCGGAGACCTGCGCTGCCCGAAGGGCGACGGCGATCCGCGGGGCAAGGTCCCAGCCGTAGGAACTGTGCGAGAAGACGATCATCGCCGGCCGCTCCTTCGCCACCACCTCGAGGAGCAGCTGTTTATGGGCGTCCGGGTTGTATTCGCCATATTGTGAGGCCTCGGCAAGATAGAGCCGGCCCTGGAATTTCGGCAGGCTGCCGGCACCGTCGCCGACCAGGAACATGGTTGATTCAGCCCCGAAGTTCCGGGCGAAGGCGATCAATTCCTGATAACTCTCGAGAACCTTTCCTTGTCTGTATTCTGCAACCAACACGATTTTCATGATTTTCTCCTAGGCCAGCACGGCGGTTTTATCTTTCAGGATTCTGATCAGCCGATCGGCTATATCCCCTACCTCGCCTTCGAGAAAGAGACCGCCGCTCCGTTTCTCCGGGAAGGCGATTTTCAAGGTCTTCTGCAGACTGCTCGCCTTGTGCAGGTCGCCTGCGGCCACGGTCAGCATCTCTTTCTTCTTGGCCTTCATGATATTCGGCAGGGTCGGGTAGCGGGGCGTATTGAGACCCAGCTGGCAGGTGACCAGGGCCGGCAGGGAGGTCTCGACCCTGGCCTTGATGCCGCCCTCGAGCTCGCGCTTGACGGTAATTTTGCCGTCCGCCAGGGTGAAATCGACAATGGTGGTGACGGCGGAGATGGCCAGCAACTCGGCGACCATGACCCCGACCTGGCCGCTGCCCCGATCCTGGGACTGCATGCCGGTAAAGATCAGGTCAAAGCCTTTGTCCCGGGCAAATTCGCTGATCATCGAGGCGATCTCGAAGGGGTCTTTGAGATAACTCTTGTCGTCGGCGACATGGACGCCACGGTCGCAACCCATCGCCAGGGCCTTTTTCATGGTCTCCTTGACCTGGTCGGGACCGATGCAGAGCACCGTCAGGTCGGCCCCGGTCTGCTCCTTGACCTTTACGGCCTGCTCGACGGCGTACTCGTCGTACTCGTTCATCCGCCAGGCGAGATCGCCGCGGTCATACCAGACGCCGTCCGCATCTATCCTGAATTTCGATTCCATGTCCGGAACCTGTTTGATACACACAAGCAGCTTCATATTCTTCCTCCACCTGAAAAATTGTTGTTCATCGGCAGCAAGCCCCGGCTGGAAACCCGGCAGGGGCGGATCAGGCCGGCAGCCGTTCCGCCAGGAGTTCGGCGATGTCTTTTGGCCTGAGCGTTTCCTCGACATTCGCCCCCTTCACCCCGTCCTCGAACATGGTCAGACAGAACGGGCAGTTGGCGAGGAGCAGGCCGGCCCCTGTGGCGCTGGCCTGCTCAACCCTTTTGATATTGATCCTGCTGCCGAGTTTTTCCTCGGCGAGGATGCGGCCGCCGCCGGCACTGCAGCAGAAGGCCTGGTCGCGGTTCCTGGCCATTTCGACGATCCGGCCGCCGGCCGCCTCGATGAGCCGACGGGGCGGTTCGTAGATGCCGTTGTGGCGCCCGAGATAGCATGAATCATGGTAGGTGCACTTGAAGTCGTCACCCTTCTGGAGGGAAAGTCTGCCATCCGCCACCAGGCCGGCGAGAAAGACGGTGTGGGAGAGGACCTCGCATTCAAGGCCGAGATCGCGAAAGACCACATCGAACAGCAGGTCGGTGAAATCGGCCTGGACAACGATCAGGCCGGTACCGATAAACAGCAGGAGAAAGCCCCAGAAAAACACGGCATGGGCGATACCCGGCCCCTTCACCCGCAGGACCCGGCTCTGCAGCAGCATGTTCCGCAGCATGGCGATGCACCGGGCCAGGGGCTGGTCCAGGCGATTCAGCGGCCGGCCGAGTCGATATACCCTGATCCGCCGGAGGCAGCCGTAGGCCAGCAGGGAGAAGGCGACAAGGGCCAGCAGGTACATGGGCCCGAGGGTGGCCAGCCCATGCCCGACGTTCCAGTATATTTCACGGGTAGATTCCATTACAGTCTCCATAACCGGGGGCAAAGCCTCCGTCTGTCATTGAGGGGCGGGAGTAGTTCCCCCTTTTTCAACGGGTCAGCGCGCTGCCGATGACGATCCGCTGGACCTCGCTGGTTCCCTCGTAGATCTCGGTGATCTTGGCGTCGCGCATCATCCTCTCGACCGGGAATTCACGGGTATAGCCGTAGCCGCCATGCAGCTGCACGGCCTGGGTGGTGACCTTCATCGCCGT
Source organism: Desulfobulbaceae bacterium (assembly GCA_031389785.1). Lineage (GTDB taxonomy): Bacteria > Desulfobacterota > Desulfobulbia > Desulfobulbales > Desulfocapsaceae > Desulfoprunum. The sequence goes on along the minus strand of JANMSX010000111.1, from coordinate 41,525 downwards.
CTCGCTGGCGAACAGTTTGGCCATGGCCGACTCCTGAGAATAGGACAGGCCGGCGCTGGCGCGATAGGCGGCATTGTAGATCAACAGCCGTGCCGCCTCGATCTGGGTCGCCATGTCGGCGAGCTGGAACTGCACCCCCTGGAAGGTGCCGATCGGCTTGTTGAACTGTTCCCGCTGGGTGACATAGGCCACGGTCGCGTCGAGGGCGCCCTGGGCGATGCCGAGGGCCTGCGAGGCGATGCCGATCCGGCCGCCGTCAAGGGTCTTCATCGCCACCTTGAAGCCCTTGCCCTCTTCACCCAGCAGGTTGTCGACGGGGATCCGGCAGTTCTCGAAGACCAGCTCCATGGTCGGTGAGGAGCGGATGCCCATCTTCTTTTCCTTCTTGCCGAACGAGAATCCCGGCGTCCCCTTCTCGACGATGAAGGCGCTGATGCCGTGATGTTTCTGGGCCTCTTTGTCGGTCCTGGCGAAGACCACATAGATATCGGCCTCGCCGGCATTGGTGATGAAGATCTTGGTGCCGTTGAGGATCCAGTCGTCGCCATCCCGCACCGCCGTGGTCTTGGTGCCGCCGGCATCGGAGCCCGCGGCCGGCTCGGTCAGGCCGAAGGCGCCCATGGCGGTGCCCTGGGCCAGCGGTATCAGGAATTTTACCTTCTGCTCATGAGTGCCGAACAGATAGATCGGGTTGGAACCGAGGGAGAGATGGGCGGACAGGGTCACCCCGGTCGAGGCGCAGACCCTCGACAGTTCTTCGACTGCGATCGCATAGCTGAGATAATCGGCGCCGGCGCCGCCGTATTCCTCGGGAAAGACGATACCGGTCAGGCCGAGATCGGCGAGCCGGGCAAACATCAGGTCGCGGTCGAAGTGTTCCTGCTCGTCACGATCGGCGGCGGAGGGCGCGACCTCGGTCTCGGCGAATTGTCGTACCATGTCACGGATGAGATTCTGTTCTTCAGTCAGTTCGAAGTTCATTGTAGTGCTCCCATTGCTGCAAGTTGAGTGAGAACCGGTGTCGGCCTCGCTGTCCCGGATCGATCAGGAGGATGGCGCACCGGTGCGGAGCCGCCATTTTTGCGGCCTTCGGTTGTGATCAATACTGGTAAAAGCCCCTGCCGGTCTTGCGGCCCAGCCAGCCGGACTCGACATACTGGCGGAGGAGGGGACAGGGCCGGTATTTCGGGTCGCCCAGGCCCTGGTGCAGGGTATTGAGGATCGCCAGGCAGGTGTCGAGACCGGATCAGGTCGGCCAGGGCCAGGGGGCCCATGGGGTGGTTCATGCCGAGCCGCATCACGGTGTCGATCGATTCCCGGTCGCCCACCCCCTGATAGAGGCAGAATATGGCCTCGTTGATCATCGGCAGCAGGATCCGGTTGGCGATGAAACCGGGAAAGTCGTTGGCCTGGGCCGGGGTTTTGCCCATCTTTTCGGTGAGTTCGACGGTTATCCTGTAGGTCTCGTCGGAGGTGGGAAGACCGCGGATCACCTCGACCAGCTTCATCACCGGCACCGGGTTCATGAAGTGCATGCCGATCACCTTGTCCGGTCTCCTGGTCCGGGAGGCGATACGGCCGATCGGGATGGACGAGGTGTTGGAGGCGAGGATGGCATGGGGCGGGCAGATCTCATCGAGCTGAGAGAAGATCTTGAACTTGATCTCCTCGTTCTCGGAGGCGGCCTCGACGACGAAGTCGGCCGAGCGCATGGCGGTCAGATCGGTGACGGCGGCGATCCGGCCAAGGATGGCCTTTTCCTCATCGCTGCCCATCTTGCCTTTATCGACGCTGCGCCGCAGGTTTTTGGCGATCGCCGCCAGGCCGCGCTCGACGAATTCGTTTGAGATATCCTGGAGGACGACAGAGAGACCGCTTGCCGCAGCGACCTGGGCTATGCCTCCGCCCATCTGGCCGGCCCCGATCATACCTAAGGTTTTCACGTGCATGTTATGCTCCCGAAACTGATTGTGAAGGGCCGGTCGTCACGAAACGCCGGCCCCGGTTTATCAGGCCTTGTTGCTGACCACCATGGCCATTCCCAGACCGCCGCCGATACACATGCTGATCAGGCCGGTGGCCTGGTTGTTGCGCTGCATCTGGCAGATGGTGGTGACCATCTGCCGGGCGCCGGTACAGCCGACCGGATGGCCCATCGAGATGGCGCTGCCGAGCTGGTTCGGTTTCTCCACCTCGATGCCGAGTTCGAGCATGCAGCCGATGGCCTGGGAGGCGAAGGCCTCGTTCAGTTCGATCATCTCGATATCGGCAATGGTCATTTTGGCCTGACGCAGGGCCCGCTTGATCGCCGGCACCGGACCGAGGCCCATGTAGGCCGGGTCAAGACCGCCGGAGGCAAAACCCTCGATGGTCAGGAGCGGTTTGAGGCCGAGCTGTCTGGCCTTGTCCGCGCTCATCAGCAGCACCGCCGCGGCGCCGTCGTTGATGCCGGAGGCGTTGCCGGCCGTGACCGTGCCGTCCTTGGCGAAAACCGGCCGCAGCTTGGCAAGTTTTTCCATGCTGGTGGCCATCGGCCGCTCGTCCCGATCGACGATGATTTCCTGTTTGCGGGATGGTACCTTGACCGGTACGATTTCCTCGGCAAACCAGCCCCTGTCGATCGCCTCCATGGCGCGGGCGTGGCTGAGGCAGGCCAGCCGGTCCTGGTCTTTGCGGCTGATATTATAGAGTTTGGCGATGTTCTCGGCGGTGACGCCCATATGGTAGCCGTAAAAAATCTCATAGAGGGCGTCAAAGACCATCAGGTCGTGGATCTCGCCGACCCCGGTGATCTCCATGCGGTGACCCCAGCGGCCTTTCAGCAGGGCCATCGGCGCCTGGCTCATATTCTCCTGACCGCCGGCCATCACCACCTCGGCCTGGCCGGTCATGATCGACTGGGCGGCGAGGGCGATCGCCTTGAGGCCGGACCCGCAGACCTTGTTGATGCTGAAGGCCGGGGTCTCCTTGCAGAGACCGGCCCTGATCATGGCCTGCCGGCCGGGATTCTGGCCCTGGCCCGATTGCAGGACATTGCCCATGATGACCTCATCGATGGCGATCTCGCGCAGCTGGGAATCCCAGACCCCGTATTTGCTCTCCAGGGCGATCTCTCCCTGGTCGGCCAGTTTTTTCGGCACGGTCTCCTGGAAATCGCCGCCTCTGACCGGCCGCAGGCCGACCTTCTGCAAGGTTTCCCGCAGGACCAGGGCCCCCAGGTCAACCACCGGCACATCCTTCAAAGCGCCGCCGAATGCTCCTACGGCTGTCCTGCAGCCGCTGACAATGACAACTTTATTCATTTTATACTCGCTCCCTGTAAGGGTTATGGGCTATGACGCTCAGGCGTCACGGTTTCCGCTGAAATGCGTCTTGCGTTTTTCCAGAAAGGCCGTCGTCGCCGGTTCAGCTCACCTTGCGGTCAAATCCCAGCCATTCCTGGCTCCTCAGTTGCGCCTTGATGGTCTTGCCGGTGGCCGTTTTCGGCAGCTGGCAGAATTCCACGGTCTTCGGGGCCTTGAACTGGGCATGGTTTTCCCGACAGAAGGCGATAACCTCATCGGCAGTGACTGTGCGGCCTCTTTTCAACACCACGAAGGCCTTCGGCACCTCCCCCCAGACCGGGTCCGGGGCCGAGACCACCGCCACCTCCAGGATGTCGGGATGGCGGCTGATGACCTCCTCGATCTCAATCGAGGAGATGATGTCGCCTCCCCTGACGATGATGTCGTTGGCCCGGTCCATGATCTGGATATAGCCGTCAGGATGGACCACGCCCAAGTCGCCGCTGTGGAACCAGCCGTCCCGGAAGGCCATCTCCGTAGCCTCCCGGTCCTTGTAATAGCCGAGCATGACATTATTGCCCCGCATCACCACCTCGCCCATGCTCTGGCCGTCCTCGGGCACGGGCTGCATGGACATCGGGTCGACCACGGCCATGTGCAGGCTGGTGGCGTAGGGTACCCCCTGCCGGGACTTCATCCTAGCGACGGTGTCGGGATCGAGTTCGATCCATGGGGCCTGCCAGGCGCAGACGCTGTGGGGGCCATGCAGTTCGGTCAGGCCGTAGACGTGGGTGATGTTGGCGCCGATCTCCTCCATGCCCTGGATGATGGCCGGCGAAGGCGAGGCCCCGGCGGTGAGGACATGCAGGGGGCGGCGCAGCTTGACCTCGGTCGCTTCCGGGAAGCAGATCATCAGCAGGAGGACATTGGGGGCGGCGCAGAGATGCGACACCTTTTCCTTTTCGATCAGGTGGAAGATTTCCCTTGGCAGGCTGTGGCGGAGGCAGACATGGGTAGCGCCGACCGCGGTGACCGCCCAGGCGAAGCCCCAGCCGTTGCAGTGAAACATCGGCAGGGTCCAGAGATAGACCGAGTCCGGTTCGAGTGACGATTCGATGATCTCGCCCAGGGCGTGCAGGCAGGTGGAGCGGTGACTGCACATGACCCCTTTGGGCTTGCCGGTGGTCCCGGAGGTGTAGTTGATGGCGATCATCGCATCCTCATCGGTGACGCCCTGCACCTCGGGCGGCGTCCCGGCGCCGGCGACGAGAAACGACTCGTACTCCGGACCCTTCAACAGGGGGGAGCAGGTATACTCGCAGATATTGACGAACAGTTTGACTTTGTCAAGCTCATCGACAATCGGGTGGATCTGGGCGGCGAATTCATTGTCGATGAAGACGGCACTGGCGTCGGAATGATCGATTATATACAGGTATTCAAGGGGCGAGAGGTGGGTGTTGACACAGACCAGAACGGCCCCGATCATCGGTACGGCATAGTGGGCCTCGAGAAGCGGCGGGGTGTTCGGGCAGATGAACACCACCTTTTCGCCGGCGCCGATACCCCTGGCCAGCAGGGCGTTGGCGAGTTGGTGGACCCTGGTCTGGAATTGCCTGTAGGTGAAGTGGCGCTTGCCGTATACCACTGCGACCTTGTCCGGATAGACCCTCGCGCTGCGGCTGAGAAAGGAAATCGGACTGAGAATATCGCGATTGACGCGTGACCTGGACATCGATGTACCACTCCATCATTTGATTGCTGCAGCGGGGAGAAAGTATTAAGGGAAAGGTAAAATCTCTTCTCTCCAGCCGGCGGGGGATCTTTTGACGGATAGTATTTGATCTCATATGGTCGGACAATCGGTACAAAACCTATTTCTCTCTGCAGAAAAAGCTGAAGGGGACTAGGCTTACAACCTAGAGAGAGGGGATGGGGGGCGGAGAGGGATGATCCCCGAGGGATCGTTGCAGAGGTATCAGGCCCGGGGCGCTGGGATCAACTGCCGTTTATGGTGCAATCTGCATTCTGCCTGAAAATTCCTTTGCCTGAAATTCCCAGTCGATATTTCCATTGGTCTCAAGACCAGGGCCGCCGCGGCAGAACCTGACAGCGGCCTGGTCGCGCCAGGCCGGATTGTATGCAGAGTCAGGCCCATTGATTTATTGATTTGCTGCCTTCGACAGCGGCGCAAACTCTATCGGCACCCAGCTGTAACTGTCCTTGCCGTCCTCCCGGACATGGCCGAGGCCGGGGAAGGGCAGGTGCATGCCGGCCACCAGGGATTTGCTGTCCGCCATGGCTTTCATGATGCTGAGTCGGGTGATGACGGCCTGTTTCCGATCGATGTCGTACTCGAAGGAAACGCCCGGTTTGGCGAACTGCACGGCGTGGGCGTGCACCAGATCGCCCCAGATCAGCAGCTTCTGCCCCTCGGACTCAACGGCAAATGCAGTATGCCCCGGCGTATGGCCGTTAGCCTTGACCGCCTGAACTCCGGGCACCAGGACACTGCCGTCCGTGAAGGTATGCCACTGTCCGCTTTTCAGATACGGAGCGGCGCTGTCGCGAGCTGTCTTAAAAAAAGGCTGGAGTTCCGGCGGCGAGCCATCAGCGACCTTCTGTGACAGCCAGAACTCGTTGTCTGCCTCTGAGACCAGGATTTTGGCCTTCGGGAAAAGCGGCTGGCCGCCGGCGTCGTTCAACCCGCCCATATGGTCGCCGTGCAGGTGGGTGATGACGACCGTATCGACCTGGGCCGCCTCATAGCCGGAAGCCTTCATGTTCTGCAGCACATAGCCAAGGGAGGGACCGAACAACTTGGCGGCGCCGGTATCGACCAGCACCAGGTGGCTGCCGGTATTGATCAGGTAGGCGTTCACCGCCGTCTGCATCTTGGGATTGCCGACAAACATGCGGGACAGCAGGCGCTGCAGGTCGGCCTCACTGACATCCTTCAGAAGATTTGTGTCCAGCTCGAGAGCGCCGTCGTACAGGGCAGTTATTTCAAACTGGCCGAGCTGGATGCGGTAATAGCCGGGCACCTGGGTTTCGACCTTGGGGGCTTCGGCCTGGGCGAGAGACCCGAGAGCCATAAAGACGACGGCTCCGAGGATCAATACGTGTCGAAAAAGTTTCTGCATCATGGGGATACCTCCTTTGGAAAAATTGATCAGACGGATTCAGTGGCTGTCTGAATGTGACTGAACGGCATGTATAAACCCATTTTTGTGCGAGGAGCATTTTATTGCTTGTCGACAGGTTGTGTATGACCCAGCACTACCGGGAAGTGTGTTTGGAACAGGGTGTTGGCGATTTTTATAAAAAACCAGAATATCAATAGAGGAAAAACAATAACTTGAATTAAGAATATTCCAACATAGAGAAATGTCAAATTCAAAAGATTTTCTATTATTTTCCCCATATTTGTGACAGAAGCCTTAAGGGCATTTTTCAATTCTATCGACATGGTTTTTATTAATGATGTGCTGGTCCCAAATGTTTCCCAAAAACCGGCGGAATCGGGAATGACAATATCTCCCAATTGATCGAATACCTTGGAATGAAGAGTCAATTCATTGTTGGCCTTTGAAATTTGTTCCTCGAAGTAATTGTTATAAATATACTCGTTCGCAATTGATGATACTGGAAGGCAAAATCGCAGGACCGCAATGAGTATCAGAATTCGCGCAGTAATCCTGCGCAGTGAGACGGTTCTCTCATTTTCAAACAGGACAAGCATTGAAAAGAGCAAAAGAAACACAGCAAATACCTGTGGTGCGAGGGAAACGCCGATTTCATAGGATAATTTTTGCACACCCAGGGATGTGATGGCAGTCACCAGGACATCGGATAATCGTTCCGTCATGTCGTCAATCGGGTCCAGAACCTGTCCCACCGCCAGTGAGACCCCTACTCCGGCAGGTTCCAACTGGAGGCTTGATTCCTTGATAACCGATACGGAGGCATTGATAGCCCGGCAGGTGGCATAGGCAAATCCTGCTTTGGTTAATGCGGCATTAAAATAGGCATCCGTTTTCGTGTCCAGGAGGGGTATCTGAATCCCTGCTGCAAAGAACAGTGCGATTGCTATGACTATTCCAACAGCTGATGTTATTGCCTTTTGCTTCATTGTTGTTTTCATTATGTAAATTCCTGCCACCTATCTTCGGGTATCTATGAGTTTGTCCATTGAGCATCGCAACGGCAGCTGGAAAATCTGGAATTGCGAAGAGATTTTCATGGCAGTCGGCCATGGAAGAACCCATGCCTCTCGTTGAGGGACAGGATATTGTCCTGCTCAAGTATTGCTCATTCAGTCTGGAAGTTTCAATCGGGAAAATAGGAGCATAAATACAGAGGGAAGGCAAGGGCAGAATCGTGACCCTATGTCAGGAGGACAGATAGTGAAAGTGCGAGCATGAGCCGCAGGCGGTAGCGACCGCAGGGGGAGGTTGCCCGGAGCCAATGAGTATCGATCGACGAGCAGAAATGGCCTCAAGGCCGGATTTCAGGGTGAGCCAGCGCATCATGACAAGGCCCTGGGGCGTTAAAAATATATCTGTCCCCTTTTTCTCTGTGCCTGCAGGCAATCAGCTACCCGGTATCGTCATCGCCATGGAAATGCCCAGCAGCGGGACCCGCCCGTTGCTTGACAGGCACGGCCCGGTGTTTACTCTTTAAGTCAGGCTGCCGTGAAGCCAACCCCGACGATCTGTCAGCGCTGCCAACCTGCTGCGATGAACAGAGAGACAATCAATGAATAATAATGGAGGTATACCATGAGTGAAGAGAAACACAAAACTCTGTGTGCATATGTTGAAGAGGAACTCCAGACCAAAGACCCCAAGGCCTATATTGCCCTGATTCGACCTGCAACCCACTACTGCGAGGGCTGCGGCCGGAGCGTGGCAAAGGCTGAAGATGTATGTAAACCGCATAAACTGCCTTAAACCTTCGCACCATCCGCCTCGCTTCCCGGTTGGGCTGGGAATGAGGCGGATGCTGTAACAGGGTAACGGACCGTCACGAAGGGTCGGGCCTGACAATAGCGGAAACGAGATTAACGGGAGTAATAGAGATCTTGCCGTAAATTGGCTGAAATGGTTCGCAGTAAGAGAATTTCGTGATATGCCTGATACTGAACCGCAGGTGCGCTCGGCTGCCCCTCCGCTTGACGATTTCCCTTCTCACGATCCTTTTCATTGCGACCCCGGCGAACAGCCGGCAGGCCGGCATCGAACTGTCCCGCGCACTCGCCGAGAAGGCCACCCGGCCCACCAACGACTGGCCGCTGCCTCCGAAAGGCCCTGCCGCCCTGGCCGGCAAGACCGTAGTCTATATCGGCGAGGATCTGTGAAATGCCGGCATCCTTGGCGTCGGAACAGGAGTCAGGGAAGCCGGAGCAGCCATCGGCTGGAAAGTGCATTTCCTCGACATCGGCAGCAAGGACAGCAGGCGTGAGGCCATATTCAAGGAAGCACTGGCGCTGAAACCGAACGGGCTCATCCTCGGAGGAATGGACGGGGTGGCAAACTCCGGCTATCCGGCAGAGTTCCGGACAGCCGATATCCCCATACTCGGATGGCATGTCGCTCCGTTCCCCGGCCCCGTTGCAGGGACACCGATCCAAGTGAACGTCACCACGGATTCCCTCGAGGTCGCCCGAGTCGCCGCCCACTTCGTCATCGCCGATTCGGCAGGCACTGCCGCAACCGTTATATTCACGGACAGTCGCTTTGCCATCGCCCTGAAAAAATCTGAAACGATGGCCGAGGTCATCCGTTCCTGCCATGGCTGTTCGGTGCTCGAAGTCCGGGATATAGCCCTCGACAAGGTGACCATGGACATGCCGGCAGCCACGGAGACGCTGCTGAAAACGTACGGATCCCGCTGGAACTATTCACTTGGCATCAATGACCTGTATTTCGATCATGCCATACCCGCACTGGTACTCAACGGACAGGCACCCGACGGCCCGCCCTTCAGCATCTCGGCCGGTGACGGCAGTCCCTCGGCGTTTCTGCGCATTCAGAACAACAGTTATCAGAAGGCCACAGTACCCGAACTCCTGCTTTTTCACGGCTGGCAACTCATCGATGAGATGAATCGGCTCCTTTCCGGTCTGGCCCCGAGCGGTTATGTCACCCCGCCGCACATAGTAACGCAGGGAAACATCTGGCCCGGGACTGACCGGATCAACCTCTTCGACCCGGAGAACGGCTACCGGGAATTCTATATCCACAGTTGGGGACGGACCCAACCCCGGGAATGATGAGAAGGTTGTACAGCATGCAGTCGCAGCTCTTTCTGGTATCGCTCATATCGATGACAATCATCGTCAGCGGAGGGTTTCTGTCGCTGTATCTCTCGAGCCAGATGCTTTCTGCGACCAATCTGTTTGTCGAAACCACCCTGCCGCGGATCGAATCAGCCAAATCCCTTGAAAAAACCGCTCTGGATATCATGAACAGAGCCAGGGAGCTCTCGCAGGCCACCGGACAGGAGGATTTGAACACGACTTATAAGCTTCTCACTGCCCTGCTCAACCGCCTGGAGATGCTCACCACCAAACATGTCAACAGCGTTTTCAGCCATTTCCGGCCGGGTGGACGGCTGGGACCTTAAAGTTAAAATGTCGGCATCGGCATTGATCCCCACTTGTGGCTTTCCGATGTCCTGACCACCGAACGGATCTGCCGGCTGTCGCTGTCGATATCGACGATAAGGGCAGGCAGTCTCTGCAGGCCCAGGTCGAAGATATTTTCCGGCAAGGCAGGCGAACCGTCCGGTTTTCTGACCTGCACGAATACCAGGCGCTCGGTATCGTAATCGGTTTCCACCGTGTTGAGGGTTTTGACGAAATTGTAGAAAATGCGGAAAAATTTACCCAGACCACCCTTGAATTTGTGTTCATGCCATTCCAGGATCTCAGGAAAACGGGCGATCATGTCATCGGAGAAAAGGCGGCTTTCGTCGGTTACAATGGCCATGAGAAAAAAATCGCCGGGCATGATATAGACCAGATTGACTCCTTTTTTCGCATCGAGGGCCTGTTGTACGGCAGCATTGTCGAGAGCGATTCGGTAGACCTCGTGCATTTCCGCGGCTGGCCTAGGAAAAACCGAGACGAGCATTGTCCCGGTCCGGTTTTCCAGGGCGCTGGGGATGGTGCTGCCGGCAAAATTTCGCACCGACAGGGCCAATAGTACAGCGAAAGCCAAGGCGCAGAAATAACTGGCGAGAAGCCCAAGCCGGCGGGGCCGGATCCAGCCGAACAACAGGCGGAAAATCCTGCCGCCCGGCTCGCAGGGCAAAAACATCGACGTCGTCCGCATGTATGCCTCATAGTCGAGAGGCTGCTCATGCCTCATCCTCTCCTCTTCAATGTGGGCGAGAAGATAATATACATAAAGCATGGTGATGTAGATAATGAGGATGATGAACCGCGGCCAATAGAGCAGGAGGCCGAAGCCGGATATAGCCAGGAAGAGATACTGAGGGTGACGTATCCTGGCATAAAAACCGAACCGGACAACCCCCTTGCCGGTAAACCTGCCATAGTAGAGCGGGACCGCCGCGCTGAAGAACAGCACTAGGCCGAGCACCAGGCAGACCTGCAGGTAGGATATGGCGTTAAGCAGCAGATTGTCGGGAAAAATCAGGTGGGGCAGGAAAAATTCCGTCAGCCAACTGGTCATCGGGGAGGAGGCCAGCAGATTGAGGATTGGCCCATAGACGGAATAGAAATACAGGGCGAACGGGGAAATCATGATGATGATTTCCGCACCGATCAGGCAATAGGCGAGGATCGTTCCCGTCAGGAGAAGTTTGCCGCGCCTGGTCTCCATGCAAACACCTCCTTGTTTTTACGTCTCGGACACATGCCGCCGTCATGGATGACGAAGGCGGCTACAGCTCCGGTCCTCGCTTCCGGTCGTGAGGTCGAACATTCCCCAGGATCCCCACCTTGCTGATCTGTTCATAATAGCAATTACAGGACCAGCGGTCAAATAATGTGCGGAAAGTAAGGGGCTCAGGCTACATGGCGGCGGGTGATGCGAAAACGATGAGTCCCTGGCCGAGGGTCGTCCGGGATCGCACTGCCCTCGTCTCCGGTCATAGGCAAAAATTCCGTCACCGATGAACAGGAATATTTTAGTCATCCTAAACTTGTTATAGGGCATGAACAGCTTATAATACAATACACAGGATCGATTCGACACGGAAAGGTTCTATTGCCGCTACGTGTCAATGTAGCCTGAATCCCAACGATCCTCAGTCCTTTGGAGGTTAGCTGATAATCTGCCAGAAGCCCCAAAGCATAGCAGGCCGGAGCATCTCTGCCAGGAAGAATCTGTTTAATCATTAGCCTGGCCGGCAGTTCCGGCATTTACAGTCAAGAGGGCGCGGATGTCTTTTTACTCAACCGGTAATTTCTCAATTTCCCACGAATCCTTCCACGCATCGTGTAGCGCTGAGATCCGTGGTCGATTGCAGAAATTTTTGCATACCAGCTCAAATTTCAGCGACGAGCCGGAAGCAGCCCTCATTCATCATTACATGCCGATACGGGCTTTAGGGACGTATTGCAAGGTAATGGCCAGGTTTAATCCTGAAAGGAGATTACCATGGAAATTAAAGATTACTGCAAGGGTGTGGATATTGAACTCACCTTATGGAAAGCAAGACTGTACGATGTAATCAGCAAGATGGACCGTCTGCCCACCGGTGACAAGCAGCGGATGTTTGGGGAGGTAAACGGGCTTCATATGGTTATGGCCGATCTGGATGAGAGGATCGAAAAACTGCGGACGGAATGTCCGACCGAATGGAGGCCTGAACGGGAAGATATACGGGCCGGCTTTTCGAATCTCAATAACAGATACAATGACACTGCGGGTGTGCTCTTCGATTATGACTTCGGTGGCTGAACCTTCCGTGCCATCGGCGGATAACTGATTGCTACGGCATCAGGAGGTAGCGATATGAAACGGCAAAATGAAATGGTTGAGTCGTTTCTGATAGCCCACCGGGAATTCATGTCCAGCCTGGACAACTCGATCAGCCTGCTTGAACATGACATCAAGGAGGCTGCGGATTTTGATATCGAGTGCACCGGTGAATGGTGCAGTGCCACTGAGGCGTCGATCGACGAACTGGCCAAGTTCATCTATTCCATCAGTGAACCCAGGTGGCTATCCGAAAAGGATTCAAAGGTAATCCACGACATGCGGCACAGGGTTCACGATCTGTATGCCAAATATAAAGGAGTAAGCACACGATCTGCGAAGGCGTGAGACAACAGATCGTGAAGATGGCCATATGCCCGACGATGTCCGATACCCTTCCTTCATAATGGGGCAGGGGGCATATGCATATGGCCATTGAAGAGGATGCGCAGAGTCGCCTGCCGGACGGGCAACCACAGAAAATCTGAAAAACCGTGTGAGGAAGCGGTGGCAAAAGACGGGGTCAGGTCGTGGCGAATGTGATACATGTCTATTGCCACGACCTGACCCCATGTCGTTTCAGTCCTCGAAAGCGGCCAACTTAAATTTCTATTGCTCAAAATCAACCTGAACTCAACAGAAGGAGGTCGACCATGGCAAAAATACTGCATATCAAAGCGAGCCCGATGGGAGATCCGGCATTTTCGATCCGGGCAGCCAGGTTTTTTCTTGATGCCTATCAATCGAACAACCCGCAGGATATCATCGAGGAAAGGGATTTATGGCAAGCTGATCTCCCGGATTTTGATTTCACAGCCGCCTCCGGCAAGTACAAAGTGATGCGTGGTCTCGATCATACGGAGGAGGAGGCACGCGCCTGGGGGGAGGTGGTCAGGAACATCGAGCAACTCAAGGCAGTGGACAAGGTGGTGGTTTCTACCGGCATGTGGAACTTTTCCATTCCGTACCGATTGAAACAATACATCGATATCGTCGTCCAACCCGGCCTCACCTTCGCCTATGACTCTGAGAAAGGCTACACGGGTCTTGTCACCGGCAAAAAACTCCAGCTTATCCTGGCAAGCGGTGGTGGGTACCCTGCCGATTCGCCTATGGCCGCCTACGATTTCCAGAAACCTTATCTCGAAACGATTTTCGCTTTCATCGGATTTACCGATATCCGCTCTCTTCGTGTGGAGGACACCCTCAGTCCTGCGGGATCGGATAACCTTGAAAATGCCAGGGAATCGTTGGCGAAAGCAGCCCGGCAATTTTAAGAGGGCTGCCGGCGCCGCGGATGTGGGATTAGTAACGAACGAGGGATATGAGAATGATTCATCCTCAATCAAGGCGCACACAGAGGGCTCGCAGGCCAGGGAAACGTCCTGTATTTCCATAACAAAACGTATCCCGGGTATCATTCTCTCTGCTGATATGAACCTGACCCCGGCTGGATTTTCTGAACTTTCGGAGAAAAATTTGATTTATGCCTGAAATTCCTATAGGCTCCTTTGAAGGGTAAGTAGTTAACCATCTAAATTTGCCAGGAGGAAGTCATGAAAAAAGCAAGCATTTTTATCTCAGTTCTCGTTTTATTTGCTGGTTTGATCGCGTCCGGATGCAGCAGTACAACGACAACTGCCGGCAAGGCCGGCGTCGAGGCACCCCCGGCGCATTCAGATGCGGCACATCCGAAAATGACACAACCAGCACATCCTGAAATGAAATTAGTGCCAGGTCAGGAAGTGTATGCCTGCAATTGCGGTGCCGCCTGCGACTGCAACACCCTCTCCAATAACCCGGGGAAATGTTCCTGCGGTAAGGATATGGCAAAAGTCAAGGTTAAAAGCGTGGGCGATGGCACCGCGGTTCTCCTGTTTGGTGGAGAGGAGAGAACATTTAAGACCAAAGGCAAATATGCGTGTGCCTGTGGTAAAAAATGCCCTTGTAGCACCATCAGTCAGAAACCCGGCAAATGCAGCTGCGGTGTAGAGATGATTAAGGTGAATTAAAAACTTAATCTTTGTGTTAAGCAGCGCCATCCCGTTGGTGCTGCTTGACGGGAAAATCTGCCTGACCGCTTTCCATTTCATGAAGTTGACCCTGATCAGGATTGGCCAAAGGTCCCGGCTTTTTTCAACCAGACAGCAGAAAGACTGGCCAGCGGGTCGCGCTGGGCCTGGGAGACCAGCAGCGTGGTGCTGTCGCCGACCTCGAAACGTTCCTTCTCGGAAAACAGGGTTTTTTCCTGCAGGGCCCGGGTCGCGGCTGTCGCCGAGATCTGTTGCCTGACTCTCTCCAGTTCGTCGACCTTCAATCGGACATCGAGCTGCACCAGCTGCCGCAGGTTGTCGACGGCCTCCTGCGCCTGCTGCCGGGAAGTATCGGCGGCCAGGTGCCTCGCTTCGGCTGTCCGGTTGCCGAGGGCACGGCTCAGACGGACGCCCGCCTGCAGGTCGTAGGTATTTCTCGTCCAGTTCGTCAAACGAGCCGGAAAAGGAATCGGCATAGCCGGTCTTGCCCAGGGTGATGAAGAATTCGAGACGGGGAAGCAGGCCGTTGCGCGTGACGACTGTTTCCAGGCGCTGCTGTTCCAGGCGCATGCGTGCCTCGTTGAGTTCAGGCCGCATCTTTTCGGCAAGCTGCAGGCGCTCGACCAGATCCTCCACCGGTGCCGTTTTCGTACGCGGATCCATGGCGGCCAGATTGACCGCCGGTCCGAAACCCTGGAGGAGTGCCTGGGTCACTGAAAGACCGAGGCGGGCCACTTGCTGTTCCCGGGCGCGGTTGGATGTGCTGCGGAATTGTTCCACCTTCCCCTCGATGTTGGTCCCTGTCGGCAGAAGCGTGCGGATTCCGGCTTCAGCGGCGGCATCGCTGCCCTCGACATCGAACTGGCTGCTGGTTGCACGGTCGGTCTCGCTTGCCTGCTCCTCGGAATGTGTCAGTTCGGCGAACACCTCGGGATCGAAGGCCCCGCGTTCGATCTGCTCGAAGGTGCCGGCGATCACCGGGTTGAGTCGGCGCACCTGGAGATCGCGGTTGTTCTGCAGGACGAGCAGGGCGACCTCCTCGACGGAGAGTTCGAGCACCTTGCCTTGCTGAGCGGCAGGAGAGTCGGGCTGAGCCGGGCCGGCGGCCGGTGAGCTCAGCAGCAGGACCAGAACCAGGAGCAGTAATCGGGACGGTCCGGTCGCTTTCATGGGGATTATCCTTTCGATTCTGAGTTTACCGGCCTGATCGACCAGCAGGATGGCGTTGTTGACCACGATTCCCCCCAGCATGATGCAGCCGATGTAGGATTGCAGGTTGAGGGTGGTGCCGGTAAGAAAAAGGGTGAGCAGGACACCACTGCCGCAACGGGCACGGAAACCATGACCACCACGGGCTCGCGCAGGGACTCGTACTGGCAGGCCAGCACCATGTAGACCAGCAGCAGAGCCATCACGAGGGAGACGAGCAACTCCCGGAAGGCCTTCTGCTGCTCCTCGAAATTGCCGGCAATCACCAGGTCATAGCCGACCGAACGGGGGATGAGATCCTGGGTGCCCGGGTGCGCACGACCATGCCGGGGATTTGACCGTCGAGCCTTTCGCGCAGATCGGCGGCGATCTCAGTGTTGGAGCGCTTCCGCTCGGAGGTAGGGACCAGGGGGATGCGGATTTCCGCCCGGGCGGCGTCGCTGGGGTTGAACCCCGAGGCCCCCACGCTGATCACCGAGGAGACGGCCTCGAGCACTGCGGCCTTGAGATTTCTTCCATGAGCCGACCCTGCCGGTCGACCAGGTCCAGTCGGGTGCCGATTTCCATCTCACCGGTCACCCGCACTTCCCCTTCGTCGCTGGGGGGAAGAAATTCCGTGCCGATCAACGGCAGCAGCAGCAGGCTGGCGCCTAGTATGGCTGCGGCGGCAAGGACGGTCCGCCAGCGGTGGCGGAGGACCTAACGCAGGATATTGCGATAGCCGGTGTCGAGCTTTCGGAACACCTCGCCCGCTTGCTCGGAGAGGGCGCGGAGCCAGGCTGCGCGGCCCCGGGTGGGTTGTTGCCCACGCGGCTTCAACAGGCGGGAAGCGACCATCGGTATCAGGCTGAGGGAGACCAGCAGCGAGCAGGTCAGGGAAAAGATGATCACATACGCCATTTTCTGGAAGAGGATGCCGGCTACCCCGCGGACGAAGACCAGCGGCAGGAAAATGACCAGCGTGCTGCGGATGTTGCGCAGGAAGAAGAACAGGACGAAGATCGCCTGCCCCCCTCCGTAGAAGACCGACTGAACCACATTGGCGATCGAACGCTCGATGACGTTTCCCTGGTTGATTACCGGGATGATACGAACCCTGGGGTAGCTGCGATTGACCTCCTCGATTTCGGCGAGGACCTGCCTGGCCACCTCCACGGTGTTGGCGTCGGCTTCTTTGCGGATAGCCACCCGGATGCCGCGCTCCCCGTCGATCCGGACGAGGCGCCGCAGTTTTTCGTAGGTGTCATGGACCTCGGCCACCTGGCCCAGGGTCACCGCGGCCCCATCCTGCTGGAAAATCACCGTGTTGCGGATCTGGTCGAGATGGGTGAACTCCGCCGGTGTCCGGAGGGTGACATCGTAACTGCCCTGTTCAATCCTGCCGGCCGGCAGGTCGAGGTTCGCATCGCGGATGGCCTGCAGGATCCGGTTCAGGGGAATGCCAAGGGCTTTCACCTGGTCGGGGGCGAGTTCTACCCGCACCTCCCGGTTGTAACCCCTGAAGACGTCGACCCGGGCCTGCCGGGACGCCTCGCGGAATACCGGGGCGATCCGTTCGATTCGGCCGTCGAAAAACGTGCCCGGGTAGGCGTCGGTGGTCAGCGAGACGGCCTGGCCCGGCTGCAGCCGCCCGTAGTCCTGTTCGGCGACGAAGATGACGCCGGTGAGCGGTTGAGTTCGACGATGCGCAGCAGCGGCGTGTTGGCATCGACGGTCGCCCCCTCGTCTATGAGGCGCTCGGCCACCACCCGGCTGTCGTCGCCGCCGTTCCAGTCGGCGGTAATCCGGGTATAGCTCAGCCGGATGCGGGCGGTTTCCAGCGCCGCCTCGACCCGGGTCACCCCGGCCCTGGCGACCGCGAGCTGGGCCGCCCGCGCCAGCTTATTGCCCGGGCCGAGTCCAGATTCGCCTCTGAGGCGACACCCCGTTCACGCAGCCGGCTGATCCGTTCCAGGTCACGGCCGGCGATATCCAGGGCGCTTTTAGCCCCCACCACGTTCGCCTCGTCAACGGCGAGTTCGGCCTGGAACTGGGTCACGGCCTGGACGTACTCGTCATTGTCCAACTCCGCCACCAGCTGCCTCCGGGAAACCTCATCGGCCAGATTCACCGCCAACCGTTCAATCCGTCAGCTTACCTTCGGTGCGACGATGAACTGACCCGGGGATTCCAGGGCGCCGCTGAAGGTCCGCCGCAGCTCCATGGCATTTGTCGTCAGCGGAATTTCCCCGGGGTGTCCCGGAAACGTTGCAGCAGGACCTGCCGGGCCAGTGCCGTCCGGCCGGCCACGGAACAGGAGATTTCCCGAGTCCCAGTTCCGCTACAGCGATGCAAAATGGTCCGCCATCCTTTTGCGCATCGCGGCATCTGGCAGGCGGCCGAAGCCGGCTGCCATGTTGTCCTGCAGGTGACGGACCTTGGCTGTGGCGGGTATCACGCAAGTGACCGTCGGATGGGAAACTATGAACTTGAGGAAGAACTGTCCCCAGCTGGCGCAGTCGCATTCGGCGGCCCAGTCCGGCAGCGCCTTGCCCTTGACCTTGCGGAAGAGGTCGCCGCGCTGGAAGGGGCGATTGATCAGGACCGCCATGCCGCGGTCGGCCGCCAGCGGCAGCAGGCGCTCCTCAACGGTGCGATCCTCGATATTGTAGCTGAACTGGACGAAGTCCAGTTGCTCCCTGGCCAGGATATCCTCCAGTTCCCGGTGATACCGGCCGTGGGAGGTGGTGATGCCGGTGTAGCGGATTTTCCCCTCGGCCTTCCAGGCCTTGAGGGTCTTCAGGTGGGTCTGCCAGTCGCGCAGGTTGTGAATCTGCATCAGGTCGAAGCGGTTGAGGCCCCACTTCTGCAGCGACTCCTCCATCTGGCGGATGCCGGCCTGTTCGCCGTAGGTCCAGACCTTGGTCGCGGCGAAGAGTCTGTCGCGGTGGCCGACGCGGTTCAGCAGTTTGCCGATGACCTGCTCCGCCGTGCCGTACATCGGCGAAGAGTCGATCAGTCTGCCGCCGTTGGCGAAAAAGGCCTGCAGGACCTTGGCAAGATTGGCCAGGGCCGCCTCGTCGCTACCGATTTCAAAGGTCTCCGAGCTGCCCAGGCCGATCACCGGCAGGTTTTCGTCGGTGCCGGAGATGGGTTTGAGGATCGCGGCCTTGTCCGCGGCCCGCAGGCTTGCAGGAGCAAGCCAGGCGGTTGCGAGTGCTGCGGCCAGGGTGCCGGTGAAGGTTCTTCTGGACATGCGGTAATCGTATGCATTCATGGCTGTACCTCCGCAGATTTTGCCCGTACTTCCTGCATCCTGCCGAGTTGGTAAGAGATCCACGCCCAGCCGCCGGCCACCGGCACGGCAATGAAAGCGATGGCTGAAAACCCGAGGCCGAGGGCCTGCAGACCCGTATAGGCCCAGGCGCTGATCACGTCGCCGCTGCGGTAGATGACCGTGTCGATGACGTTTTTCGCCTTGTACTTCTCTTCCTGGCTGAGGATGACGAAAAGCATTTCCCGGGCGGGTTTCATGATGGCGTAATTGCCGGCCCGGCGGCCCACCTGCACGACGACCAGCACTGCCAGCAGCGGGGCCAGGCCGAGCAGCAGGAAGCCGCCTGCCAGCAGCAGGGGGATGAGCGCCAGGGTCCAGCCCAGGCCGACTGCCTTGACGAGGCGGCTGGTGAGGAAGACCTGGCCGACCAGGGTCAGGGCGTTGACAGCGAAATCCATGGCCGCGAAGACAGTGGTGCGCTTTGCCGGGTCGTCGAAGTTGTCACGGATGATCTGGGCCTGCTGAAAATAGAGGAAGGTCGACAATGTCGTGTAGAGCAGGATCAGCAGGCAGATACCCAGCAGGTAGGGCGAGCCGACGATGAGGCGAAGACCCGCCAGGGCCCCGCCGCCCAGACCCTGGTCGTTGCCGGTCTGTGGGTTTTCCTCCCCGGCATCCGCGGCAACGACCTGCATGGGACCTGTACCCTCGCGCCAGGCGAGCAGCCGGCGGATGCACAGCATCGCCCAGGCCAGGCAGGCGGCCGAGATCAGCAGCAGGTTGGTCGGGCCCAGCGGTATGGCCAGGGTGGCGGTCAGGGCAGGGCCGGCCAGCGCTCCGGCGGTGCCGCCGGCCGCGATGAAGCCGAACAGGCGTTTGGCCTGGGCATTGCTGAACAGGTCGGCCATGAAACTCCAGAACACCGAGACGATGAACAGGTTAAAGACGCTGGTCCAGATAAAAAAGGCGCGCGCCACCAAGGCGTCGATACGTCCGTAGCGGAACAGTCCGAAGAAGAGCAGCAGGCATGCGATGAAGAAGATATACACCAGCGGCAGAAACTGTTTACGGGGATAGCGGGACGTCACCCAGCCGAACAGGGGAACGGCGGCCAGCATCGCCAGAAAGGTGCCGGTAAACAGCCATTGCAGATGCTCGACGCCGCCGGCGATGCCCATTTCGTCGCGCATCGGCCGCAGGATGTAGTAGGAGCACAGCAGGGCGAAAAAATAGCTGAACGACCAGAGCAGGGCCCGGATTTCTCCCGGTTCCACATTAACCAGCCGTTTCAGCCAGATGTGGACCAGGGCTGTGCCGGTTTCGAGGGTTTTATCCATCATGGCGGGTGGTTTTCCTCATCTGCAGCTCGGTCCGGATAGCCCACAGATCCGAAAAGAAGGGCTTGAATAATGTGGACTTGAGATAGCCGGCTCCTTCCGAGCCGCCGGTGCCGTACTTTTCCCCGATCATCCGCTCAACCATCTTGACGTGCCGGTAGCGCCAGTCCTGAAAGCCCTGATCCAGGTCCAGCAGCAGTTCGCAGATGTACACGAGGTGCGGGGCACTGACGTACATGTCGATGAGCAGTTTCTGGATCCGGGGGGAAGGTGCGATCGGTTGGGTCAGGTCACGATCCAGCGCCTCCTCGGGAACGGCATACCCGCTCTGCGAAAGCCCGGTGAGGAAGGCATCCCACAGGGTAGGCTGCTCATAGCGCTTCTCCAGCCGTTGTCTGGCGTGCGATGCATCGGGCAGATGTTCGAAAACCTTGCGCCGTTTGTAACCGAGGGTGAATTCCAGTTCCCGGAATTGTACGGATTGGAACCCGCTTGCCGTTTCCAGGCGTCCTCGAAAGGCGAGAAAATCGAGGGGAAGCATCGTCTCGAGGACATCGAACTGGGCGATAACGACTTTCAGGATCGCCAGGATGCGTTTCAGGGAGAACTGCGCCCGGGGGAGATCGCAGGTCCGCAGAAGCGTCTGCAAGCGGTCCAGTTCATGGAGGATCTGTTTGAACCACAGTTCGTAGGCCTGGTGGATGATGATAAAGAGCATCTCATCGTGGGCTTTTTCTTCCGACAAGGGCTGCTGGAGCGCCAGGAGGTCATCGATCTTGAGGTAACTGGAGTAGGTCAGTGCCATAGCGATCTCTCAAGTGGAAACACCATCTTTGCGGATGCAGCGGGTAAGCAGCTGCATCCTGTTGGACTGCAAGTGCTGCGGATACCCGGAGCACGTCGGGAGCATCCGGGTGCCGTCTCTCCTGTCATGCGCAGGAGATACCGTCGCTTCCTGTCGGACAGGAGCTCCTGTGAATCTCGATTGTGAAAACATATGTCATGCATGCCCCTGAGGCAATGTAGAGGCAATGTATTTTAGTTATCGGTTCACCCCTGGTCAACAGTCACCCCCTCGAAGAAGGCCCGGTTGTCCGGGTAGAAGAGTGAACCGTCGACGTTGAATGATTTATCCTGGATAACCAGAGGTATCTCGTATTTGCCAGATGGAAGGCTGCCGGTTACTGCGTCGCCGGGACCGCCGCGGATCAGGTAGAAACCGGCCGGGCCGGCATAGACATTGATCCGGGTCATGCCCAGTGAATGGTCATGGAACCAGAGGGTGGCGGCCCGCTGGTCGTTGGGGTACTGGTATACGGCGGTGCCGGGATCCCAGACCTGACCGTATGCGGCCTCGGCCTCATCTTTGAATTGGAAATACTTTGGTCCTACGTTGTCATATCCTGCGGGAATATTATTAGCGTTGGGAAGAAACCATGCCTCCGGATAGCCGTCGCTCTCCTGGGTCACATGGGCGCCGTGCAGGTGCGGCACCATCGGCACCGGCCCGGTGTACGTTGTTTGCGGCGGCATACCGGACATACCCGGCGGATTGGCCCAGTGAATGGTCTGGTCGACCGGCAGGATGTGGGGCAGATAGTCTCCGTTTTCATCCACCAGATCATTGATCCACTTGACGCGGACCGGTTTTTCATACTTGGCTTCAATTGTGTAGGCGGGATAGTTGAACGAATTCGGGTCGGTCACCGACCCATATTAGCAGTGATTTTGGTCATTGCGACCCGCCTTCAGACCTCTTTTCTACCGTATGCTGCCGTTTATGCGGAAAACCTATGCATCGCCGTCTGCCGGGCAGGGCAACCCTGCCAATTCCTGACGGGTTTTTTGATAAATTTCACACTTTTCAAAATTCGACTGGCAATAATCGAGGACACCGAAGGTTTTCTTGAGGGAGAGGGTGGCACACATCTGTGCGGCACACATGTGTGCCAGGGCACTGATCGCGGAGATGTGATAACAATTTAGCGGATCGGATCGGTTATGTTGTGATCGTCGATTTTCCGGTAGAGGGTTCGGCGGCCCATGCCTAACATTCTGGCAGCCTTGGCCTTGTTCCAATCGGTATTCTCGAGGGCATGCAGGATCTGCCGCCGCTCGGAGACACAGTCAAAATCCAGGCTCTCATGGCCATTTCCGTAGATCGCCTGCCTGTAATCCGCCGGCAGGTGATCCATGGATATGATGCCTTGCTGGCAGAAGATACAGGCGGACTCAAGGATATGCTCCAGTTGCCTGACATTGCCCGGCCAGGAAAACGTCGTTAATACGTCTAGGACATCATCGGAGACAGCCGATATCGATTTGTGTAGTATTTTATTAAACTTTTCGATGAAATGATCTACCAGCAGCGGGATATCTTCTTTTCTGTCCTTGAGCTCAGGCAGGGCTATCTCGATAATTTTTAGGCGATAATACAGGTCTTCCCTGAAACTGCCCCGCTTGATCTTGTCAAGGAGGTTTTGATTGGTCGCGGCGATGATGCGGACATCGACCGCAATCGGGGTTGCATCCCCCACCCGTTCAAATGTGCTCTCCTGCAGTACCCGCAGCAGACTCAGCTGCATCCGCTGCGGGATGTCGCCGATCTCATCCAGGAAAAGGGTGCCACCGTCTGCCAGTTGGAAACGGCCTTTGCGGTCGGAGTCGGCCCCGGTAAAGGCGCCTTTGACATGTCCAAAAAATTCGCTTTCGAACAACTGCTCCGAAATCGCCGGGAGGTTTACCTTGATAAAGGGTTTGTCCTTACGGATCCCGTTAGAGTGCAAGGCCTCGGCGACAAGCTCTTTGCCCGTTCCGCTGGCGCCGGTGATTAAAACCGTGGATGGCACATCGCATACGGAGTCGATCATCGCATACACCCGCTGCATCTCCCTGCTTCGGCCGACAAGTTGATGAAAGCGTTGCCGCGCCTGCAGGTCATGCTCCAGTTCGGCCGTACGCGTTTCGTCTCTCAGCACCATGACCGCACCGAGGCATTCTCCCTCGTGATCGAGAAGAGGGGATGTATTCACCGTCACGACAAGCCTTGGGTTGCGATCCTTCACCCGGCATTCGATGCGGTAGAGCTCGATGGAACGCTTGATATTGATTGTGTTTTCAAGTGCTTCCAGGCACTGCTTGCAGCAGCTCAAGGGCAAGGTGTTGAAGGGTTTACCGATAACCTCCCGATGAAATCCCAGGATCTTCCGGGCGGCGTCATTCACTTCGACAAGTGTCAAGTCGCGATCCACGGTAATTATGGCATCGACGACACTCCTGAAAATAGCCTCGAGATTTCGGCGATTTTGCTCAATTTCATCGATCAGGGCCTTATGCTGCAGGGCCATTTTTGCCGCCCGCAGGATCGCATCCTTTTCGACCGGCTTGTGAATGTAATCAAAGGCGCCCAGCCGCAGGGCCTCGGAAACGGTATCAAAATCAGGATAGCCGGTGATGAAGATGAGCGGACAGGTGATTCCCTGTTGCTTCAAGGTCCGTAAGACATCTATCCCTGTCCTTCCGCCCAGGACGATGTCCGCAAATATCATGTCGAAGGTGTTTTCGGCTGTAACTGCCAATACCTCATCAAAGCATTGAGCGGTCTTTACCGCATATCCCGCATCTTCAAGGAATTTTGAAAATGTGAAGCGAATATTTTCCTCATCGTCGATCACCAGGATATTTTCATTCATTATTCGTACCTGTCGGTAATATGACATCGATTTTCGTATAGTTCCCCTCGCTGCTGTCAATGGTGATTTCACCCCCATGGTCAGTGGCGATGCCATGGCTGATGCTCAGTCCCAAGCCAGTCCCCACTCCCCGGGGTTTGGTCGAAAAAAAGGGATTGAAGGCTTTATCGATGATATCGGCGGGGATACCCGTTCCCTTGTCCAAAAAGGTGACCTTCACAAAACGAGCATCATTTTTGCTCACCGCTTCGGCAGAAATGGTGAGGACTTTATGTTCGTTTCCGTTGACGAATTTTTGGTTCAGGGCGTATCTGGCATTGTTGATAAGGTTGAGAAATACCTGCTGAATCTGTTGGAAATGGGCAAATATACGAGGTAATTCCTTGGACATCTTGAGCTCGAGGATAATCCCGTCTTTGCGCAGCTGGGCTGCGGATAGAGCAAGGGTGTCCGCCAATATTTCTTGGATGCCGATATATTCCCGCACTTCCTTTCCTTCCCTGGCGAAGGAAAGAAGACTCTTTACGATGCCGGCGATGCGTCTGCCTTCCTTGAGGATGCGATTCTGGATATCGTAATCCTCATTCGCTTTCCTCCGTTCATCTATGAGCATCTGCGCATAGTTGATGACCCCGTTTATCGGATTGTTTATTTCGTGAGCCACTCCCGCGGCCATTTCGCCAAGTGATGCGAGATGGGCCGCCCGCATGGTCTCTGCCTGTAATTTGATCTTTTTTGTTACATCGGCAGACATCGTCAAAACACCTGTCACCTGGTTCTGTTCGTTTTTTACCGGGTAGGCCCTGACCTCCCAGATCTTGCCGTCAGGGGTGACACTATGGCTGGTTTCTTCAATCCCGGAGTCAAAGCTGTGCATCGCCGAACATCCTTCACACAGTTGGGTCCGATCAAGCGAGAAGGGGTAGCATTTCTGCCCTTTTGCCGCGGCGATTCCGTCGCCGGAGCATGGCCCGGGAATGTTGTTGGTCCAGAGCACGTCAAGTTCGGGGGAAAGGAGCACTATCGGGTCGCTGATCGCTTTGGCGAGGGTGTTGAATTCGGTATAGAGCTTCTTTGATCCTTTTTGGCTTTGAATTAAAGCTTCATGCATCTTTTTACGCTCGGTTACCTCTTGCAGCAGCTGTTTATTCCTGGAGGTTAAGGCAATCGTACGTACATCCACCAGATCCAAAAGATGCTGTTGGTGCTGCCGCAAATCCTCAGTTTTTGCATTAAGCTGGTTGTTCGCGCTTTTCAGCGATTCTTCCATCGCCTGTCGCCGTGATGCATGCCTCCATAGTCCCAGCGTGGCAGCAGACAGAATCAGTACCCAGGAAATAAAGATGCCGGTAATGAGCTGTCGAGACCTGTTCTGGATGGCAAGCTGGTTTTTTTCAATTATTTTTTCCAGATTCAAGGCCTCGCGTTGAATTCGCCGATACATGGTATCAAATTCTTCATCTTCAGCAGGACTCAGGAAACCTATTGAGTCCTGCTGGCGTTTTTTCTGTACACCTATTTTGTACACGTTGAGCAATGTATTGATGCGTTCTACCCGGTTTCGGAATTGCTTGTTCTTCAGGGGATATACATTCAGGCCATGCTCAGATTTTCCGCCTTTTAACAGTGCCTCGCCCAGCGCTATGGCCAGATTCAGCTCAGCCCAGACGTCCTCCACATCCACCTTGGTATCGCCGCTGAGTGATTCTTCCAGCCAGAGATGGGAAGAAGTCGTCAGTACCTGGATGTCCATCAGGGTATTGGCAGTGCCGAAGTTTATTAACTGCCGATCATTGATTATGATAACCCCAATGAACATGGCAGTGGTGAGGAGCCCTAAGGCTAAAATAACCAGGGGAAGCGCGTGCAATGAACGCGTTGCGGATTTGTTTGGAATACTTTGTTTTTGTGTCCTGTTGCCGTGTACCATCCATCCTCCGCTCGGGGTTGAAGCGGTTATTGATCCACCGATGCGTAGACCCTTTCAAAAATTGGGTGCATGCATTGCAATGATAATTATTCCTAAAAATTCACTTCCACCTCAAGGTTGAGCGAAGAAATTTCCGTTCACCGGGGTCAGGTGATGGAGCTGATAGGTCGTTTCCCCGGATATTTCCTGAGATATGGCCTTCGCGACCGGAGTCAGCAGAAAAAGGACATTCACTATCAGTAAACGTTTTCTGGCCGGCGTTTGCAAATTTTATTTTCAGCGTTCCACACCGGCGGCAGATCAGACCTCCACCAGCCGCTTCTCATTAAATATTTCCATGATATCAAGGCGTAAGGCGCATCGTCATGAATTTCTGACACCACCTCCACGAGGGAGAAAATAACGGTAAATCGACTACATAATAAGGCAGATAGGGATGCTCGGCTGAGAGGATCCTCTGGAATTGGTAAAAAATACAAGTGAGGTGACAGGGGATGGTGCGGCAGTAACGGCACACTTCTTCAGGCGGGCTCAATCAGGGACTGATGAGCCGGGAGGGGCGAAACAGGGTTAATCGGAAAACCGTAATGTTGTCAGGCTGGTTGCGGGCCGGTCAGCTTATTAAATTTTTCAGCCATATCCAATAATCCGGAAGCAGCCGGGCCGTAATCCGGAGATCGACCATCCACCTACTGCAGGATTTTATTCGACCAGTGCACGGCAAACTTTACCAGCCCGGTGAAGTGCTTCAGTTTCAACTTTTCCTTGAGATTCTCGCGGTAGGTGCCGATGGTCTTGATGCTGAGGTGCAGGCGGTCGGCTATCTCCTTGGTCGAGCAGCCTTCGCCGATCAGGCGGAGGACCTCCAGCTCCCGGTTGGTGAGGATATCGAGCGGCGACTTGCTGTCCGCCGTCTGATGGCTGGTCAGGCGTTTGAAGACCTTTTCCTTGACCGTATTGCTGGCGTAGATATCGCCGTTCAGGACATGGCGGATGGCCTCGACGACCTTGGAAATCGCCTCCTGCTTCATGATATAGCCGCTGGCCCCGGCCAGCAGCGCCCTTTCGGCGTAGAGCGATTCGTCGTACATCGAAAGCACCAGCATGGGCAGGCCTTCATATTCCTTCTTGACCGCCTGCACAAGCTCGATGCCGTTGCCGTCTTTCAAGGAGATGTCGATCACGACCAGGTCCGGTTTAAGGCGGCCAATTGCCTCGCAGGCCTTTTTCATCGACTCTATACTGCCGCAGACCTCCAGGTCCTGCTCCTTGTTGATCAACTCGCTCATCCCGAGACAGAAGATGGGATGATCGTCGACGATGAGCACCTTGTATTTTTTCGGCGGAGACATTGCTTTCCTCAACAGTTGACGTTTTCGCGCAGCGCTTCTGATTTTTTCATAAAAACATGAATGGTCGTGCCTTCTTGCCGGTTGGTCGAGATCTCGAGGTAGGCCCCGATCGCCAGGGCCCGGTACTTCATGATCTGCATGCCGATACCGGTGCTCCCCTGCTGGTCCTCCAGACCCCGGCCGTTGTCGACAATCCGCAGGTGCAGGTACTCGTCGTCCTGGGACAGGGAGATGCCGATGACCGAGGCAGCGGCATGCTTCACCGCGTTGTTAACCGCTTCCTGGGCGATATAGAAAAGGTGGGTGGCCAGGGTGTTGTTGTTGACGACCAGGGATTCATCGCCCCTGAATGTACAGCGGATATTTGCCGCCAGCTGGGTGTTGTCGGCGATCTCGGCCAGTGCCGACTGCAGGCCGTAGGAGACCAGGTGGACCGGGCAGAGGCCTCTCGCCAGGCCCCGGGCCTTGGCGGCGGCATCGCCGATCAGGCCGACGATCCGTTCGGCCAGGTAGCCGCCTTCGCCGTTGCTGTTTTCGATCGTCGTTTTCAGGGCCGAGGCCAGTCCGCCGATGCCGATGAGGTGCGGGCAGAGATCGTCGTGCAGGTCCTGGCCGATGGTCTGGCGGACGTTGTCGCCGATATCCATCAGCAGGTTGGTCAGTCTCTTGGTTTCGGTGATATCGCGAAGGATAACCACGCTGCCGGCAAGCTGCTGGTTATGATCCCGAAAGGCCGCGCCGCTGATGCTGACCGTGCGGACGTCGCCCGTCTTTGTATAACGTCTGGTTTCCGTGGCCGGCAGGACTTTGCCGTCCTTGATCGCATTGATCATCACCAGGGTCTCCGGCCAGTTCTCCTGGGGCACGAAACGGTCCATTTTGCGGCCGAGGCATTCGTCGAGGCTCCAGCCGAAAATCCGCTGGAAGGCGGGATTGAAATAACTCACCCGGCCTTCCATGTCGTAGATGACGATGGGGTCGGAGGCCGACTCCATCACCGAACGATAGCGCTGTTCACTCTCCTTGAGGCTGTTTTTGGCCTCCTGGCGCACCTGGATCTGCCGCTCGAGGTTCCTGCTGTAGTCGGCGAGCTGTTCCATGAACCGGTTAAAGAAGCCGGCCAGCTGGCCGATCTCGTCCCTTGAGGTGACACGCATGCGCAGACTGAAATCGCCCTTGCTGGCATTCTCGAAATGGTCCATCAGCTTCTGCAGCGGACGGGTGATCGAACTGCTGATCTTAAAAGTCAAGGGCAGGACCAGGAGCATGGTGATGATGTAGGTGGCCAGGATCAGGCCGCCGATGGTCCGCAGCGGCTCATAGAATTCCTCCTGGTAACTGGTCGTCCCGACGATCCAGTCATAGTCCTTGACGTAGTGGAACATGCCCAGCTTATAGCGGGGTTCGGTCTCGCCCGGGTTCTTCCACGGATAGACGAGCCGGCCGTTTTTCTGTTTGATGATATAGGCCAGGTATTCGTTGGGCAGGCCCTCCGCCGTGAGGATGTTGACACCCTCCAGCTTGGGATGGATGATCGCCTTGCCTTCGCTGTTCATGACAAAGGCGTAGCCGGTCTTGCCGAACTTCAGGTCAAGGACGCTCTTCTTGAAGTCGTCGACGTTGACCAGACCCTTGAATTCCTCGCGGTAAGAGGAAACGGAGATGATCCAGTCCCAGGGCTCGAAGGGGATCATGTACAGGGCCTTGGGCCTGGCGGCCTGTTCATCGGGGTTCTGCCAGTCATACTCGAGATAGCCCCGTTTTTTGACCAGCAGGTCCTTGACGAAGGAATATTCCGATACATCGCTGCCGAGCACGAGACGCTGGGGGTGGACCACGACGATGCCGCTGCTGTTCAGGCAGTAGATATATCCTGAATGTCCGATGGTCTGACTGAGCAGGACCCTGGCCGCCCTCTCCTTGGCCTCCTGCTCGCTGATCAGGCCTTTCTGCTGATCCTGGTAAAACGAGTCGATGATCTCGACATTTTTTTCGGCGACCCCACGCAGATAATTCTTGATCGAGACCGTGGCGGAATTCTGCACCAGATTGTAGATCGAGGTCGTGGTGTTGTGCAGTTCGCTTTCTATATTTTTTTCAATGGCATCGCGGACAATGACATAGACGGTGGCGAATCCGATGGACAGCGAGAGGGTATAGAGAAGTACGTAGTAGAAGAGGAGCTTATGGCGAATCCGGGTCCCTGCAAACATAGTTCACTTCCTCTCCGGCATTGCGGATAAGGCCATGCCATGCCAGGTGGCACGGCACTTGAGCCGCCCTCCCTTCTGACGGAGAACGACAGAGACAGGATTGCGGCAAGGCTGACAAGGTATTTCTAACAGAATTCGGGGTACGGGAAAAGTATTAGTCGCTGTGCCCGGAGAAAAAGCCGGGTCGGCAGGGCCGTTCTTCCTGTGCGATCCGCTGTCGGCAGGCGGCCGATCGGCACATTTCCGCCGTGACCGGACAACAGCGGGATAAATGCCGAAAGGGAAGGGATGGGCAACTGGGAAAAATGGAAAATACGCTGGCCGGCAGGGTGAGAAGGGTGCCGGACGGGGGGAGGTAGAATGAAGGGTCAAGACGGCTCGGATACCGTTTACGACTAGGCAGGGCACAAACAGCAAGGAGCGCCGAAACCGCCTCTTCCCCTCATTTTCTGAAGCACCCTGATGGATGCTTGATGACCTGGAGCCAGCCCGTAAAGAACACCTTTGTTCTCGCATCCGTCTCAAAATCCGGCGCGATCCTTCAAAAGCCTCTTTACGGACAAGCTCTGCATGACAAATCTACATCTGGATATTCATGGTCCTGGATTGCTCGGTAAGTTCCTCCCGGAAATCGGGGTGGGCGATGGAGATCAAAGCCCTGGCCCTTTCCCAGGTGGATTTTCCCTTGAGATTGATCATGCCGTATTCGGTGACCACGTAGTTGACCATGACCCGCGGCAGGGTGGTAATAGTACCCGGATCGAGAAACGGCCTGATCCGCGATCTCCTGGTGCCGTCTTTGTCCACCACCGAGGAACTCAGGCAGATCAGGGCCTTGCCGCCGCGGGAATGATAGCAGCCGTAGGTATAGTCAAGTTGGCCGCCGGTGCCGGAGATCTGGCGGGTCCCGCTCGATTCCGAGGAGACCTGGCCGAAGAGATCGATCTCCAGGGCGTTGTTGATGGCAATGGCGCGGTCGTTGGCGGCGATCTTGTCGAGCCGGTTGGTGTAGTCCACCGGGAAGCTGCTGCAGGAGGGGTTATGGTCAAGGAAATTATAGAGTTTCTTCGAGCCGAGGGCGAAGGTGTAGACGAATTTGCCGACATCATGCTTCTTATTGCGATTGGAAATGCAGCCCGCCTCGTAGATGTCGACGAAGCTGTCGCAGAGCATCTCGGTATGCACTCCGAGGTCGCGCAGGTTGGAATTGGCGATCAGTTTGCCGATCGCATTGGGCATCGCCCCGATACCGAGCTGGATACAGGACCCGTTTTCGATCTGGGAGACGACGATCTCGGCGATCTGCTGGTCGACATCGGAAATGGTCGGCTCCGGCAGGCAGAACATCTCTTCGTTGTCGCTTTCGACGATGGCATCGACCTCAGAGATATGGACCTGCTCCTCATTGCCGCCGTAGCAGTACGGCATGTTCTCGTTGACCTCGACGATGACCTTTTTCGCCGCCTTTATCTGGGCCCTGGTGAAGGAATTGGAAATCCCGAAATTGAAAAAGCCCTTGTGGTCCATCGGGGTGGTCCTGACCAGCATGACGTCGGTGGTGATATCATGGTTCTCGTAGTAGCCGGGACCCTCATGATAGCAGAGCGGGATGTAGTTGCAGACCTGCTTGTCATGAAGCTTACGGTCGGCGCCGGTGAAATGCCAGCTGTTGTAGCTGAAGCTTTTGGCCTCGGGTTCGACCTTGGCTACTGCCGCCAGACCGGGAAAACCAAGCGCGCGGATTTTTACATTTTCCACGGAACCAACCCGCCTGGCCAGTTCTTTATCGAGAGTGATAGGGGTGGCAAGAAAACAACCATAATCGACCCAGTCCTCGGATTTGATCAACTGCACTGCTTCACTGGCGGTCATCAACCTGCTGTTATATGCCCTTGCGTAGTCCACTGTGCTTCTCCTTATACATGGAATGGCCATCTTCTCCAGTCAGCCGGCGGCTGACCGGGACCTGTCTCTTTCTGTGCTGAAACAATAGGTGATTTCCATGCCCAGCCGCAATCGGCTGGAACCTGAATTTGTTCTGGGGGTTTTTCCGAGAGGGACTAGGTTCATCACCTAGGGAAGGATGGGAGGGTATCGACACGTCGTGGATGTCGGAAACGACAATTTTGCACGGGGCCTGGCGTATGTTATGACAAAAATGTAGCCGGTCCGTTTATGGCCGGTTGCGGCCGGACCCGCAGATCGATTTTATTATTCGTAAAATCAAGGCGATGCCGAGATTGTCTAGAATAATTCATGGTTCTGGCAGCTGCGATGCATCCTGGCATGGATCTTGAGATGTCCTGATGGGTATAGTCGCGAGGATAGTGCCGGGGGTGGTCAACGACGAAGTGATCGTCGACCTGCCCGGCGGCAGTACGGTGACCGCGATCAATACCTGCGAGAGTGTCCGCAGACTCGGGCTCGCCGCCGGTATGGAAGTGGAGGCGATCTTCAAGGCCTCAAGCGTGCTGCTGGCGGTGGTCTGATCGTGGATGGAGTTGGATTCATAGAGAGTTCATACAGGGAGGTAGGTGATGAAAACGAAGAAAATTTTATTATCTGTAGTTTTGTCGTGCTGTCTGTCGGTGGTCTCTGCCGCCGCCGCTGAGATCCATGTCTCGGCTGCGGCCAGCATGAAAGACGTCTTGACGGAGATCATTGCCGTGTATCAGAAAGCTGTGCCGGATGCCGTCATCCTCACCAATTTCGGTTCATCCGGGGCCCTGGCCAAACAGGCCGTCCAGGGGGCGCCGACCGATCTGTTTATCTCGGCCAATCCCAAATGGGTTGATTTTCTCGCCAGTGAGGGAAAAGGAGTTGCCGGAACAAGGCGGGATCTTGCCAATAACAAACTGGTTTTTATCGGAAAAGAGGGGACTGCCATCGGTTCTCTGGAGGATCTGAAGAAACTGCGGCGTATCGCCCTTGGCAGTCCCGGCAGCGTCCCGGCCGGCCAGTATGCCGAGCAGGCGATGCGGACCGCCGGGATCTTTGAGGATCTCGTCAAGGAGAAAAAACTGGTGATGGCTCAGGATGTCCGCCAGGCCCTGCTCTATGCGGACCGGGGGGAGGTGGACGGGGCCTTTGTCTACAAGACCGATGCCCTGCTGGCCGAACATGCCGCCATCCTGCTGGTGATCCCGGAGAAGCTCTACGACCGCATCACCTATCCGGCGATCCTGACCACAACCGGGGCTGCGAGGGAGGAGGTGAAGGCCTTTTACACCTATCTGGGCGGTGACGAGGCCCGGACAATCCTGCAGAAATATGGCTTCGAAATATCAGAGTAAGAAATTAAGAATTTGAAATATTAGAATAAATTATAGGATAGAAACGATGCCCAGCCTTTCTCCTCAGGATATGCAGGCGATCTGGCTGTCGATCAAGGTAGCCTGCGGCGCCACCCTGATCGCCACCCCCCTCGGTTTCGCCGTGGCCTACCTGCTGGTCTTTGCAAAGGTGCCCGGCAAGGCCCTGATCGAGGGGTTGGTCAACCTGCCTCTGGTCCTGCCGCCTGTGGTCGTCGGCTATCTCCTCCTGCTCCTCTTCGGGCAGTCCGGCTTTCTCGGGCCGTTGCTGCAGCGTTTCGATATCCGCATCATCTTCACCCTGTCGGGGGCGGTGATCGCCTCGGCGGTGGTCGGATTTCCGCTTCTGGTCCGGGCCATCCGCCTCGGCATGGAGGGGATCGACCGGCATTGCCTGCAGGCGGCCCGGACCCTGGGGGCGGGCTGGTGGGATACCCTTTTGACCGTCACCCTGCCGCTCTCGGGGCGGGCGGTCCTGGCCGGCATGACCCTGATGTTTGCCCGCAGCCTCGGTGAATTCGGGGCGACGATCATTCTGGCCGGCAATATTCCCGGGGTGACCCAGACCATCCCGCTGGCTATTTATGAATATACCAATACCCCGGGCGGCGACGCGATGGCCCTCAAGCTCTGCCTGGTCTCGATCGTGCTGTCCCTGACCATCCTGTTGCTGAGCGAGGCGGCGACCCGGACCATGCGGAGGAAGTGAGTCTATGGATCTTGCAGTAGATGTCGAAAAACAACATGGAAGTTTTCGTTTTTCCGCCTCGTTTTCCCTTTCGGCCAGGCATTGCGGGGTCTTCGGCCCCTCCGGCAGCGGCAAGTCGACCCTGATGCACATGCTGGCGGGGCTGCTCCGGCCGGATCGGGGGACGATCAGGCTGGCCGGCCGGACCCTCTTCGATGCCGATGCCGGCATCGATATCCCCTCCGAACGGCGGCGGATCGGGGTAGTCTTCCAGCATTCCCACCTCTTTCCCCATATGGACGTGCGGCGCAATCTGTTCTATGGCTGGCGGCGGACCGAGGCGGCCGAGCGGCGGATCGACCCGGAGGCCCTGATCGATGTCCTCAATCTCCGGCATCTGCTCGACCGCGGGGTGAACAGGCTGTCGGGCGGCGAGCGGCAGCGGGTGGCCCTCGGCCGCACCGTCCTGGCCTGCCCCCGGCTGATCCTGATGGACGAACCGCTGACCGGCCTCGACGAGGAACTGAAATTCCAGATCATCCCCTATCTGAAAAAGGTCTTTCAACAATTCGATATCCCCCTGCTCTTCATCAGCCATTCCCTCAGGGAGATGCGGCTGATGACCGATGAGGTCCTGGTCTTTAGGGAAGGGGCGCTCGAAGGCAGGGTGGCCACCGAGGATCTGGCCCGCAGCAATATGGCCACGGGCGGCGGAGGGTACGCCAACATGGTGAGCCTCGGCAGGCCCCGGCCGGTGGGAGACCTGTGGGCCTATCGCTGGGGCGAGGTCGAATTGATCCTGACTGAACGGGGAGAAGAGGACGAGAATCTCTTTGAACTCGATGCCCGGGATATCGTCTTGTTCAAGCGACACCCGGAGGCGACCAGCGCCCGCAATCTCCTGGCCTGCCGGGTAACCGGTATTTTCGGGAGAAACAATCGGGTAGGCGTGGAACTGGCCTGCGGCGACAGACGCCTGGTTGCCCAGATAGTCCCGGAATCGGTGCGTGAATTGGCTATCGAGGAGGGGGCGGCAGTGGTTGCGGTGATCAAGGCCTCGTCTTTCCGCAGACCTGCATGAGATTTTTAAGGCAGCGGCAGCTGGGGCGGGAAAAAAAGTTACCCACCCCCCGCTGTTTGCCGGTCCTGTGCTGAAGAGTTACTAGACGATGTGTTCCAGCCCCGGAGCCGGAAAATTCCTGCACAGGTCCCTGACCTGGCCGGCAATCCGGGCGTGGGTGTCGGCGTTATCCGGGTCGGCAATGACGGCATCGAGGAGATTGCCGATTTCGACCATTTCCGCTTCCTTGAAACCGCGTGAGGTCACTGCCGCCGTACCCATCCTGATGCCGCTGGGATCAAACGGTTTGCGCGGATCGAAGGGGATGGCGTTGCAGTTCAGGACGATGCCGGCGGCGTCGAGGATCCTGGCGGCCTTCTTGCCGGCAATGCCCTTGTTGGTGACGTCGACCAGCATCAGGTGGTTTTCGGTGCCGTTGGTGATCAGCCGATAGCCTTTGGCCATCAAGGTTTCGGCCAGTTTCGCGGCATTTTTGACTATCTGCCGGGCATACTCCTTGAACGCATCGGTCGAGGCCTCTTTCAGGGCGACGGCGATGGCAGCGGTGGTGTTGTCGTGCGGTCCGCCCTGGATGCCGGGGAAGACGGCCTTGTCGATGGCCGCGGCATACTTTTCCCTGCAGAGGATCATCGCCCCGCGCGGACCACGCAGGGACTTGTGGGTCGTGGTGGTCACCACGTCGGCATAGGGCACCGGCGAGGGGTGGGCACCGCCGGCGACCAGACCGGCAAAATGCGCCATATCGACCATCAGGATGGCCCCGACCTCATCGGCGATCATGCGGAATTTGGCGAAATCGAGGATTCGCGGATAGGCGGAGTGACCGGCGATGAGAATCTTCGGCCGGCAACTGTGCGCCTTCTCCCGGATCGCCTCATAGTCGAGAAGTCCGGTCGTTGCATCGAGCTGATAGGACTGGGCGTCGAAGTACTTGCCGGAGATGCTGACCGGGGAGCCGTGGGTCAGATGGCCGCCATGGGGCAGGGCCATGCCGAGGATGGTGTCGCCGGGATGGAGGAAGGCGAGATAGACGGCCAGGTTGGCGGGTGAGCCGGAGTAGGGCTGGACGTTGACGTGCTCGGCGCCGAAGAGGACCTTGGCCCGCTCAATGGCGATGGTCTCCACCTGATCGATGATCTGCTGCCCTTCGTAATAGCGCTTGCCGGCATAGCCTTCCGAGTACTTGTTGGTCAGGACCGAGCCGGTTGCCTGCAGGACCGCTGCAGAGACGTAATTTTCCGAGGCGATCAGCCGGATTTTTTCTGACTGGCGTCTCTCTTCCTGTCGCACCAGCTCATATATTTCCTGGTC
Organism: Desulfobulbaceae bacterium; assembly: GCA_031389785.1. Taxonomy (GTDB): domain Bacteria; phylum Desulfobacterota; class Desulfobulbia; order Desulfobulbales; family Desulfocapsaceae; genus Desulfoprunum. Next base: position 5,877 of record JANMSX010000111.1, on the reverse strand, counting down.
AACCTGTCGCAAATCTTCCATGGTTCATCCTTTTTCGAGCGAGAATAAGACACTTGGACGCGTGTCCGGCTGGGGCTCCCCGGGGGAAGCGAATCCTTGCGATAAAAAAAACGGCGACACAGGCCTGATCGACCATACTCGCTGTAATAATATGATTTTTATAAAAATATCTTCATCAATTCCGATAGGTTGGGCGGCCCTGTCCACGAACAGGAAGGCAGCAAAGAGACAACTATAATAGAGTCGTCGACAATTTCACAGTGGAAAATGGGGAAAAGAACAAAACTGCCCTGAAGCTTCTCATCATCATCGTCTTTCCAGCGGTAGCGGCCCGTCGCCTGTGTTGGACACCGACGGGGCACCTGTCCGGTCAACTGACGGGGAGCTCCGGAAAATCGGTGAAGACGGCGGATGCCCCGTCGGCAAAGAGCTGGCGCTGGCGGTCCTTGTCGTTCACGGTATAGACGTTGACCCCGAAACCGGCGGCGCGCAGGGTCCGAATCAGCGTCCTGTCGGTGATCGCGTCGGAGGGATGATAGGCCGAGGCCCCGATGGCGTGCAGGTAGTCGATCAGTCGCGGCGGATGCTGCTCATTCTGCAGGACGGCGACCGATATGTGCGGGGCCAGGGCCCTGCATTGGAAAAGGTAATCGTGGTTGAACGAGGAGACCAGTACCATGGCGGCGGTGCCGGTCAGCTGTATGGTGTCGAGCACGAGGCTCGCCACATGCTGATCGTGCCTGGTTTTCTGCTGGTCCTTAATCTCGATATTGACCGGCATCTTGTGGCGCATGGCCCACTCCAGCAATTCCTGCAGGGTCATGATGCGTTGGGGCAGGAGGGCTTCCAGATCGGCTGCGGAGATCGTGCCGGAGGCCAGGGCGGCAAAGGGATCCGCCTCAAGAAACCAGGAACCGGCATCGAGTTCCCGGAGCTGGTCGAGTCTCCATGAACTGACCCGCAGGGAGGGGAGACCCAGCCGTTGCGCCTGAATCATTGCGTCGGTCGTCCGTTTCAGGGTTGAATCGTGAAAGACGACCGGGACGCCGTCTTTGCTGACCTGGACATCGGCTTCAATAAAATGGCAGCGGTTGAGGCTTGCCGTGAAGGCGCTGAGGGTATTTTCCGGGCGGTGGGCCCGAAAACCCCTGTGGGCGACGATGAGATGCGGCTCGGAGTATCGGTCGAAAAAAGTCATGGTCTCTCAGCTAAAAGATGGTACGGAACAAAACGCCAGGGACATTCCCTAACCTTAGCATATCACAGCCGTTTCATGTTGCAATGACATTCTCCGCCGCCGGCCAACAGGAATAATGAAGCGGCCGCTGTACTTTTTCGTGTCAATCGCCACTGTGCGAGGTAAAAGAAACAGCGTGGGAACGTCTGTTGCGAAATCCCTCGAGGGCGGTCCGGTACCGGGCGGGTACGGGGTGCTCTTTGACTTCAGGCTGACCGGCAGCCTGGCCGGTCAGGCCATCGCCCTGCTCGGCGGGGTCTTCGCCGGCTTGGCCATGACCCTGATCCAGAAGCTGCGCCGCGACAACGACTCGGTGGTCATCTACCTCTATTTCTGTACGATGTGCGCCATTGTCGCCGCCCCGAAATTTATCATGGACCCGACCTTCCCGGATACGGTGGTCGAGGTGGCGCTCATTCTCGGCATCATCCTCTCGTCCCTGTTCGCCCAGCTCCTGATGAATCAGGGATTCCTCTACTGCCGGGGCTGGGAGGGCGGGGTGTTCATGTCGAGCGAGGTGGTCTTCACCGCCATCGTCGGCATCTCTTTTCTCGGCGACCCGGCGAGCTGGCGCTTCTGGCTGGGCGGTCTGCTGGTCCTCGGCAGCGTCACCCTGCTCAACCGCTTGCGGGCCGCCCAAAAGAATGGAGTTGATGAGACAGAGGTGGAGGTAGATATGGAGGGAGAGGTGGATGTGCCGGTGGTTCTTACTGTCGCCGAGGTACGGGTAGATGCCGCCCGGGACATCGGAAGACGATGACCGCCCTTGTCGTCTTCGTCCTGACCTATCTCGGCATCGCCTTCGGCCGCTTGCCCGGTCTGGCCATCGACCGTACCGGCATCGCCATGCTCGGGGCCATCGCCATGGTGGTCTCCGGGGTGATGACCACGGCCGAGGCCTTTCATGCCGTCGACATCCCGACCATCCTCCTGCTTTACTCGCTGATGGTCATCTCGGCCCAACTGCGCCTCGGGGGTTTCTATGCCTGGTCGGCCGGCCGGATCATCCCGCTGCTCGGCCGGCCCCGGCTCTTTCTCGGCGTGTCGATGCTGCTTGCCGCCGGTCTCTCGGCTCTTTTGGCCAATGATATCGTATGCCTGGCCTTTACTCCGGCACTGATCCACGGCCTGGTGGCGGTTCGGCTCAACCCCATCCCATTCCTCATCGGCCTGGCTGTTTCAAGCAATATCGGCTCGGCTGCGACGATCATCGGCAATCCCCAGAACATGCTGATCGGCCAGACGGCCCGGCTCGATTTCGACGCCTTCGTCTCATGGTGCCTGCCGCCCTCGATCCTGGCCCTGATCACCGGCTACCTGCTGCTCGTCTTCCTATACCGTCGGCATTTCAACGCCGGGCCCGAGAGCCAGACCGCCCACCCCGACCGCCGGGCCGTCTGGCCGGTCTTCAATCGACAGCAGACGGCTAAGGGCCTGGTGGCCATCACCGTGCTGATCGGGCTGTTTTTCACCCCCGTACCCCGAGAGGTTTCGGCCATCGGGCTGGCCGGGCTGCTGCTCTGCAGCCGGAGCACCGACACCCGTAAGATCCTCGGCCTGGTGGACTGGCATCTCATCACCCTGTTCTGTGCCCTGTTCATCGTAGTCCACGGCATCTCCCAGGGCGATCTGCCGACCCGCCTGCTGGATTATCTGCGGGCAGGCGGCGTACACTTGGATCATCCCCTTATCCTCACCGGGGTCACCGCCTTCCTGAGCAATATCTTCAGCAACGTCCCGGCCGTGATGCTGCTCATAGAGTTTCTCGATCCCGGCGATCATCGGCTCTGGTATGTCCTGGCGGTCTCAAGCACCTTTGCCGGCAACTTCATCCTCATCGGCTCGATCGCCAATCTCATCGTGGTCGAGCAGGCGGCGACCGAGGGCGTCGTTATCTCCTTTAAGGAACATGCCAAAACCGGCGTCCCCATCACCCTCTGTAGCCTGCTGATCCTGGTGGGCTGGATCGCTATATATGGCTGAGTTGCAACCCGTTAAACCCAAAACACGGTGACCTCATGAACGAAATCGGCTTAAACCTGGAAAAGCACATCCGCTCAATCTCCGACTGGCCCCCAAAAGGGGTCATGTTCCGCGACATCAGCTCGCTCCTGGAAGACCGGCTGGTCTTTCGCAAACTGGTCGATCTCTTCGTTCATCGCTATTTCACCACTGTTATTGAGGCGGTGGTCGGGATCGATGCCCGCGGCTTCATCATCGGCGCGCCGATGGCCTATGAACTGAACGCCGGACCATCTCCTATCGGCCACCTTTCCCGGCGATAAGGTCGGCAACCGAATCCGGGACATAGGCGGAATCGCGGCAGGATGTCACTCTGGTTTCGAACTCTGGTTTCAATATCGAGTTCGTTGAGGACAGAGACAGGCTGGGTAATTTTTTCCTGTATAAGGCCTAGGTGCTTGGGGAATGAATAATGAGAAAAGTGAGTTGATGGACCAGTTTATCTCCGGGGGACGGCCCAGAGTCCGGATTCGCTGCGGCAGGCGATGCCGTAATACATTTTCGATTGCCAGCCCAGATCAAGCCGTTGTTCATACTGCCGGCAGGGTGTTCCGTCTGCCAGGCGATATGTTGCTACAGGGGTCATGGAAAAGGAGATCTTTTTATTGTCGTCGCTCCATCTGGTCATCTCGCCACTTGGTGATGTTCCAAGGGTCTGCTGAAAATGTTCTTTGATGCCGATTGCGGCGGTTTTATCGACACCCATACTCGAAAGGGAGGGAAGGACCGCAACAAGTTCTTTGCGTATATTAGCCCTCGCCCCCAAAAAACCCTGTTCAAGAATGACCCAATGGCCAATGGACGGTGCGTAATGAAATGTTTTGTCTTCCCAACGCTTGGCCCTGCCGCCCCTGAGGGGCACGCTGTAACGTGAACAGGCGATTTCCCAGGTATCAAAGGTTCCCGCCGACACCCTGACCCGCTCCGTGCCTTTTACAGTGCATTTCCAGACCGCATTGGAGTGTCTTTCGTAAATACCGGGAACTCCCCATTTATTTTTTTCATCGTAATGAGTGCTTTTTCCAACTGAGAGAGGCCACAGACTTTCATCGGCCTCGGAATAGATATACGCAGTCGGGGCGAAGGTGCGATATCCTTTTATGCCTTTGCCTTCCCATTTTGCCGGTCGATAGGAGAAGTCGGTTGAACCCAGGGAGCGGTAGCCGAGATTGTTTTCCCAGATGACGAATGATGAATTGGCTTCCACCACCCGGTCCCATGTGCCGTTTGAATAGACAAAGGTAGTTCCGGCGGTGTACTCAGGAAGCTTTGCGGGCCCCATGGTGGCATGTGCCTCAAGGTATTGGGGTTGCGTAGAGGTGACGGGAACACAACCTGCAATGCAGAGAAAAAGACTTGAAGTCAGAACGAGAGAATAGGCGAATCCTGGGATAAAACGAAATGCTGATGTCATGGTGCCAATCATTATTTATGAACCTTTCTGATGAGCGGAAGGAATGGGTTCTATCAATCAAATCAAGAAGTAATTTTGTACCTCTGAAGGGGCGAATTGACCCGAATCGGTTTCGCTGTGCTTCTCCTTGCCGTACTTGTCTGAATAATTGATTCTTCGTTGTTTGCTTGCCTTCGTTCGTATTCTCATTTTGATCTGAAAATGGATTTACTCGATATTGTCCCAGGCTCCGAGGATTTTCTCTTCTTCATGCGACGAGACCGGGGTGAGACTGTCAAGACCGCCTAATTTCCAGAAATTGTCGTCTTTATCGCCAAAGCCGCTGGCTTTTCTCTTGGTACCGTTCAGCGTACCGGCTGTACGGGTCTTCCCTGAATTAAATGAACCTCCGTCAAAGGAATCATCCTGCTGTACATTGGTAAACCGTTCATCATCCTCTTCATACCTGTCGCCGCCGAGATCATCATTATCTTGACCACCATTGATACCGGTGTCAGATCCCGTATCGGTACCGGTCTCGGCGTCAGTGCCAGTGTCGGTACCTGTGTCTGTACCTGTGTCTGTTCCAGTGTCGGTGCCAGTGTCGGTACCAGTGTCGGTACCAGTGTCTGTACCGGTGTCAGCGTCAGCGCCTGTGTCTGTGCCAGTGTCAGCACCTGCATCGGCACCTGCATCAGCACCAGCATCGGTACCTGCATCGGTACCAGCTTCGGTACCTGCATCGGCAGCGAGGACATGCTCGATGATAATTGTGCCTTGCTCGAAATTGTATGAAAGAGGAAAAAGAGTCAATACAGGGACAATCAACAAGGTAATGAAAATGAAAAATGTAGATAAGAGACTAATATTTTTCAAATACCCAGGTAAATCACATGATCTCATCATAGAAACGCCTCTTCTTGAAAGTATTCCTCGCGATCTTTTAACGAAAAGTCAAATAGACAAGGAAATTGCCAGACAATGGCCATTATAATGGTCGAAGAGAAAGAGTGCAATGTATCCGTTTTCAAAGGAGGGAAAAGAAACTTGAAAGATTGGGTTGGGAGAAGGCGGTGGCGGGGCAGGGGAGGGGGACTGCAACGCAGAAAGCCCCTGTCCGGGGTGAACCGGGCAGGGGCTTTCTGGGCAAAAAATTCGGCGGCGACCTACTCTCCCACATAGTCTCCCATGCAGTACCATCGGCGCTGAAGAGCTTAACTTCCGT
>JANMSX010000061.1:0-1846 GCA_031389785.1 Desulfobulbaceae bacterium | reverse complement strand
ATAATCGTCCGGCCTTCCCGCATGCAGGTCCCGAGGGTGCAGCTTTGCACATTGGTACTTGCCAGGAAGACGATCGAACAGCTTTTGCCCAGCACCTCATCTTCCTGCCAGCCGGTTATTTTTTCGGCGGCGGTATTGAAGGAGGTGATTTTTCCCTCCCGGTCAACAGTGAAGACCCCGTCGGCCACGGCATTGAGGATAAGTTCATGCTGCAGGGTCGAGGTGATGTCACGGAAGGTCTCGACCCCACCGATGAGGATCCCCGTCAGATCGAGCAGGGGTGCGGCACTGACCTTGACGGGGATGGAATGGCCGTCCTTGCCGACGATATAGGCCATGCGTTCATCGACGACGGCCTTTTTCTGCATTCCTTCGGCTATAGCACAATGTGAGTCGCAGATATTGGCCTGGAGGATGGTCTTGCAGGTTTGGCCGATGGCCTCCGACTCGGTCCAGCCGGTTATTTTTTCGGCAGCGCTGTTGAAGGAGGTGATCCTGTTCTTGTGATCAACCGTAAAGACCCCTTCGGCGATACTGTTGAGGGCGAGGCGGCTGGCGGCCAGCGGTTCACTCAGGTCGGAGAAGCTGATGATGGCCCCGATGATGGCCCCGGTTGTTCCGGGCAGGGTTATGACCTGCAGATGGATGGCATTCTTTTCGCCGGTATTCGGGCAGCCCAGATTGAGCTGAATGGAGTTGCTGCCCCTTTTTCTGGTCAACGGTTCGAGAGTGGAGCAGATTGCCCGGAAACGGCTGTCGTTGTAGAATATCTCCCGGCAGTGTCGGCCGAGGAGGTCCTTGCCTTCGAGGCCCAGAATGCGGGAGGCCTGGTCGTTGAACGAGGTGATGAGCCAGTTACTGTCGACGGTTACATAACCACTCTCAATACGTTCAAGACTGCGGGCGTCTGCATCGGGCATGGCCGGTCCTCCAGTTGTTGGGTGTTTTACGGGCAAGATCCTTCACTTGCATCATAGGCCCAAAAACGCGAGCGGGCAAGCAGTTAATGCGGCGGGGCTGGCCGGTCAAGCTGGTATGTAAATGGAATTTGAGAGTATGTTCGCTGGATGTTTATGGCAAATGCTCAAAACAGCAGGTCTGACAATTCCATTGAGAGGACAGGATATATTATGTATCATGTGCAGGTACTACAAATGCACCCTGTATGCATCTGGGGCAGCGTGTGGCTGCCGCTCTTCTCCGCTGTTCATGTAACCCCGCAGGAGCTGTTATGAAGAATGACTGTCCTCCTCTCTCCGAGACCTCGACCGTCCCGGATATCGATCCCGGTGAACGGACGGTGCCGGCCGGTGCCGGGATCGAGCTGTTTCACTCAACTCCCGATCCCGTCCTGGTTGTCACGCCCCGGGGGGTGATCGTTGAAGTCAACATGGCCCTGCTGCGGGCGACCGGCAGGAACCGCGATGAGGTCCTCGGTCGCGGTGTCTGCGAGATCATCCACGGCGGGCGCTGGCCCCATATCAAATGTCCTCTCGAAGAATTTCTGAAGACCCGCTCCTCGCGGGTGGAAGATACCCGCCTGCTGGGCCTGGGGGGTGAATACTCCCTGACGGTTGTGCCGGTCCAGGAAAAGGATCGGGAGACATCTCATATCCTGCTGATTGCCAGAAAACTGACCAAAGACGAGGTGCGCAAGGTTGATTCCATCCGCACCGCGCAACTGGCGGCAATCGGCGAACTCGCCGCCGGTGTCGCCCATGAGGTGAACAATCCGATCAACGGCATCATCAATTTCGCCCAGATCCTGCTCGATGACGCCGAAAAAGACAGCCAGCAGGCCGAGATTCTCAACAGGATCGTCAAGGAGGGGGAACGCATTGCTACG
>JANMSX010000050.1:0-6288 GCA_031389785.1 Desulfobulbaceae bacterium | reverse complement strand
GCACAGGCGGGTGCCGCGCGGGCTGGCCACGAACGGGCGGTTGACCAGGATAGGATGCGCGACCATTGCTGCGAGGATCGCCTCGTCGGATACCGCCGGGTCAAGCAGGCACAGCGCCTCGGCGGGCGATCCCGACAGGCGCAGCGCCTGCCGGGGTGTCACCGTTTTTGACGGACGTACTCTGGTATCGGACGTCGTTTACCAAGGATATCCGCCGCTGGAGGAGGCCGTCCGGCTTGCCGCCGGTTCCCAGAGTCAGGTAGTACGAACCTCAACGATTGCGGAGGGCAGGGCGTTCTCCGGCGAAAAGCGCCTGATCGTTGCCCTGCCGGTCACCTTGCAGAATCGGCCGTCCATGGGATTCGGGCTGGCGCTCAGCATGCAGACCGTGTCCCAGGTATTTCAGCAGCATCGTAAGATCGTCATAATATATATGCTGGTGAATATCATCCTGCTCACCACCGTCGGCCTGTTTCGCCTGATCAAGCTGGTCGTCCGGCCGATCGAACGCCTGGTAAAGACCTCCGAGGCCTATGACGACACCGATGGACTGGCCTTTCTCGGCCAGGAGGCGGGAAGCGAGATCGGTCAGCTCTCCCTGGCCCTGAACCGGATGCTGGCACGGATCGAAGAAGATCGGGAAAAACTCCGGCTGTCGGTGAAATCCCTTGAACAGGCCAACCGGCAACTGATCGACACCCAGAAGGAGATGGTCAGGGCGGAAAAACTGGCGGCGGTCGGCAGGCTCTCGGCGGGGCTGGCGCACGAGATCGGCAATCCCATCGGCATTGTCCAGGGCTATCTTGAACTGCTTGAACATGCCGATCTGACCGCGGAAGACCGCGTGCAGTTCTCGCGGCGGGCGATCGATGAACTGCAGCGGATCAGCGATCTCATCCATCAGCTCCTTGATTTTTCCAGGTCCTCCTCGCATGAACCGGAACCGCTGGCCGTGCAGCCTCTTCTTGCGGAATTGGTTGACATGTTTGCCGCCCGGAATAAGGACGTGCAATGCCGATTCGTCCGGGAGTGCGCCGGTCGGGACGATATCGTGGTGGCAAATGCCGCCGACCTGCGCCAGGTCTTCCTGAACTGCCTGTTGAATGCCTTCGACAGTATCCGGGAAATGGGCAACGGCTATGCAGGCAGGCTTGCCGTCACCTGTTCATGCCGGGATGATGCAGCCGGCCGACCTCTGGTCCGGGTCGAAATTGCCGATAACGGCAAGGGAATCGAACCGAAAGATATGGAAACAATCTTCGATCCGTTCTTTACCACCAAAGATCCCGGCAAGGGCACGGGGCTGGGCCTGTCGGTCTCCTACTCGATCATCGAGGCGGCCGGCGGCCGGATCTGGGCGGAGAGTGCTCCGGAGACGGGTGCGGTGCTCATCATCGAACTTCCCGCCGTGGGGAAAATCCTTCCGTAATCACCGTCTTCGCCGTGGAGACGGGATTTTTTGTCGCATCAATTGGCTGTGGTGTGTACGACTTGCTTAATACGAAAATAAGACCTATAATAGATGTGCAATTGTGATCTAAAATAAAACATATGGGGGGAAATCATGGAATCCATATTGGCAAGTTTCTCGGTAAGTATCTCGGAATTAAAGAAAAATCCTTCTGCCCTTATTGAACAATCCGGCGGTGATCCTATTGCCATTCTTAATCACAACAGGCCGACAGCCTATCTCGTTCCGGCGGAGACATACGAAGCGTTGCTTGAGCAAATAGAAAATTATCAACTGGGGATTATTGTTAACGAGCGTCAGCATGAAAAAATTTCAGCCATAGAAGTATCTTTGGATGAGCTATAAATTAAAGTTTCTGCCGACAGCACTGAAGGAGTGGAACAAACTCGACAATGCTATCCAGTCTCAATTGAAGAAAAAGCTGCGGGAACGTCTAGAGTTTCAACTTGTGCCCGGCAGTCAGCTTTCTGGGTTTAAAAACCATTACAAAATCAAGCTCAGAGCGAGTGGGTACCGGCTCGTCTATGAAGTAATCGATGAAGAAATCTATGTCTTGGTGATCGCAATTGGCAAAAGAGAAAAAAACCTGGTGTATAAAAAAGTCGGTGAAAGGAAATAGCATCAAAAAGGGGACCTTATACCTGACGTGGATGGAGCGACCCGGCAAGTGTATCGGCTACCCACTTATTGATGCTTTTGCCGGACATACGTGCCTCGGTCACTATCCTGCTATGAAGTTCAGGGTCAAGCCGGACAATAAACTTTCCTGAGCATGGTTTGTTCGGTTCCCGTCCCGTCTTTGCACAACTCTCCAGATAAAAATCAACCGCCTCGCTGAACGCCTTCTTCAATTCCGTCACTGATTCTCCGTGAAAACCAACGGTGTCACGGATGCCGATGATATTCCCGAAGAATATATTGTCGTCCGGATCAAATTCGATCTTTGCGGTATATTCCTTGTAACTCATTGTATTCATGGTTGTACTCCTGCTCTGCTTAAAAATTCCATGGCGTTTCGTACCTGATACCGCTTGGCCTCTTTACCCGGATGCGGCCGGTGGAAGTCGCCTTTTTCGTCATTAATGATAAACGAGACACGTGAACCGTCACCCTCAATCATTTCTGCGCCAAGGGATAAAAACAAGACTTCTATTCTGCGCCATTCAATATTCCCCGGAACAGGCAGCGAAAAGATAGCTGCCAATGCTTTCCTGTGTCTACTGTTCATAGTTAAGTAATATCAATTTATAGTATCATTGTCAACGATCAGAAATATATTCCTGTCTTGTCAAGAACGCATATAGACAGTTGAACGGCAAGAACATTTTGAGTTTGACAAATAGCTTTTGGTAGCGAATTTTGGAGATAAGTGGTCCAACAATGATATCCATTCAGGTTGGTCGTCCGCATTCTTCTCTAGATCCCATGTGGCGCATGATATCTGGAGAAGACGATTATCGAGGCCATCGGAGGCTGCATTTGGGCAGAAAGCAAGCACGGTAGCGACGTAGAACTGAATAGTGGGTTTCCTGCCGCAGATAGGGAGTATATTTCAAAATGAAAAACATCGAATCCCCCCATACCCTGCTCATCATCGACGATGAGGAAAACATGCGCCATATGCTGAAGGCGATGGTCAGCCGGTACGGCTATGCCGCCGAAACCGCTGCCGATGGCGCGGAGGCCCTGCGGCTGCTTGCCGGGCGGCATTTCGATTTCATTCTCTGCGATGTGCGGATGCCGGGCATGGATGGCCTGGCCTTTCTCGCTGCCGGCAGGGATGATCTGCAGAAATCGACCGTCATCATGATGTCGGCATACGGGAGTATCGATACCGCCATCGAGGCGATGAAGGCCGGGGCCTATGATTTCATCTCCAAACCGTTCAAGGCCGACGAGGTGATCCTGACACTGAAGAAGGCCGAGGAGAGAGAGGCCCTGAAATGGGAAAACCAGCTGCTGAAACACGAAATTGAGGAGATGCGTGGGGGCGGGGGCTTTTCCCGGATCGTGACCCGGAATTCCGCCATGCAGGCCCTGCTGACGCTTGCCGCCAAGGTCGCCCAATATGACTCCACTGTGCTTATTACCGGCGAATCGGGCACCGGCAAGGAATTGATGGCCCGCGGCTTCCATGAGGCCGGTCCACGCCAGGATAAACCGTTTTTTGCCATCAATTGCGGCGGCATTCCGGCGAATCTGCTCGAAAGTGAGCTGTTCGGTTTCGTCAAGGGGGCCTTCACCGGGGCTGATCGAGAAAAAAAAGGGCTCTTCGCGGAGGCCGAGGGAGGGACGCTTTTCCTCGATGAAATGGGGGAACTGCCCCTTTCTCTCCAGGTAAAACTGCTGCGCGTCCTGCAGGAACGGGAAATACGCCCCCTGGGGGCGAATGCCACGAGGAAAATCGACGTGCGCATCCTGGCGGCCACGGCCAGAAACCTGGCGGACGATGTGCGGCAGGAGAAATTCCGGGAGGACCTGTTCTTCCGGCTGAATGTCATCAATATCCATATCCCGCCCCTGCGTGAGCGTATCGACGATATCCCGCTCCTCTGCCGGCACTTTCTTGAAAAAATCGCGGAAACGATGGGAATCATCGCTAAGGAGATTTCCCGAGAGGTGATGATGGTGTTCTATCGATATAACTGGCCGGGAAATGTCAGGGAGTTGGAGAATGTCATCCATCGCGGCACCGTCATGGCGGACGGGCAGTCCATCAACCTCGAGCACCTTGCACCGCATATGAAATGGGCCCGGGTCTCGGAAAATTTTCCCGAAGATGAACGGGACTTCTCGTTGAAGCACGCCCAGGAAGTCATGGAAGAGAGGATGATCGTCAAGGCCCTGACTGAAACCGGCGGGAATCGGCTGCATGCCTCGAGGCTGCTGGACATCAGTTACCCATCATTGCTCTCTAAGATCAAGAAATATGCTGTTGTTTTGAAATAGAAAATGGCGACTGACTGGAGTTAAGAGGCCTGAAAAGTGTTAAAACATTTAATACATATAAAATGTTTTAATAGTGGGAGCGGCGGTACTTTGTAATTGGTTTGTTACCTTGGCAATCTGTCGAACATAAAATCGCTCTAAGACAGTATGTTAGTGGGATGGCCTAACCAGCCGGAGAAATGGTTTGCAAATTGCAAGGACTTATTCAGTTTCATTTGTTTCTTCGTAACCGGGTGAGTTGGTCGTCTCGGTTGGTTGTTCATATCTTTTAAAGTGTTGAACCTGCAGGCTGGATATTTTACTGCCTTGTCAATCGGTTTTATCGGCTTAAACACGAGAACGCGGGATCTCGCTTATAATGTTAAATTTAGGAATAGAGTCCACATGGCAAAAATAAGAAATAATAAAGGATTCTCGCTTATTGAGCTCATGGTAGTAATTGGCATCGTGGCTATTCTGGGAGCCATCGGCATCCCGTCAATGATATCGTGGTCGCAGAATAAGGGCTTGCAGAGCGCAGCGAGGGATTTGTATTCCAATATGCGGAAGGCGCAATCGATGGCGGTTAAGAATAACAGGAATTGCGCTATTTCATTTGATGGTCTGACACCCAAAGGTAGCCTTGGTTACACTGTTTATGTCGATGATAACCCTAAAGACTTCGTCTATACTGCCGGTAGCGAACAGATAATTGCACGAGTACTATGGTCGCAATACAGAAATGTGCAGTTGGCTAATGATGTCAATTTTGATGATACCTCCGGAAAACCGACATTCTCTTTCCAGCCAAATCTAATTCCAACTGATAAAAGTGGTGGTTTTGCCAATGGGACGGTGAGATTGAAAAATTCCATCCCTCGGCAGCTTGAAGTCGTAGTCAGTATAAGTGGTAATGTTTCACTAAAATAATTTAGGTTCATCCGGCTGAAGCGTACTTTTCAAATAAAAATGTGGACATATTCCTTCCTTAACAGTGATCCCCATCAACTGATAAAGGAGGTGGAAGTATGTCCACGAGCATATTGTACCATGGATTCGGCATTTACGGCTACCGTTACACCAGGACTGAATACCAGCAAGGTGCTCTCGTTTTCAGCATCGAGAAGGAACCAACTTCTTTGCGATGTCCGTGCTGCAAAGGCATTCAGGTCATACGTAAGGGGACCGTCCTTCGATGGTTCCATACCCTGCCGATCGGCAGCAAGCAGGTGTATCTCAAGCTGCAGATACCAAGAGTCATGTGCCGAGTCTGTGGCATCGTTCGCCAGATTACACTTGGGTTCGCCGACGCTCGGTGCACGTATACCAGAGCATTTCAACGCTATGTCATTGAACTGTCCAAGCATATGACCATTCTTGATGTTGCCCGGCACCTGGGAATCGGATGGGATACCGTCAAAGAGATCCAGAGGACGTACCTCTCGACTCGATTTGCCCGACCTGATTTGAAGCATCTGGAGTTGATCGCGATCGATGAGATTGCTGTCGGCAAGGGACATAGGTATCTCACCGTGGTGCTCGACCTTCTCTCCGGTGCTGTCGTCTTTGTCGGTGATGGCAGAGGCGCTGACAGCCTTACACCGTTCTGGAAGCGCTTGAAAAGGGCCAGGCCAAAGATCAGGGCTGTGGCTATCGATATGTCGCCGGCCTATATTGCCGCGGTATCGGCAAACCTGCCCACGGCGGCGATTGTCTTTGACCATTTTCATCTCATCAAGTTGTTCAATGACAAACTGTCCAAACTTCGCCGGGAACTGCAGCAGAAAGCGGAAAGTGTCGGCAAAAAAGTGCTTAAGGGGACCCGCTGGCTGTTGTTGAAGAATCCCGACAACCTTTCCGACGAGCGCAACGAGAAACAACGGCTCGAA
>JANMSX010000034.1:0-2701 GCA_031389785.1 Desulfobulbaceae bacterium | reverse complement strand
TTCCCTATTTTCCAACTGTTATCATCGAACCCCGGCATCTTCACTGTTCTGGCACCACTCTTGCTTGCAATTCCGGGAGTGCACACCATGAGCGGCCTGTCCTGCAACAGTCGACCGCGCCCCACCCCGTTCATGTTTTTCCCGCCCCAGAGCAGCTGCGGCGGGAACAGCGAGGAGAGACAATGAAGCGAGTACTGGTAGTTGATGACGAAGAAGATATGCTCTGGATGTTGCAGAGAAACCTGAATAAAGGGATGGCTGAGGTGGAAATCCTCGCCGCCAAATCGGGGGAAGAGGCCCTGGCCGTCCTCAGCGACAAGAAAATCAACCTGGTAATCACCGACATCAATATGCCGGGGATGAACGGCCTTGACCTGCTCATCGAGATCAACAACCGCTACCCCCAGACCGGGGTCATCATCATGACGGCATACCCCTCGAATGCCTATAAGAATGAGGCGATGCTCAGAGGCAGCCTGCGCTTTATCGAAAAACCATTCGATATCAATGACATGAGAAGGACAGTCGGGGAGGTGCTGAAGGAAAATGAAGGCTTTCAAGGTACCGTCGACGGGATTGAACTGATGGACATTGTCCAGTTCAACGGCCTCTCACGGGCGACTGCGGCCCTGAAGGTGACGACCAAAGATCATGAGGGTATGATATTTTTCAAAAATGGCGAGGTCGTCCATGCCATGTGCGACAATGAGAGCGGCGAACGAGCCTTTTTCACCATCCTCCGCTTCCAGGGCGGGACCCTCCAGAACATCAGGGGTGTGGAGCCGCCCACCGTCAGCATCACCAAGAGCCTCGAGTCCCTGCTTTTCGAAGTCGCCCTCAAATCCGACGAGGAAGAGGAAAAAGGAGAAGCGGCCTCAGTCCTTGAGGATCTCGACAACGCCATCCTCGAATCGGTTACCCCGGTCAGCGATAAAAACCCGACGGCATCTCCAGACAAGACGGGCAATACAACCATCGAATCAACATTAACAGAGGACACCGACATGACGAAAATTCAAAAAATTCTGGCTGAATTCACTAATATTGAAGGCGTGCACACAGCCTGTCTGGTCGGCCGCGACGGCTTTCTCCTCGACAGTCTCGCCAGGGCCGGCATCGATGCCGAAATGATCGGCGCCATCGCCTCCTCCGGCTTCGGTTCCGCAGAATCGATGGGCAACCAGCTCGGCCAGGGCAATTTGAATATGACCATGCTTGAATACAACGATGGACCGGTACTGTTTGCCCCGGTCGGCGATGAGGCCTTCCTGGTAATCGTCGCCGACAAGGACACCAATCTCGGCTGGATCAGGATTGCCATCAAGAAAAACTCAAAGCGGATCCAGGAAGTCGCGGCCTTGTAAGCGGTAAACAAACCGGGCCGGGCGCACCGCGAACCCGGCCCTCGCCGCTCCCTCCTTCCAGGCCGGATCAGGCAGAAACCACGTCCTGGCCGAGGGGGGAACTGAATCGACCCGGAACTGGGCGATTCTTCGCCGTATCTGTATGCCTGCGGCGCAGGCCGTCATGGCGCAAGCCGGCAGCAAGGGCTGCCGGGACGACAGCAGCTTCTTAATTCTCAGTATAGTTTTTCCGGTAGAATTCGGCGAACTGCGCGAACTGGACCTCGTATTTCTTGATCAGCAGCCGCGCTTTGCCCAGCCATGCCTCTTTGGTGGTCATGACGAAGATGAAAAACGGCTGGTTCGGCATATGCCTGATGATGAAGTGATACTGGCTGGTGGTCACCAGAATGTCATCGACCTCCTCGTCATCGGCCAGCAGTCGGATGGCCTTGGCGTTGGAGCGCACGATCGAGGCGAGATAGGCGGAGGCCGCGTCGGTCTCGATATCCTGCCGCCGCCTGACCGCGGCGATGGACATGCCGTCATCGACCGTGACGACAGCGGCGGCCAGGATGCCGGGAAGTTCTTTCGACATCCTGTCGATGAGACTCTGAAGTTTCTGTATCATAAATCGTCCTTTGAAGTGAGGGCCTGCAGGGCCTAATACTATGATTCGCCCCGATTTCTCGCATCATACCACCTCACTCCGACAATGTGAATACAGAATCGGCAGTGTCCCTGAGAGGTAAATGGAGCGCCTCTCCCCCTTTTTAATGACTGTCATAGGTGTAGCCCAGATGAAAGAAGATGAGGGCGTTGAGCTGATCTTTAAATTCCATTTTCAAAGGTTTGTTGCACCGGGATAGAAGCTCTGGAGTTTCTTCCAGGATTTTGGCTAAAGGATTCTCCAGTTGTTTGAACGAGAGTGCCGAGTACTTGAGCTTGGGAGATAGCGATCGCATCATTTTCATAATTCCTTGGAATAATAGGTTATTATGAAAATTGTCGAGTTCCCATCTCATTGATTTGTCAAGTTAAAAAAATGCTCCTTTGGGGAAAATATTTGTGCCGGATTTGCTGCAAGTTTCTATCCGGACATTACTGAATTTAAATACAGTTTTTATATCACTCCTCAGTGAGTAATATGCAGAAATTTAGCATTATTTCGGAAACCTTGATCGATGACCATCGATTGCCATCTGTCGAGTAGCCCAGAAAAATCTCCCCCAAACTGAACGTGAGTCCCTCAACTCCTTAAGAGCTTGTTAATTTTCCGGTACCACTTCTGTCAATTCAATCCGCAATTACTGAATACCAAGCTGGATCCAGGATGTCAGAAGACTTCACCGTGTATC
>JANMSX010000033.1:0-24017 GCA_031389785.1 Desulfobulbaceae bacterium | reverse complement strand
CAGCAAGGTATCTCTTCACCTGATGTATGGAGTTATCACCCTGTTTGCCGATCAAATGCTCCGTCTTGTCGGTTAGGTTTCAAAGATCAGAAGCCTTGCCTTAGACCCTCTTCGGCAAGCAGCTCATTTTGCAAGAGGCTCAAATAACAAGGTAAATATATACAACTGAGAATATTCATGATCAACACGAGGCAAATTCATGTCATTGACCCGAATACATTTTGAAGAATATTCTCTTAGAAACCATTCCCCTCCACTGATATTCTCGATCTTGATTAGCTTTTTCCTTCAAAATTAATTCTCTCGTCTCACCGAAATCATTCCACACCATAACTGAGCTTTGTTTTTGATCATTCATACTGTACTCCCTAAAATTTTTTGAACTAACAAAGCGCGCTTTGTGTTATAAAAGGTGGCCACCTCTCTCTAAGACCAGACGATTCTGATCTAGTCCTGTATATTTCATTTTCTCCCTTGTAACGCAATGAGTGCGCTGGACATTACAAGGGGACAATACGATGTCAGAAAAAATTGGCTAATTGGGCACATTTTATGCAGAGAAAATTGCTGGTATTGGGAAGGTAAGAATTGGCGGAGGGAATAAAAAAAGGGGCAACCAAATGAATGGTTGCCCCTTTGTGTGGGAAGAACTTACCGACTATTTACCGACCGCTTTTGCTATCGCTAACTAGTTGATATTACCACATAACAATGGTGGAGGCGGCAGGAGTCGAACCAGAAACCCTAGGGCTTCTTTATGTATAAAATCAAAATGTTATGTCGATTAATTGTTGGCTTACCGACTATCTACCGACTTTTCCGCATATTCCAAGACCATTGTCACCACTGAAAACATGACATATTCATTGGGTTGCTTAAAACAAGAAAAGCCTATCTCATTCACTCATCTTTAGTGGATAAGATAGGCTTACTGTATAAAAACACTAATAATCTAGTGATTTTGGTGTTTTGATGGAGCTAGGCGTGATCGAACACACGAAGGTAAAGTAACTCTTAGTGCTGGCAGACATGATTGGGATCATGAGAGTGAGATTGACAAATATCTCCGCTATCCACAAGATCGCCCTGCAAAAATAGCTCAACTGCACTTCTCACCGAACCCGATGCGCCTTTAATTGTTTTTATACCATTGGTCGCCAATACATTTACCGCTCCGTTACCAATGCCACCGGCAATTAAAATTTTCACTCCACTCTGAGCAAGCACACTAGCCATATTAGATTTACAACCGCAACCAGCAGGAGAATCCATATATTCTAGGGTCTTGATGGTGTTTTCTTCGATGGTAAAGACCGAGTATTTTTCACAATGTCCGAAATGCTGATCTACCTGATCTCCAACTGTTGGGACTGCAATTTTCATATTATCTTCTCCTTGATTTTTAAGGTGAACGTTTCCACCGGTTAGCAGAAACATATTTTATACTTCATGGGCCAATACGATAAGTGCATATGCCCATAAGTCAAGGGGCAAAGTCTGCCTATTAGCTATTTAAAATATAACAATGAATATCTGAGCATTTGCGCATTTTCCAAACATCATTATAGGTCAACCCGGTTGCTCTGGCCCGGATGGTAGGAGGTTTATAAATAAACCTCCCTGTGCGACACTGGGCGTCACCTCCACGTTGAACGCATACGAGACTATGCCTGGTCCGGGAAATACGACTAAGGGCCTTCCAGGATGTATTGATCTCCGGCGACCAACTGGAAGTCCGGTCGCTCTCCGTACCCTCTTCTGAAATTACTTTGCTGTTAGGCGCCGTGTAATTCTGAGAATCATTAAGTGCCTTATTTGTTTCATAATAGTGAATTATTATTGGTGACAGGCTTGCCGATTCCCGGGCATGAACCATTTTTGACGGGCCGTGAATAGAGCGGTTTACAGCTTGTAAGAAATAAGTAAGTCACTTGTTACTTACATTAAATAACTGAATTTATTAAAAAATATACCTTGACGAGAGAAGAACTGGGCCGAGACAATTATGAGGAGATCATGCTTGGCTTTTATGTCAATCGAGCGATGGGGAGGGTGCTATTCGTGCAGGAAGATAACAACGCTTTACTGGTGACCATGCATGTTGTTGATGAGATTGACCTTGAGACAGCGTTATTAGTCGCTCTTTAAGATGGCTCCGCAAGCCGGGAAGAGAGGGAGAGTGGCTCCCTGGCTGCGATACCTAAATCATTTATCCAATCCGAAATACTCGCATGCTGAACAGTCTCGGGGTGCGCACATTTCGACCGCCTTTTCTGTGAGCGGTACATTCTTTTATT
Organism: Desulfobulbaceae bacterium; assembly: GCA_031389785.1. GTDB lineage: Bacteria > Desulfobacterota > Desulfobulbia > Desulfobulbales > Desulfocapsaceae > Desulfoprunum. The sequence goes on along the minus strand of JANMSX010000033.1, from coordinate 21,720 downwards.
CACAATCTATAAAAATACGGAAACCTTGCCAGGATCTTCATTCATGATGGAGCAATAAAATAGGCCTTCCCAGTAACGAGAAGGCCTATTTTGAGGATATAATATCCTGAACCTACTTCTTCAGCTTATCAAAAAATCAGCCGTAGTTGTTTTGGGGGAAAAGGATTTTCAAACTTGTTTGGGATCAATAATAAAAAATCCGAAACCGTTATCAAACCTGGCAGGAGGCATCTTTGTCATGATCTTGGTCCTGATCTTGATCACCGGAACCGTTGCCATTGCTAGCCAAACCGTCATCGCATGTGCCATCCTTGCTCTGATCTTGATCACCGGAACCACTGCCACCATGGTCTCCATTTCCACTTCCGGAACCGTTGCCATTGCTGGCCAGAAGGAGGGCAGTAGCGTTAGTGGTTGCTGTTATACTATCTAAACAGGAACCATCTCTGTCACGATCCTGATCACCGGAACCACTGCCATCATGGTCTCCACTTCCACTACCGGAACCTTTACCCCCTCCTCCGTTGCCATTGCCACCACGGGCCAGCAGCAAAATGTCGCTGGTGCCATTTCCTGGACCGTTGCTGGCCAGAAAAGACGTGTGTGTTGTGGTATTGGCCATTGCTGGTACTGAAAGCATGGCAAAAATTGCTGCTGCCCCGATAGTCGTGGTGATTTTTGTTGAAATCTTCAACTTGATAACCTCATGATGATGATTGTTCCCATAGCGGGAAAGTAATAATGCGGCAGAAGCCGCTCCGTGTATGTCTCAACATGATTGAGATGCATATACAGGTAGAACGATCCAGCGGGAAAAAGGTTACAGGTTATTTTTTAAAACGGTTCTTTTTGTCAAAAAAGGAAAGGGCGTAAGGTGATTAGGAATTATGTAAGGCCGCTAAGCCAACGAAATTAACAGAACACTTTGTGACACATGTCTCAATGGATCAATTAATTCTTGGCTGAGCGATCGTAGCAGAATATCCAGGGAAAGACCCCCACTATGAAGTGGAGTACCGCCTGCGCAACAAGACCGGCGGCTGGAAATGAATACTGTACAGGGGCAAGACGGTGACCAGGGATACTCAGGCGCAAAGACTTATCGGTACCCTTACCGATATTACCCGATTGAAAGAGGTGGATGGCGAACTGCTTCGCGTCCAGGCTGAGTTGGAGCAGCGGGTGCAAGAGCGGACCGCCGAGCTGTACGAATCCAAGGTTGCTCTGAAGGTGGTGTAAATTCTCGAATTTCGCTCATTTATCCGGCAGCATCGCATCCCGAACTTTGATGGCCAGATCCTTCTGACTTGCTATCCGGCGGCTGGCTAGCCTTCCGGGGCGGGCTTCACACCCGCAATATTACACGACCTTGCCCAGCCGCACATTACGTATACTACCTGGTATGTCTGTTGAAAATCATAACCATCAAAAACACAAATATCACTTTTAGTGGCTGCGGGAATAAAAAAAGGGGGCAACCAAATTAATGGCTACCCCTTTTTTTCAGGAGAACTTACCGACTGTTCCTGCAATCGATAACTGTTTGATATTACAACATAAAACTGGTGGAGGCGGCGGGAGTCGAACCCGCGTCCGCAAATGCTCCCCTCCCGTATCTACATGCTTAGTTCCGTACTTTAGTTTTCACTCTTGGAACTCTGTCGGAACATGGATTTCCAAGCGCTATCCTGTAAGATCTCATCGAGTGACAGACAGGCAACCGTCACAGGACCAGCCCGTTGAGTCGGCGCTCCGTACCGGTCTTACGGGCGAAGACCGGGGGAACGGCAGAGCAGGGTATTAAGCTGCTACTGCGTAGTTATAATCGTCGGCGATTATAATTGTTTTCCATCGGTTTTACGAGCAGACAGAAGCTCGGCATGCAACGTAGAGCTTACACATCCCCGTCGAAGCCGTTTCGCCCCCTTCATCGGGTGTTGAGGTTAATGGGGAAGTCCCCGTTATTTCTGATCGTGGCGCATGGCGCGCTGGACTTCGCGGTCGCTCTGTTTTTCCTTGAGAGCGGCCCGCTTGTCATACTGTCTTTTGCCGCGGGCAAGGCCCAGTTCGACTTTTGCCTTGCCGCTCTCTACAAAGTATATCTTCAAGGGGATAAGGGCAAGGCCTTTTTCCTTGAGTTTACCGATCAATTTGCGGATTTCCCGGCTGTGGAGCAGCAGTTTGCGCACCCGCATCGGGTCATTGGGATTGTGGGTGGCGAAGGTATAAAAAGAGATGTGGACATTGTACAGCATCACCTCCCCCCGCTCGTCGATCCGGGCATATCCATCGCGCAGGTTGGCCTTGCCGGCCCGCAGCGATTTGACCTCCGGCCCGGAAAGGACCATTCCCGCCTCATAGGTCGCGTCAATATGATAATCGTGGTATGCCTTCTTGTTCTGGCAGACTACCTTTACAGCCATGTATCCCTTTCCAACCCGCTCTGTTTCCGACTGCTCACGACTCTGCCGTCACCCGCAGGGCCTCTTCTATGGTGGTTACCCCGGCCTTCACCTTGCGCCAGGCATCCTCGCGTAAGGTAGTCATTCCTTCGCGGATTGCAACCCGCCGCATCTCCAGGGCGTGGTCTCCCTCCGCGGTCATCTTCTTCAACTGGGATGACATAGGAAAGACCTCGAAAATTGCCGAGCGGCCCTTGTAGCCGGTGCCCCGGCACTCCCGGCAGCCCTTGCCCCGCCGCAGCTCGATCGGGCCGGTATCGGACACCGGAAAGCCCATTTTCAGCAAGGTCTCGCCCTTTATCGCAAAGGTCTCCGAGCAGTCCGGGCAGATCCGCCGCACCAGTCTCTGGGCCATACAGCCCAGCAGGGTGGAGGCGATCATGAACGACTGCAGGCCGAGATCGCGCAGGCGGGCGATGGAGGAGACGGCATCATTGGTATGCAGGGTGGAAAAGACCAGATGGCCGGTCATCGCCGCCTGGACCGCGTGGGAGGCCGTTTCCAGGTCGCGGATCTCGCCGATCATGATGACATCGGGATCCTGGCGCAGGATATTGCGCAGGATCGTTGCGAAGGTGACATCGATCAGGGGCTGCACCGCAATCTGGTTGAAATCCTCATGGACCATCTCGACCGGGTCCTCGACCGTGACGATATTGATTTCCGGGGTGGAGATCTCCTTCAGGGTCGAGTAGAGGGTGGTCGATTTACCGCTGCCGGTCGGACCGGTGACCAGGACGATACCGTGGGGCGCCGTCATGAAGGAGTTGTACACCGCCTGGTCCCGCTTGGAAAAACCGAGCTGCTCGATATCCTGGAAGATGACGTCCGGGTCGAGGATCCGCATGACCACCTTCTCGCCGAAGGAAACGGGCACCGTCGAAACGCGGATCTCCACGTCCTTTTCATGCCTGACGCCGATCTTGATCCGGCCGTCCTGCGGCCGTCTTTTTTCGGCGATATCGAGCCGCGCCAGGGACTTGATCCTTGAGGTTATCGCCGAGTGCACCACCTTGGGCAGGCGGTAGATGGTGTGCAGGGCCCCGTCTATCCGGAACCGGACCATGCAGATGGACCGTTTGGGCTCGATATGGATGTCGCTGGCCCGCTGTTCCAGGGCGTAATGGAAGATATGGTTGACCGCCTGCTTGATATGCTGATCGGAGGGGGTGATCTCCTTGGAAGAGGTGATCTTGACATACCGTTCGAGGTTGCCGATGTCGACGGAGCCGCTGCCGGCCACCACGCCGAACTGGTCTTCGGCGGCGCTGATCGAGCGCTGAAAGCCGAAAAACTCCGAGAGGATACGCTTGATATCCGATTTGGTCGTGATATACGGCCGCACCTGCATCTGCACGACCTGTTCGATATCGGCCAGCACCGACTGGCAGTCGGGGTGGTAGACCGCCACCTCGAGAATGCCGTCCTGGACGTTGAAGGGCAGGATCAGCTGCCGTATCGCGAAGTTGCGCGGGATATTCTTGGTGACGACGGCCATATCCAGGTCAAGGGGATCGAGTTTCTTGAATGGCAAACCCTGGTCTTTGGCCACTGTCCGCATGATGTATTCTTCATCGAGCGGCACAGTCTCGTTCTCTCCTGCTGGGAGGGAAAATGACACTATAATTTCAACGAGATCCGGATAATTTTTATCTGCCTCGCCCTCTTTGCCGACCCGCCTGAGCAGTTTCTGGCGCTGCTTCCCCTTCTCCAGCATGATAAACTGCCGCTGCTCGGAGGTCAGTGCCTTCTGGCGGACGAGGAGATCGAGGAGGGCTTCGCTGTTCAATAATTTCATAAAGGTACCTTTTCGAACAAGACCTGGTGACTGCACATGCTCTTACTATTCACTTTTACAGGCTGTTTCGCAAGCATCTTCGGCAGATATGCCCTGTCCTGTCCGGTATTTCCCTGCAGAACGGCATACCCCGCCGGCCGGGTTCGCCAGGCCCGTCAAGCCCCCTTCCCTGCCTGTCCGGCGGGGTCTCTCCTGAAGTAGTTACTTCACATTGGCCTCCGGACCTTTCACCGCAGGGGCTTCACGCAGGGTATCTTCATATTTCCGATGGGTGAAACGCGCAATCTGCATGAGGTAGTATCTTCTCTGGCCGGGGTCGGCCAGTATGGCCCGTTCTTCGCTGGCAATCGCCTCCTCGATGAAGCCGTTGGCCCAGTAAGCCACGGCCAGGGTATCGAGGATATGCCCTTTCGTTTCGACGACGGCGGCGGCCCGCGCCAGGGTCAGGGCCCGCACCGGGTCCCGCAGCGACACGTCGCGGCTGGTCAACAGGAGCCAGGCCAGATTGTTCATGACCTCGGGATTGGCGGGTTCGAGGGCGAAGGCGTGCTGGTAGGCCTCAAAGGCCTTCCTCTCCATCTTCCTGCTGACCATCAGATCGCCGAGAAGACGCTGCCACAGGGCCTTCTCCGGCTCCTGCCTGGCCTTCCCAAGCAGAACGGCCTCGATATACTTGTCCTCGTATTTACTGGCCAGATGTTCCGTCGGAAACTGCCGGACAAGAACCGCACCCAGCAGGAGGACCGCGACATAGCAGAGCAGACTGAGCCTTACCTTGCGGTTGTGCCTGTCGATATAGGCGCTGTCCCGTTCACATCGCTGCAGGTACTCGACCCTCTCGCCGATGCCGAAATGATGCCAGTTCGGCTTATCGCGGATATCACCGCTGAAACCGGCTATCTTTTCGAAGGCCGAGACGAGGGATTGGCTGGAGCCTAATACGGAAAAGACATGGAGGTCTGCCTGCCGTTCGAAGTTGCGGATGAAATATCCGAAAATATAGCGAAAATAGACGAGCATGAAGACCATCAGCGGAACCGCCCCGACGAGGCTGAGAACGGTTTCCGGTGAGACCTGGCCCTTTGCCAGGAAGGCATAGAAGGATTCACTGGAAAATATCAGATACATGAACGGTTCCACCAGCAGGCCGGCCAAGATACTGAAACCGCTGATGAGCAGGACATAGAGGAAAAGATGACCTTTTTTCACATGACCTATCTCATGGGCCATGATCGCCTCCAGTTCGGCAATCGACATGGTCTCAATGATCGCCGGCGTCAGCAGGATATACCTGAGCCTCGGGACAAAGCCCATTACCGCCGCGGTGAGGGCCTGGCCCTCGAACAGCGGCCAGAGGTACAGCCGGGCGGAGAAGCCCTGTTTCGCGCAGAATCGGATGAGATGCTGCTTCAAAGACCCATCGGGAAGCTCTTTGCAGCCCCAGAGGCGACGGACCAGTGGCGGAAAGAAGAGCATCAGGAAAAAGAGAAAAATGACGAAGAACAGCAGATCGCCCCAATCGGAGGCAAGGAGGGCCTGCAGGGACGGCACTGGGGTCATGGCCGCCAGATCGGAGAGCAGCGACAGGATCACCCAGGGCAGGACAATCGGCAGGTTGATCTTGGTATTGGCGGCGATAAAGCCGATCGCAGTGTACCCGCGGCCGAAGACATGCCGGTAGTTGATCCTTCCCACCCGCCACATCACTGCGAGGTAGAGGAGAAAGAGCGCGAGACCCGAGATGTTGACAAAGGCCGGCAGCCGGTTGCCGAAAGAGAGGACCGCCAGGTAATATTTGGCATCACAGAGATAGAGGGTCGCCAGGAAAAAAACCAGGGCGAGGATCATCAGTTTTTTTTCAGCCCTGAAGTATCCCGCTGAGGTGAAGGTGTCCCGCTGCCTGAAGACATATCTGACAATCTGATCGAAACCGGCCAGCAGCAGGCTGAAGACGATCAGCGCCGACCAGCCGGGCAGCATGGGCGACTCAGCCGCCGTATCCATGCTGAAGAGGAAAATCGCCACCAGAAAGATCAGGAGATTTGTGTAGATCAAGGAGTACTCCTCAAAAATTGAACCGCCGATCGCAGGCAGCGTGACATATTTGGACATGCCGGTGCTGCCGCCCGAGATCTTATGATAGATCTTCTTCCGATTTTTGCCACACCTTGCGTGGAATTGCCGGCGGCAAACCGGATTCCCTGTCAGGCAAACGCTGTTTTTGGAGGATTCTGATTATTTGGTTGACATTTTCCGTTTTCTTTCTTTATATAGTATGTTTCTTTGTCATTAGGGCGCATAGCTCAGCTGGCTAGAGCCACCGGCTCATAACCGGTCGGTCGTAGGTTCGAATCCTACTGCGCCCACCACTGCTTATGAATCTGAACAGAAACGACAGGTTCCTTGAGAAACACAGACCTGAACGCACATATAGAGAGAAAGGCGATCTTTCTCTCCGTTACGAACGCCGTCCCGGGAAAACCGATTCCGGCGGAGTAACAAAAAGGTACACCCGCCAGGGATGTACCTTTTTTTATTGTATTCACTGATATTATTATCACTTTTATGGCAACACGGATCAAGGACATCCTCAGCGGACTCAACGAACATGCCCCTTTCAGTCTGGCTGAGGGATGGGACAACATAGGTCTCCTGCTGGGCGACACGGAACGCCGGGTCTCCTCCCTGCTCATCGGCCTCGACCCGACCTGCTCCCTGGTCGATGAGGCCGTCGCCCTCGGCGCGGATACCATCGTCACCCATCACCCCCTGATCTTCAAACCCCTGCCGTCAATCAACACCGCCGAACCTGTCGGAAAATTCATCGAAAAAGCGGTCCTCCACCGCATCAGCGTCATCGCCTGCCATACCAACCTCGACAGCGCCGCCAACGGGGTCAGCGATGCGCTGGCCAGAGCCCTCGGCCTGGTCGACCTGGCGCCGCTTGTCGCCCACCCCCGGGCAACCGACCCCGGCCAGGGGATGGGCAGGATCGGCAGATTTCCCGAGGCCCTTGCCTCATCCGTCTTCCTCCGCCGCCTCGGAACCGCCCTTGACCTGCCCTTGGTAACCATTGCCGGCCGGCTGCCGGATACGGTTGCCACCGTCGCGCTCTGCAGCGGCAGCGGCTCGGATCTCGCTGCCATAGCCCGCGAACGCGGCGCCGATCTCTACCTTACCGCCGAGATCAAACACAATATAGCCCGCTGGGCCGAGGAACTCGGCTTCTGCCTGATCGAGGGCAGCCACTACGGCTCGGAACGGCATGCCGTCGCCCTGCTGGCCGACCTGCTGCAGAGCGAAAATCAGGCGCGCAGCTGGGGCATCACGATCACCCGGACAGAGACGGAGCGTCACCCCTTTGTCCTGACCCATATTGCATCAACCTCAAAGAACAAACCCAACTTAACAGGAGAAGAGTCTTGAACGAACATATAGACCAGCTGATCGCCCTCCAGGGCATCGACCTGGAAATTGACCAGATCGAAAACGAGATCAAGGCCGAACAGAATGCCCTTGACCAGCGGATTTCGGCGCTCGCCGGCAAGGAGGTCCTTATCGGCGAGTTCCAGGAGCAGATTGTCGCCCTCGAAAAGGAGCGCCGCACCCTTGAAGCCGAGGTTGCCGATAAGATGACCCATGTCAAGGACCGGCAGTCGAAGATGATGCAGGTCCAGACCGGCCGGGAGCAGACAGCCCTGCTGAAGGAGATCGAGGACGGCAAGAAGAGCGCCAAGGAAAGCGAGGAGAAGATCGTCGCCATCATGGAAGAGGTGGAAAAACTCGGCCTCCAGATCAACGAAGAGAAAAATCTCCTCAAGGGCGAAAAAGAGCTCGTTGCCGAAGAAACGGTAAAAGTCCGCAATATTATCGAGACGATTATTAAAGGCAAAAAGGAAAAGGATGTCCTGCGCCAGCAGCAGGCCCAGGGGATCAAGGTCAACGTCCTGAGGAAATACTCGACACTGCGCGAGCGCCGCAACGGTCTTGCCGTCGTCAATGTCCTGCAGGGCGTCTGCCAGGGATGCTTCATGAGCATTCCCCCGCAGAAATACAATCAGCTGCTCAAAGGCGACCAGATTTTCGACTGCCCCACATGCCAGCGCATCATCTATCATAGACCGGGAAATTCCGAATAAATTTTCTTTATTCAGAGTCTACCGAAGAGGAGAGGATTTTTTTCTTTCTTCTTTCCAGCGTTCCAACTAGACTGTTATTCGGAGCGGGTGCATGATCGCTCCGGCTTCGCGCCGGAGAGGAAAGTCCGAACTCTACAGGGCAGGATGGTTCGTAACACGAACACCGGGCGACCGGGGGAAAGTGCCACAGAAAATATACCGCCCGGCCTTGGTCGGGTAAGGGTGAAATGGCGAGGTAAGAGCTCACCGCTTCCATGGTGACATGGAAGGCAGGGTAAACCCCATCCAGAGCAAGACCAAATAGGGAGATGTTTGAGGGCGGCCCGTCCGAGATCTCCGGGTAGGTTGCAAGAGGTGTTGAGCGATCAACATCCCAGTGAAATGATCATGACCCTCTTGAGGGAACAGAATTCGGCTTATAGCCCGCTCCGATTTTTATATCCCTGCACAGGGCAGAGGAATCGGGAGGAAAGAATCTCCTTCCGATTATTCTGCCCTGTGCTTTCTTTTTCCCGGCCATTCACCCCCGATCCTCAGTGATGAAAGCAACGGCTGCCGTCATCATACCTGCCGCGGGTTTCGGCACCCGGATGCAGCTCGACCACCCCAAGCAGTTTCACCTGCTGGCAGGGGTTCCCATCCTCATCCATACGGTGCGGGCCTTTCTCAACAACCCACAGATCGGCCGCTGCATCGTCGTCGTCCCCGGCGACTGGATCGACAAGACCCATGACCTTTTCAGGCGATACGGCCTTGCCCTGACATCTCTGAGCGTTACGGCCGGCGGCAGGAGACGGCAGGATTCCGTCCAGGCGGGTCTCGTCCTCCTTGATGAAGGCACCGACATTGTCCTGGTCCATGACGGGGCCAGACCCCTGGTCAGCCGGGAGCTCATCGACCGCTGCTGCCTGGCCGCCAGGCAGCACGGCGCCGCTATCGCCGCCGTGCCGGTAAAGGATACGCTGAAGAAGGCGGCCGATGACCGGACCGTGGCGGCGACCGTCGACCGGCAGGGACTCTGGCAGGCCCAGACCCCGCAGGCCATGCGCCTGTCCCTGCTGCAGAAGGCCTACCGGGAATCGGATGGCTCGGATGTCACCGATGAGGCCTCGCTCCTTGAACTGGCCGGTATTCCGGTAACTCTGGTGGAAGGCGCGGAGACCAACCTGAAGATCACCAGGCCGGAGGACCTTCGGCTGGCGGAGGATATTATGCGCAGGAACCTGCCCACCCCCCGATTCCGGATCGGACACGGCTTCGACGCCCACCGCTTTGCCGCCGGCAGGGACCTGGTACTCGGCGGGGTGACGATCCCCCATCCCCTGGGACTTGCCGGACACTCGGACGCCGATGTCCTCACCCACGCCCTCTGCGATGCCCTTCTCGGGGCCATCGGGGCGCGGGATATCGGCTGCCATTTCCCCGATTCCGATGCCCATTTCTCCGGCGTCTATTCCATCACCCTGCTGGAGAAGGTGGTTGATCTGGTCGAGCAGAAAGGCCTCTGCCTGGCCAATGCGGATATCACCGTCATCTGCCAGGCCCCCCGCCTGGCAGACCATATCCCGGCCATGCAGGACATACTGGCAAAGGCCTGCCGGACAGATGCGGGATCGCTGAACGTGAAGGCGACCACTACCGAAAAGATGGGCTACACCGGTCGAGAGGAGGGCATCAGCTGCCATGCCGTCGTCCTCCTTGAAACCCGGCACAACTACCAAGGACATCCAGATGACAGCACATATTGACAGACAGCGCCTGGCCGCAACCTTTACCGAACTCTGCGAAATCAGCAGCCCTTCCCGCCGGGAAAAACCGGTGGCCGATTACCTCGTAAGCTTCTTCAGCCGGCTGGGCGCCGACGCCATCCATTTCGACGGTTCGGCATCGGCAACCGGTTCGGACAGCGGCAACCTGCTGGTCCGTTTCCTCGGCAATTCCCCGGATATCGAAGGCCTGTTTTTCTCCTGCCATATGGATACCGTCGAGCCGGGTCTGGACGTGCAGGTGGTACGCGAGGGCGATATCTTCACCAGCCGGGGCAACACCATCCTCGGCGGCGATGACAAGTCGGGCATTGCCGCCCTGCTGGAATTGATGACCGTGCTCACGGAAAGAGGGGCCCGGCACGGCCTGATCGAACTGGCCTTCACCACCTGCGAAGAAATCGGCCTCCTCGGCGCCAAGCACCTGGAGCACTCCTGGTTCCAGACCAGATATGGTTATGCCCTTGATTCAACCGGTATAGACAAGGTTATCATCGGCGCCCCGGCAGCCAACAAGATTAAGATCGAGGTGCACGGCCTGGCCGCCCATGCCGGCCTCAACCCTGAAAACGGCATCAATGCCTTCTGCCTGGCAGCCAAGGCGATCGCCGAACTGCGGCTCGGCAGGCTTGACGAGCAGTCAACCGCCAATTTCGGCCTGATCCGAGGCGGCATCGCCACCAACATCGTCCCGGACCTCATCACTCTCGAGGGCGAAGTCCGCAGCCACTCCGCCGAAAAACTCGATGAATATACCAGGGAGATCGAGGCGACCTTTCACAAGACCATCGACACCTGGCGGGACCCTTTCATCCATCATGAAGGATTGCCATCGGTGAATATCATGGTCGAAAAGGAATATCCGGCCCTGCGCCTCAAGGACAGCAATCCGGTCCTGGAACGAATCCGCAGGGCCGGCGCGCGGATCGGCAAAAACCTCGAGTTTTCCATCGCCGGCGGCGGCAGTGATGCAAATATCCTCTGCAGCTACGGCCTGCCGACGGCCATTGTCGCAACCGGCATGAACAAGGTGCACACCACCGACGAATGCCTGGACCTCAACGACCTGGTCAGCCTGACGGAACTGCTCCATGCCCTGGTCACCCAGCCCGGAGATTGAGCGCTCTTCAGCTGACCGGCCTATGCCGGTTCGGTCATCCCCATCCTGCCGGCCATAACCTCCCCGACGACGGCGCAGGGCATGACATACCCTGCTTCCTGCATCGCCAGGGCAATCGCCTCAACCGCCTTCGCTGTTGCCGCAATGAGCTGGCCGCCGGAGGTCCGGGTGGTGAAGAGCAGCATCTCCGGACTGCGGTGGCCTCCGTCAGGTTGGCAAACCAACTTGAGAATTCGGGTTCTTTGAAAAACCGTACCGTTACATGCAAAACCGATGCCGCCATTCCACAAAAAATCAAGGCAATCGTCTCTTTCTTGTTGAATTTCAGCATGACATGCTATAAACATTTTGAGATGGATTGAGAAGGAAGGCACAAAGATACCTCTAGTCTTTGTGCCTTTGCTGTTTATATCATCGTTGTTCCTCCGCTCCTGCTGTCCGCAGCGGGGCAGGAATGAGTAAGCTTCATCAAGGTAAGGCTATGCACCAGTATCCCCCCGCTCCCCACCCTGTTCACCCCGGACGTCCCACCCATGAATGCGGCATCTGTGGAATTTTCAACCATCATGATTCTGCCAAGTTGACCTATTTCGGCCTCTACGCCCTGCAGCACAGGGGACAAGAAAGCGCAGGCATAGTCTGCTCGGATGGTGTCAAGGTCAGCACCCATAAAAACATGGGCCTGGTTCCTGAGGTATTCTCGGAGGCCATCCTGGAAAAACTGCAGGGCCACATGTCGATCGGCCATGTCCGCTATTCGACGACCGGCGCCTCGAACCTCACCAATGCTCAGCCCTTGATGGTAAACCATAAGGGGACCACCCTGGCGGTAGCCCATAACGGCAATCTCGTCAACTCCATCGAGTTGCGAAAAAAACTCGAGGAGCAGGGATCGATTTTCCAGACCACCATGGACAGCGAGGTTGTCCTCCATCTCATGGCGAAAACCGCCCATCTCGGCCTGGAAAAGGCCCTGTGGGAGACCTTCTCGGCCCTCAAGGGCGCCTATTCCCTGCTCCTGATGACCCAGGACACCATGGTCGCGGTACGAGACCCCGACGGATTCCGGCCGCTCTGCCTCGGCAAACTGAATAACGGCGGCTGGATTGTCGCCTCCGAGACCTGCGCCCTGGATCTCGTCGAGGCCCAGTATGTCCGTGACATCAAACCCGGAGAGGTCCTCATCTTCAACGAGAAGGAGATCCTTTCACTGTTCCCGTGGCCGAAGCAGGATTCGCATTTCTGTATCTTCGAACAGGTGTATTTCGCCCGGCCCGATTCCGATATCTTCGGAATCAATGTCTATGCGACCAGAAAACGGATGGGGGAGATCCTCGCCAGGGAGGCGAAGATCGATGCCGATTTCGTCATGCCATTCCCTGATTCGGGAAACTATGCGGCCCTCGGCTACGCCCAGGCCTCGGGAATTCCTTTGGAGATGGGGGTGATCCGCAACCACTATGTCGGCCGCACCTTTATCCAGCCGACCCAGTCGATGCGTGATTTCAATGTCAGGGTGAAACTCAACCCCGTCCGTTCCTTCCTCAAGGGGAAACGGGTGATCATCGTCGAAGACTCGATCATCAGGGGCACGACAGGCAAGAGCAGGGTTCGCTCATTGAGGGATGTCGGGGTCAAGGAGGTCCATATGGTGGTGAGCTGTCCGCCGACACGGCATGCCTGCTATTACGGCATTGACTTTCCTTCCTCTAAAGAACTGATCGCCTGCAACAGGAAAATCGACGAGATAGCCGAATATCTGGGATTGGACTCGCTGCATTACCTGAGCCTGGAAGGGCTCGTCGAGGCAACGGGGATGACCAAAAACGACTTTTGTCTCGCCTGTTTCAATGGCGAATACCCCGTCCCCCCCGACCGTTCCTTCTTCAAAGATGCACTCTGCGGCGGCTGATGAGAATCGGCGGACCAGGAGATTCCCGCCGATTCGATCATAATTTGCAGATGACGCAGTTCTTGCCGCTCTTTTTCGCGTCATACATGGCATGGTCGGCTTTTTCCTTCATCCGCCGTTCGTCGATCTCTATCGGCACATCCCTGTCCCTGTTGCAGGCCACCACACCGATCGACAGACTTGTCCTCCCCAGGTTGCGTTCCACAAATTTCAGGAGGATTCTCTGCACGATCTCCGTGGCCTGATCGGCGGTGGTCTGCGTCAGGATAACGGCAAATTCATCGCCTCCGAGCCGGAAACTCATGTCAACGCTGTTACGGATGCATTCGGAGAAGATTTCACTCAGGGCGACGAGCACGCCGTCTCCTTCCTGATGTCCGTAGGTATCGTTGAATTCCTTGAAATTATCGATATCGATGATGGCTAGGAAAATCTGATACCGCTGCCTGTTTGCCCGTTCAACCTCCTCCGAGAAACGCTTGTCAAAGGCCCGTCTGTTCCATAGAGAGGTCAGGCTGTCGATCATCGAAAGCTGCTCCAGACGGCGGACGAGGTACCTCTCCCGGAAGGCCCGGGCAAGCTTTGCCTCAAGTTCTGCCTGGTCGATCGGTTTCTTGATAAAATCCAAGGCGCCGGCCTTGATGACATCGGCATAGCTGGCCCTGTCGGAATAGCCCGTCGCCATAATAACATCGGTCTCTTTATGGTGCTCCGTGACATAATGAAGCAGTTCAAGCCCATCCATATTGGGCATGGCAATGTCGGAAAATACGAGATCGATGTCCGTCGCCCGCAGCACCTCGATGGCTTCGGCTCCGTCACCGGCCACCAGGCAGTGGTAGCCGAATGAGGAGACCAGCACACTGAGTGTCATGCGCACTAACTCGTCATCGTCGACGATGAGGATGACTTCCGTTTTATTGTCTTTTTTCATTGGCGAAATAGCGGTGATTCCATACTTGATCTTGCCCCCTCCTGTCTGAATAGATAGTAAAACTGTACCTATAAAAACCCATAAAGTCCAGATCACGCATTGTTTTTCATGGCGACAGGCACTTCCGCGATTTCAATTCGGCCGGTTGCCCGGATCAATCTTCCGCCGATCTTCCATCCAGTTCATATCGTTTGAGTTTTTTAGCAAGACCCTGGCGGGAGATCTGCAGCAGTCTGGCTGCCAAGGTCTTGTTCCCGCCGGCCTCCTTCAGCGCCCTGGTAATCAGATTTATTTCAACCTTTCTCACCTGGTCATGCAAAACCAGACCGGCACTGCCCTCTGTCTTATCCCGCTGCCTGTGGACCTTGCCGCAGAAGGCAGCCAACTCCCGTGAACAGCGATCAGGATCGATTATCCTGCCGTCAGTGGTCAAAGCGACAAGACATTCGACCTCCTTCATCAGTTGGCGGACATTCCCAGGCCATGGATATTTTTCAAAAATATCTATAAGTTCCTGCGAAAAGCCAAGGACATTTTTTTTGAATCGTTTGTTCGTTTCCTCGAGAAAATGCTGGGCCAGAGGCAGGATGTCCTCTTGTCGCTGGCGCAGGGGCGGAATGAATATTTCGACGGAGAAGAGACGAAAAAACAGATCCTCACGAAATGCCTCCTTTTTCACCTCGGCGGCCAGGTCCTTGTTGGTAGCACTGATCAATCGCACGTTATATTCGATGAGCTTATTGCTTCCCAGCCTGCTGCCCTCACCCTCCTGGATGGCCCGAAGGAATTTGGGCTGGATCTGCAGAGGCATCTCAGCTATCTCATCAAGGAACAGGGTGCCGCCGGCAGCCTCTTCGAAGCGCCCTTTCCTTGCCGTCTCAGCGCCCGAAAAGGCCCCTCGCTCATGGCCGAAGAACTCACTCTCAATCAATGCCTCTGGGATGCAGGCACAATTCACCGGAACAAACTGCTTCGCCTTGCGTTCACCTTTTTCATGGATCATTCTGGCGATCAATTCCTTGCCCGTGCCATTCTCCCCCTGGATCAGGACCTGAATCGGGGTGTCACTGACAACCCGCACCAGTTCAAGCACTTCACGCATGGCGGGACTTTCGGCAACGATGAGTGTGCCGCCTACCGACGTGCGCGCCAGCCTGTCTACCTCGTTATTCAGGTATCCGGCTATCCTCAGTATTTCCTGATTGAGGGCGATCGATTCAATAGAAATCGAGAGGTAATGGGCAATCTCTTCCATTTGGCGAAGGTCCTCGTCTTCAAATAGCGCACCGCCTTTCCTGTTCATGAGCTGGACCGCCCCGGTTACACCGTTTCCGCTCAGGCTCCTGATCGGGCAGCAGATCATGCTGCGGCAGGTGAAACCGGTCTGCTCGGCCACTTGGAGATGAAAACCATCATGCAGCTCGAGGTGGTTGTCAATGTGGCTTTTCCCGGAACTGATGACCCTGCCTACAATACTCCCTTCGAGGGGCGGCTCAATCTGTCGTTCCGTCAGACCGGTGCCGAAAATTGAACAGATTTTCCTGCTGCCGATGTCTAAGATGAAAATTGTACATCGCTCAACAGACATCAGCTTCGGCAATATGCCGAAGGGACGACGTCTTGTTACCGCCTACAGTGATCAGCACAACAGATCGTATATTCTGATGAATGGCACGTATGAGCCAATCACCGACCAGCACCGGTATCTGGCAGTGGATTGAACCAGGTTGCCTTGAAAAAAAACCCGGTGTTTTTCTCATGCGAAGCGAGAAACACCGGGGCTGATGTTGAATACAGACTATCTGCATTGATTGACGTCTCAACAGCTTAACAGGATGTTCACTTGCCCCCCTGGCACTATCCGAACCCTCCTGAACATGCTTTGATTTCGATATCAATGCAGATTTTTTCTCTCTCCTGCCTTGCCGCAGCAAACAAAGCCCTTCCCGATTTCCCTTTTCAATGAAATTTTTCGGTACCAAGTTCGATCTCCGCCAAGATCCCAAGGTTCTCAATATCGGAAATCTCTTTTCTGGCAATTACCTCATAGACCTGTATCATCCCGCCCCTGCCATCGATCTCCCGCAGACCCCAGGGATGGGCGAGAACAAATGATTTCACCTGTTGGTAGGTGGCCTCGCCAATGAGAATCAGACCTGATTTTTCCCGGGTGAGTTCCTGCAGCCGAAAGGTTTCATTGACCACATCACCGATCGCCGTATATTCCATTTTCCGGTCAAAGCCGATGTTCCCGACAATGGCCTCGCCGGTATTGAGGCTGATACCGATTTTCAGCGGCACACCGCAGCGTTCCACCGCCAGTCTGCTGACGTCATCTATCGCCTTCACCATTTCAATCGCCGCATAGGTTGCATCCAGGGCAGGATTACGGGTTGCCACCGGAGCGCCGAAAATTGCCAGGAAACCGTCACCGAGATACTTATCAACCATGCCTCTATGCCGGAGTATGATATTGCCCATTTTCTCGAAAAAATAATTGAGTACCTCGACGACCTCCTCAGTTGCCGCCTGCTTCGACATTTCCGAATATCCTCTGATATCGATGTTGAAAACGGTGATGATTTTTCTCTCCCCAATGGCGATATGTTCATGCTCGCCCTTCTCAAGAATGGTGTTGACGATCTCTTCCGGCACATACTTCTGGAAGATGGTTCGGATCAAACGTTCTTTCTCCGCGAGCCTGGCTGACTCACTGTACAGCCTGTTGTTTTCAAAGGCGACAGCGGCGGAAGATGACACGGCTTTCAGGGTACGCTGGTCATCCTCATTGAACCTGCCCAGCTTGTTGATCAACTGAAACACCCCGATAACATGTCCATTGCTTATCATCGGTGCGCACATGATATTTCTTGTCAGAAAACCGGTAGCACCATCTATATCTGCAAAATAATGAGGATTTTCCTTGACGTCATGAATAACCACAGACTCGCCCGTGGCGGCAACCCAGCCGCAGATCCCCTGCCCCAGATTCACCTGCAGCCCCTCGAGATTCTTCCCGACAATACCTGTCGTCGCCTGAAAGGTCAGGACATCCCGCTCAAGGAGCATCACGGCTCCCGCCTCGACGTTGACAAGCTTCACTACCATTTCGAGGATATAGTGCAGCACCCGTTTGATATCAAAGGCGGAAGACGTCAGGGCGACGCCGATCCGGTTGAGTATTTCGAGTTCATTGCCCTTCCGTCTCTGCCTGGCCAGAAGCCGGCTCTGCTCAAGGGCAATGGCAATGCCTGAGACAAGGGTCGAGAACAGTCTCTTTTCGCGAATTCCAAATGCCCGCGACTTTTCATAGCCAAGGCAGATAGCGCCGATTGTCCGGTCATTGAGATGAAGGCTGTGGAGCATGCACGAGCGTATCCCGAGGTCTTGAAACATTTCTCGCTCGTAATACAACAATTCCGCATCAAGATCATCGCTGTCAAGCCGTTCGAGAGAATCTATGGCCCGTTGGAAAAGCGATGATTTCCTTTCCAGCACTCTCACCTGCTGCATGCCGGAAGACTTCCGATGGATGGTCTGGGCAAGCCGCAATTCATCCGTTTCCGGATCGAGCAGCGCCAACCCCAGCCAATGGCAGGAAAACAGCTCAAAGAGCGTATTGGCGATAGCTGCCAGCTGATCGGGTTCCCCGGAGTCCGAATTGATGGCCTTGAGAATGGAGAGTATCGCCCGCAGCTCATCGCCCGTCTCCTGCTCCTTCACCCCGAGTTCCTGAATCTTCAGGCTGGAACTGACCGTATTAAAAAAGGTCGCGAGAAAAACCACTACCTCTTCATCCCATATCACCTCACGACCGGCGGTCAGAACCGCCACAGCCCGCTGTTTTCTGCCCAAGGTAAAAGGGATGGCGGCCGCCAGGGAGCATTCATCCGAAAATATCTGCTGCCATCTGACATCGGTGCTCTGCAACAAAGTTCCTTTCTCGTTTTCCAATACAGTTTCGCCGATAAGCTCAAGGAGGGGCGACGGCTCCGCCGCAGACCGGGCAAATCCATCCCCGACGCGATAGTGACAGGAAACAGGTGACGGATCCTCCGGCCAGGCGGAAACGAGAAAAACCGCTCCTCCTATCGCCCCGGTAGCATACATCGATTTTTCCATCGCCAGGGCAATCAGCGTCTGCGGGGTCGGACACGAGGAGGCAAGGCCGCTCATATCCCGTATGCACTCGATTTCAAGCATCCGGGTGGTCAGCGAGACACTTATCTGTTCCATCCTTGAGGTCATCGCATCCGTAAGCCGGGCGATGTTGTTGAGCTCATTTTCGCCAGTCCGGCAGGCAAAATGGAAAACCGGGTCTCCGTTTCCCGTCAGTTTCGCCTCTATTGACATGATCCCCTGGGCTATCTGTTTCAGGATGACATAGCCGCCCAATGAGACGATGAACACACCGAGCAGGCAATAGAGCAGTTCCTGGCTGCCGAAGAGATCGGATTTAAAGCCGAGAAAGAGGAAACCCAGAAGTGGTCCAAGGAAAAAAAGAGAAAATGCCAGAGTGATCCGGTAAAAAACGCTGTTCGCCTGGATTGAAAAAAACTTGTGCAATGCTGCCCGTGAAACTCTCATCATCTCAGTTTCCGATATCTTTATCCATGCCAAATTTCCGGCAGACTGTAATTCACCTCTGTGACAACGGAAAGACCAAGGCGCCGGCCCTGGTCATCACGAACCTTCCTGCGCCGGCACCACAGCCCAGGCAACTCCGGTGATGGTGGACAGAGGGGGCGCCGGCCGTTGTCCGCCTTCGTCGGCAAAGCGGGAAGGAACCGTAATTACGCCGGATGCCTTCGCTCGGAGTATCGCCTGTTAAATGAATATTCTTACCTGCAGTGGGAAAACTTGTCAAACATATAGAGTTAGAGAAAAAAGGGGCTTTCAAGCCGATTCGTTTCATAGTACTTTGAAAGAATTCAGCTTCTTTTCCGGATACCCACATCCTTCCAGACAGGTTTCATCTCCCGGCCACCGCATGCTGCCGGCAACAGGACAGGAATACCGCTTCATGGATAACGACAATATCTTCATGACATATCTTCTGGAGGGAGGCAAATGTGGGGATCCATTGGAGGAGATCCTCAACCTCGCCCGTATAATCCACCCCCAAATCGACATTCAGGTGATCACCCAGGTTCACAATGATATAACGCGTATATTTTCCGGCACCTTTCCCGGCTTTCGGGCAAGCAATCCAACCTACCACAATCTGCGGCACACCCGCCAGGTAGCCCTGGCCAGCATCAGGCTGTTGCACGGCCTCTGGTGCGAGGGGAGATCTTTTGCCGCCGAAACCCTGGTCCAGGGGCTGCTGAGCGCATATTTTCACGATACGGGCATGCTATTGGGCGATGGCGATACCGCGAAGAGCGGATCACAATACTTCAGGGGGCACGAGAAACGTTCGATTACCTTTGTTCAAAGATATATTGAATCATCCCAACTACCTGATTCATACAAAGAAAACTGTGCCGCGATTATCCGCTGCACCGACCTGAACTTCGATCCGGAACAGTTCAGCTTCCCGAATGAAGAAATCAAGCTGGGTGGTCAGGTGATAGGTTCTGCCGATATCCTGGCCCAAATGGCCGACCGTTACTACCTCGAACGCCTCCCCCTCCTCTTTCAGGAACAGAAAGACGGGGAGGAACACCGGTACAATTCACCGAGTGACCTGATGGAGCATACCACCCAGTTCTATCATACCACCGTTACCGGGAGATTACAGGTCGCCTTTGCCGATGTCTCGCGTGCCATGCAGAGCCATTTTCGTGAATACCGGCAGGTCGATGAGGATCTCTACGCCAGGTCTATTGAAAAAAATATCACCTACCTGGAATCAATCATCGCCAGATGTGCGGCAGAGCATGGTTGTGTCAAGCGCTATCTCAGGCGGGTTGCGCCGGAACAACCGTAACCGGGCCCCGCATTGGACTCCTGCTTCAACCCGATCAGTTATTTCTGTCTTGGGTCGTGGCCTGTCTCAAACATTTCAAAGAGGTCATAGAAAAGTCTCGTCACCGCACTGAAGTGCGTGACCGAACCCGACCCGGCATAGGCCTTGGTCAATTCCATCGCCTTCTGGAAACTTTCCTGGCTCTCGGAGGTCTGCGGCGCCTTGAGGGCCTGCACCAGCCTCTGGCCGATCTCATCTTTCATGACTACCATCTCCTTTTTCATCTACCTTTGCGGAGAGCCCTCCCTGCTTGTCGGTAATTTACCGGGAAATCTTCAGCCTTTGCATCCTTATCGCCACTTCAGGGTCTCCCGGGAGCCCTTCGCATGTCTCGTACTATCGCTGACTTGATGGCTTCATCGCGGAAAGGGCATGTGGCATCCATGTTTCTCCCATCCGTCAAACCGGGCGGCCATTCCGAACTGTTCTGCCTGCCGGTAAAGGGAACGGAAATGCGGTTGAAGATCGGCTATCTGCCTGGAGCCCATCCTGAGAACCCGCTTGACCTCGACAATTTCCCAATGTTGACGGGCAATATAGCGACTGCTCCTGGCCCGGCCTATTTCCTCAATTTCGGCAAAGATTATCACCGTGGCAAGGGCTCCGGCCAATTCATCGAAATGCGGGTTTGCCACCGTAGGTTTCACCTCGAACTGATAGAATAGCGGATTTTGTATCGCCATATCTATTTTTCCACCCTCATGCACTGTTCTCAGAAACCGCTCGCGACAAAGGAAAAAGCCCCGAATCCTTATAAAATAAGGTTCGGGGCTGAATTCGCTTGGTGCCGGAGGTCGGAATCGAACCGACATGACCTTGCGGTCGCTGGATTTTGAGTCCAGTGCGTCTACCAGTTTCACCACTCCGGCGTCAACAATTTCATGTACTTAGCACAAACACACATAACCTCTGACTTCCTTTTGTTCCTAACTTTAGGAACAAACCCAGTTGGGTCCGAGCCGGTGGAGTATAGCTATTGAGCTTGACCATATGCCGTTCCCTTATGTGGTCGCTCTTATGTCCACCGATTCTTGCGTCCTTCGCATCGGAGATACCTTTGCGCTTGAGGTCGTGTAGGTCCCAAGATATACCGTCAAGACCTGCTCCATGCAACATTTTTTTTTTGGCTCTGCATAGCGGCCTGAAAGGTGTTTTTTGATAACTTGTTGCTCCACATTGACGGGGTCAGAATGTCACCCTACCCCCGACCATCTGCCGGAACATCATTGCTGCATCCTGAGCAGCCCCAATCCTTGATGTCCAGATGGTCCTTACTTTGGATTCTCGATCAAGCTGATAGACAAGGAATATCGAGTGGAATTTCCTGGTATGGAAAAATTGCGAAATTGCCACGTTGCGGCATCAATGTCGTCTTAATCCCACTCTTGTATTAAGCCCGCAGCCAGGCATTTAATTCTTCGGCAACTCAAAACAGGATCAACCAGTAAGGAAGTTTGCGACAAGGCTACCTGCCGTTGCCCCCACCGCCGTTACCATTGCCTCCTCCATGGCCCCCCCCCAGACCCCCCCCCGGGCCCCCACCCCGACCAAAACCCTGACCACACCCCCCCGAATTGCCCCCGGTATGCCGACCCCACCCCATAACACCCGGTCCACC
>JANMSX010000003.1:0-5759 GCA_031389785.1 Desulfobulbaceae bacterium | reverse complement strand
CGCGTCCGTCATACCGAAGTCGGCGGAGGAATCCCGCACTTCCGGCAGCATCGAGGCGGGAACCCGCAACAGGTCCAGGAGTTCCTCGTCCCAACGATTTTCATGGATATTGTAGAGCAGGGTCCTCGAAGCGTTGGTGGCATCGGTGGCATGCTGTCTGCCGCCGGTCAACCGCCAGAGCAGAAAGGTGTCGACGGTGCCAAAGAGCAGACGGCCTTCTTCGGCTATCTTACGGGCACCCTCGACATGGTCAAGCAGCCAGCTGATCTTGGTGCCGGAGAAATAGGCATCGAGGAGCAGGCCGGTCCTGGCGGCGATCATCGGATTATGGCCGTCGGCGTCGAGTCGGGAGCAGAGTTCCGCGGTACGTCTGTCCTGCCAGACGATGGCCCGGTGGATCGGCCTGCCGGTCTGCCGATCCCAGACAATGGTGGTCTCGCGCTGGTTGGTAATGCCGATGGCGGCGATGTCTTTGGCTGTCAACCCGGCCTTCTCGATGGCCCTGCGACAGGTCGCTACGACCGAGCCCCAGATCTCCTCGGGGTCGTGTTCGACCCAGCCTGACTGCGGAAAATACTGCCGGATTTCCTGCTGGGCCGAGGCGACGATCTCGAATGCTTCGCTCAGGACAATAGCTCTGCTCGAGGTGGTGCCCTGGTCGATTGCTACGACAAAGGCTGACATCGTTGTCCTCCCTGGGTGATCGGGCTGCGGCCGGCGGTCAAGGTCGGCGTCACGTCGGAGATGTGGAAGGTGTAGCCTGCCTTATGGCAAGCATTCTGTAATTCGACCTGTTTCTGCATTTCCCATAGGGTGCGTGAAGGGTGCGTGAGCCCGTTCGGTCAGCGGCCCCGCTGTTCCCTCATCCAGACATCGAGGTGCCGTCTTTGTTCGGGGCTGAGGAAGAGGCCCATGTTGGTCCGGCGCCAGAGGACATCTTCGGCGGTCCTGGCCCACTCGTGCCGCATCAGGCAGGCGACCTCGAAGGCGTAGAGGCTGTCTCCGAAGCAGATGCCGAGATCGGCCGGCATTTTGATGTCTTGTACCATAGCCAGAGCGCGGGTGCCATAGGTTCTGACCAGGCGGAAGGCATGGTCCTTTTTGAGCAGGGGGCAGGCGGCCCGCAGCCGGTCGAGCTCATCGCCGAATCGGTCCGGGGCGAAATCACCGCCCGGCAGGTGCCGGCCTTCGGTCCAGGCCGGTCCCATTTGCGGCAGAAAGGGGCCAAGTTTGTGCAGGACGGACTCGGCGAGTTTTCTGTAGGTGGTGATCTTGCCACCGTAAATTGAGAGCAGGGGCGCCTCGTTGCCGCCGCTGTCGAGTTTCAGCACATAATCGCGGGTGGCGGCCCTGGCCTCCTTTCTGCCGTCGTCGAAGAGGGGGCGGATGCCGGCGTAGCTGCTGACGACATCGGCAGGCATTACCTGTTTTTTGAAATATTCGCTGGCGGCCCGACAGAGATAGTCCGTCTCCTCCGGGCTGATGCTGAGCCTGCCCGGGTGCCCGGTGAAGTCGACATCGGTGGTGCCGATCAGGGTGAACTCGTGCTCATAGGGGATGGCGAAGATGATCCGGCCGTCGGCGTTCTGAAAGAGATAGGCGCTGGCATGGTCGAAGAGCCTTCTGACAATGATATGGCTGCCCTTGACCATGCGGATATGTTCGCCGCTGTCCCGATGGCTGGTATGGGTGAGGAAGCTGTCGAGCCATGGACCGGTGGCGTTCACCAGTGCCCTGGCATGGGCGGTGCTTTCCCGGCCGCTCTCGCGGTCTCTGAGCTGCAGGGTCCAGGTGCCGCCATTGCGGGTGGCGGAGAGGCAGGCGGTGCGCACCCTGATCTCCGCCCCTCTGGCGGCCGCGTCCATGGCATTGAGGACCACCAGCCTGGCATCCATGACCCAGCAGTCGGAGTAGGCAAATCCCCTGGTGAATATCGGTTTCAGCGGCCCGCCGGCCTCGTCCCGCCGCAGATCGACGGTGCTGGAGGAGGGCAGGATTTTTCGTCCGCCGAGATGGTCGTAGAGAAAGAGTCCCAGACGGATCAGCCAGCCGGGGCGCAGTCCCTGATGGTGGGGGAGGATGAAGCGCAGCGGCCAGATGATGTGGGGGGCCGCCCGCAGCAGCACCTCGCGTTCCCGCAGGGCCTCTCGGACCAGGCGGAATTCGTAGTATTCCAGGTAGCGCAGGCCGCCGTGGACGAGCTTGGTGCTGGCAGACGAGGTGCCGCTCGCCAGGTCGTCCTGTTCGCAGAGCAGCACCGAAAGCCCCCGCCCGGCGGCGTCGCGGGCGACACCGCAGCCATTTATGCCGCCGCCGACAATGGTCAGGTCAAATACAGGGGTCGGCATGTCTGACGTCTCCATGCTGTTGACTGTTCGCTGCAGCAGTCAATGGGTTTCGGATAAAACCAAAATAGGTTTCGAATGGAAGCTGAAAATGCATACATCGAAAACAAGCATAATTTCCAAGGTGTGCTTTAGGGTAGAGAGAGCCTGAGGCTGAGATTGACGGTATTATTCTGCGCCGACCGGGGCTTGTCAATTTGAATTTCTTTATATTTCAATCAGGTTGTGTCTTGACGATTGGTTCCCTTCAAGTTTATACAGTTGGGCGGATTGCTGAGAAACGGGTTTATGAGTCCTGTAGGACCTATAAAAAAACCATCTTCACTGTCCGTACGGTATTTATCTCTTATTGTTGTACTCAGAACATGACTCGAATCCAGGCCAATCTCCTCCTCACCCTTGCCGCCGTCATCTGGGGCAGCGCCTTCGTCGTGCAGCAGATCGGCACCGGCAACCTCGGCACCATCTCCTTTACCGGGGCGCGGTTTCTGCTCGGGGCCTTCGTGGTCCTGCCCTTCGCCGTCCGGCAGTTTCGCCGGGTGGAGCGGGAGGAGCGCCGTTTTCAGGCGAGGGACTGGTATGGTCTCGTGCTCACCGGTCTGGTGCTGTGCACCGCCGCGGTGCTCCAGCAGCACGGCATCCTGCGGACGACGGTGGCCAACGCCGGCTTCCTGACCGCCCTCTATGTGCCGATGGTGCCGATCATCGGTCTGATCTTCCTGCGGCGGCGGGTGCACTGGTTCGTCTGGCCGGCCTCGATCGGCTGCTTCGCCGGCACCTATATCATGAGCGGGACCCGGGGGCTCGACATCCACATCGGCGATCTCTGGGTCATCTCCAGCACCCTGTTCTGGGCGGTGCATGTCCTGCTGGTCGGCATCATGGCCTCACGGACCAGGGCGCCGCTGGTGGTGGCCACCACCCAGTTCCTGGTCTGCGGCACGGCAGGGCTTCTGATCGGCGCGCTTGTCGAGCAACCGGCCCTGGCCGATTTCTCCGGGGCCTTCTACGGCATCTGTTATGTCGGGATATTCTCGGTGGGCATGGCTTTCACCATGCAGGTGGTGGGCCAGCGGTTCACCCCGGCCGCCGACGCCGCCATCATCCTCAGTTCGGAGACGGTATTTGCGGCCATGGCCGGGTTCATCTTTCTGGATGAACGCCTGTCGGCACTGCAGCTCGCCGGAGCGGCGATGATTCTCTTTAATATCGTGGCCGTCGAGATCATGCCGATGACTCGCTTCGGCAAACCGCGGCCATTGAGCTGAGCGGCTCCGGACCGGGGAATAGCCCTTGCTTTTTTCCGGCATTTTTTTTAACAGAGAGTACCACTCATTTCCGGGGACGCACCGGTACATATCGTAGCCCGCCTGCCGGCGGAATCCGCCCGGAAGCCACCCGGCTCGGCACACCCGGTGGCGCCATTTTTCGGCAGGCGAATCGTTCTCCCTTATGAAACCCTTAACTTGTCGACAGACAGGAGGTTCCCAATGGCCATACATGTCGCTGATCATCCCCTCATCAAGCATAAGCTCGGGCTTATGCGTCGGCACGACATTTCCACCAAGGACTTCCGGGATCTTTCCTCAGAGGTGGCAAGGCTGTTGACCTACGAGGCCTCCAAAGATCTTGAGACCCAGAAAAAGACCATCCAGGGATGGGCCGGACCGGTCGAGGTCGAGGAGATCAAGGGCAAGAAAATCACCATCGTACCGATTTTGAGGGCCGGACTCGGCATGATGAACGGGGTCATCGACATGATACCCTCGGCCAAGATCAGTGTGGTCGGTTATTACCGCAATGAAGAGACCCTGCAACCGGTGGAATACTACGTCAAAACCGCCGGCGATCTGGAGGAGCGGGTGGCCCTCATCCTCGACCCGATGCTGGCCACCGGCGGCACCCTGCTGGCGACCATCGAAACCCTGAAAAAAAGAGGATGCCGTGCGATTAAAGGGATCTTTCTGGTGGCCGCGCCGGAAGGACTGAAACGGGTCACCGAACTCCATCCGGATGTCGATATCTATGTGGCGGCGGTTGACGAACGGCTCAACGAGGTCGGCTATATCCTGCCAGGTCTCGGCGATGCCGGCGACAAGATATTCGGCACCAAATAGCCGCAGTGAGGAGCTGGACCGACGTTCTTTGCGGATTGGCCGGCAGGGGCGGGCTCGTATCTCCTTGACCTCGGTCTTTGTCTGCATGTATAGAAGAGAAAGAAGAACGCAGGTTGAACATGATCGTGGGGAGTTGAGTGAGGCACCGCAGTATTCACGTAAACAAACAAACAGGAGACGATAACAATGGGAAAAAGGAAGAAGTTGCTCGCCGCACTCTGCGGTTTTTCACTGCTGGCAGTGGGCGCCCTCGATATCCAGGCGAAGACGCTCGTGTATTGCTCGGAAGCCAGTCCCGAGGGATTTAACCCCGCCTTCTACACCGGAGGGAACACTCTTGACGCCACGTCCAAGAATCTCTTCAACAAACTGGTGGAATTTGAACGCGGTACGACCACCATCGTTCCCGGTGTTGCCGAAAAGTGGGATATCTCCGCCGATGGCATGGAGTACACCTTCCACCTGCGCAAGGGGATGAAATTCCATACCACGAAAACCTTTACCCCGACCCGCGAACTCAATGCCGATGACGTTATCTTCAGTTTCATGCGGCAGATCGACAAGAACCATCCCTTTTTCAAGGTCTCCGGCGGTACCTACGAATATTCCGACGGTATGGAAATGCCTACCCTCATTAAGGAGATCGTCAAGGTCGACGACCATACCGTCAAATTTGTCCTGACCCGCCAGGAAGCGCCGATGCTCGCCAATCTGGCCATGGATTTCGCCTCCATCCAGTCCAAGGAATATGCCGATAAGATGATGGCCGCCGGCACCCCCGAGGTGATCGACCAGGAACCGGTCGGCACCGGGCCCTTCCAGTTTGTCGCTTATCAGAAGGATGCGGTTATCCGCTACAAGGCCAACCCCGATTACTGGATGGGCAAGGCCCCGATCGACGACCTGGTCTTCGCCATCACCCCCGATGCCTCCGTCCGCTATCAGAAGCTCAAGGCCGGTGAATGTCATGTCATGGCCATGCCCAACCCGGCCGATCTTGCCGCCATGGCCAAGGATCCCGATATCAATCTCATGCAGCAGGAGGGCCTCAATGTCGGCTACCTGGCCTACAATACCCTGACTGCCCCCTACGACAACCCGAAGGTCCGCAAGGCCCTCAATATGGCGATGAACAAGCAGGCGATCATCGACGCGGTCTTCCAGGGCGCCGGCAAGGTGGCCAAAAACCCGCTGCCGCCGACCATCTGGTCCTATAACGATGCGGTGGTCGACGATCCCTATGATCCGGAAGCCGCCAGGAAGATGTTGGAGGAAGCCGGGGTCAAGGGACTGAAGG
>JANMSX010000126.1:0-2912 GCA_031389785.1 Desulfobulbaceae bacterium | reverse complement strand
AAACGCTGGGTGATGCAGGCCGACGGGCGCACCAGGCGCAGCATCTCCCAGGCCAGAGCCAGTCGCCGACTGCTCTGCCATCGGCCCGTGAGTTCAGGGGCAATGCTGCTCACCTGGGAACTGATCAGCGAAATACGACCGCGGTGGAAGAACGAGCCAAGGTCCAGCTCCACCTTTTTGGCACCATACCAGGAGCCAACCACCACCCGACCGCTGTAGCGCACAAGCGCAAGAGCGGTGTCAAGCCCCGCCGGGTTGCCTGACAGTTCGTAGACCAGATCGGCCTGGCCGCCTTGGCCCGGAACCGCGCTGAGCCGGCTGCAGAGGGCCGGGTCCTGCGGGTCAAGGCAAACGCCGGCGCCAAGGCGTACCGAGGCCTCGCGCCGCAGCGGGTGAGCTTCAAGGGTTGTGAGGCTGGCCAGCGGGAAACGGGAGAGCAGGGCCGTGGTGAGCAGACCGACGATGCCCTGGCCGACGACGACCACCTCTTCGCCAATGAGGGGCCTACCGTCCAGCAGAAGGTTGACCGCCGTCTCCATGTTGGCCAGAAAGAGGGCGGTGGTATCGTCGAGGTCATCGGGGATGGGCTGCAGGACGGTGGGGCTCGCGCAAAAGAGGTTCTGGTGCGGCTGAAAGGCAAAGACCCGGCGACCGAGCCAATCGCCAGACACCGCCTCGCCCGTGGCAATCACCCGGCCGACCGCACAATAGCCATAGGCCAGGGGATAGGCAAAAATCCCGGCCAGGGCCTCAACGGTGACGTCGACCGCGACTCCCGGTGGCCATTGGCCGCGGTAGACCAGCATCTCCGTCCCCGGACTGATGGCGGAATAGCGCGTCTGCACCAGGACCTGATCGGCAGCCGGCCGTGGCGCCGGCCCAACTTTGACCTCGACCCGCCCTGGTTCGGTGAATTGCAGGCGATGCTGCTTCATGCGTCCTGCCATTGCGGCTGGGCCCAGAGGATGATATCCGGGCCGCAGGCTTGGTAGGTCACTTCACTCAAATGCAGAAGGGAACCGTTATTCACCACGGGCCGATCCAGCACCGGCAGGCCTCCGACCAGGCGGGGGGCGATGGTGATGATCATCTGGTCCACCAGGCGGGCCTCAATAAAGCTGGTGATCACCTGTCCGCCGCCCTCCACCATGATGCTCCTGATCCCTCGCTCGCCCAGCCGGTGCAGCAAGTCGGGCAGATCCACCCTGCCCCGGCGGTCACGCCGGCAGCGGATGACCTCGCCTCCCCGGCCTTCAACGGCGCCGACGCGCTCGGCTTCGATGTTGTCGGCGCAGGCCAGCCAACAACGGGAGTCGGTGCGGTCAAGGAGCCGGGCCTGCAAGGGAATACGCAGATTGCTGTCAAGGACGATGGGCTGGGGACTGGTCCCCTCGGCGAGACGAACGGTCAGCAGGGGGTCATCGATCAGCAAGGTGTTGATGCCGATGACAATGGCGGCGCAGGCGGCGCGGATGCGATGGGTCAAGACCAGGGATTGCCGGCTGCTCAACTGGAGCTGCCCGCGATCCCGGCTGGCGATGCTGCCGTCCACGCTCTGGGCGTAGCAGACCGTGACCAGGGGCCGATGCTGCCGATCGAGAAATTCTTCGGCCAGGCGCGGCCACCGGCTGAGCCAATTTTCCTGGTGGCCGCCGGGATCGCCGCCGTCGGTTTGGCGGAGGAGAGTGTCTTGAGGTTGCCCTGTGCTCATGAATATCCTTTAAATAGCCTGGAGCATGAAGAGAAGGAGGCGACCGGAAAGTTTCTTATCCCCTACCCCCTGTCGTCCGGACGTATCGATGATGATACTGGCCTTGCCCTGTCAAGTCAAACACTTCGTAGCCGGCCCCAATAGTCCGGTCAACTGCGGCGATAGAGGATTCTTTCTTCCGGAGTCCAGAGGGACAGGGCGCCGGCGCCGGTCAGCATCAGGGTGGCGGCAGCGCCGAAGAGGATCATTGCAGGCATTGACGTCCCAAACGGCGACAGGGTGCTGCCGAGCAGCAGGATCAGAAAAAGGCCGGCACTGCGGCCCATGCAGCCAAAGCCGGCCAGCAGGCAGCAGGCGCTCTGGGCCAGTTGCCAGAAAGGATGAACTTGGTAGCCCGCACCGGTAAGCAGCGCGATCCCGTCAACGAGGATAATCAGACGCAGCACCAAGGGCAAGTTCTTCGTCAACAAGGGCTTGGTCCAGCGATCCAAGGCTGTTTGTTGGTTGCCATCAATTTTCAGCCGACAGGAGACTACCAGCCAGTCCCGTACAAAACCGACGAGCAGCGGTGTCATGAAAATAAAGGCGGCAAGGAAGGTGAAGGTCGGATTGAAGAGCGGCAGGAGCGCCATCCCCACCAAACCCATCTGGACACCGGCGATGATGCGGGCAAAAGGCCGCGGTTGCAAGGCGTTCAAGGGCAGGCCCCGTTTTTGGCGCAGCCAGACGCCGAAGATGAACGGATAGTAGGCCAGCCCCACCAGGAGATAGACAGCCGGCAACCGGCCAAGGCTGACAGCCACCAGCGAGGCCACCAGAAGCCCCGCCGCATCGACTTCGATATCCAGCCGCTTGCCGAGCTCGGTCTCGCGGTCCTGCTTCCTGGCCACCATACCGTCAAGCAGGTCGGCCAGGGAAACCCCGAGATAGATCAGTCCCGGCGCCCAGCTCAGGACTTCCGGCAGCCCGTCACCGCGTTGAAGCGCCATCGGCAAAAACCCTGCCAGGGCAACAATGGCGCTGGCCCGCAACAAGGTAATCCAGTTGGCTAACCCCAGGGTGGGAAAAGGCTGGCCTTCTGCACCGGCTCGATGGTTGCTCCCCAGATGACGAAACAGCTGGCGCTGCAGATGAACCGCCACCGCCAGGCCGGGCAGCAGCGCCAGAGCGGCGGCCGGATGCTGGAGAAAGAGCGGCCGGC
>JANMSX010000073.1:0-6401 GCA_031389785.1 Desulfobulbaceae bacterium | reverse complement strand
TCTTCCAGGGCGCCGGCAAGGTGGCCAAAAACCCGCTGCCGCCGACCATCTGGTCCTATAACGATGCGGTGGTCGACGATCCCTATGATCCGGAAGCCGCCAGGAAGATGTTGGAGGAAGCCGGGGTCAAGGGACTGAAGGCCAAGGTATGGGCGATGCCGGTGCAACGGCCCTACAATCCCAACGCCCGCCGCATGGCGGAAGTCATCCAGTCCGACTGGGCCAAGGTCGGGGTAGAGGTGGAGATCGTCTCGTTTGAATGGGCCGAGTATCTCAAACGCTCCAGCGACAAGGATCGCGACGGCGCGATACTCCTCGGCTGGAGCGGGGATAACGGCGACCCGGACAATTTCCTGGCGACCCTGCTCGGCTGCAAGGCCGTCGGCGGCAACAACCGTGCCCAATGGTGCTACCAGCCCTTCGAAGACCTGATCCAGAAGGCCAAGATCGTCTCCGATCAGGCTGAGCGGACCAAGCTCTATGAGCAGGCCCAGGTCATCTTCAAGGAGCAGGCACCATGGGCGACCATCGCCCACTCGCTGGTATCCGAACCCCTCCGCAAGGAGGTTGTCAATTACAAGATCGACCCGCTTGCCGGCCATATTTTCTATGGAGTTGATTTGAAATAAGAGTCCGGGAGGACCGGGCGGCCAGGCTGCCCGGTCCCTTCCCTGTTTCGGGAATCTCGGCGCTGCAGCGCAACTCCCGGCGAGCCTGGAATTCAACCCCGTCAACGCACCTTTATGGCCGTATTTCTTCTCAGAAAGATCCTTGTCCTGCTGCCGACCTTCTTCGGTGTCACGCTGATCGCCTTTGTCTTCATCCGCATGCTGCCCGGCGACCCGGTGATCCTGATGGCGGGGGAAAAGGGCATGCCGCCGGAGCGCCATGCCAGGCTGATGAAGGAATTCGGCTATGACAAACCGGTGCTTGTCCAGTACGGCATATATCTCAAGGAGATGGCACACGGCAATCTCGGCCGGTCGATCATTACCAAGAAGCCGGTGCTGGAGGAGTTTCTGACCCTCTTTCCGGCAACGGTCGAGCTCTCGGTCTGCGCCATTTTCATCGCCATATTCTTCGGCCTGCCGGCCGGCATGATCGCCGCCACCAAACGCGGCTCGGTCTTCGACCACACGGTCATGACCGGGGCCCTGACCGGCTATTCGATGCCGATCTTCTGGTGGGGACTGCTGCTTATCATCCTGGTTTCCGGCATCCTCGGCTGGACCCCGGTCTCGGGCCGGATCTCGCTGATGTTCTATTTCGAGCCGGTCACCGGCTTCATGCTGATCGACAGCCTGCTCTCCGGTCAACCGGGCGCCTTCCGCTCGGCGATCTCACACCTGATCCTGCCCTCCGTGGTGCTGGCCACGATACCGCTGGCGGTCATCGCCCGCCAGACCCGTTCGGCGATGCTCGAGGTCCTCGGTGAGGATTACGTGCGAACCGCCAGGGCCAAGGGGCTGAGCCCGATGCGGGTTATCGGCGTGCATGCCCTGCGCAATGCCATGATCCCGGTCATCACGACAATCGGGCTGCAGGTGGGGGTCCTCTTTGCCGGGGCCATCCTCACCGAAACGATTTTTTCCTGGCCGGGGATCGGCAAGTGGATGGTCGATTCGATCTTCCGCCGCGATTATCCCTCGGTGCAGGGCGGACTGCTGCTCATTGCCGCCGTGGTCATGCTGGTAAACCTCGTGGTTGATCTGCTCTACGGCCTGATCAATCCGCAAATCAGGTATATGGATTAGAGATGATGGAAGCCGGCATCCTTCAGGAAGAGATTGACAGCCGCCGCGGCGGCTACGGTGCCCTGCTGGCGGAGTTCTGGGCCTCCTTCAGCGAGAACCGCGGCGCTGTCTACGGCCTGTTCTTTTTCATCGCAATTGTCCTCATCGCCGTCTTTGCCGATTTTGTCGCCCCGCATCAACCCAACGAGCAGTTCCGGGATGCCTTTCTGCAACCGCCTTTCTGGCAGGCCGGCGGCCAGTGGCGCTTTCCCCTCGGTACCGACGCGGTGGGCCGCGATGTCCTCTCCCGGCTGATCTTCGGCTCCCGCTACTCCCTGTTCATCGGCTGTATCGTGGTCTCGATATCGCTAATTATCGGGGTCTTTCTCGGGCTCTGCGCCGGCTATTTCCGGGGCAAGATCGATACGGTGATCATGCGGGTGATGGACATCGTGCTGGCCTTTCCCAGCCTGCTCCTGGCCCTGGTCCTGGTCGCCGTCCTCGGGCCCAGCCTGATCAACGCCATGATCGCCATCGCCATCGTCCAGCAGCCCCACTATGTGCGTCTGACCCGGGCGGCGGTGCTGGGCGAGATGACCAAGGATTATGTCACGGCGGCGCGGGTGGTGGGTGTCAGGATGCTGCGCCTGATGTTCATCACCATATTGCCGAACTGCATGGGGCCGCTCATCGTCCAGGCCGCCCTGAGTTTCTCCTCGGCCATCCTCGATGCCGCCGCCCTCGGCTTTCTCGGCATGGGGGCCCAGCCACCGACCCCGGAGTGGGGGACGATGCTGGCCGAGGCCAGGGAGTTCATCCTGCGGGCCTGGTGGGTGGTGACCTTCCCGGGTCTTGCGATTCTCTCTACGGTCCTGGCCATCAACCTGATGGGCGACGGCCTGCGGGACGCCCTCGACCCGAAACTCAAACGGTCCTGACAGCTGCCATGCCTCTCCTTGAAATCGAAAATCTCACGGTGACCTTTCAGACGGCCGGCGGCCTTTTCACCGCAGTTGACCGGATCTCCCTTTCGTTGGACCCGGGCGAGATCGTCTCCATCGTCGGCGAATCGGGTTCGGGGAAATCGGTGGCCATGCTGGCCCTGATGGGGCTTCTGCCCTGGACCGCGACCGTCACCGCCGATGTCATGCAATTCGACGGCAAGGATATCCTGACCCTGGCCAAGAGGCAGCTCAGGCAGATCATCGGCTGTGAAATGGCGATGATCTTTCAGGAGCCGATGACCAGCCTCAATCCCTGTTTTACCGTCAACTTTCAGCTCACCGAGACCCTCAGGGCTCACCTCGGCATGAACAGCCGGGAATGTAAACGACGGGCCCTCGAGCTTCTCGACCAGGTCGGTATCCCGGAACCGGAGAAACGACTGGCGGCCTTTCCCCATCAGCTTTCCGGCGGCATGAACCAGCGGGTGATGATCGCCATGGCCATCGCCTGCAACCCGCGGCTGCTCATCGCCGATGAGCCGACCACGGCCCTCGATGTGACGATCCAGGCCCAGATCCTCGATCTGCTGCTGCGCCTGCAGCGGGAAAAGAACATGTCGCTGATCCTGATCACTCATGATATGGGGGTGGTGGCGGAGACGGCGGAACGGGTGGTCGTGCAGTATGCCGGCCAGCAGGTGGAACGGCAGCATGTCAAAGGCCTGTTCAGCAATCCTCATCACCCCTATACCTCCGCCCTGCTCGCCTCCCTGCCCGAACGATCGGCCGCCAAATACCTGCCGTCCATCGCCGGCGTGGTGCCGGGTCAGTTCGACAAGCCGGTTGGCTGCCTCTTTTCGCCGCGCTGCCGTTATGCCACCGATCTCTGCCGCAAGACCCCGCCGGTGCCTGCGGCAGCTGAACTGGGAAATGCCCTGTGCCATTATCCGCTGCAGAACGGCATACCCCAGGGTCACCCCACTGTCCGGGAGGAGATCCGATGACATCCTCGGTAGTCCTTGAAGCAAGCAATCTCACCCGGCATTACCAGGTGAACCGCGGTGCGTTTCGCAAGCCGGCCCTGCTCAAGGCCCTGGACGGGGCGACCTTTACCCTGCAGAAGGGCAAGACCCTGGCCGTGGTCGGGGAATCGGGCTGCGGCAAATCGACCCTGGCCCGCCTGGTCACCCTGATCGAGACGCCCACCTCGGGTGAATTGCGGATCGGCGGCGTCGATCTGGCACATTCCGACAAGGCGACCCGCCGGGCCTGGCGCTCCAAGGTGCAGATCGTCTTTCAGGACCCTTACGGCTCGCTCAATCCCCGCCAGAAGATCGGCCTGGCCCTGGAAGAACCCCTGCTCGTCAACACCGGTAAAACCAAGGGAGAACGTCGCCAGGCGGCCCGGGATATGCTGTCCCTGGTCGGTCTGCGCCCCGAGCACTACGACCGCTACCCCCATATGTTCTCCGGCGGGCAGCGCCAGCGGATCGCGGTGGCCAGGGCCCTGATGCTCAACCCGGAGATCCTGGTCCTCGACGAACCGGTCTCGGCCCTCGATGTCTCGATCCAGGCCCAGATCCTCAACCTCCTCGTCGATCTGCAGGAACGCTTCAATCTGGCCTATCTCTTCATCAGCCATGACCTTTCCGTGGTCCAGCATATCGCCGACCAGGTCATGGTGATGTATCTTGGCGTCCCGGTCGAATCGGGGAGCAGGGATGCGATCTTCAGCGATCCCAAGCATCCCTACACCCAGGCCCTGCTCTCGGCCACCCCGGTCGCCGATCCCTTCAGAGTCAAAAAACGCATCGTCCTGCGGGGCGAACTGCCGTCGCCGATCAGCCCGCCGTCCGGCTGCACCTTTCACCCCCGCTGTCCGGTGGCGATAGATATCTGTCCCAGGGTCGTCCCGGAACTCCGCCAGGTCGGCGGAAGTCTGGTGACCTGTCATGTGGCGAAATGATGATAACGGCCTGATCGCCGTAATGTATACAGTTTTTGTAAAACTGAATCTATATTGTGAACTGAATCCTACTTTCGGAGGTTGAAATATGAGTTTCCCGATCAATCTGAAATCCTATACGCCGTTGCGTTTCTCCCTGACGCAAACCGCCTTGTCCGAAGAGCAGCGATCAACTCTGCAGGCAAATATCACGTTGATTCGCGACAGCCTGATTTTCTTCACGGCCTATGCCAATGCCAAGGGACTGGGCGGCCATACCGGCGGCGCCTTCGATATCGTGCCGGAATTGCTCATTGTCGATGGCTTCATGAAGGGCAGCGCGGACATCCATCCGGTCTATTTCGACGAGGCCGGGCACCGGGTGGCCATCCAGTACATGATGGCGGTCCTTAACGGACATCGTCCCGAGGAGTCCCTGCTCCACTATCGCGAGTACAAGCATGGCTACTACGGTCATCCCGAGCGCGATGAAAAGGCGGGGGTCTTCTTCTCCTCCGGCCGGCTCGGCCATATGTGGAGTTATGTCAACGGGGTGGCCGAGGCCGATCGGGCTAAGACGGTGGTGATGTTCGGCAGCGACGGCTCTCAGATGGAGGGCGATGACGCCGAGGCCGCCCGCTATGCCGTGTCCCGCAATCTCAAGGTAAAACTCCTGATCGACGACAACGATGTGACCATCGCCGGCCATCCGAGCAAGTACATGCTGGGCTTCGATGTCGCCAGGACCCTGGCCGGCCACGGTCTGACGGTCGATGAAGGCGACGGCGAGGACCTCGATGCCCTCTTTGCCCGGATCAGAAAGGCCCTGGCCGCCGATGGTCCGGTGGCCCTGGTCAACAAACGTCTGATGGCCGTCGGGGTCCCCGGTATCGAAGGTCTGCCCAAAGGTCACGATGTCATCCCGGTCAATCTGGCGGTCGACTACCTGGAGGCGCGCGGCTATACCGAGGCCGTGGCCATGCTGAAGAACTACACGGCCGCAAAGAACAAGGGCACCTATCTGGGCAGCAGCCCCGAGACCGCCAAGAACCGTGACGACTTCGGCAAGATCGTCTGCGAGATCCTCTCGGGGATGGACGATATCAAGAAAAAGGTTATCGTCGTCGATTCGGATCTCGAAGGCTCCTGCGGCCTGCATCATATCCGCAAGAACTATCCCGAGGTCTATGTCCATGCCGGCATCATGGAGCGCAACAACTTTTCGGTGGCCGCCGGTTTCGGGTCTGAACCGGGGCGGCAGGGGATCTACGGGACCTTCGCGGCCTTTCTCGAGATGGTGGTCTCCGAGATTACCATGGCCCGCCTCAACCATGCCAATGTCCTCGCCCACTTCTCCCATTCCGGGGTCGATGACATGGCCGACAACACCTGCCATTTCGGCATCAACAACTTCTTCGCCGACAATGCCCTGGCCGAAGGCGACCTGACCCGCCTCTATTTCCCGGCCGACGCCCTGCAGCTCAAGGCGGTTCTGCAGACCATCTTCCATCAGC
Organism: Desulfobulbaceae bacterium; assembly: GCA_031389785.1. Lineage (GTDB taxonomy): Bacteria > Desulfobacterota > Desulfobulbia > Desulfobulbales > Desulfocapsaceae > Desulfoprunum. The sequence continues at coordinate 265 of JANMSX010000073.1, read as the reverse complement.
CCGGTCTGCGCTTCGTCTTCTCGACCCGCTCCGCCACCCCTTTCATCCTGAAGGAGTCCGGGGAAAGGTTCCACGGTGAGGGCTATGCCTTTGTGCCGGGCCGGGACGAGATCATCCGCGAGGGCGCGGCCGGCTATGTCGTCAGCTACGGCGAGATGCTTTACCGCTGTCTCGACGCGGTGGAGCAGCTGCGGGCCGAGGGCATCCAGGTCGGTCTGATCAACAAGACGACCCTCAATACCCGGGACGAGTCGATGCTGGCCAA
>JANMSX010000071.1:0-41106 GCA_031389785.1 Desulfobulbaceae bacterium | reverse complement strand
AGGTAGACCACCGGCAGCTCGATCCTTCTTCCCTGATCACCCAGGCGCGGCTGTGAAGCCGATCCTGTCCGCCGAACGGATCAACCTGATTGCCGGCTGGCATGGGGACCCGGCGCTGCGGATGCCCGGCAAGGGAACCGTTGCCCCGGATCCGCCGACAGCGGCTGCACCAAGCGGTCGAGGAAAATTCCCTGGTTTCCGACCGGAAACGGCTCTTTTGCCCTGACTCTTCGTTGCTCTCAAAATTTAATCCTCCGGTAAGCGAGGTACGAGACTCCGAGATATTTCACATATGCCTGCGGTTAAATTCATCGAGCGCCTCGATTCATGAAAAAATATCTCTCTGGAGGAAATGATCCTCTTCGTCCTCGGTCCGAGCATGATACTCCTGGGAACCTCTGTCGGCAGCGGAGAATGGCTGCTCGGCCCGCTGGTGATCGGGCAAGTACGGATTCACCGTTATCGGCTGGGTCATCCTGATGTCAGTCGTTCTCCAGGTCTTCTACAACGTCGAGCTGGCCCGCTTCACTCTGGCCACCGGCGAAACGCCGGTGCTGGCGTTCGGACGCATTCCGCCGGGCTACATCCTGTGGATTCCGCTGGCTCTCTTCGCCCTCGCCCTGTCTTTTCTCGTCGGCGGCTGGGCGGTCAACGCCGGCGCCAGCCTCTTTGTCCTATTCACGGGTGACCGTACCTGCCCGAGGAACTGGAGACAGTACGCATCCTCGGCATTGTCCTGCTGGTGTTTTCATTCGTGTTTGTCCTTTTCGGCCGAAAGATCGAGAGGTCCCTCGAGATAGTCTTCAGCGTCACCATCTCCTTCATCCTTATCGGTCTCACCCTGGTTACCCTGGCGGTGGTGCCGCTCTCGTACTGGGGCCAGGCCCTGGCCTCGCTGGTCACCGTGACCGCGCCTCCCAAGGGGACTGACGCCACGCTGCTCGGCGCCCTGGTGGGCTACGCGGCCCTGGCTTCCGGTCTGAATTTCCTGGTCATCGGGGCCTGTCGGGACAAAGGCTACGGCATGGACTACCGGGTGGGCTATATCGGCTGCCTCATTGGCGGCAGGAAAGCGACCCTTCTGCCGGTGGGGAAGACCTTTCCGGAGGACGAGAAGAACGCCGCCCTCTGGCAACGCTGGTTCCGCATCCTGCTTATCGATCCTGCTTCCTCCTCCACCTCGCCCCGCCGATGCATCTGATCAAGATGTCAGCCAACATGGCGAGCCTGGCCTCAATGATCTTTCCGCTGGCGATGATCTATCTCAATCGTCAACTGCCGAAACCGGCCAGGATACAATGGTGGTCGTACCTGGTCCTGCTGGCGATCGTCTTTTTCTTTGGTTTCTTCTTCATCAATTTTCCTGGCCATCCGGAAATACGGCTCGGTCCTGGCTAGGGAAGTCGAACTTCTGCGGAAAGACGGCCGGATCATCTGGGTTTCGATCAGCGCCCGGGTGGTCCGCGACAAAGCCGGCAATCCGATCTTTCTCGAAGGATTTCTGGTCGACATCAGCGATCGCAAGCGGGCGGAAGCGACACTGGCGGAGGCCGGAAACTATCTCGCCAAGATCATCACCTCCGCCGCGGACCCGATCTTTGTCAAAGACCGGCAGCACCGGTGGGTATTGGCGAATGACGCCTTCTGCAGCTTCATGGGCCGCAGCCGCGAGGAAATCCTCGGAAAATCCGACTACGACTTCCTGCCGTCAGAGCAGGTCGATGTCCTCTGGACCAATGATGAAAAGGTGTTCACGTCCGCTGCGAAAAGAACCAATGAGGATACCTTCGTCGATGCCAACGGAGTCGTTCATTCCATCATCACCAAAAAAACCCCGTACACAGACGAGAAAAAAGAGCAGTTCATCGTCGGCATAATCAGCGATACCGGCGTCGGTATGGACGCGCAGGTCATTGAACATATTTTCGAGCCCTTCTATACCACCAAGGAACTGGGCAAGGGCACCGGTCTCGGGCTCTCGACCGTCTACGGCATTGTCAAACAGCATGGCGGCTCGATCTCGGTCTATTCGGCAAAGAATCACGGCAGTATCTTCAAGGTCTTTCTGCCGAGCGTGTATGGGGAAGGTGAAGGAAAGGAAGGGCGCCGGCCTTCGCCGGATGAGGTTTCGCGAGGTTCCGAGACCATCCTGGTGGTCGAGGACGATGAAATGGTCCGCTTCATCGCCTGCAGTATGCTCGAAAATCTCGGCTACCAGGTCCTTTCGGCGGAAAATCCCGACAAGTCCATCGACCTGGTGAAGCAGCACGAGGGCGTGATCAATCTCCTGCTCACCGACGTGGTGATGCCCCGGATGAACGATAAGGACCTGTACGAACTCCTGCACCGCATGCAGCCGGACATGAAGGTCATCTTCATGTCCGGCTATACCAGCGATGTCATCGGCCACCACGGTGTTCTCGACCAAGGCACCCATTTCATCCAGAAGCCGTTTTCGCTGCAGAAGCTGTCCGAAAAGGTGCGGCTTGTGCTTGCCTCGTGATTCAGGGGCCGTTACGAAATAACCGTTATATTATTCACCATTTCGTTACGGCCCCTTATGCCGGAAAGGTATTTCTGCGTAACGGTTATTGTTTGACGACGGCTTAGTTCAAAGTCGAAGGCCGCGACACCCTGGCTGGTTGGTTGAGGCGGTTTCAGGCTTGAGGACGGAATTTCAATAACCCGATCTTTTCCGCTTAGGTTCGCGCTCCGCTTCATAGAGACCTTCCCAGCCGACCTCAAGCTCCGTTATCTGCTCATGCCTGCCGGCCCGGGCGAGTTCTTCCGCCTCGTCCATGGCCTGGTAAAACCTTCTCTGCTGCTTTTTTGCCTGAAATTTGTCGGTGTGTCGCATATTCGGCCGCTCGATGCTGCCGGGATCCGCCCCTGCCTTGAGCAGGCTGATATACTCCGCAGCCTTCTTTTCATTGACGGCTACTATGTTTTTCCAGTCGGCATAGGCGGACGGGGTCAAAAACTGGAGAATAATTCCCACCACCGCCAGCCAGCGCAGGACTGTTTTCATGGTTCCCTCTCCTGTATAGGTTTGCATGCCTTCTAATCATTCGAAAATTGCGGCAGCGTGCAGTGGGGTATGTTGCCGTTCCGGACCTGTTCCATTTTCAGAATCTGTTGCAAACTCGTTGAACGAGATGCCCGTTGCAGTCTGCTGATGACGAACCGCTCTCCATACCTTATGGACATTTTAATCATTGTCCGAATAAATGCCGATATCTGGATTTTGGGTGTATTGGTGACGTTCATTTTTCGGTAATGTGGTTAAAGCCGTCATAGGCAATTATCCTGTCGCGACAGGGTGTGTCGGTGTCGGCGGTTGGCTGAACTCCGGCTCGACAGGCATTTGCGGTCGCCGCAAGGATGGCGTGCATCGAGGCGACGGAAATCCTCAGGCCGCTTAACGAACGACATGCTTGGATCCATTCATGACGATTGCACCATTTTCAATCTCTCCATTTTTTCGGTGATATCTTCAAATATTTATGCGAAGTTACCGGTGGACGCCCGATTTTGGCTTCGCCGTTTTTTCCAGCTGCCACCTATTGCTAACGATACATTCGTGAACACGAAATGAACGATTCATCCCAGACCAAACAAGCGCTGGTCGCAGAAATTTCCGTCTTAAAAAAGAGACTCCAGAAATTTGAGCAAGAATCGTTTTGCAAAAATAAACAACAACATGGAATAGCGGGGCAAGGATTATCTGAATCTGAAGAACATTACCGTACGCTGTTTAATTATTCCAAAGATGCGGTACTCCTGACCAGGCCGGACGGCGCCGTTCTTGACGCCAATCCTGCTGCCTGCGAGATGTTCGGCCGGTCCCTGGCGGAGATTAAAACTGTCGGTCGCAACGACCTGGTGGACATGACAGACCCGCGTTTAGTCACGGCATTGCGTCAGCGGGCAGAGAAGTCTGTAGTGATGGCCGAAATCACCATGCTTCGAGCCAACGGGGACAGATTCCCCGCGGAAATTACATCGGCAGTCTTCGTCGATGCGGATGGTCGACAAAAAACCAGTACGATAATCCGCGATGTCACCGAAAAGCGCAGGGCGGAACAGGACTACCAGACCCTCTTCCGGCAGATGCTCGAAGGATTCGCGCTACACGAGATCCTCTGCGATGGGCAGGGGAAACCGGTGGATTACCGATTCCTGACTGTCAACCCGGCCTTCGAACGCATGACCGGTTTGCAGGCCGAACAGATCGTCGGCAGGACAGTCCTGGAAGTTCTGCCGGAGACAGAGTTGTATTGGATTGAAACCTATGGTCGGGTGGCCCTGACGGGCGAGCCGACGTTTTTCGAGAACTATTCGAAGGCGCTGGATAAATACTTCATGGTAACGGCCTTTCAACCCATGCCCAACCAGTTTGCCTGCATTTTCGTCGATATCAGCGCCCGCAAGCGGGCCGAGGATGCCTTGTGGACGACCAACGAACTGCTTTCCCTGTTTATCAAGCACTCTCCCATTTACACCTTCATCAAGGAAGTGAGTCCAATCGAGAGCCGCACCTTGAAAGCCAGTGAAAATTACCTGACCATGATCGGTATTCCCGGTTCTGAAATGGCAGGCAAGACCATGCAGGAACTTTTTCCGGCCGAGTTCGCGGCAAAAATGACAGAAGACGATTGGCGGGTTGTTTCCCGTGGCGAAATACTGAGTTTGGACGAGGAATTGAACGGTCGTTCCTACACGACGATCAAGTTCCCTATTCAGCTCGGGGAGAAAAACTTCCTGGCCGGCTATACCATCGACATCACCGAACGCAAGCGTACGGAAGAGGAATTGCGCAGGCGGGAGAAGCAGTTGCAGAGGATACTCGAAATTCTGCCCATCGGCTTGTGGTTCGCCGACAAGGATGGCACCGTATTGGGCGGTAACCCCATGGGCGTGAGGATATGGGGCGCCGAGCTGAAAGTGCCGATGTCCGAATTCGGTGTCTTCAAGGCCTGGCGCCTGCCCTCACGAGAACCTGTCAGGCCGGAGGATTGGTCACTGGTCAAAACGATCCGCGAAGGAGTGACCATCGTTGATGAGCTCCTGGAAATCGAGACCTTTGACGGCAAGAGAAAGACCATTCTGAATTATTCGGCGCCGGTGCTTGACGACGATGGCCAGGTTGATGGCGCCATAGTGGTCAATCTGGATATCAGTGATCGCAGGATACTGGAAGATCAGCTCCTTCAGGCCCAGAAAATGGAGTCGGTAGGGAGGTTGGCCGGCGGTGTGGCCCATGACTTCAACAATATGCTGGGGGTCATTCTGGGTTATGCGGAATTCGCCCTGGCGCAGATCGAGGAGGGCCAACCGCTCCATCCGGCACTGAAGGGAATACAGCAGGCGGCTCGGCGTTCAGCTGATCTGACCAAACAACTGCTGGCATTCGCCTGCAAACAGACCGTCTCTCCCAAGGTGCTCGACCTCAATGAAACCCTGGAAGGGATGCTCAAGCTGCTGCGGCGGCTTATTGGTGAGAGCATCGATCTTGCCTGGCTACCGGGCAAAAAACTGGGGCTGATTAATATGGACCCCAGCCAGATCGACCAGATCCTGGCGAATCTCTGCGTCAACGCCCGGGACGCCGTCGGAGATAACGGTAAGGTCACCATCGAGACGGGCACCGCTGTTTTTGACGAGGCCTACTGCGCCCGGCATCCCGATTCGGTTCCCGGTGAGTATGTGATGCTGGCCGTGAAGGATAACGGCTGCGGCATGGATGCCGGGACGATTTCACACCTGTTCGAACCATTTTTTACCACAAAGGAGATCGGCAAGGGCACCGGCCTGGGGCTGGCCACGGTCTACGGCATCGTCAGGCAGAACAACGGCTTCATCAATGTATACAGTGAGCCGGGGCAGGGGGCGACATTCAGGATTTACCTGCCCAGATGCGCGGCGGGTGTCGGTCGGAAAACGGAGCCGGAAACGGAAAAACCGGCCGCGTCCGGCGTTGAGACCATCCTCCTGGTGGAGGATGATCCGATGATCCTGAAGATGATCACGATGATGCTCGAAAGACTGGGGTACCGTGTCCTGGCCGCCGCCACGCCAGGGGAGGCCATCCGGCTGGCCAAGGAGTACGCAGGCAGGATCCAGCTGCTGATGACCGACGTGATCATGCCCGAAATGAATGGCCGCGACCTGGCCGGCATTCTGATGTCACGCGATCCCCGGCTCAAGTGCCTGTTCATGTCAGGCTACACCGCCGATGTTATCGCCGATCACGGGGTGTTGAACGAGGGTACACACTTTATCCAGAAGCCGTTTTCCCTGAAGGACATGGCCGCCAAGATGCGGGAGGCGCTGGAATCCGAGGCCGTAGTCGACAATACGACCCCGTCCGAATAGGTAGAGCCTGCGCATCCGAGGTTTGAATTCGTCGCGGCATCGCCAGGACATTTTCAGCCGTTGTGACCTTGAATCGCAATACCATCAACGTCGTATTCCGCCATAATCGCAGCAACCTGCCCGATGGTTGTGGTATAGTGCGCCATGGCACGAATCTCCCCGTTATGAACGACCCTTTCCGTCAGGGACATATCGCGGGAAGCACTTCCATCCATTTTTTGTCTTTTTTCTTTACGCATTTATGAGCTCTTGCAAATGACGATCACACAGTACGTCCCACTCGCATCTCGGCAGGTCGAGATAATTTATGTTGTCATTTCGAGCGATAGCGAGAAATCTCGGTTTTCAAGACGATGAGATTTCTCCCTCCGGTCGAAATGACAAGGGTGGGTCGAAATGACAGAATTTGCAACTGGTCATTTTGCAAGAGGCTCTTATGAGACGGCTTTTACCCATGACACGATCTATTCTCGCGATTCTCTTCGCGATGCTGCTTATTTCTTGCGAAGATACCAATGTTTCGGTGATGACGGAGGCAGCCACGGATGCTGTTACGGCCATTACCCTTTCGGATGCAGATGTGAGAAATCTTGCACAACGAGCCGCTCAAGCTTCAGACAGCAAATACCATGTCGCCCCACCTGGAAATCCTTATGACGAGCGCCTTCGCAGGATTATAGCAGACCATTTTCAAAGAGATGGATATACCTTCAACTTCAAGGTGTATCTCACCAGGGAAATCAATGCCTTTGCCATGGCGGATGGAAGCATTCGCGTCTTCAGTGGTCTGATGGACCTCATGAACGATGAAGAGCTTCTGTTTGTCATCGGTCATGAGATGGGACATGTGATACAAAACCACTCAAGAAAACAGGTGGTGCTGTTCTATGCCACGAGTGCCTTGAGAAAGGGTTTGGCGTCTCAGGAAAGTGAAATCGGTCAGATTGCCACCTCCGTGCTGGGCAATTTTGCAGAACAGCTCACTCATGCCCAATTCTCGCAGCATGAAGAACGACAGGCGGATCAATACGGCGCTGCATTTCTTCAAGCCGAAGGGCATGACATATCGCCTGCCGTTTCGGCCCTTGACAAACTTGCCGCACTTGCCAGGCAGCACACTTTTCTTTCAAGTCATCCCGATCCGGAGGCAAGGGCCAAGAGACTCCTGGGCGAGGGAGACAGCGGCAGTGAAGATCAGGATTCTCTTCTCGGAAAGGTGCTCGAGTATGGTGAAAAGCTTGTCATCGGTCTTTTCAACCTGGCCCGTTCCCTGGTGAATTGGCTGATTTCCCTGTGGTGACGGCCCGGCATACTTTTCCAAGGAAATCGCCCTCAATACTCGGCGGCGAACGTATGATCTTCGATGGCGGAGGCCAGGAAGTATGAAACCGAGACAATCTGGAAACGTTGTTGATGAAAGACAGCAGCACTATGACACAGCTTCGCAAGGATTCAGCAAACCGCTATCGATTTCTGTTGCCCCGAACGCGCTTGCCGAGAGGATCAAGGAGTTAAACTGCCTGTATGGTATTTCCAACCTCCTTGAAATTCAAGATGTATCATTGCCCTGGATACTGGTACGCGCGGTTGAACTGATTCCCGCCGCCCTGCAATATCCTGAAAAGGCATGCGCCTGCATCAGGCTCGATGGCCACGAGTATACCTCAGCCAACTTCACGCGAACCCGTTGGGGCCGGAATACGCAGATCATGCTCAATGGCCGGCATGTCGGCGACCTGGAGGTCTACTACAGCGAAGCGATGTCCTCGGATGAGAAGGGGTTATTTCTTGAGGAGGAGTCCCATCTGCTGCGGGCCATAAGTGAACGTCTGAGCAGGGTTCTGTGGATGAAGCTTTCCGAGGAGGCCTTGAAGGAAAGCGAGGAACGCTATCGGGTTCTGACGGAACAGGTCACCGACGGTGTGGCCTTGGCTCAAGACTCACTATTTTTCTACGTAAATCCAGTATTTTGTAGAATGTTCAACATTCCGTCCGCGGATGCAATTGTCAATGAATCGGTTCACAAACCGAGCATCGGCAATGGCGATGACATCCCCCGGATGTACGAATCCTGTATCGATAACGGTGTTGAAGACAGGATTGAGCATATACACCGTCTGACCCGCCCGGAAAAGGCGCTTTGGATAAAGGTCTGCCACAGTCCGATTACATTCAAGGGGCAACCGGCAGTGTTGTCCACCTTCAACGATGTAACGGAAATCAAGGAGCAGCAGGTTGCGGCCCAGCACCTGGCGGAACAATTGCACGACGAAAACCTGGTATTGCGGACCTCGCTCAAGGAACGCTACCGGTTCGGCAACATTCTCGGCCGTTCGCCACTGATGCAAGGGGTGTTCGAACTGATCCTGAAGGCGGCTGTCACCGATGCAAGCGTCGCCATTTTTGGCGAATCCGGCTCAGGCAAAGAATTGGTTGCCCACGCCATCCATGAACATAGTTCAAGAAAGAACGGAAGATTGGTTGCAGTCAACTGCGGTGCCGTTCAGGAGTCCCTGTTCGAACGCGAGTTTTTCGGCCACCGCAAAGGGGCGTTTTCGAGTGCCTACGCGGACTCCGCCGGCTATCTGGATCTGGCGGACAAGGGCACGCTGTTTCTCGATGAGGTCAGTGAACTCACCGTCAATATGCAGGCCAAATTGCTCAGGGCCATTGAGGGCGGGGGATACCGGTCGGTGGGCGGGACAGAGACGATATTGACGGATTTTCGCATAATTTCAGCTTCCAATGTTCCTTTAAGAGAAAAAGTCAGCAGCGGGCAGATGCGCAAGGATTTTTTCTATCGCCTCCAGGTCATCCAGATCGAATTACCGCCTTTACGGGACCGAAAAGAGGATATCCCTCTGCTGGCAGACCATTTTGTCCAGGCAATGTCCCCATCCCCGAACACGACCAAGATACCGGGCCGCATCATGGATATTCTCGTTGAATACGATTGGCCCGGCAATGTTCGTGAGTTGCGCAATGTTCTGCAACGATATCTGACACTTGGCGAACTCGAGTTCCTCTCGCCCAGTTCGCCTGGTGGTAAAATCCCGACGTCGGAGCTGCAACTCAACATGAGCCAGGCAGTGCAGCAATTGGAAAGTTCCCTGATTGCCCAGGCGCTCCAACAGGCGGACGGCAACCGGACCCGCGCTGCCGCCCTGCTGGGCATATCCCGACGAGCACTCTTCCGCAAGATAACCACCTCCTGAGTGCCAAAATCGCCCATTTCGGGCGAAATCGCCCGCACCATTAAAAGCATTTAATTTTAATAAGTTGGACTTGTTTGTCCAATTTATGTGGGGCGTTTTCGCCCGAATCGTGGTTTTTCCCTCCTGTTTCATTCTCATATATTTCATATTATTTCAGTATCTTAAATAGTTGTTCGCCGCCATGGCATCTTCCTTGCTTTGATGTAGGCTAGAAACCGATGCGCCGTATGGCTTGTTCCATGGGCGCATCTGGAGAAGGCGGGACGGGGCGACCCGGGCTGACCGGAAGGACAAACCTCCAGTCCCCGCTTTTGTTTTATCCATCCACAAGCAAGGAGAAGAAATGCAACCCGATCCATTTGGCAACCTGAGAGACTGGGGTCCTGTCCTGGACCATATCCATGAACTGACGGACAATGGCAAATTGAGCGAATGTCAACCAGGACTGACCCGGATCCTTGCCTTCCAAAGCAACTGGAGGCTTCGTGAAGAAACCCTGAAACGGATCGGCTTCATTCAGAATCCGAGTAATGAACTGATTTGCCAGGTGATGAATATGATTGCCGATGCAAACATTTATTATGAAATGAAAATTATCGCTTGTGCAGCCATAGAGGAACTCCTGAGCAGGGACCATCACCACTTCTATAATGCAATGCAGATGACCTTGCTGCAAATGGTTTTAGCTCAACTCTCCACTCCCCAACCGCCGATTTTCAAACAGGCATTGGAAAACCTTTATGCATCGGCGTGTGAGAGATTTTCCATTGCCGTCAACGCATAACGCCGCATAGTTTCGAGAGAATCAGCGGATGGAGAGGCAGGAGAATACAATTCACTCATCCCAGAAACAATCTTTGCAACAACGAGGGCAACCATGCTGATTGTTATACCCAAAGAAATTTTACCGGAAGAGAAACGGGTGGCGGCCACCCCGGAAACCGTCAAAAAATATATCGACCTCGGTTTTACCGTCGCAGTTGAAGCAGGAGCCGGTGAAGGGGTTTTGATCTCTGACGATGCCTATAGGTCTGCCGGGGCTGCCGTCGCCGCCGACATCGAAAAAATGTTTGCCGAGGCGGATGTCGTTCTGAAGGTCAAGCAGCCTGAATTTAACCAGCAGAAGGGCAAACACGAAGTGGGCATGCTTCGTAACGACAGCATCCTCATTCCGTTCGATATTCCCCAGGACCTTGCGGTCGGCATCGGCGGCTATGCAAAATCGCTTGGCAGCGACTGGCTCGCAAAGGAACGGAGCCTCATCGCCAAACACCTGGCAGACGTAGACGTGGTTATCCTCAGTGCGCTGGTCCCCGGCGAAGTCGCCCCTGTCCTCATCACCCGGGAGATGGTTGCAACCATGAAACCCGGATCGGTGATCATCGATGTGTCGGTCGACCAGGGCGGCAACTGCGAGGCCACGGAGCCCGGCCAGTTCATCGAGAAGCACGGCGTGCATATCTGCGGCATCCAGAATATTCCCGGCAGGATGGCGGTGCACGCCAGTTGGCTCTATGCCAACAATCTCTACTATTACGTGGAAAACCTCTTTAAAAAGGGCAATGGCGAGATCGATCTCGACGATGAAATCGTCAGGAATTCTCTCGTCACTTATCAATCCAGGATTGTCCATGAGGGAGCCCTCAAGGCCATGCAGTAGGTTATCGACTCGATGCGTGCCTCTCGGGACCGGCGGGACGCCGCCCGGCAGGCACTCGCAATCCGGAGGCGGATGAATGTCTAATCTGATTTTGCTGGTTGTTGTTTTTCTGGGTTCCTTTGTAATCGGCTACCTGCTTATTTCCAGGATTCCGCCGCTGTTGCACACTCCCCTGATGTCCATGACTAACGCCATCTCCGCCGTTACCATCCTGGCGGCGCTCGCTGTATTTTCCTTTCCGACAACTCCGATGGAAAAGGTCCTGGGGGGGATCGCCATCATCACCGCGACATTCAACGTGGTCGGCGGTTTCGTCATCACGGACAGGATGCTGAAGCTGTTTAAAGGCAAAAAGCAGAGAGCTTGATTTTCAGGACAAGGGAATCCATCCATATCATGACACTGCTCATTGATTTTTCGGTAATCGCCGTCCTGATCCTCGGCATCCGGCAGTTTCGCGAGCCGGGGAGGGCGAAGTACGGCAATCTGACGGCGGCCTTCGCGCTGTTCCTGGCCTTTATCCTCGTCCTCTATCGCAACGGCATCGTCGATGTCGGGACCGTAATGGTGTCGCTTCTGGCAGGGGCGGTAGCCGGGTATGCCCTGGCCCGCAGGGTCGACATGATCCAGGTCCCGTCTATGGTGGCCTTTCAGCATGGCGCAGGTGGAGTCGCCGCCTTTCTCGTTTCGCTGGTGGAACTGACCCGGACGACCCATTTACTCAACCAGGTGAGTGAAATCTCCGGTGTCCTGGGCCTGGCAATCGGCTCCCTGACCTTCAGCGGCAGCATGATCGCCAGCGCCAAACTCGCAGGCAGAATGCGGCAGACCCCGCAGGTGCTGCCGTTTCATTCTTTTCTCGTCCTCATCAACGCCGCCGCCCTGGTGGCTATCGGTGCGGCAGCTTTTTTTGTCCCCGCCGGTGTCGCGTTCTCTCTGTATATCATCGAGATCATCCTCGGCGCCTGCTTTGGTGTCCTGTTGGCGATCCGTATCGGCGGGGCCGACATGCCCGTTCTGATTTCATCCCTGAATGCAACCGCCGGCCTGGCCGCCGCCCTCTGCGGCATGGTGATCGAAAGCCGGTTGCTGATCGCTTTCGGTGCGACCGTGGCGGCGTCGGGGTCGATCCTCACCTGTGTCATGTGCAAGGCGATGAACCGTCACCTTGCCCGGGTGATCTTTCCGCGCTCGATTCCGCGGCAGGCCGCTCTGGAAACGACCCTTCCGGCTGTTCAGGCGATGCGAACGGAGGCGGAACCTGCCGATTCCAATAAAGATATGAGCGATATGAACGAGGCGGTTGCTGCGCTGCGGGCCGCGACCACGGTCATCATCATTCCCGGCTACGGCATGGCCCTGGCAAAGGCCCAGCAGGAGGTGGTAGCTCTGGCAACGGAGTTGGCGGTTATGGGGAAAAACGTCAAGTACGCCATCCATCCGGTGGCCGGCAGGATGCCCGGGCACATGAACGTGCTACTGGCCGAGGCCGATGTCGAATACGAGGACCTGCTCGAAATGGAGGTGGTCAACCCGCTGTTCGCCGACACGGACGTGGCCCTGGTCGTTGGCGCCTGCGACGTGGTCAACCCGGCGGCCATAGCCAGCGAGGGAACACCGATTTCCGGTATGCCGATCCTGCTGGCCCAGGATGCCAGCCACATCATTGTCTGCAATTTCGATAAAAATCCCGGCTATTCGGGTGTCGCCAATCCGTTATACGAAAACAACAAAACCATAATGATCCTTGGCGATGCCAGGGAAACAGCAACCAATCTGGTTGCAGGGCTGCAGGACAATTGGCATTGAGGCGGTCCGGCGGTCGGACCTGTTGAAGATATGGTGATAGACGGTTTGCTGTGAGAAATTTTAAATAAATGAGGTTATCATGCGATTACAAGCGTTAAAGCTCAACGTATTGAAACTGTTAGCGGAAAATGCGACCAACAACGTCTCGCCCCAGGTAATGGATACAGATGCAATTGCCGCTGCCCTGGATATCAGACCTGCAGAAGCGAAACAATTGCTCAAGATTCTGCACGCATCCGGTTTGATCATTACCAATATGGAAGAGCAGTATTCGCTGATCACCCAGGAAGGGGTCGACTGGCTCAACCAGGTGACATTTACCGCCCAAAGGCCCAAGGAGCTGCATCAATTCCAGCCTGAATTCCCCTGAAAAATCGGTGATCGTCTTCCGGGGAAATTTCCCTTCCGGTTGCCGGACAGAGGATCGTCAGCGACGCCGTCGTCAAGGATCATCTGCCTTGGCGCCTTGGTATGTGCCTGCAGGAAGAGCCCTTGCAAAATGACCAGTTGTAGGTTCTGTCATTTCGACCCACTCTTGTCATTTCGACCGGAGGGAGAAATCTCATCGTCTTGAAAACCGAGATTTCTCGCTATCACTCGAAATGACAACATAAATTATCTCGGCTGTCCGAAATGCGAGTGGGAAGTTCTGTGCAATGTTGTCATTTTGCAAAAGGCTCGGAAGACATCGACAAACAGAATTCGTGTTGGAAAATGTCGGGAAGCCGGTTGGCAAACGTCCGGCTTCATGAACCTACACCGGCTCCACCCTGCAGGGCACAAACCGGTGAAGAGGGGTGCCAAGAGGATCCCTGTGGCTGTTTTTGGTCAGCCGGTTGACATTTATGCCATACACTTCACCTTCATAGTCCAGACCAAAGCCATGGGGGATCAGCACCGTTCCCGGACGGACATCGCTGCTCATTTCGAGTTCCCCCACCTCGCTGCCGGCCTCGGTTGTAACCCGGACCTGCTGACCGTCACAGAGGCCCAATACCTTGATATCATCAGGGTTCATTGCGACCGTGCAGGCCTTTTCACCATTATTCCACGCCGGGTTCCGCATGAGCGTATTGGCGTTGTATTTCATGTGGCGGCCGGCGCTGAGGATAAGCGGAAATTCATCGGTCAGTCGAAGGTCTTTCTCTTCCTGGACGGCATTCAGTGTTTTTGCCTGTTCTTCCAGTTCCTGGATATACACCTCGATTTTCCCCGATGAGGTGGCGATGCCGGCCATGGGGTTGTCGGTGTCGGCCTGACCTACCCACAGCCCCTGCGGAGTATCGATGATCGCCTGGAAAATGCGGTCACCCTGATCTATTCCAGGTTCGAATCCGGCACGAGCGGCATTTTCCCGGAACGATTTTGGTGCGGTCATCAGCATGCCCCACAACGCTGCCTTGTTTGCACTGTCCCACACCGCTCCCAGTGTTTTCGCCAGGATGAATGGCATCTTGGTTCGTATAGCCGGCTCTTTTGCGGTCCATTCCTGCAGTTTAGCGCCAAAATGCAGACGATTGCCCCGGGCAGCCTGCATCACACCTTCAGGTATATCCGGGATGATCCCGATCTTGTCGGCTAATGCGGTGAAGATCTGCGATGCTTCCCGGCAATCCTCCGGAGGTTCCACCAAAGGTTGGCGCATCTGGAAGTAAACTTCGGGGTAGGTCCAGGAGAAAAAAGTCCCATCCCAGGATTCGTAGGCGTTCCGGCATGGCAGGATGTAATGCGCGTATCTTGCGGTTTCACTCATGACAACGTCGCAGACCACAAGAAGATCGAGTTTTTCAAAAGCCTTCTCGTAGGCCGTGGTGTCCGGGTACGAGCGCAGCGGGTTGCAGCCATTGACATAGAGTGCCCTCAGGCGTTCCGGGTGCTCATGTCCTATCTCTTCCGGCAAGACCGCCGGTGGAAAGGACCCGGCCGCCGCGGGAGGCAAGTTCGTTGCGACGGTCCGCCAGGTTTTTGGGTTCCGTTCGTCGGCGTGGAAGCCGAGGGGCATGACCATGCCGGGGATCAGGTTGCCGCCGCGCACGCCGAACCTTCCGCATATAACGCCAAGAATATTCATCAGATACGAATTGAGTGTGCTGTGGCGGCCCATATAGATGCCCAGGTCCGGATGCATGCACCATCGTTTGCTGGTCATTAATCGGCAGAGTTCGACAACCTGATCATAATCAAGTTCGCAAACGGAAACAGCCGCCTCGATATCCATGTCCGCAAACCATGGCCGGATTCTCGCGAAACCTTCAACATGGTTTTCCAGATACCCGGTGTTTTCCCAGCCCCGCTCCAGGATAATCGCGATCATTGCCTTGATAAGCAAGGCATCGGTACCGGGACGAACGGCCAGGTGGATGTTGGCGATCCTGGCGGTCTCGCTTACCCTCGGATCGATGATCACCAGCAGTTTGTCGGGATTCTTGGCGATCTCGGTGAGCACCCTGGGGGCTTCGGGCATCTGGTGGCTTTGCATGCCGTTCCAGCCCCAACCGACCAGCATTTCCGTTTCATGTTCATCGGGAATTGCGATGTTGTACTGTTTTCCCAGCATCCGGCCGAACACCCACCAGGCGCCGCTGAACTCCTGGCCGGCGGAGGAGTAGAGGTATTGCGATCCCATAGAGCGGAGCAGGGACAGGCCGAAGGCCGCTTCAAAATGACCGCCCTGCGAACTGGCTCCCAGATAGGCCAGGCATCGTGGACCGTGGGTATCGACCAGACCCCGCATCCTGGCGGCGATCTCTTCTGTCGCCTGATCCCAGGATATTGCCTGAAAACCCTCTCCCACCCGCTTGAGAGGGGATGTCAGACGACCGTCAGGATACTGGTAATTCAGTATCTTCATGCCCTTGCGGCAGGCATATCCTTTGCTGCGCGGGTTATCTCTGTCCGGTCTTACCTTCACCATCCGGCCGTTTTCGATAAGGATTTCCAGACCGCAGTTCTGGGAACAGAGAATACACCCCGTCTTTCGCCAATTTTCCATATCTTTCCCCTTCTCGTTGTATGCATGGACAATCTGATGTCAGGATCAGGCATATAATTACCCCGTGTACGAGCGGAACAAAAGAGGCATAAACGACAAATACCGTGCCGAAAAGGCCATGTCGGCAAAAAATCGGATACCGGGCGGTGGTTCTGATGAAGATTGAAGCGTATCTCTGCACGGGTATGTCAAACTTATCGCAACCACATTGTGTACTCACAGTAGCCTCGGTCGGTTTGGCAGAAGAATAGCCAGGTAGAGTTGTCCTCAACAAAGATGCCAGGCTGAAACCCTTGGCGCTGCATCTTCTGCACTTCAATTTTCAGATCTGAGGATACAGTTCCCAAAGAAGAATCATAGGGGCGCAGCCGTGACGCGAATGCCGCGTAGTCAGGTGGAGAGAAGGAGAACTCGCCGACCCGAGGTGTTGAGATCGAGATTATTCTCTGTGCGGATGCTGTGAGACGACGCTGGAAGAATGTCCGGCAGCCAGCCTCGCCCGAACAGCTCTTCTCCTTGTGCGTCGTTCAACGTGGCGTATCGACTTGTCACCACATCGCCCGGAATCACGATCAGCAAACCTATGTACGCTGCCAAGAGTCCTGTAAGTGCGCCAATGACCCAAGCGAGAATGTTCATAGGAGGCTATTGGTAGGATTAGTATGCTGTGCCATTCACGATTTCTTCCGAAACGTTATGTTATTTGTAAAAAATTAACTAACTAGCCAATATATAAACAAAAGCCAAAGGAAGACTTGACCGTGGTTTCGACCACTGATTCACACCTCATTCTGGACCTCATACTCAAGGAGTATCATTCCACTGGGATACGCTCGGTTGCTGACTAGCGCCAATCGTCGGCGAACCGCGGGCGAGGGGAGAAACGGGATCCCACCCCCCAGAAGGATCGGAATAATGGCTGGTTCGACGGTATCGACAAGGCCCCAGGCGAGGACCTGCGAAAAGAGCTTGCCACCTCCGTAGAGCCAGATATCGCCGCCTGATTGACTGCGTAGCTCACGGATTCGCTCTTCGAGCCCATCACGCACGACCTCGATCCCAGGATGGCTTTCCGGCTCAAGCGTTCGTGAGGCAACAAGTACCTCTTTCCCGCGAAAACCCTCGTCTGTGGCACGGACGATCTCGTATGTGCGTCGCCCCATCAGCAGTATATCGAACTGGGCGTAGAGTGCGTCGAAATCGAATGAGGGTTCGGGGGTGATCCAGCCAAAGTCATCATCCGGTCCAGCGATAAAGCCGTCGAGGCTACACGCAACCTGATACCGCACCCGTCTCATCTGACCACCTCCGCCCGCTCATGTTTGTAGTAATCTCAATTGTCTTCTTCATCTTCCGGTACCCGTCGATAGATGAGATGGTACACTAACCCCACCAGAACGCTGCCTCCGACAATATTACCCAGTATTACCGGCACCAGGTTTCCGAAGAATCCGGCCCAGGTAATGGTAATGGCGCTCATCCCGCCGTCACCGAAGCTCTGCAGCAGCATGGCCAGCGT
This sequence comes from Desulfobulbaceae bacterium, assembly GCA_031389785.1. Taxonomy (GTDB): domain Bacteria; phylum Desulfobacterota; class Desulfobulbia; order Desulfobulbales; family Desulfocapsaceae; genus Desulfoprunum. The sequence goes on along the minus strand of JANMSX010000071.1, from coordinate 23,536 downwards.
GAAAAAATACATGTTGGCGATGCTGTGTTCAAAACCTGCCGCCACAAAAGCAGATATGGGAAAGACTATCGCCACAGCCTTATCGATAACGCTCCGTCCGGCAAACGCCATCCAGACCGCCATGCACACTAGAACATTACAGAGGATACCTTTAAAGAAAGCGGCCCAGAAAGGCAGGGCCACCTTTGCCGTAGCAATCTTCAGGTACTCCTGCCCAATTCCTCCATTGTTCATTTCCGGATGCCGGGAGAGAAAGACAAGCAGCGCCAGTCCGGCTGCGCCGATGAAATTGCCGATGCAAACGATTGCCCAGTTCCGCAGCAGTTCGAGCGTGGAAATCTTCCCATCTGCCCAGGCCATCGCCAACAGGTTATTCCCGGTGAACAATTCCGCGCCTGCGACGACCACGAGGATCAGGCCCAGGGAAAAAGTGACGCCCCCGAGCACCTGTTTGCCGGCAAAACCCAAGGAAGGATCGGATCTGACAATCACGAAGTAGAGTGCGCCCAGGCCTATAAATGCTCCGGCCAGTACACTGAGCATCAGCATGGGGATGAGCGGCAGACGCGCCTTGGCCACGCCGACTGTCTCGACCCGCGCCGCGATTTCCTTGGGGGAGAAGGCGTCGAAACCAAACATTTCAGACATGGTGTATTCTCCCCAATGTCCGGCAGCGGATAATCGAAGTCGTTCGTAACATTTTTCGGGTAACGGTAATCGGTGTTTTCGATGTAGAGGTCTGTCGACCATTATCCAGCTTAGAAGGATGTCTCCTTATTTCACTGGTCAGCCGCACCGGGCTGCTGACCTATGAATCCAAAACGTTGACCTTCCGGTGTCGGCTGGAATGGCTGTTGGAGTCCGTCCTTATTGGTTCTGTCAGCCCCAGTTGACAACCCAGGTAGCGAAGTCATCAAGTGCTTGAAAGTCCGTGCTCTTTTTGTTTTTTGTTGTCAGCCAAGATAGACCGATTTTAAAGCATTTTTTGTCGGATAGCCGCTCAACTTGAGCAACGAGGTCGTTCCCCTCTACCTCTTCTTCAGATATGACGATGAGTTTATATTCGTCTTGATATGATGGGTTATCCTTTTTGAGTCGCTCATATTCGACCTGGTTTCCGGAAGCAAAAACATATTGCTCTTCCCAAGGGAAGTCCTCCCTTCCTGTGAGAATAGTACCCTTATCCATTTGCTCCAGGAGATACTTTCTGTATTTCAACAAGTTGCCCTCGTCGACTTCTGGCACTTCCTGAGCGCCAAGTGCTTTTGCGATTCGCTTCTCTTCCTTATCCATGATCATCCTTTTAACGCAGAAGTCAGGGGCGGCCAGGGCTTCCACTGACTTCAACAAAAATATTCAATTCTAAATGTGCCACCTTTTTTCTTAAAATGGCTCGGCCCTCGCTGTCGCCTGAACTGACAGGTTGGAATCATATTGTTTGCCATTGGCAGACGATAAATTTTATGCTGGATAAGCTGCACGGCGATAACGAACCTTATCCAAAACTTCTCTAAGCTGACTTGCCAATTTTTCTTCATCTCGCTCTATCTCAAGACCTTCCCATTTCAAGATTGTGGTATCACATAGGTGGATTTCACTCCTGCCTTCAACTGCCAGCCGATAGTCATTTTTAGTCCTATTTTCGTTCCAGGTATCCAGCCGATCCCATGCCCTGTCGACTTGCTGTCGGGTAAATTGACAGAGAGTTTCGGCCCGCTCGGCAAGCTCGCCAACGGCATCGTTGAGGAAAAGTGTTCGGCCTTTATCGAAAGTTTTCCAAATACGGTAAGAGATTTTCGCACAATGCCGAAATTTGACCATCTGGACAAATGGCAACGTGTTAAGCTCCATCCCCCTTTTCATCTTTAGCCCAAAGGCTCGCAGCTGTTCAGGCCGCTTGAGTGGCTGCCAGCCAACGATTTTGAATTCAGCGCCGATATTGGTTCCGACGAAAAAGGCCGGGGCGATGCGATAGATCACCCCGGGGTTCTCGGAATCAACGACAGGCCTATATTCCCGTATCTTATGATCCCAATAGCAGACTGCAAAGAAACTTGCCACGTCGAAATTGCTTGTAAAATCGAGTAGGTCAGTGGCCAAACCGTAGTGCTGCGCCAGCCCTTGTGAATCCACGCGTAAAGGATGACCCAAGAATTTAGCCTGTTTGCTAAGGCGTACAAAGGGATGCTCACCGATGGCATCTTCAAATGCTGCATTGCGACATAGTGCCAGCAACTGCTCTTCTGAGCTCTTCAGCCTCCCCAATGTCGGTATACAGGGCAAGTGCTCCTCCGGTTGCCCTCGATATGCATGTAGGGTAAATTCAATACCGGATTGCAGCATAATAAAGCCATGCTCATCCAAGATGGCGATCAAGCCTTCAATGTCATCAGTGACAATTCCGGATGGTGTTATCAACGGGCGATGAAGGCCAGTATTGATGGATGGTATGTCCAAATGTGGCCGCAGATTGTCAAAATCAGGGAGATTTGGATTCGGAACCATTTAAACTAAGCCCCTCCAACTATCAAGGTCACTTGAGCCGCCAAGAACCTTGCCGCATCGGTGCCGCAGACGTTCACGGCGTCAAGTGAACCGCCTGGTTCGGCCTTGCCGTTCATTAAATTTTTTTGCGGTGAATCTCATCATGACAAACCGTGCATACGGTAACAAGATTACCTTCTGAGTTGTCGCCGCCTTTGACATGATGTTCTTTGTGGTGTAATTCCATATGCCTAGGGTCTGATCTGTTCCATTCTTTATGAGACCATTCACAGACAGTACATTTATATTTATCCCGCCGAAGAACGTTTCTTTTAATTGGATCGGGGATATGTCTGTCATGTTCTGGGCTTTGACGATCTGCCTCAAGCAAATAAACCCCTACGTCAAGATCAGGACGACCGGTATTCTGAGTGACTACGGGCCAACCATATTCTGTGCGTAACTCCCTGACTCTCCTTGCCCATTCCGACCTGTCTTTTGCCAGATACTTTAATTCTTCGCCGGTTACTTTTTGGCCGACATTCGCCCGCAAATATTTCAAAATTTTGTCTCGGACAGCAATGTTCTCTCTTCTAATTTCATTGGCCAGGTTCCAACGATGTGCAGCATCTCTATCTTGTTGGGAGGAAAGTAATATATAATCGGATGGGCCCATTGACGTTACGTCAATATTCGGAATAGGAAATTCGTTTTCTTCCGCCATTTGTTTGGCTGTCAGGCCGCTGACAATTGACCACCCGAACTGAACTTTCAGTTCACGAACCCTCCGGGCATATTCTTGGATACCTGAAACGACAAGCAACTCATCCCCATTGATAACAACAGCAGGATATTTTTGAAAATAATGGAGTATTCTATCCCGAGCGTTTCTTGCGATGGTAGATGGTATTAAGGATTTTCCCAGATCTCGTAAATGGTTAAAGCAAGGAACAAGTGCAAGAACTTTGTTCCTTAAACTGTCTGATTTTAATTCTTGTTCAAAATTGGTTAATAGTCTTTGTAATTTTATTCTAATCTCTTCGGATTTCATGGGCAATATTCTCTTCTGAGCTTTCGAGAAACGAATGAAGTTTGATTTTTAGTTTAATCGTGTCATTCACTTCGCATGTCCAAATAGTCATAACCTCCCAACCTAATTGTTTAAGAGAGTTAACGGCTACTTTGTCTCTTTCGATGTTCTTGTCCAACTTTACACGCCAAAATTCTTGATTTGTAGTCGGACGTTTAGAACGAGGACAATCTGCGTGGCCATGCCAAAAACAGCCATGGACAAAAATAACTTTTTTATACTTCGGCAGAGTTATATCGGGTTTCCCAGGTAAGTCCTTTCTGTGGAGCCTGAACCTGTATCCCATGTTGTGAAGCGAAGAGCGGACAGCTATTTCAGGTTTGGTATTTCTGCCGCTTACGCGGGACATAATTTGACTTCGCTTTTTTTTTGTGAAAACGTCCATTGCTCATATTTTTGGTCAAGTAATAATCTAACGACATCTGCCACACGGGCAGCAAGGAGAGGTGGCACGGCATTGCCGATTTGTTTGGCAATTTCGATCTTTGAACCTAGAAATTTAAAACTGTCAGGAAAACTTTGAAATCGTGCTGCTTCCCTATGAGTGATTGGCCTGTGTTGCTCTGGGTGCAAATAGCGACCTTTTTCCGGTTTAAAGAATTCAGTGCGTATCGTAACGGAAGGCTTTTCCCACCAGAGTCGGCCAAACAAATCAGTGCCTCCTGATTGTTTACGAATCCAACATTTAGGTGTTAACTCAGGAGCAATACGTTGTAAGTCAAAACGATTCATTCCTTCACGCGGTATTGCCCTGTATCTTTTTCGACTGATTTCAGTTGGATTTCTCCCAAAGTGTAAATCTAACGGAGGATCAATATTTCTAATTTCTGTTCCTTTTGGAGGAGGTAAATCAGCAATAGCATCTTTTACTGTCTTCCACTTTGGGGGTGTTGACAGATACTCCTCCCTATTGAAGGGAATTGTTAACTGTTTTCCGTTACCATTTGGATTAAAATGGGTTTTTCGGGGTGGAAACAAAACGGATGGATCTGCGAATTTACAACCGATTATGAAAGCTCTGGTTCGAGTTTGAGGAACCCCATAATCTGCGGCAATTAATTTATCCTGCCAGACTTGAAAACCGATAGCCCTTGCCGCTTCGACAATTTCACCATTCTCGAAGGTCCCAAGCAATTGAGGAACATTCTCCATGACAAAAATTGATGCCTCAGATCTCTCGACAACCTCTAAGTAGGGCCGCCACAACTCTTTTCGCGGGTCATTTTCACGATTTTTGTTTAACAGGCTGAAACCCTGACAAGGAGGACCACCGATTACGACATCAGCCTTAGGGATTTCAATTTTGCCTTGTTCAAGTATTTCGACAATGTCTCCGGCAATACTATGCGGACCAAAATTTTCATTGTATGTGTTAACGCAAAATTGATTAAAGTCGTTTGCCCAAACGGATTGAAAAGGTTGCCCAAAAACCTCGGAGAAACCTAATGACATCCCGCCAGCCCCTGAAAATAGGTCTATAAGGCGATATCGATGCGGATTTTGTAGTAGCTCACCTGAGCAGCGAGAATGGTAAGTCGCTTCGTCTTCTTTTAAAATTAAAGATATATCAATTTCTATCGTATTTTCAATTCGGTACATATCTTATGCGCCTTATTAGTGGAATTCTTAAAGATTGTTTTTGATTTTACCATTTTGGGCGAAATTTTCATCTCTGTAATTTGGGGGTTGGTTGACGAACGTTAAGTTCTGCTGGAACCGCGCTCTTTGCGGTTTCAGCAGCAACGATTTGTTGTGGTAGTTATTTCTTTTATTTCTTTTATCATTTTTGTTTTTATTCTTTCTTTTATGCAGTTAATGCAGTTGCTTTTGTCTTTATGCAGTTGCCTTTATATCTTTCATTGCTTTTATCTTGCTTTTATCTTGCTTTTAATCAGGCCTTCAGGCCTTCAATCCACAACTATTATTATCCCGAGTTGGCTTTACACGTTGAAAAGGCGGGATTCAGGGGCTTCTCCGCCTCATTTGCTTTCAGTCATCACCAGTGCTGATTGCTGCATTTCCCCACCAAAACTCTGCTGAAGTATTCCCATCTAATCGAAATTTCAAGTTGTTCAATTACAATAGTCGAGAATTTATTGATTGACAAGTGAGAAGGGTTAGGATCGGCCTTGCAGCTTTTTGGGACTATACCGCTGTTATACGGCGTTGGCCTAACAGGGGCATTTTTGTTCGCAATTCAAGACAAGGTCGGCAGAAGGTAACGAGCCATTCATGGGTTTTCTTCATGGTTTTTTGGGAATCAGCATCTGTTGCCTGGAGGCGGCGATACCTGCAACACAAATCTCCACCCTTTGCAACGATACCGGGCTACGGGCGAGATCGAAATTCAGTTCATCGATCCGATTTGAGGGAAATGCCAAAGGCCAGGAAAAAAAGAAATGGAGTACCTACCAATAACCAATTCATCTTCAGGAAAAAAGATGAAAACGCTTACTTCGGCTTGACCGTACTTTCAAAGTCGGTATTCCAGCCTCCTCCAGCTGCCAGTGCCTGGCACTGGTCGAGAAGATCGTTGATGCCGCTGAACACAGCCGCCACATCCTGGGAAAGGTCCGCCCCCGTGCAGCGTCGCATGGTTTCCCCGTTGCGATGGGCGATGATTACGGTATGGATTTCTTCAAGAGGCGTAACCACCCGTCGGGTTATGTTTCTGATGAAGATAACACCGACCAGAAACGCAGAGAGCGCCATGAATACAACCCCCCAGGCGCCCGCGCGGCCGAGCTGCTGGGCTCGCTGGTCGGCGATTGTCATGGCATCCCGATTGATTTTGCCAAGTTGGACGGTAGCCTCGACTACTTCCCGGCGAACTGCGGCGTCACCTTGGAACAGGGAGGAGAGCGTTGGTTCCATCCGCTGGAGAATTTCCGGCTCCTCCGGTTCGGTAATGTTCGCCTTTGCCCGGTCAAAGGCTGTTTGAAAAATCCGGGTCTGCTCATCGGAAAAGGGCGACCCGGCCCCGGTGACCGCCATTACGGCGAGCATATCCTCGCACGCCTTGAGCGTCCGTTCATTGTGTTCGATTATAATAGCAATCGCCGGCGCCATCCTCGTGAAAATAGCGATGGTGCCTACCGCCATCAGCAGATTGAGGCTGACCAGGAACCAGGAACCGACACGCACCGCCTGTGCAAGACGCATCTCAGACCCCCTCGGTGAATTTGGAAACTGCCGCCTCGCTGGAAACGATAATCAGACGGTCATTTGCCTCCAAAGGCTCGTGGGGTGAAGGTTGGAGCACTTGACTGGGAGTACCCCGGCGGATCGCCACCACCATGACCCCGAATCGCTTCGGCAGCGAGAGTTCGACAAGATTTTTCCCTACCATCGAGGGATGGATCAGGAGTTCGGTGAGGTGCAGATTATCACTCAAGGGCATGTCTGAAATAATATGCCGGTTGATCACGCGGTTGGCAAACCTTCTGCCGAATTCCTCCTCCGGATTGACCACCAGATGCGCCCCCACCAGTTGCAGGATGCGTCGGTGCATGGCGTTATTGGCCCGGCCGATGACCCAGGGGGAACCCATCTGGCGGAGCAGGGCGGTGCAGATGATCGATGCCTCCTTGGAGTCGTCGCCGATCGCGCAGACCGAACAATCCCGCTTTGCCGGCTGGAGCCTGGCCAATTCAGTCTCGTCGGTTGCGTCGATTATGACCGTCTCGGTGACAAAGGCCGAGGCCTCATCCACCAGATCTTTCCGTCTGTCGACCGCCAGAACTTCGGTTCCTTTCTCCGACAGGGTCCGGGCAAGCGACATGCCAAACTGCCCGAGTCCGATGATGAGTACTTGTTGGGGCATGGTGAATCTCTCAGTTTAGGGTAATGCGGGCATCCGGACATCGCGAATCGGCTTGAGCGACATCCAGACTCAGAAGGGTAAACAGCGTCATCGGGCCAACACGGCCGATGAACATAGTCAGTATGATGATGATCTTGCCAATTCCGTCCAGGTGCGGCGTTACTCCTTGCGATAGCCCCACCGTGCCCAGGGCAGAAGTCACCTCGAAAACCAGCTCCCTGGTGGGAAGCTGTTGGGTTATCTGCAGCGCCAGGACGGCAAGGAACCAGACCAGCGCTCCGGAGCCGACCACGGTAATGGCGCGGTTGATGGTGCTCTGCGGAATCCGCCTGTTCTGGGCTATGACCTCGTTGTGACCGGTGATGCTGGCCCAGAAGGTCATGGCCAGGACGCCGATGGTTGTGGTCTTGACGCCGCCGGCGGTACCGCCCGGGCTGCCGCCGATAAACATGAAGCTGAGCATGATCAGAAACGTCGGCCCGAGCACTATGCTGATATCGACCGAGTTGAAACCTGCGGTTCGTAAGGTGACGGACTGGAACCAGGCGTTATGGAGCTTGTCTGCAAAGGATAACTGGGCCATGGTGTTATTCCATTCCAGGACGAGGAAACACACTGTTCCGGCGAGGAGAAGGGCCGCTGTTGTCATGAGCGCAATCCGCGGAGCCAGCGGGATGGCGCGCCCCCTGAGCCATTCGGGCAGCAGCAGGCAGGTGGCCGGGGCCAGGCCGCCGAGGACGATCAAGGCCGCTACGGTATGCAGAATCAGCGGACTGCTCTGATAGGAAACCAGATTATCGCTCTGCAGGGCAAAGCCTGCATTGCAAAATGCGGAGATCGAGGTGAAAAGACCTTTCCACAAGGCGAGGGAAAAGGGGTCGCCGGCACTCAGGAAGCATATCGTCAGGAGTACTGCCCCGGCGATTTCCACCAGCAGAGTGAATCGGACAATCATCACGAGGGAACCGATCAGGTCGCTATGGCTGGTCTCGGTCATCGTGGTCAGCAGGCGTTCCTGGCGCAGGCTCAGTCGCTTGCCCATGACATGCAGGGCAACGGTGGAAATGGTCATGATGCCGAAACCGCCCAGCTGGATGAGGATCAGGATGAACCCTTGCCCCAGCGGGGTGAAATCGTTCGGCGTGTCCAGCACCGTCAAGCCGGTGACGCACACGGCGCTTACCGAAGTGAACGCGGCATCGACCAGGGCGATGTTCCCCTTGGTCGATGCCCAGGGAAGCTGAAGCAGCAGGGTGCCGAGCAGGCATAATCCGAGAAAGGTGCTGATCAGGGCTCGGGCCGGGTGATTGAGGAAAAGTTCCCACCAGTGTTCATGATACTCGAGGGGCGAGCGCAGGCGGGGAAGAATAACGAGGGTCAGCAGGCTGATCGAGAGGGCCGCGAGTTTGATCTGGCCGATATACAGGGCGGAGAGTCCTCCGATCGAAGCGGCGAGGGGCAGGGCCATCCAGGCAAGGCTTGATAGATCTTTCGGGCGCCTGCCTATCCAGTGCACAACCATTCCCTGGCTGATAAGCACCGCCGCTGCGATCGCTCTCTCCCCCATGACGTGACCGGCGGGATCGAGAAAGAAACCGGAGATCGCGATTGCCGGCACGGCCCATAAGGCCCCTCTCGCCCGCTGCAGGCTCCTGTCGTGAGGCGAATTATGGTACCTCGGGAGCTGAAGGACACGAAATTCCCTGAGGAAATAAACCGATATAATTAAGGCGACGCCACCGAGCAGGGCAATCTGGGGCTCGGTGGCGAAATAGGGAAAGCCGGCGATACCGCAACCTGCAATCGCCAGGTAACCGGATACCTTCCCCGGCAGGGTCCTGCGGAAGAGGAGCAGCGAAGCCCCTAGGAAGCATACGGCAGCCAGCGAGGAGGCGAAAACCCTCCAGGCAGCCGGGTTTTCACCAAGTGCTCCGGCATTTGCCAGCAGAAAGGGCAGGGCCGAGATCGTCATCAGGACGCCTTCGATACCCACGTTGGCCAATGATGATCGTGATGAGGTTGAGGGAGTCACTGATGGAGGTTTATCAATAGTGGTGACCGGACGACAAGATTACCTATAACCTTCCCTGGTGCGCTGAAGGAATATTCCGCATTATCAACTGAAAATTCCCTTAAGGGTAAAGAAGAAGAGCATGGCCAGACCAGCCCCGACAGGGAGGGTGTGATGAGCCACGAAATGAAGATATTGAGGACGACTCGCAGGTCAAGGGCGCCGACCCCTCTTGCCAGACCTACGCCGAGTACGGCCCCGACCAGGACATGGGTGGTGGAGATAGGCATGCCGGTTCGCGAGGCGATGACCACGGTCATCGCTGCCGCCAGTTCGGCGCAGAAACCGCTGGAATGAGTCAACTCATTGATTTTTTTGCCGATTGTCTGCATCACCTTGTAGCCGAGAGTGATCAGGCCCAGGACGATGCCGCCACCGCCCAGGAGCAGTATCCACAACGGCAGGGCGGATTTCTGGGTAACTTCCCCGCCCGAGCCGACTATGCTGATGACTGCGGCCATCGGGCCGATACCGTTCGCCACATCATTCGAACCGTGGGCGAAGGCCATCGAGCAGGCGGTGAAGATCATCATCGGGGCAAAGACCTTCTCGACGCTGGCAAAGTTGAAATCCCTGTTCGCCTCTTTATCTTTCTTGATATTACGGACAAAATACCATCCGAGAGCGGCGGTGCAGAGTCCGAAGCAGATTGCCGGGAGAAAGCTCTGAAAGGTTGTAAGATTTATGTGCAGATGGCTCAATCCCTGAAAGATCGTGACCAGGGAAATAATGAAGCCGACCAGAAAGATATAGGCAGGAGCGAATTTCTTGGCATTTTTCAACGGGTTGTCGGTATTGAAGATGAGTATCCTGGTGCTCATGACCAGGAGGAAGGAAATGGTGCCGCCGACCAGCGGTGAGATAATCCAGCTGAGGACGACGCTGGTGATCTTCGGCCAATAAACCGCCTCGGGGCCGATACCGACCAGGGCGAAACCCACCAGGGCCCCGACGATGGAGTGGGTGGTCGAGACCGGCCAGCCCTTTGCAGAGGCCACCATCAGCCAGACCGCCGAGGCCAGCAGCGAGGCCAGCATGCCATAGACCAGGATCTCCGGGTTGCCGACAATACTGGACGGATCGATGATCTCCTTGCGGATCGTCGTTGTGACATGTCCTCCGGCCAGCACCGCCCCGAGGAATTCAAAGATAACGGCAATGCCTATCGCCTGCTTCATGGTGATAGCCCCGGCCCCGACCGATGTCCCCATGGCGTTGGCGAGATCGTTCGCTCCTACGCCCCCAGGTCATGTAAAGACCGAAGATGATGGCCAGGATGACCATGATCGTGCCGTATGCTGCAATAATTTCCATTTTTATCCTCGTGCTTATTTTGACAGGAATAACAGCAGGCGATCGGCCATGTTCTCGGCCTGGTCGGAAATTCCGCCGAGCAGGCCGATGAGCTTGTACCAGAAGATGACCGAGACCGGATCAAGCTGGCCTTCGACGGCGAAAAGGGCCTTTCTGGTCCTGTGCATGATCGTATCGATACTGTGCTCGCTCCGTCGGAGGCCGGTTATCATGCCGGCAACTTTTTCCGTTTCCCGGCCGCCGAACCCTACCTCGAGCAGCTCATCAAGCTGTTCTATGAGCGCTTTGGCATCGGAACTGATTTCCATGGTGCCTTCCAGGAGTTCATCAAGCAGTTCCTTGAGCGCATCAGGCACCTCCATGTCGCGAAAGCTGAGGATCTGGCCGATTTCCTCAGCGGTATTGGCAATGATGTCCTGATCGGAGATGAGACCCAGCAGATCTTCTCTATCCACCGGCAGAAACAGGGACTTGGGCATGTTCAGGCGGAAGGTGTTCTTGATCTTGTCGGCCTCCGATTCAAGGACACTTATCTGCCTGGCGAAGTCTCGCACCTGCGGGTGTCCTTCCTGTACAGGGCGTCAAAAAGAGGAGGGATGAGGCAGATACAGGAAAAGACCATCCGCATATGCTGCTGGATCGGCTTGAAGGGCGATTGCCGCAGGAGCCCTGAGAGTGAAGGCTTTTTCATAAATGACATGGTTCCGAGTTCCTCCTGGGAAAGAATGAAAAAGGCAGATCAGGGTAGAGGATCTGCCGTTGCGGCACTATACCAGACAGTTATCGTGTCGTCTGCCAGACTTTGAAGGTTTACCGAGAATTTTAGCAAAAAAGAGAGGAGATCAATGGCCCTGTTCGGCGGTATGGCAGGCTGTTTCCGGTATTCGGTGGAGGATGGCGATCTGGAGAGTGCTGCAGATCGTTTTCAGACTGAGAGCGGCATCCGCAACCTGTTGACGATCTTCGTGACCGGCTCGGAATCTCTTGATATCTCTCCTTTGGTGTACCCGGAAGACACCGCATTGGGGCGTTGCAGGCGGCTGGTGGTAAGCTCATGGGCGAGTTGCGGATTGTTGCGGATATTGATGATATCCTCCCGGCTGACGCCATTGCGCGGGGGGCCGGCATGGCAGGCGAGATAAAAGTTGGAGACCACCACATAAGGGAGCAGGTCGTAGAACCGTTCCATTTCCAGGACATATTCGAGGCCGCGGAGTTTCTGCAGGCGGTTGCGCATCAGCAGGCCCTGGGAAATCCCTCCCTTGCTGAGATGGGGATCGAAACTGTCGTGATTTCCCCTGATATAGAAGACGTTGGCCGGGAATTGCTGTTTGAGGCGAAGGATGAGGTCCATCATCAATATGGATCTGTCCATGTTCTCCATTTCATGCACCACCTCTGAATGTACCGCATCTCCGAGGATGATGAATTTGATTGCATTGGTTTCGAGACAGTCGAGCAGGCAATTTTCGCGAGGATCTTGAGCAGATTGTCCACCTGGCCGTGCATATCGCCGATAATCGCCGGCGGAGTTGAGACGGGTAACTCGATAAGCCCGCCTGGCCGGCCATCGCTGTCCTGAATTCGATACGGTTCATTCTTCAGCAGGGCATTCACTGAACGCAGGAGATCGAGGGCCTTGGGTGGCGGCAGCAGGGAGATTGTGCCGCCGAACAATTTTTTTAACTTGATCAGGGTATTATAGCGAAATGTCGGCATTCTCTCGCGTAGATCGAAATTTTCCCGCCGTACCAGGCGAACCCCCTGGGCTTCTTCAAGCGGGGTTATCAACAGATCTCCCCGGTGATTGGTCACCGTCAGGTGTCTTTTGGCAACGTATTTGGGAAAGTGAAAAATTTCGACCAGTTCCTTGGTTGATCTGCCGATGACCACGGTTTCTCCTACCCGGATGCGGGCAAAACCATTCATCGCCGTGCCATGGCAGTCTTCCGGCGGATGGATCAACCAGTTTTTCTTTACTGCTTTTTTGTTGACTCCGAGAGTGATCTCAGGGGAAAACCGCAGGCGGAATTCACCGAGCAGCATATCGAAGGACTTGCCGTCGTGGGCGATCCGGCTGCTGCCCTTGAGTCGCTGGACTTCGTTGGTCAGGGTCAGCCAGGAGGCGGGCGTCCGTAGGCCGACCAGCCACTTCCAGCCTGCCAGGGGCTTCAGGCTGGGCCGGGTCGGGCGGGCGATCACCGCCCAGGGGGGCACGTTGGTAGCGTTGTGTTCGTTGATCCGCATCGGGGGATTGTTGAGTCCTTTGCGGATATAGACATGGATCCCCGCCCGGTGCATATAGAGGGCGACTTCACGATAGATAGCGATCTGCTGATCCACCATAGCCAGGGACAGGTTGTCGTCGACCGGAAAATATCCCTGGCTCTGTCTGGCCTGTCGCTGATTGAAAACTACCTCGGGTTCGGGGATCAGGAATTCAAAGATATAGCGATCCCGCCAGTTGGTTGTAAAAGGGCCATCGCCGGCGGGCGGAATTTTGATGCGGGACAGCTCAAGCGCCGGCCGCGGTTGGCAGTCGAGGTAGTCCTTGTCAAAAACAGTCAGGGCCTCGGCTATCCCCTCAAAGGGAAGACCGAGATGGATTTCTCTGGGCCTGTAGATCAGGGACTGGTTTTTCCACCAGTTGTTCTGGGTGAGGTCGATGTAGCCCTCGTTGGGCCATCCACGTATTTGATTGATATAATATGATTTTCCTGCACCGGGTGGGCCCGTGATGACGAGTTGGAGAAATTCCAGGCCGATCGGCAAGGCAATGCCGCGGATATTCTGGAGTTCTTTGATCGGGCTGAGGATTTTTTTCAGAGGATCATTCATCGGCTGCCATGAAAAAGGTGATAAAGCAGTCTTTTATTCCGAGCTGATAAAAAGATCCGCATCCTGCAAAAATCCGGTAAAAAGTACGGTCGGCAGCTTCTCGGCCTGATTCAGACCGATGCCGCGCAAAAGCAGGTTTGCTTCGGCCTCGTTTAACAGACCATTGGGCAAGGCTTCGCTGTAAATCCAGACACCGGCTTCGGAAGCGGCAATGGGTTTGTCCTGGCCGGCCAGGTCCCCTGCTTTCGCCAGGATGCCGGAGAGCAGCAGCTCAAGGGATGATTTGTGCATTTCCCGCTCCGCTAACACCCTGGCCGCCGCCAGTTTTTCAAAGGCCATTAGCTGCATCTTCGACGGACCGGCATTCTGTGGTTTTTGGCTCTGATCGTAATAGGTTTCAGCCTCGGCCAGAGGCGATGCCGGGCCGAGACGGCTCAGTCCCTGCAGGGCAAAATGATCGATCAAGGCTACGGGAACCCGTTCCGACAACTTCACGGCCAGGGCTTCGGCCGCCTCATCGACCCGGTCGAGCACACAGATCAGGCCGCCCCGCGCTCCGAAAATGCGTTCGATTTGCAAGCCAAGATGGATCTGGAGTTCTTCGATGCAATGGCGGATCGCCTCTTCCGTCCGGGTATCCCGGAAAGTGGTTTGCGAACTGCTGGATTGCTGTATCTCAGGGTGCTGGTCGTCTTTGATCGCATCAACATTTTCGGAGGGTGAAGACGCTGCCGGTTCCGGTGGTTTTTCCTTCTCCACCAGGTTCTCGATCAGTGTCTCCAGAAGTTTCTTGGATACGCCCACCACATCCTCGGTGGCATCCTCTTTGATCACGTTATCGAAAAGGTTCTGCTTGGTGCCCACCAGTTCGAGCACCTGCTGTTCATAGGAATCGGCCGCCACCATGGTAATAATCTGCACCCTGCGCTTCTGTCCAAGCCTGTGGATTCGGGCATTGCGCTGCTCCAGGACTGCGGGGTTCCAGGGTACATCGAGATTGATCAGGGCGGAACCGCTCTGCAGATTGAGCCCCACTCCGCCCGCATCGGTGGAGACGAAGACCTGAATTCTGTCATCATCGCGAAAGCTGTCCATCAGCGCACCCCGCTGACTGGTGGGAACACCGCCATGCAGCCGGACAAAACCCAGCCCCATACGGTGCAACCGTTTTTCCACCAGTCTGGTCATCATCTCCCATTGGGAGAAGACCACGGCCTTGCGTCCCTCCTGCAGGCAGATTTCCTCCAGCAGTATTTCCAGTTCGTCGATCTTTGGGCTCTCCTCGCTTTCCTTGTCTACGAGCCCCGCGCTGTTGCAGGCCATTCTCGCCTGCTGCAAAGCGGCAATGAGCCGGTTCTGTTCCGTCGGGGTCAGCGGCCGCCGTTTGGCGATCTGGGCCAGACGGCCCGCCTTGGCCAAGCCGTCGTCATGAAGTTCAACCTGCTTGGAGTTCATGGCAACATCCAGCCGCTGGTTGATACGTTCGGGCAGCTGATCGTTAACCAGGGACCGGTCCCGGCGCAGCATCACCGGCTGCAACCGCTGCCTGAGCAGGGAGAGATTGCGGTAGCCCAGGACCTTGCCCCTCTCGTCAGTGACATGAAAATCCACCATATAGCGCCACAGCGGCCCGAGAATCTTGGAATCCACCACCTGCATCAGGCTGTATAGGTCTTCAAGGCGGTTTTCCAGGGGCGTGCCGGTCAGCACGAAGGCGAACCTGCTTGGGATGAGCTTGACCGCCGCGGCTATTTTGGTGCGCCAGTTTTTAATCCGTTGCGCTTCATCCATGATGATGAGATCGGGACACAGCGATTCGGTAATAACGGAAAGATCGCGCAGGACAAGTTCATAGTTGAGGATGAAAAAGTTGGCCTGCTGCCGGTACTGGGCGGCACGATCCGCCGGTGGGCCGCTGATGATTCGGCTTTGCAGATTGGAGAATTTGGCTATCTCTCGCGCCCACTGCTGTTTCAGCGAAGCCGGGCAGATGATAAGCGTTTTTTTGATGCCCTCGTGGTTTATCAGCCAGGTGGCGGCAGAGATGGCCTGCAGGGTCTTGCCCAGTCCCATGTCGTCCGCCAGCAGGGCTCTTCCGGTGCCGGCAAGAAAGGCGGCGCCGGTCACCTGATAGGGATACAGCTTGGCATTTATGCCCGGCAACCGTCCCCTGGTAGTTTCGATGGCTTCTTTTATCTTCCACGACCGCTGTTGTTGGGCTGCGTTACGGGCCTGATGGTTGGCCCAGTCGAGTGCATCCTCGCCAATGTGGACGTTATCCATTCGGTCGGCCAATTCGACGAAGCGGAAAAAATCATCAGGCATTCGCCCGGTGAAGGCGCCGTCTGCCCCAAAATATTCCACGAAAAGGTTCTGCAGCGCCGGTTCGATTTCGCCGGTGCGATGGAGACAGACGACGGGAGCTGTTTCATGCTCCCAGGAGAGATAGATATAGGGAAAAGGTGGGGTCTGCCTGGCGAAGCTCTTGTGCTCGGGGTGCTTTCCGATCTTGTGCAGGACCGCCTCGATGTGTTTGCAGGTACCTAGCTGATTGCCGGCGAAATCCGGACAGGAGCAGTAGTTTCTCCGTTTGTCCAGACTGCGGATGACTACCCGGTAGGTGCGGGGAAAAAGGGCGTTGACCGAAGAAGCCTGCCAGCTGCCGAACCAAGGTTGGCCGCTTTCCGCCTCGACCCGTACTTCTGCCTTTGCCCGTTTGATACGGTCCTTGACAGCGAAATCGACCGCACTCATCAAGCCGTCGTTTTCCTGACAAAGATCGGCGTAGGCAAACAGGACTGCCACAATATGGAGGCAGGCGCTATTGTCAGCGGTAGTGCAATCGCAGGATGCAATAAGAGTATTTTCCGGCCCCTTCTCTATCTGCACGGTAAGGGGAAGGTTATCTCCTTTCTCGTCTTCAACCGAAGCCCAGAGACGCTTGTCGTCACTGTCGATGGAGATTACCCGGCTTTCGCTGAAGCAGGTGAGTCCCTGCCTCACATTTTCGACCGAACCAAACCTTTCGAGTTCTTCACGATCAAAGAGAAAGGTATCCTTATCACCCGATACAAAGGAAAACGACATGGCGGAAATCTCCTGGGCTGTCTTATTAACATCAGAAAAAATCTTAATGAGTCAAATTCCGGTCGACTTTATACAATTTCTTTCGTCCGAGCCAGATTTTTTCTGTTTGAAATGATTCTCTATTTTGAAAACTGTAAATGACGAAATCACACAGTTGTTCCACCGAGCATCTCGGATGGCCGAGATAATTTATGTTGTCATTTCGAGCGATAGCGAGAAATCTCGGTTTTCAAGACGATGAGATTTCTGGTTATAGCGGGTAAAGCGGCCAGACAGCGATGACAGGGATGGAACGTTGGCTGCGGATTGCCGCTAAACCAAAACCTGGCGCATCTTCCTCATGTCCTCCTGTTTGCCGATGGCGACGATAACGTCATTGGCATCGATAAATGCATCTGGACCGGGGTTGAAAATCATCTCGTTGCTGGCTTTCTTGATGGCGACGATGATCACCCCGAAATCGCGACGCAGGTTGCTGGTCATAATCGTTTTGCCGACAAGCAGAGAGGAGTGATGAACCACGGCCTCTTCCAACTTGAGGCCAAGATCTCCGCTCATCATGGCCGTGTCGAGGAAATCGACGACCGTAGGTTTTTTCAGTATCTGGGCCATCCGGGTGCCTCCCATGTTATAGGGGCATACAACCCTGGATGCACCGGCCCGCAGCAGTTTCGATTCATTTTGCAGGTCGGCGGCTCGGGAGAGTACAAAAATATCAGGCTTGAGACCCTTGGCCGTAAGAGTGATAAACACGTTGTCGGCATCGGTGGAAACAGCCGTCGCCAGCCCTTTGGCTTTCATCAGGCCTGCCTGCAGCAGCATTTCATCAGCGGTCGCATCCCCGACCAGGTAGAGATATTGCATCTTTTCAAGGATTTCAATCTTCTCTCCCTGTTTTTCAATGACCAGAAACGGGATCTGTTCATCGGCGAGCTCTTTGCACAGAACCTCTCCGATCCTGCCGAATCCGCATACGATAAAGTGATCAGTCAGTTCAGAAATCTGCTTTCCCAATTTTCGCCTCCCGAGCAGTTTGCCCAGTTCCCCTTCGATAAATATTGTGGCTATCTGGCCAAGTGTATACGTCAACAGACTGATTCCAGAAACAATTATGATAATGGTCAGGATCCTTCCGGTCTGTGAAAGCGGTGTTATTTCCCCGAATCCGACTGTACTGATCGTTATCAGAGTCATATAGAAGGAATCGAAAACCGACATATGCTCTATGCTGGAGTATCCAACGGTTCCGAAGGCAATAATGCCAAACAGCAGAAACAGGGATATCCGCAACTTCACAAATTCCATAAAGTTCCAAATCGGTCAGGGTGGATTGTCAGTCTATATTGTCTGAAAAGTGCTATTTCTGCAGAGCCTGTCCCCTCGATGTGAATGAGATGCCAAGTTGGGACTGGCTTCCGATCATTACGGTTTCGATGATCGGGGGATTGATTGGGACCTGTGCCTGCCAGGTGACGATGAAATTGGCGCCGGATCCTCCCGACTTGTCTTTCTGCGAGATGATATACCGTTCCGAACCCAGGGGGCCAAGAGTGACCGGCGCGTTGATAAAATGTCTCAGGAGAGCACCCATGGTATCATAATAGTCGACCGTGGATATGGTGATGGGGTTGTCCATATCGGTATTGCGAATACTGAGCGTTACGGAGAGCAATAGCGGGGCGTCCTTATAGCCATGATAAATGTGGGAATAGGCCGGAACATAGACGGTCTGGCCGGTTGACTTCTCTGCCAGATCGGTGGCTCCGGCTTCAACGGCAGGCAGGAGAAAGAGCAGGAGGGCGATGAGGACGAGCGGGTATGGGTATCGCATGGCAGACCGTTTGGATGAGTGGTGTAATGGGGCATGTTTTGTATAGTTAACAGCTGTGCATGCAGGAAACAATAGTAAATCCACCGGTGAAAAACAAGCCTCGAAGATCACCTTCACTTTGGTTCCGAACCGTTTCGGTGAAAGCCGTGAACGGCGCGGCATCCACTGAACGTATCGTTTGAGGAAAACAAATGCAAAAGAAATACCAACTCTTATCATCATTGACATGCAGCAAGGAATGGCCATGCTATCGGCTGGTCCGTGCAACAATCCGATGGCTGAGCGCAACATCGCAACTTTGCACGGAGCCTGGCGCAAAGCCGGCGCTCTGCTGGTGCATGTCCGGCATATTTCCAAGACCGTCGGTTCTCCGGTTTGGCCAGGCCAGCCGAGTGTGGAGTTTCAGGAAATGCTCGCTCCTTTGCCCGGCGAACATGTTGTCGAAAAGAATGTGCCGGACGCACTCATAAACACAGGGCTTGAGCGATGGCTTCGTGTGCGCGGTGTCACGAAGCTTGTTTTCGTCGGGGTCAGCACCAATAATTCCGTCGAGGCGACCGCTTGCACGGCTGGAAACCTGGGTTTCGACACTCTGGTCGTGTCTGACGCAACCTTTCCTTTTGCGAAGATTGATTACTCGTCTCTGCGGGCCCCTCTCTTGCAGCGCACGGTGCTCGCCGACGTAAAGGCAAAGGCTCGGTAGGAGTGATATGGTTGGGGCATGCTCTGTGAGCTCGATCGACTGCTCGCCCAAAACGGTGGTCAGGGTGGCAATGACATACCGATCCCTTCCCTGTTGTTTCGCATCGTAGAGCGCCCGGTCGATCGCCCTGAAAAAATCGTCACGATTGGTGCGGTCGTTGAATTCGCCGAGACCCATGCTGACGGTGATGCCTCCGACGTCCTTGAACCGATGGCCCCTGACCGTATCGATCAACGCTCTCGCGACCATCTCCGCATCGACCAACCGCGTATTCGGCAGGATCAGCGCGAATTCCTCTCCACCCCAACGCGATAGGTGCGCCTCTTCCTTGGTGATTTCGTAATAGACGATGATGCCGCCGCCGATAGCGAGTACGACCGACACGTTGAAGAGTGTCGAAATGGGTGAGACGAGATCCCAATGCGTCCACCCATAGGCGATCGTGCCGATGACGATGAGAGAGAAGACCCCGTAGGCGAGACTCCCTCTTTGCGTGCCATGAAGGGGGTAGACAAGCAAGGGGTAGATGATCGTTAGCGCGTAGGAGTCCAGCCGCCCCTTCGTATAGATGATCAGGGTGATAGATATTAGCCCGGTGATCGATGAGACAATCCAGCCCGCGGCCACCATATCCAACCTCGTTCGGAACCAGTAGTAGGTCCAGAAACAGATGGCGGACAACACTGCCTCGATGATGCTGATCAGATAGAACTGGACAGTCAGCCAGTTGAAGACGCTTGCCACAAGTAAGACGAAAGCCATCAAGATCAGGAAGAAATTCAACAACTGCGCGCGTCGGAATCGCCTGAAATCTCCGGCGAGCTCGGGCGGCACCTGCAGAAGTGCGGTCAGTTTTCGAAAGGGTTGTCTCAGTTCCATGATTCACAGCCGCAAGCTGTCTGTTATCTCTCAAAAAAAAAACAGGACCCGGTGAGTTAATGAACCGGGTCCTGTAAGGCATACTTCTATTGGTGCGATACTTAGGGGGCCGTTACGAAATAACCGTTACATTTTTCACCATTTCGTTACGGCCCCTTATGCCGGAAAGGTATTTCTGCGTAACGGTTATTGGTTGACGACGGCTTACGGGTCAGCCAAACACAGGCCGCGGCAGGACCTTGGCCTGCTCAGCGATCTGGGGCACCATATGCTCCCATTCGATGGCCATCATGTGCACGCCGTGGACGCCCTTCATCGCCTTGAATTCCTCGATCTGCTCGCAGGCGATATTGATGCCTTCCTGGGCGACCTTGTTCTTCTCGACACCCTTCAAGCGATCGATGATCTCATCCGGGACATCCATGCCGGGCACCTTGGCTTTCATATACCTTGCCATACCGACACTCTTCATCGGCGTCACTCCGGCCAGGATATAGACTTTATCGGTGAGGCCTTCTTCATTGGCAAGACGGATGAATTCGCGGAATTTCGGCATGTTGTAGATGCATTGCGTCTGGATGAAATCGGCACCGGCTTCGATCTTCTTGGCCAGGCGATGAACGCGCCACTCAAAGGGGTCGGCAAAGGGATTGCTGGCTGCGCCGATAAACATCTTCGGCGGTTGATGGATTTCGGTACCGCTTAAGAATTTACCTTCATCCCGCATCTGCTTGACCAGGGCGATCAGTTGGATCGAATCGATATCGAAGACACCCATGGCATCGGGATGATCGCCGAATTGCTGGTGATCTCCCGAAAGGCAGAGCATGTTGCGGATGCCCAGCGCATAACCCCCGAGGATGTCGGATTGCATGGCCAGGCGGTTCCTGTCCCGGCAGACCATCTGATAATTGGGTTCGAGTCCTTCCTGGATGGCGATCAACGATGCCGCCCAACTGGCCATTCTCACGACCGCGGTCTGATTGTCGGTGATATTGACGGAATCGACGTTTCCTTTCAGAAACTTTGCCTTTTCTCTCACCTCTTCGACGTCGGTCCCTCGGGGCGGCCCGAGCTCGCCGGTGAAGGCGAACTGGCCGGATTTAAGGATCTTTTCCAAGTTACTTCCGGAATTCAAATGTGTTTCTGTGCTCATATGTAATCCTCTGCTTCTCGATAAGGGTAAGAGGAAAAATGAATAAACCGTTTTATCCTGTCATTTTACCATCTTTTCGGGTTTCCTGTAGCCGGGTTGAATCAGGTTCCTGGGAGTTTGATTTTTCCAGCCGCGGGTGGTGTTTATTTTCTTGATGGCATCCAGACGGCCTTGTCCCGAAAGACGTTCCCAGATCCTGAACCAGGCGCAGGGCTGTTCGCTGCTGATTTCACAGCTCCCTTTATTGGTTCCGCCGCAAGGGCCGTTCAAAAGGCCTTTGGCGCACATGGTGATCGGGCAGATGCCGCCGGTGGAGCCGAGTATGCACTGGCTGCAGGAACGGCATCGTTCCTCATACCAGCCCACGGCCTGATTGACGGCAAGCCCGCTGGTGTCGACTGCGGGAAAGGTGGGAATGAGCGGATATCTTTCAGCGAGAAACTGAATGCCGACACCGCAGGCCATGGACATCAACGCATCGAATTTCCCCTCTTCGACGATGCTGTCGAGTTCGGCCAGGTACTCGCGATCGCATTGCCGTTCGATGGTGTGACCCTGAATGTCGATGGGATCATCATCGAGCCGTCTCGCCATCTCCATTTCGGTATTCAACACGGCCACTTCTTTTTCGCCGCCGGCCAGGCAGACGGAGACGCAGGTTCCGCAGCCGACGTTCAAAACCTTATTATACCCTTGCAGCATGGCCTTGATTTCGGCAAAGGGTTTTCTTTGGGCAACTATCATACTATCCTCCAATACGGACCGGGACGGCTTCCGTCCCGGTCCAGTCAAATACAAAAACTAAAGACCGACGTTTGCGAGATCCGGCCCCAGGTATACTCTTTCGTTTTCCCCAAGCATGCCCATGGACAGGCAGATGAGTGTCCAGAGATGCAGGGTATGCCAGTTGCCGTTGAAATGGTCGCACAGATCATGGATCTGGGCATGGCAGTTATGACACGGAGTGATGGCATACTGAGCGCCCGTATTGATGATCTGCTCGGCCTTCAGCCGACCATATTCCCGGCGGGCATCGGGAAGTCCCGATTGCAGGAAACCACCGCCGCCGCCGCAACAGTAGTTGTTCGATTTGTTGGGCGCCATGTCGATGAAATTTTCCTCGCCGACCACCTTTTTCACCACATAACGCAGATCATCGGCGACGGGGTCGCCAAAGGACTTCCTGACCAGTTGGCAGGGGTCCTGGACGGTGAAGGTGACTTTCAGGTCTTTATTCCAGTCGGAGTTCACCGGCAGTTTTCCTTCCCGGATCCATTTCGCGTAATACTGAATAATGCTGGCAATCTCGAACTTGTGAGAGATGTTGAATTTTTTCAGTCCGGCCCGGACTGCGAAGAGTTCGTGGCCTCATTCCGTGTTGAGCCACACCTTGCAACCCAGATCGTCCACGGCCTTGGCCTTGACCCGGATGATGTGCTCCCAGCTCTTGTTGTCGGCGAGAAAGAGGCAGTAGTTTTCCGCCGCCCATCCTTTGGAGGCATAGGTCCAATCGGCTCCCACCGTGCCCAGAATCTTCCAGAGCGGGATCATTTCGTCGGGCTCGGTCACCGGCTCGCGCGAGTTCTGATTGAGGAAGAAATAGGCCCCCTCCTTGTCCATGGGGGCCTGCAGTTCTTCAAAACCCGGTTGATTCTGGCGCACCTCCTCGGCGACGTCTTCAACCACGAAGCGCCAGTCCTCCTCAGAGGCCCCCATGGCGCTGCAGGTATCGTTGCGCAGGGCCATATCGCATGAACCCAGGATACCTTTGGGTCGTAGGTCACGAGGCCTGCTGTTCCTCAGGTTAAAGACCAGCTGGGGGATATTGATTTTCATCGGGCAAACATAGCTGCAACGCTCGCACATGGTACACATCCACGGCCAGTTCGAGGCCAGCAGTTCCTCGTCCATGCCGAGAGCTGCCATACGCAACACTTTTCGTGGGTCCAATCCTTCCAGCCCGGTTGCCGGGCAGCCGGAAGTGCAGGCTCCGCAGGTCAGACACATATCAAGGTTCCCGCCTTCAGGCAGAAGACCTTTGACCGTGTCCATGAACCTGCTTTTCTTTTTTCCGCCTATTTTTATTACTCCAACAGACATAGTTGACTCCTTTTATTGGGCTTGTATCGCCTTTTTCAACATATCTTTCAAAGGGTTTGGTCCAGGTGAAATCGCCCTTATGCAGGGACAGCGGCCTTCCTGGGTTTTGCCTTCAAAGGATTGGGTCCGAGGGATAGGATGTGTTCGGTCATCTCCTGAG
>JANMSX010000031.1:0-12519 GCA_031389785.1 Desulfobulbaceae bacterium | reverse complement strand
ATTTCCGCATTGACATCCCCAAACAGATCATCACATTGATCCGGGGCGAAAAAGGCTCCTCGCGCAACCCGTTTTATTCCTCGTTCTACAACATGAACCTCGATACGGATAAAATCGCCTGGCACTTAAATTCCGACTCTCTTGAAATAGGTGGCCACACAGGGATTAAAGGCGTGTCCAAAAAAGTGGAATTTGAGAGCAGCAACTACTACGACCCCTCGATATACCTGCAAATGCAGGGCCTTGCAAGCCACAATGCGGTAAGTACGCTATATTCTATGAAACCCCGGGCGGCACCATCCTCCGTGAGGCCCACAGGGCCCTCGAGACCATCACCCTGGACCGCGAGGTCATGCGCATCCGCGACTCTCTGGTGCCGCGCTATTCCGAGCTGATCTACAACGGCTTCTGGTTCTCGCCGGAGCGGGAGCTGCTGCAGACCACCATGGATGCCAGCCAGAAGACCGTCAACGGCACGGTGCGGTTGAAGCTCTACAAGGGCAACTGCACCGTCGCCGGGCGCAAATCCGACCAGTCCCTGTATCAGGAGAGCTTCGCCACCTTTGAGGAAGACACCGTCTATGATCAGGCGGATGCCACCGGCTTTATCCGCCTGAACGGCCTGCGCCTGAAGATTCAGGCCCTCCAGAAGAAGTGAGAGGTATGGGCGAGAAGCAGAACAGCGGTTCGACAAAGCTCTGGGGAGGACGGTTTTCGGCCGCGACCGCCGCTTCGGTCGAGGCCTTCACCGCCTCGATCCATTACGACTCCAGGCTCTACAAATACGACATCGCCGGCAGCAAGGCGCACGCGACGATGCTTGCCGACCGGGGCATCCTGCGTCCCGAGGAGCTTGCGGCCATTGTCCGGGGCCTGACGGAAATAGAGCAGGAGATTGAGGCGGAGACCTTCGAATTCCGTCGGGAGCTGGAAGATATTCACATGAATATCGAGAAATCCCTGGTCGAGAGAATCGGTCCGGCCGGATCCAAGCTGCACAGCGCCCGCAGCCGCAATGACCAGATCGCCCTTGATCTGAAGATGTACCTGCGGGACCAGTGCGATATCCTCGACAAGCTGCTGCTGGGGGTGCAGAAGGCCTTCGTCCAGCTGGCGAGGGAATACCTGGGCAGCGTGATGCCGGGCTATACCCATATGCAGCGGGCCCAACCGGTACTCATTTCGCACCATATGCTGGCCTATTATGAGATGTTCGGCAGAGACAGGACGCGGATTGCCGATTGCCGCAGGCGGATGAACCTTTCGCCGCTCGGTTGCGCGGCCATGGCCGGCACCGGCTTGCCGATAGACCGGGAGCAGGTCGCCGCCCTTCTCGGCTTTGACGGGGTGACGGCCAATTCCATGGACACCGCCGGTGACCGTGATTTCGCCATCGAATTCGTCAGCTGCTGTACCCTGATCCAGCTCCACCTGTCACGACTTTCCGAGGAACTGGTCCTCTGGTCGAGCCAGGAATTCTCCTTTGTCGATATCGCCGATGCCTTCTGTACCGGCTCGTCTATCATGCCGCAGAAGAAAAACCCTGATATCCCGGAGTTGATCAGGGGTAAAAGCGGCAGGGTGGTGGGCAGCCTGATGACCCTGATCACCCTGGTGAAGGGCCTGCCGCTCACCTATAATCGTGACCTGCAGGAGGACAAGGAGCCGGTGTTTGATGCGGTGGACACCGTCAGCGCATCCCTGTCGATTATGGCGGAGCTTCTGAAAAACCTGCGATTCAGGACGGATAGAATGGCGGAAGCGACCCGCCATGGCTGCATGACCGCCACCGATCTCGCCGACTATCTGGTCGTAAAAAATGTTCCTTTTCGGGAAGCTCATGGTATTGTAGGGCGGGTGGTCGCCTATTGTCTTGGCAAAGGATGTGAACTCGAGGACTTGTCGCTGGAAGAGTTGACGCAGTTTTCCGCAAGCATCGGGGACGATGTCTTTACGGTGCTGCGCGTTGAAGGTTCGGTAAACAGTCGCAACTCAACCGGAGGTACAGGCCTGCAGCGTGTAGAGGAAGCGGTCGGTCTGGCAGAAAAACAAATAGGGATGGCATAATGAACATTTTACGCAGGGCAGGTGTTGCCGGGGTATGTCTGTTGCTGGGGGTTTCCCTGCAGTTTGTCGGGGGCTGTGGCTATAAGGACCACCCTGTCCCGCCGGCCACGGTGGTTCCCGAGGCAATCAACGATTTGCGCTATGATACCGATGCAAAGGGCATGACACTCACCTGGTCATATCCTCTGGAAACGGTAAAGGGTAAGGAAATCGAAGACCTTGCCTCATTTGAACTGTATCGTGCCGAGGTTTCTCTCAAGGATTACTGCGGCACTTGTCCCATTCCCTTCGCCGAGCCGCTGGAGCAGCCCGGGGGTGTGACCACCGAGGACGGCAAGAGGCGAAAGGCTGTCTTCACGATGACCGACCTCCGGCCGGGATATAAATATTTCTTCAAGGTCCGCTCACGCACCAGCTGGTTTGCCGAAAGCGCCGATTCGAATATCGTCACCTTTCTCTGGCAGGTACCGGCCAGGGCCCCGGAAGGACTCGAGGCCGAGGTCGGCAGCAGAGAGATAATCCTGAGCTGGCAGCCGGTCACCTCTCTCCAGAACGGCGAGCCGGTTGACAAACCGCTGCAGTATCAGATCTTGCGCAGCGTCGGCGGCAAGGAATTCGAGAAGGTCGCCGTGATCGACAGGGGGACCACCTATGTTGATCGGCAGGTGGCCATGAATCAGCAGTATGCCTATCAGGTTCAAACGCTGATGAAGGTCGGGGAGGAGACCGTCGGCGGCGGCACGAGCAGGTCGGTATCAACCGTTTCCGTCGATCGAACCGCGCCCGCTCCACCCACCGATGTCACGGCAATCGAAACGAATATGGGGATCAAGGTCTTCTGGGAGAAATCTTCCGAGGAGGATATCGGCGGTTATCGGGTCTATCGTCGCACCGCCGAGGCGAGCGAGGCGGTAGCGATCGGCGATGTGCAGCCGGCGTTCACCATCTTTGATGATCAGAAGGCGGAAAAGGGAGTCCGGTATTTTTATTCGGTGACCGCCCTTGATCAGAACACTCCGGCCAACGAGAGCAAGAAATCGGCAGAGGCGACGACCAGGCACTGAGAACCGGCACGGTGATATGCCTGCAGCAGATGCCTGCCTGGCGTGAATGGACCCTCCATGCCTTTCCTCTGGCTGGAGGGTTCACTTGTCTGGATTTGCGAGGATTGTGCCATGCAGTCAGGCATGGCTTTTTTATCAGGTGAAACAATGAAGACGCTCTTCCCCCTGGCCTTTGAAAAAATGAGCGGTGCGGGCAATGATTTCATCATTATCGATCATCGCCGGAAGCTCCTGTCGAGAGAAGAGCAGCCTGAGTTTGCCCGGAAGGTGTGCCGGCGGAAATTCTCCGTCGGGGCGGATGGCATGATCCTCATTGAGGAGAGTTC
Organism: Desulfobulbaceae bacterium; assembly: GCA_031389785.1. GTDB lineage: Bacteria > Desulfobacterota > Desulfobulbia > Desulfobulbales > Desulfocapsaceae > Desulfoprunum. The sequence continues at coordinate 9,062 of JANMSX010000031.1, read as the reverse complement.
GGATGCGGACTTCAAATGGCAATTCTACAATGCTGACGGTTCCGCTGCCGAGATGTGCGGCAATGGCGCCAGATGCGCCGCGAGATTCGCTTTCAGGCATGGAATAGCAGGAAAATCAATGAGATTTGAGACTATTGCCGGCATTATCGAGGCAGAGGTTCTGGCGGATGAAGAAATGGTCAGCCTGCGGATGACTGACCCGATGGACTGTCAGTTAGGACGGTCGCTTGAGCTCGGCGGGCAACAGGTGGCTGTCCCGTCCATTAACACCGGGGTCCCCCATGCGGTAATTTTTGTTGACGGAAGTGATATACCCATTAAAGAATGGGGCAGAGAGGTTCGTAACCACCGGCTGTTTCAACCGGCCGGCACGAATGCGAACTTCATCCGCCTGCTGGCGGACGGCAGACTCCACGTCCGCACCTATGAGCGGGGAGTCGAGGATGAAACCATGGCCTGCGGGACCGGGGCGGTTGCCTCGGCGATAATCGCCGCTCTTCTCGGCAAGGTCGCATCGCCGGTGCAGGTCGTCACCTCCGGCGGAGAACAGCTGACAGTGGTTTTTGACCTGTCGGAGGCCGCGATGATTCGCAATGTCCGTCTGCAGGGGCCGGCCAGGCGCATCTACGAAGGGCATCTGACGGCGGAATCCCTGCTCTGATGACCTGGCCAGGGAAAACGAACAGAGAAGACGGAAGCAGGATTTTTTTATTAGCGAGGGAGGAATCATGAAACGATTTCATGGCGCATTTGTGGCAATCGTCACACCGTTTATTGATGGCAGCCTGGATGAAAAGGGGCTGGTTGATCTGATCGAGTTTCAGATCGCGGCAGGTACGCACGGCATAGTCCCCTGCGGCACTACCGGTGAATCGGCAACCCTTGATTTTGCCGAGCACAAACGGGTGATAGAGCTGACCGTGCGGACGGTGGCCGGCCGGGTGCCGGTAGTAGCCGGGACCGGCGCCAATAACACCCTCGAGGCCATCGAGTTGACGGCCAGCGCCAAAGAGAGCGGCGCCGATGCCGTGCTGTCGGTCACCCCCTATTACAACAAACCGAATGCCGAGGGGCTGTATCAGCATTACAAGGCCATTGCCGAGGCCGTCGATATTCCGATGCTCCTCTATAATGTTCCCGGCCGGACGGCAATCAATATGACCCCTGAGACGGTCGCCCGTCTTTCCCGGCTGGATAATATCATCGGCATCAAGGAGGCCTGCGGCAGTCTCGAGCAGATAAGCGATATCATCCGCCTCTGTCCTGAAGACTTCATTGTCCTGTCGGGTGATGATTTTACCGCCATGCCGACCGTCATGGTCGGTGGAAAAGGGGTTATTTCAGTCATTTCGAATGTCTTTCCGAAAGGGATGGCCGACATGATGGAGGCCGCCCTGGCCGGCGACCTGCCTGGAGCCCTGGCCCTGCACTACCGGATGTACCCGTTGATGAAGGCCCTTTTCTGTGCGCCGAACCCTGTCCCCGCTAAAATGGGCGTGGAATTGCTGGGCAGAATACAGAGCGGCCTGCCCAGGCTGCCGCTGGCGCCTCTCGATGATACCTGTCTCGAGAAACTGAAAACGGCCATGGCCGGTCTGAAACTGATCTGAGTTTCGGCCGGGAAGCAACTATGCATTTTCAAAGGGAGGGGCGGTGCCATGATTAAGGTGATTATTGCCGGTGCGGCCGGCAGGATGGGGTTGCGTGTCGCACATATGGTCGGAGAACATCCCAGGCTTACCTATGCCGCAGCCTTTGAAGCAGCAGGCAGCAAACACATCGGTCGCGACGTCGGTGAGCTGCTGGTCGGCAACAGGATGGGGGTTGTCATCAGGGAGGGTCTTGAGGCGGTCATCGATCAGGGCGATGTCATTATCGATTTCACCTTTCACAAGGCAACCATGGAGTTTGCCCGACTGGCGGCCAGGCACAGAAAGGCCATGGTCATCGGCACAACCGGTCTGTCGCCGGAGAACCTCGAAGAACTGAAGGAATTGAGCCGCAGTTTTCCCTGCGTGCAGTCGCCGAATATGTCCATCTGTGTCAATATCCTGTTTAAACTAGCCAAAAAAACTGCGGCGGTCCTGGGAGACGATTACGATATCGAGATCCTCGAGGCCCACCACAATAAAAAGAAGGATGCGCCAAGCGGCACGGCCTTGAAACTCGGTGAAATGGCGGCCGCCGGGGTGAATCGCAACCTCAGGGAAATCGGTGTCTTCGAGCGCAACGGCATAATCGGGGAACGTAAAGCCGGTGAAATAGGAATCCAGTCGATTCGGGCGGCGGATATAGTCGGCGAACATACCATCTACTATGCCGGACCTGGTGAACGGCTGGAGATCTCGCACCGCGCCCACAGCCGTGATCATTTCGCCAAGGGGGCGGCAACGGCTGCGGCCTGGGTTGCCGGCAGGGAGAACGGCCTCTATGACATGTTTGATGTCCTGGGCCTCCAGGATTTTTGATACCGCCTGCACGGGAAGAAGAGAAAAGGGTGGAGAGGGTATTTATCGGTTTGGGCTCAAACCTCGGTGACGGCAGGACGATCCTCTCCGCCGCCTGGCAGAGGATCGGGGAGGAAGAAGGGATCACCACGGTGCTCCTGTCGCATCCCTATATATCGGCGCCGGTCGATATGACCAGTCGGAACTGGTTCACCAATTGTGTCGGCGAGCTGAAAACCGACCTTTCACCTCTCGAACTTCTTGCGGTAGTACTGAACATTGAGGCTGCGTTCGGCAGGACCAGGAATGAAAAGGCGGCGGGCTACCAGGATCGGGTCCTGGATCTGGATATTCTTTATTATGACGACCTGTCCCTTGATGTTCCCGGGCTCGTCCTGCCTCATCCCCGGATAGGGGATCGGCTGTTCGTTCTCAGGCCTCTCGCGGCCATAGCCCCTGGATTCAGGAGCCGACCTCATGTAAAAACGGTTCGGGAGATGGAGTTGCAGCTGCTCGAGCAGATGGAGAGAGGGGTGATCCCCCGGCAGGAGATTTTCAGGAAGGAGTGGCAGGACGATTGAATACTTCTCTGCAGGCGTTCAGAGAAGTATGGCTTCTCGATATTGTCTTCGTCGATTATAATAAGGCCAGGAAGCCTGGTTGCCTGTTCTGCCCTGCAGAACCTCAGAGAACTGAAGAGAGAAGAGCGTGTTACGTTTTGTCATCCTCGCCATACTCATCTTTCTCGCCTACCGACTGCTGGTCGGTAGCCTGAAAAGAGGCCGTAAAATCGAAAAACCGCGGACACCGGTAGACCAGGACACCCCCGTCAGCGATGTCCTGGTCGAGGATCCGATCTGCCATACCCTTGTGCCGCGTCAGCAGGCTATTCACCTGCAGCATAAGGGCTCAATCGTCTATTTCTGCAGCGAGAACTGCTGCAATATTTTTATCAAGCAAGGAGAAGATAAATGAAATTCTTCATTGATACGGCTAACATCAATGATATCCTGAAGGGTGTTGAGCTGGGCATGGTTGATGGCGTGACCACCAATCCTTCCCTCATCGCCAAGGAAAATAAGCCGTTTGAGGAGATTATCAGCGAGATATGCCGGATTGTCGACGGGCCGGTGAGCGCCGAGGTTGTCAGTCTCGATGTCGAGGGGATGGTCGCCGAGGCCCGCAAGCTGGCAGCCCTCAACGAGAAGATCGTCGTCAAGGTGCCGATGACGACGGAAGGGATCAAGGCGGTCAAGCGGCTCACTGCCGAGGGGATCAAGACCAATGTCACCCTGGTCTTTTCGGTTGCGCAGGCATTGCTCGCCGCCAAGGCCGGAGCCACCTATGTCAGTCCCTTCGTGGGACGGCTGGATGACATCGGCGTGAACGGCATGGACCTGATTCATGATATCATGACCGTTTACAGCAATTACGGTTTTCAGAGCGAAGTGATCGTCGCCAGCGTGCGAAGTCCCCAGCATGTCCTGGATGCCGCCCTTATCGGTGCGGATATCGCCACGATTCCGCTCAAGGTTATTGAACAGCTGGCCAGGCACCCCCTGACCGATATCGGCATCCAGCAGTTTCTCGCTGATTGGGAAAAAAGAACGAAATAACAGCTAGTCACCGGGTTGTCTCAGCAGGGAGGACGAATGTGAAAGGACGATTAGCCCGCAGGTTTCTCCTGATCTCCACAGGCGTTCTGGCCCTGTTGATGCCGGTGGTTGAAGGCCGGGCTGATATGTTCGTCTGCAGCGACGGCAGGGGCAGCACGCAATTCACCAACGCTCCGACAGGCCAGGACTGCAAGCCCTTCGTCCCGGCACAACGATACATTGAAAGCTCTCCTTCCGTGTTCCGCGTCGTCAGCGGCAAGGGCGGCAAGAAGTCTTCTGTCGCGTATGACCGATATATTCAGCAGGTCGGCAGAATGTACAATGTCGATCCGTATCTTATCAAGGCGGTCATCTGCACGGAATCGGATTTCAACCACCGGGCTGTCTCGAAAAAAGGCGCACAGGGGCTGATGCAGCTGATGCCCGGCACGGCGGCCGACCTGCAGGTCGATAATCCTTTCAACCCGGGACAGAACATTGATGGCGGCGTGAGGTACCTGAGAAGCCTGCTCGATACCTTCGACGGCAACCTGGTCCTCTCTCTCGCCGCCTACAACGCCGGCCCCGGCCTGGTCAAGAGAACCGGAGGGGTTCCCAGGATCCCCGAGACACTGGATTATGTCCGCAAGGTTCTGAGCCAGTACCGGGTCTACAAGACGAATGGCGGTTGATTTTTCCAGTATCTGAAAAAGCATGAATGTGAATGTTCCTAAGCGATTTCCGGTGTGCACAGTTAGGAAAATTTAGTTTCAAAAAATTCTGTCTTTTCAAAGCAGTAATTTGGTTTTTTTGTCGCCATTTTCCAGAATCTCCTTCGCTTGATTTTCATCTACAACTTTGCCACCGATGGATGACAATGCCAGCCGTTTTTCAGTTTCAGGTTGAAACTGCTTCTATTTGCACGCGTATTCATCCGCGTGCCACTCTTCCTTTTGGACGAGGTCTGTAACCTTCCTGCTCACTTGGATCTCAATAGTACTGACCGAGTTTCTATCAATCTTTAATCACACATAAATTTACCTCAGTGACGAAGTGTTTATCATTTTGTTTGGCAACTTTGTCTTGATAGTATTTCGTTTAATGATTAAATAGATCGACAGGGAACATTTTCCTATGATATTTGCTGTCAGGTAATGTGGCGAAAGCCGGCAGATTCTCTGCCGTTGAACTTCGCCGGCGATAAATTGATTCATATTTAGGGAGTGACGTAATGCGCAAAATCACCTCGATGACCATGCTGGTCTCGCTAATCCTGTTGATCCTCAATTCTATCATCCTCTATGTTGTGCCAGAGGGCCGGGTGGCCTACTGGGCCGACTGGCGCTTCTGGGGACTGACCAAGACCGAGTGGGGCGATCAGCACGTTACAATCGGTTTCCTCTTTACCGCCGCCGGCTTGCTCCACCTTTACTACAATTGGGCGGCAGTAAAAGCCTACATGAAAAACAGGATGAAGGAGATCAAGGTATTCACGCTGCCCTTCAACGTCGGTCTGCTGATCACTGCCTTGGTGGCAGTCATGACCTATTTTCATGCACCACCTGTGAACCTGGTTCTGGATCTGGGGGCTCATTTCAAGGAGGCGGGAGCGGAAAAGTATGGAGAACCGCCTTATGGTCATGCCGAGCTTTCCTCGCTGAAGATGTTTTCTCAGAAGGAGGGAATTGATCTAGAGAAGGCGCTGAGGCTGCTGAATGAGAAGGGATTGCAGGTGGCTGGAGCCGAGGAGACGCTGCTTGCCATTTCGCAGAAGAATAACATGACCCCGCAGCAGGTCTATGCAGTGATCAAGCCGGCTAAAAAAGAGACCGAGCAACGCACAGTTGGGGCTGCTCCAGCTTTTCCCGAAGAGCCGAAGCCGGGATTTGGCCGTAAGACACTCGAGGAAGTCTGTACAGAGCTGAAACTCGAGTATGAGACGGTGGCCAAAGGTCTGCGAGAGAAAGGCTTGACCGTCGAAGCCGGCAAGACCATCCATGAGATCGCCGAAGCCAGCAGCAAGGAACCGATGGAGATTTTTGAGGCGATCCGGGCAGTAGTTCTCGGTGAGTAAGTACCCGCCAGCTGTCATAGATAGTATGCAGAAAACAAATCCGGGCTAATCCAGTGGATATCAAATATTTCTTCAGGTGGGTGTAACCTTTTGCTGCGGCATTCGTTATAAGTACATATGCTATCCATCCGGCCGTGAAGATAGCGCATGCAACCGAACGCACCAACAACCATCACAGGAGAACCCAATGAAAAAAGTAGTATCAACTGCACTGGCAGTTTTCGCGATCACCTGTTTCTCCCCTGTCGTCAACTGTAATGCCGCTGGAGATCAGGGATATTCCCTTGTCGTCGGTCAGGATCTGACCGCGCCAAACACGAACGGCTTGAAGGAACTTGCTTTCTCCACCCAGAATGTTGATGAAAAGAACCTGATCGCACGGGCCAAACGTGCCGGCAGGCGGACTGGTCCCCGTGACGGGTCTGGCCCGAGACGTGATGGGTCAAGCGGCACCTGCCCATACCCCGGTTAAACCCTGTCGGGCTATGACGGTACTGACGGCGAGGGGGGCAGCATTCCATCTCTGGCCGTCAGTCCTTTTGATGGTTGGTATCCGGGTGCAGGATGAGCCAGAAGTGTCAGCACGCTCAAGTTGATTACTATGGAGATGAAGAAGATGGAATATAAGCGCCGACTGCTCTCAACCAATCCATCTCTTTTGACTCCAGAAGGCGAGAATCGTCAAATGTGTTGTCCCCGAGAGGGATCATAGCATTGAAACGTTTCAGAGATTTCTATATCACCACCAAAGATCGACTCTTCGGCTACCTGCTGCGTAAAACCGGGGATTACCAGTTGGCTGCGGATACCATGCAGGAGAGTTTTACCAGGTATTTGGAGCGATATGGGACCGCTGAGCCGAGAGTGGCCCTACTCTTCACCATCAGTCGTCATGTCTTGGTCGACATACACCGTAAACAGCGCCATCATGTCCTTTACAACGAAGAAGTACATGACCGCGTCGCCGGGCAGGACCCTTCCCTGGTCAACGAACAGGCCCAACGAATCCTGCAAGCCATATCTCAACTGCCACCGGAAGATGCCGATATCCTGTCCTTGGTCACTGGCAGCAATCTATCCTACCGAGAGATCGCCAGCATGAACGGGATGACCGAGGCCAATGTCAAGGTCAGGGTTCATCGTTCGCGTCTCAAATTGAGGCAAATCCTCGAAAGTGGAGAACTATGAACGACCATCTGATTAGTCTCTATATCGACAATGAGCTCAATCTCGCGGAAAAGATCGATTTCGTCGAGGTCGTGCATGGAAACAGGACATTCAAGGAAGATGCCGTTGCCTTGTTGAACCAGGAGCGGTTGCTGCGGGATGACCTGGTTACGCACATGCCCTCGACAAAGTGGCCGGTCCAGGGACAAACCTGGCGGATCATGCCGTTTGTTCCATGGCGCCGCCTGCTTGCGGGAGCTGTGGCAGTCATGCTGGCAATCGGTCTGGTCTTGATGAACTATGGTTCAGGACCCGGGCAAGGAAAGGAGCAACGTTTCGTCCTCTACCGCCCAGGAGCCGAAAACCTGGCTATCGTCGGCAGTTTCACCGGATGGAACCCACTGCCGATGACCAAAATCGGAACAAGTGGCTACTGGTCGATCACCCTCCAACTCAACCCCGGAGAACACCACTACAGCTATCTGCTCGAAGACGGTCTGCAGATTGCCGATCCGACAATCCCATTGCGAGAGAGCGATGACTACGGCGGGGAGAACTCGATCATCCAGGTCAGCACCTCGATATGAAACGATTTTCCATCCTGTTCCTATTTATGCTGCTCATCCTTTATGGCTGTGCCGGTTCGACCGTCAAGCCAGCAGAGACGATTCTGCTGACAATCAACCGACCGGAGGCTGAGAAAGTCCGTTTCTTCTCGTCACTGGACGGCTTCAAAGCCCGGGCTGTGCGTCAGAATACACTCGGAAATTGGCAAGTGGTCCTCCCTTCAGATCAACCCTTTGCCTATTTTTTCCAAGTCGATGGGCTGCCTGCGCTTCCCAATTGCCTGTTCAGGGAGTTTGACGATTTTGGGACCCAGCACTGTCTCCATGTGCCGGTCTACGAGGAATGATTGCAGTCGTTCAACCAGAATTTGGAAAATGGCTATCCCAAGAGAGAGGTCAGAATGCAGCATGTTTTAAAGATAATGGTGGTAACTTTGCTTATCAGCGGGATGCCCAGCCTCTGTCTGTCCGGAACGACCAGTAATCAATCCCGGCCTCAGGTCGTGGCTGCCAGCATGAACAGACTGATCGAGAGCGGAATCGCCGAGAAAAAACTCGAGTCTCTGACCCAATCCCTGATCCAGGCCGGATTTACCGATCAAGAGATCGTTACTCTGCATCAGGCATTGCAGCAGGCCTTTCATAACGGGGTACCGATTAGCGCGGCCACCGACAAGGTGCGCGAAGGCGTTGCCAAACGAGTGCCGGCGGCAATGATCAATCTGGCTCTTGAACGCCAAACCAATCGCTATCGCCATTCGATGGCGTTGGCCTCGCAATTTGCCGGTGGCGATGACCGGCAGGCTGGGAGATTGACCCAGACTATCGCAGCATCAAACACAGCTGGCCTTTCCTTCGAGGAAATCGAATCTCTGCTGCAGACTGTGGCTACACCGAACAACAAGGTCGATCATGATTTGGTTGCCGGGATACTGTCTGTTGCCCGCGACCTAGCCCGCCAGTCAGTCCCACCGAAGACGGTGAGCGACATAATGGGGTTGGCAGTTGCCAAGGGATTCAGCGTCGACAACCTCAGGGATCTCAATACGGCGTTTGCCGCCCAATCCCTGCGGTATCCTGTTGCGACGGTCGCTGCCCGCTGTCTGTCCAGTATGCAAACAAGAGACACGCCTACTACCATTCTGGAGAACTTCACCGCTGTCAACGGGAATGGAGGACCTCGTGGTAAAGGGCTGGGTCGGCAGAACCGGGG
>JANMSX010000076.1:0-1833 GCA_031389785.1 Desulfobulbaceae bacterium | reverse complement strand
AGGTGTCGAATATATTTTTGGTATTCCCGGAGAGGAGAATCTCGATTTTCTCAATTCTCTGCGCGATTCTTCGATACGACTCATCCTCACCCGGCCGGTCAGCCGCCCATAGGTGGCGGCCATGAACCCCGCCGCCTGTTCATGCCGGGTGAGGATGAGTCGTATCGAAGAATCGCGCAGAGAATTGAGAAAATCGAGATTCTCCTCTCCGGGAATACCAAAAATATATTCGACACCTTCTGCCTCGAGGGCCTTGATGAAAAGATCGGAGGCTTTCAATTCCTGCTCCTGTATCGTAAATGATCGGACAAAACCGCAGCACATAAACGATAAGGCCTTCGGGCTGGAAAAACAATGCGGGCGAAAATCGCCGCACGCCTCCTCAGCCCGCACGGAGGCAGGTACGTTCATGCTTTATGCAAAAATTGACCCTTGGCCTTTTCATTGTTACTGTGAGCAAATCAGCAAAGCGTGGGATTCTGCGGGATGTCTTGATGAGGACGTTGTGACCTGTGGTGACACTCCGGTTCTTGCGCGTCAATGGCGAAGGGCGCCGGCCCTGCCGGCCATTGAGAAAGAGGCGTATCTCCCCCCTGCAGAGTCCGGAACTCGAAAGCAATGAGGTGTTCGCATGGATACCAAGAGCCGTAAACTTCTCCTGGCCGGAACAATTCTGGCCTATTGCCTGATCGGGGCGGAGATTATCATCATGATTTCCCCGTTCGCCCTGTACTTCTACTCCGTCTATGGGCCAATCCTGACGCTGCTGGCCTCTTCCCCGATGACGAACTGGCTGACGGAATTCTTCCTGCCCCATCTGGTTTTTCCCGACAATCTGCTGCTCAACGCCATATCCTATCTGCAGGTCTGCCTGGTGCTCGGCCTGGCCCTCTTCTTCAGTGCGGCGATCCCGCTCTACTATGGCAGGTTTACCGGCAAAGGTGTTGTCCGGTTCGGTTTTTATGCCAGAATTCGTCACCCCCAATACCTCTTCCTGGCCATATCCGGTTTCGGCCTCCTGCTCTACTGGCCGCGCTTCATTATCCTCATTCTCTACATCACCATGCTCTACGTCTACTATCTTCTTGCGCGCATTGAGGAGGCGCGGATGCAGCACGAGCAGCCTCTGGTCTATGAGACATACATGCAGTCGACCTCGATGTTTTTGCCGGGCGAGCCGGGCGGCCGAATGTTCCGCCTGTTCTTCCGCTGGATCCGGCCGCGCTGGCTGGGGCTTCTCACCAGCTATGTCTGTGCCTTGGCCATCTCCATCCTGTTGACCTTATCGGTGCGCAACTTTGCCGGCAGCACCATCCCGATCGCCCTGGAAGACCAAACCGGAGTAATGCTCGTCTCTGTTTTTCCACGGCCTGTCGCCGAGATGCACGAGGTCTACAAGGTCGCTCTCGATAATGCTGCCGTACGACAGGCCCTGGCGGCGAAAAAGGGCGCCAATCTGGTTTATATCATGCCCGGGGATTTTTTCCTCATGGCCCTGGTAACCGACCAAAACCGTCTTTTTTCCGACGACATGATTGCCCGTTTTCCTGAGATTCTGGAATGGCATGAGCATAAGTTCAAAGGGGGTTTGGGGAAATTTTTCCGCATTTTCTATAACTTCGTCAAAACCCTCAGCACCGTGGAAACTGATTACGATACCGCGCGCCTGGTTTTTGTGCAGGTCAAAAACCCGGACGGTTCGACTGCTCTGCCGCAAAATATCTTCGATCTGGGTTTGCAGCGACTCCCCGCCCTCATCGTTGATATCGACAGCGACAGCCTGCAGGTCCGTTCTGTGGTTGGGACATCGGAAAGCCACAAATGGGGCTCGAT
>JANMSX010000027.1:0-6962 GCA_031389785.1 Desulfobulbaceae bacterium | reverse complement strand
CTTTCCTCCTCATACCCCAGGGTGCGCAGCCAGTTATCCCCGTGATAGACCTCACCGGTCAGCAGATTGCGATCCCAGACACCGTTGGTCGCGGCGTCCAGGGCCAGGCGGAAACGATCTTCGCTTTCGCGCAGCTGCGCTTCAACCAGGCGCCGCCGGTGTATCTCCTCTTCCAGTCGTTGATTCTGCGAGGCCAGAGTTTTCAGCAGGCTTTGTTTCTCCAGGCAGCGCCGGATACGGAAAACAAGCTCATCGATCTCACAGGGCTTCAGGCTGAAATCATCCGCCCCAAGGCGCAGGGCGTCGATGGCCGAACGCATGTCGCCATAGCCGGTAAGGATGATGACACTGGTTTGCGGAACATGTTTTTTCACCGCCTTGAGGACGCCGAAACCGTCAACGCCGGGCATCATCAGGTCGGTGATGACAATATCGAACCTTCCTTTTTCCACCTCGTCGATTGCCTCACGGCCATCGGCAACGGCAGTAACCTTGAAACCTTCCGCCCGGAGTTCCCGGGTAAAGGAATTCCGGATAAGTTTTTCGTCATCGACAAATAAAATGGATATCTCAGTCATATCTTTATTTTCCATCGATTATCAATCCCTTATCGGCATGTCGATCCAGTGGAATAATGCCGGGATGAAAAATCATGACCGTATTTCAGGCGAAACTACCCGGCCGTCCCGCATGTCGACGATGCGGTCGATGATCGACGACTCGTGCACGATCGGGTCATGGCTGGCGATCAGGATGGTCTTCCCTTCCCTTTTCAACTGCTGCATGATCTCCATGAATTCCATCGAAAGCTTGGTATCGAGATGGGCGGTCGGCTCATCGGCGACAATGACGGCAGGAGAATTGATCAAGGCCCGGGCAATGGCAACCCGTTGCATCTCCCCTCCCGAGAGCCACTCTATCTTCGCTGAGGCCTTGTGGGCCAGGTTGAACAGGGTAAGCAGGTCCGTCGCCCTCTTCTGCAGCAGGGAACGCTTTTCTCCATCGGGATAGGCCGGCAGCATCACGTTCTCCAGGGCGCTGATCCCCTTGATGAGGTTGAGCTGCTGAAAGATGAAGCCGAAGGTCGCACGTCTGATGCCGGTGAGAAACCGCTCGGGCAGGCTGGTGATTTCCCGCTCCCGGAGCATGATGCGGCCCGCCGTCGGTCGCGCCATGCACCCGAGGATGCTCAGCATCGTCGTTTTGCCCGAGCCGCTGGGCCCCTTCAGAACCGTGATCATCTCGGAATCGATCGCCAGGTTCACCTGGTCGATGGCCACAAATTCATTCGCTTTGCCCGCGTTGAAGACCTTACGGATATCCTGCAGTCTGATCATAATGATTATGTCCTCATCACCGAATCGGGATCGATCGTTGCGGAACGCCAGGAGGGGATGATGGTGACGACCGTGTAGGGGATGACCGTCAGAAAGAAGAGGGTCGCGAGTTGATAGGCATCGACATGCGGCGTCAGCCTGAAGTCGGGGTAGAGCACCGACCAGCCTTTCAACACCGGCTCGAAGAGGAGCGCGGAGCCGACAAAGACATGCAGGTAGGCCAGAAAGACGCCGAGTATGAAGGCCAGGATCGAGACCGACACACCCTCCCAGAATTTCATCAGGAGAATATCGGCCGTCTCCCAACCGATTGCTTTCAAAACGCCGATTTCCCTTTTTTCTTCGGCGCTCAACCCCGTCGCCTTGTCCCAGGCCAGGATGATGAAGGCGAACAGCACGCCGGCCATGGTCACGATGATCAGACCGCCGCGCCAATCGAATATCGCCTCGTAGGTCCGCAGGATTTCCTCCCGGGAAACCGGCCTGGTGTCGGGATGAAGTTGCACGATCTTGGTGGCGATGGTTGTCAGTTCCTTGGTGTTGCGGACCCGCAGCACCAGGTCGGTGGCATGGTCATTGTTGACGGCGAAGAGCGTCCTGTAATCTTTTTCCGAGACCAGGATCAGGTCGGCAGCCTCGAGTTCCGACGTTAACGGCAGGATCCCCTTGACTTTCAGCAGCAGGGCCGAACCGTCGTAGGTCTTGAAAGGGAAGGTGTCGTTGATCCGCACCACCCGGTTCTCTGCCCCGGCGGCGCTGCGCACTTTGACCGCGCTGCCGATGATGATTTCCCCGGGTTTCTCATTGAGTTCGTCGTTGACCATGATGGTGAAGGTGGCCTCGCTCAGGGAGTCGTAATAGTATCCCCAGAGACGGGGCCTGACTGATTGAACACCCCTGATTGCAGCGATGGAGTCGCCATAGTGCTTGGGAATGGACCCCTGCCGCCCCGCCTCCAGCCGCTGGACCGTCATCTCGGGGGCCTCCTGCAGAAGCAGCGCCGCCTCTCGCTTGATCGCCTGGGTGAAAAACAGCACCGAGGCCAGCAGGAAAATCACAAAGGTATACACCGTTCCCAGGGATATGATCTTGCCCTTGCGCCGTCCCAGGGAGGAAAGGGTAAAATCAACGATATTGCGCTGTTTTTCGAATGCTCCCATATGCTTATTGCGTGGCTGTTGTGTTGAGATGAGGCGGCAGCGCCAGAATGGAGCCCGACGGAAAATGTTCGAGCGACAGCGGGTGATCCTGAAAAGGGGTGTTGCGGTCCGCCATGCTGGGATGGCGGGTATAGCGCGCCTCGGTGAAAAGGGCCAGGTCGGTCAAGGCCAGCACCCTGACGATTTCACGTCGCTGTTTCAGCACCGGTGCGTCAAGGTGCTGCCGCATGGCGACATCGGTGAATATCAGGCCAAGCGCCAGGATCCCCAGGAAGAGGTAGGCTGCGAGTATATCCGATTTTCGCTGGAACATCGGTTTCAGGCTCTCTCAATCAATCCAGACTTTTAACTAGTTCGGGGCTGACCTCATCGAAACGCAGCAAGGTTTTCCCCATATGGTCTTTCATGAACTCCCTGGCGTCCGCTTCCTTTTCGAAGGGTATGAGTTCCTTGCCCATGGGCCCGAAGACATCGCTTCCCACAATATAATAGGCGCTACGACCGTCGGTCGGTTCCATACTGTAGTAATCGGTGACATAAATATTGGCAATGTCGGACAACTCTTTGGATGGGTAGTATTTTTTCAGATCGGCATAGTATTTGAACATGTCCTTGGCGCCGTCGAAAACGGCATACCCGCCATCCTTGAAGATCACCTGCGCCAGAAAATCGGGATACTTTCCGACAAACATGCCGCATACCGGGCACTTGTCCGTTTTGTTTGCCTTCACCGGAGGCTTAGCCTCATCCGCCAGCGCCGGCGTCGCTGTCAGAAAAACCAGGGCAATAAGAATTCTGAGAATGTTCATTATTCCTCCTTGAATGTATGGAATGCAGCAGTCTGCAAATAAAAGGACGGTCGTGCAGATAACGTATTCGGGGACCCGGTGTCCCTCTGAAAAATTTTCTCCGTCTTTCCTGCGGACTCCCCTTCATGATAGGACGTAAACAGTCTAGCAGAGTTAGGCGGCAAATAAAAATATTTAGACATAATGGCTGTCACGAAATAAGCGTTACATTTTTCACCATTTCGTTACGGCCCCTTATGCCGTTCCCAAAGATTGAATTGGCCATGTTATTTTCTGACAACGGTTTAGTACCAGAATGTTATTTTTCCCGGCTGCCGGTCCCAAAGCTTACAAACTGTCCGGCTGGTAGGTTATGCCATCCTTTTCCCCTCCGGCCTTTTTAACCTCGCTATGCCATTTCCAGGTTTCGTAAATTATCGGGTAGACGATCAATTCCAGCAGGAAGGAGGTGAAGATGCCGCCGATCAAGGGAGCGGCGATTCGCTTCATCACATCGGAACCGGTGCCGATCGACCACATGATCGGAAACAGACCGAGGAAGGTGGTGGCGGTCGTCATGAACTTCGGCCGCAGACGGGTTACCGCCCCATGCAGAACCGCAGCGCGCAATTCCGCAAGATTACGCAGACGGCCCTCCTTTTTGGCCTGCGCGTAGGCTAAGTCAAGATACAGCAGCATGAAAACACCCGTTTCGGCGTCGACGCCGAGCAACGCGATCAATCCGACCCAGACTGCAATGCTCATGTTGTAGCCGAGCAGATACAGCAGCCAGATCGCGCCGATCGCGGAAAAAGGAACCGCCAGCAGGACAATGCAGGTTTTTGTCACTGACTGGGTATTCAGGTACAGCAGCAGAAAAATAATAAACACCGTGAGGGGCAGGATCACCTTCAGGCGTTCCTTCACCCGCTCCATCGCCTCGTACTGGCCGCTCCAGGAAACGGCATAGCCGGGAGGCAACAACACCTTCTCCCGAATCAGCAGGTCCGCCTCTTCGATGTAGCTGCGCGGGTCCCGCCCGGCCAGATCGACATACACATAGCCGGTCAGCAGGCCGTTCTCGTTGCGGATCATCGAGGGCCCATTGATGATTTCGATATCGGCCAGCTGGCCGATGGGGATCTGTTTCCGCCCTTCCTCGCCGGCCACCAGCACCCGGCGCAAGGCCGGCAGATCCTGGCGGTAATCGCGCATATAGCGGACGTTGACGGCGTAACGCTCCCGCCCTTCCACGGTGGTGGTAACGGTCTCGCCGCCGATGGCGTTCTGCACGGCGGCCTGGGCCTGTTCCATGGTCAGGCCGGCAAAGGCCAGCTGCTCCCGGTTCCATTTGAAATCAAGGAAATAGCCGCTGCCGGTACGTTCGGCAAATGCGCTGCGGGTTCCTTTGACGGCGGGCAGCAATGCCTCGATCTTCATGCCGATCGCCTCGATGGCGGCTACGTCGTCCCCTGAAATCTTAATCCCGACCGGCGTACGGATGCCGGTGGTCAACATGTCGATCCGCCCCTTGATCGGCATGGTCCAGCCGTTGGCGAGTCCGGGCAGGCGCAGGGCCTCGTTCATCTCGCTGATGAGTTCTTCCTGGCTGATGTGATCCGGACTGAAGCGGCGCAACACCGACTTCAGCCAGCCGGGCGCCCAGCCGGAATACCAGGTATCGACCGAGCGCCACTGTTCCCTGGGATGGAGAATGATCACGGTTTCCAGCATCGACAGAGGGGCCGGATCGGTGGAAGTTTCAGCGCGGCCCGCCTTGCCCAGCACCCGATCCACCTCGGGGAACTGCTTGATGATCCGATCGGTGGCCTGCAGCAGCTTCTGCACCTCCCCGACGGAAATCCCCGGCATCGTCGACGGCATGTAGAGCAGTGACCCCTCGTCCAGCGGCGGCATGAATTCGGAGCCCAGTTTGAGATAGACCGGGATAGTGACAACCATCATGGCGAGCGTCGCGGCAATCACCAGCCATTTCCAGCGCAGGGCCCACTCCGCCACCGGTCGGTAAAGAGCGATCAGCACCCGGCTGATCGGGTGCTTTTCTTCCGGATGGATGGTTCCCACTACCACGGCGTTGGCTGCCCGACAGAGCCAGCGCGGCCGGAAATCGAAGTTCTTCAGATGGGTGAAAAAAAGGCGCAGGGCCGGATCGAGCGTGATCACCAGAAAAGCGGCGACGAACATGGAAAGGTTCTTGGTGTAGGCCAGGGGTTTGAAAAGGCGACCCTCCTGGGCCTCGAGGGTCAGCACAGGCAGGAAGGAAACGGCGATCACCAGCAGCGAAAAAAAACTCGGCCCGGCCACCTGCTTCACGGCCCGGATAACCACCTCCCGATAATCCTCCTTGCGGCCGTCCCGTTGCCACTCCTCCAGCTTCTTGTGGGTCTGCTCAACCACCACGATGGCGGCGTCGACCATGGCGCCGACGGCGATGGCAATACCGCCGAGCGACATGATGTTGGCAGAGATCCCCATCATTTGAAACGGGATAAAGGAAAGCAGGACGGCGACCGGGATGGTGATCATCGGCACGAGGGCGCTGGGGATGTGCCACAGGAACAGCAGGATGACAATGGAAACGGTGGCGATCACCTCGATCAGGGTGGTCTTCAGGTTGGCGATGGCCCGCAGGATCAACTCGGAGCGGTCGTAGACGGGGACCACCTTCACCCCTTCCGGCAGGCCCGGTGCGATCTCCGCCAGTTTTTCCTTGACCCCTTCGATGACATCCAGGGCGTTCTGGCCCTGGCGCATCACCACGATGCCGGAGACCACCTCGCCGGTGCCGTCAAGGTCCGCAACCCCCCGGCGCTGGTCCGGCCCCAGGGCCACCTGGCCGATATCCTTGATGCGGATCGGGCTGCCGCTGTCGCTGGTGGTCAGCAGAATGTTTTCAAAATCGGCGATAGACTTGGCATAGCCGCGTCCGCGGATCATGTATTCGGTGCCGCCGAATTCGACCAGCCGCCCGCCTGCCTCAATATTGCCGCCGCGTACCGCATCCACCACATCGCTGATCGAAAGGCCGTAGGACTGCAGGCGGTTGGGGTCGACATTCACCTGGTATTGTTTGCTGAAACCGCCGATGGGCGCGACCTCGGCAACACCGGGGACCGCCTTCAGGTGGTAGCGCAGATACCAGTCCTGGCAGGCACGGAGATCTGCCAGGCTGTGCTTACCGGTTTTGTCCACCAGGGCATACTGGAAGATCCAGCCCAGGCCGGTGGCATCGGGACCGAGCTCGGTTTTCACTCCCTGCGGCAGCCCGGGAAATACGCCGGAGAGATATTCCAGGGTACGCGAGCGGGCCCAGTAAATATCGGTGCCCTCCTCGAAGATCACATAGACATAGGAATAGCCGAAATCGGAAAAACCCCGCACCGCCTTGACCTTCGGCGCTCCCAGCATGGCGCTGACGATGGGGTAGGTCACCTGGTCTTCGATGATGTCGGGGCTGCGGTCCCAGCGGGAATAGACGATCACCTGGGTGTCGCTGAGATCGGGGATGGCATCCAGGGCCAGACGCTGCATCGACCACCAGCCGGCGATGCAGGCGACGGCCACCAGCAGGAAGACGACGAAGCGGTGCTCAACCGAAAAATCGATGATGCGGTTAATCATGGTTGCGCCCCGCCTTTGCTGCCGGGGAGAACGGT
>JANMSX010000016.1:0-7256 GCA_031389785.1 Desulfobulbaceae bacterium | reverse complement strand
GCGTAGATCGAATGGATCCCCGCCCCCACGCCGACCAGGGTCAGCAGGCCGAGGAGGCCGATGGCCGCCGTATATTTTCCAGAGCCGCTCGCCTCTAAACCGCCTTCCTGGGGGAGGACCCCCGCTAACAAATTGTTCATTACGCCATGCTCCTTGTACTTTGAACGTGTGGATATGGTTGTCTGCCGATATCTGGTGAAACTGAAATGAAGGATCAGGGAAAGATGTTGATTTTCAATCAGCCTGACTATAGGGCCAATTACCGGCAAAACACAACCAAAAAACGCCATTTTTTCGCAGAAAATCGGGCCAGGGTATATCGGCCAACTCTCTTTATATACTACATATGTCTACTTGAACAGGGGCGGTCTGACACTATTTAATTAATTTGAATCTTCATGCCAGACCCGGCCGTCCTGTGCCAGAAGGGCATCGGCGGCTGACGGTCCGCGGCTGCCCGCCGCATACGGCAGGGGTGGCCCGGCGGAGCGGCGCAGGCCGTCGATAAAGCGCCAACTCGCCTCGATCCAGTCCCAGCGGGGAAAATTTCCCCGTTCGCCTTCCATGACGCTGCGGAGGATCGACTCGTAGGCCTCGGGGGTATTCGGCCCGAAATGGCAGTGATGGCAGAAATCCATCATGACCGCCTCGGTGCCTGCCGATTCGCCGGGAATCCCGACATTGAAGGTCAGGGCGATGCCCTCGTCCGGCTGGATCCTGATCACCACCGCATTCGCGGCATGCCGGGTCAGGCCCGGCAGGAGACTGGGCTGCCTGAACTGCACCCTGATCTCGGCAAAACGCCGATGCAGACGCTTGCCGGTCCGGATATAGAAAGGGACCCCCTGCCAGCGGGGGGTCTCGATCCGGACCTTGAAGGCGACATAGGTCTCGGTCGTCGATCCCGCCGCCACCCCCGGCTCATCGAGATAGCCGGGCACTTCCTCCGCACCGATCGCCCCCTCGGCATACTGGCCGAGGACAACATCTGCGGCGGAGACGGGACGGAGATGCCGCAGGACCCGTACGGCCTCCTCGCGGAAGGCCTCGGCATCATCGCTCTGCGGCGGTTCCATGGCGACGAAGGAGAGGAGCTGCAGCAGGTGATTCTGGGCCATATCCCTGACCGCCCCGCTCCTGTCGTAGTAATCCGCCCTTTTTTCGACGCCGAGCGTCTCGCAGACGGTTATCTGGACATGATCGATCGAGTTACTGTCCCAGGCATTGGAAAATATGGCGTTGGCGAAGCGCAGGGTGAGGATGTTGCGCACCAGCTCCTTGCCGAGGTAATGGTCGACCCTGAAGATCTGCTCCTCGCTGAGGACCGAGGTAATCCCGGCCTGCAGCTCGGCCGCGGAACGGGAATCCTCCCCGAAGGGTTTCTCGAAGACCACCCGCAGCCAGCCATCCTTGTCCTCCAGGGTCTTCAGCAGTACGGCCGTGCCGGCGAATACCCGGGTCGGCAGGGCCAGATAAACCAGGGTGTTGCCGGCGCAGGCGTAGAGCTCGCGCACTGCCTCGATGCACTGGGCAAATTCCTGCGGGGAGACCTTTTCCAGGTCCAGTTTGCGGTACTCGATCCTTGCCGCCAGCGACCGCCACACTTCCGGGTCGAGCCGGTCGATGACGTTGTCGATGGCGAGCGAGGCGAGAAAACCCTGCCGGTTGTGTTCCTGGCGGCCAAGACAGACAATGGGCGTGCAGGAGGTCAGCAGCCCCTTCTTCTCAAGATGATAAAGGGAAGGAAGCAGCTTGCGCCGGGCAAGATCGCCGGTACCGCCGAAGATGAGGACCATCTGTGAAGCGAGTTTCGCCATCAGTTGCCGGCCTCCTGGTCCGTAAGAATATAGTGTTCCGGCAGCAGGCCTACCAGTCTGGCCGGACAGTCGGCGAGCGGGACGGTGTCGTCGAGGAAGGTCTTCAGCGCCTCCCTCTTTTTCCTGCCGAAGAACACCAGGAGCCCGATCCGGGAACGGCGCAACAACTTGATCGAGGCCGACATCCTGGCGGATGGCGGTTTCGGCGCATTGAGGACCGGCAGAAAACCGTCGCGCTCGTCCAGCATGCTGCTGTGGCCGGGAAAGATCGAGGCGATATGGCCGTCCTCGCCGCTGCTCAAAAGAACGATGTCGAAGCGGCCGCCGAGGCCGTCCAGCTCTCTGGTGTATTCCCTGGCCCCTTGTCCTTCCCGGTCGGGGATGTACGCAAAGGGATGGACCGTGGCAAGCGACAGGACATTCCCGAGGTGCTCGTCGACCAGGCGGAAATTGCTGTCGGGATGGCCGGACGGCAGCAGGCGTTCATCGACCATAAAGATGTGCACCTTCTCCCAGTCGACATTCTCCCCGGCGAGGTGACGAAAAATGCCGGCGACACTCCGTCCGCCGCAGACGGCCAGGACCACGCGCTTTTGTCCTGTCAGCAGGTACTGAAGATTTTCCGCAAGTATCCAGGCCGCCTTTTTCTCCATGGCGGCCCTGTTGCCCCTGATAATCATTACCGCTGCTCCGCGTCGAGGTCGTATTGACAATGCTGAAACCGAAATTCCGGACACGCCCTGTCAGTGAAACCGTCTTCGCCTGATTTTTCAATGTAAAATATCTCACCGCAGGATATGTTAGGGGAGACCATGTTTCCCCAGCGGCCGGCGAACGGCCCGAGATGACAGCAGGACCGCGGCAGAGCGGTTATTTTACAGGATATGATGACCACCCCTCAAGAATACTCACGGATCGACCGATTGGCCGTGCATGCCATCGCCGGCCTCTACCACCTCAGCAGATGCATGCCCCTGTCCGCCTGGCTTGGTCTGGGCCGGGGAATCGGCACTATGCTCTATTTACTAGCGAGAAAACACCGCCGGATCGCTGCCGCCAATCTCCGCTTCACCTTCGGCCGGGACCTCCCGGAAGAACGGATCAACCGGCTCGCTAAAAATAATTTCAAACAATTCGGCATGATAGGGATGGAACTCCTGAAACTGCAGCTGCCGCCGGCAGACCTCGCAGCCTATGTCGATGAAACAATAGAGGTTGAAGGGGAGGAACATCTGCTCGCCGCCAGGGAAAAAAGCCGGTCCGTGATCCTGCTCGGCGCCCACTTCGGCAACTGGGAACTGGGTCACCTCTATTATGCCAGGCACTTCAACCGGCTGAATTTCATTGTCCGCCGCTTCGACAACCCCCTTCTCGAGACCATCCGCTGCCGCTACAACGCCGAGCAGGGCGTGAACATCCTCTACAAGGAAAATGGCCTGCGCGAGGCGATACTACGCCTCAAACAGGGCGAGGACCTGGCGATCCTGGTCGACCAGAGCGCCAACCGCCGGGAAGGCATCAGCAGCAGTTTCTTCGGCCACCCGACCACCTCCCTGCATATCGCCCCCAGTCTCGCCCAGAAATACCGGTTGCCGCTGGTGCCGATGTTCACCGTCCGGGATAAGGACTGCCGACGCCACCGCCTGGTCTTCCTGCCGGAGGTGCCGATCGAATACGGCGAGAAGAAGGAGGACATCGAAACCTTGACACGGAGGCAGAACGAGCGAATCGAGGAGATCATCAGCAAATTCCCGGACCACTGGCTCTGGTTCCACCGGAAATGGAAGGTCGATTACCCCGAGATCTACCGCTGACCGTCAGCCTGCCGCAAGGCGGGATTCGACACCATTGACCGGCCAGGACAGCACTGCCCTGCTCCCCGCCCCGAAAAGAAGAGCGGGGTTCCGATCCTGACCGGATACCCCGCCGAACAGCTCCGATACTTCAAACTGCCATCTCCGCTTCAGCCGATCTCCGCCGGTTTGCAGAGACCATCGGATTCCGGCGACACGCGGCCGCAGGTCTGGCAGGAATATTTCATTGCCGAAAGCTTTTCCTTGCAGATATGGTTGACGCTGACATCCGGCGTGTTGCAGTACGAACACGAGATTACTTCCTGCGTCGGGTTGCAGAGATGACCGGGATCATCTGCCATCGCCCCGCAGTTTTTACATGTATGAACCATCACGATTCTCCTTACAGTAAAAGTATAGTGCAGGCGGTCATTATCGGAGACCGTGCCCAAACCTCCTGCCGCTCCGGTCTTTGAGCCGCCCCGGGTCCGCGATCATCTCCGGGAAAGCGATTTCAGATCCTGACCGGGGGGTGAAGATCCTCCCTACAAGGTAAGAAAGACTCTCATGATGTCAATACGACCTGGCGGACCTGCGGTTTCTGGAAATCTCATGCCGATACCACCGCATTCCCCAGTTCGGCAAGCAGATCCTGCCGCAGCACCGCCTTCGCCTCCTCTTCGCCGTGCACCAGGCGAATAACCTCGGGTTTATGGCGCATGCGGGTGGCGAAGCGGACCAGGTCGGCATGGGCGGAGTAGCCGCCGATGGTCTCGATCCGGGCACGGATAGTGATTTTCTCGCCGTCCAGATAGACATAGCCGCCCTTCGGCCCGTATTGCTGGATGTCGCGACCGGGGGTGCCCGCCGCCTGATAGCCGACAAAGAGCACGCAGTGGCGGCGGTCGCCGAGCATCCGCTTCAGGTAATTGACGATCCGCCCGCCGGCGCACATGCCGCTGCCGGCCACGACCACCGCCGGCCGGCCGGTCCTGGCCAGTTCCTCCACCATCCGCAGGTGGGCCTCGTGGCTGTCGACCGTCCGCAGCCCGGCAAAGGCCAGGGGATTTCGGCCGCGGGCCAGCTTGTTGAGGGCCTCCTTGTCCCACCATGGCTTGAGATCGCGATATACCTCGGTGATCCGGCCGGCCAGTGGCGAATCAAGGATAACCGGGAAGTCGGGGAATGTGGCTGTCCCTGATTTTTCCGTCCCCATTTTCGTCAACTTCCGATAAAAAATCTCCTCCAACTCATAGAGAATCTCCTGGGTCCGGCCGATGCTGAAGGCCGGGATCAGCACCGTACCCCCGTCCAGCATCGCCTGGGCAAGCACTGCCTCCAGCCGTAGCCGCCTGGTCCGCCGGTCCTCGTGCAGGCGGTCACCGTAGGTGCTTTCCAGGACCAGCAGATCGGCGCGAAAAGGCGGCTGAGGTGCCGGCAGCAGCGGCGCCCAGGGCGCGCCCAGATCCCCGGAAAAGACCAGCCGCTTTGCCGCCCTGCTCTTTTTGTCGACCAGATCGCACTCGACATAGGCCGAGCCGAGGATATGCCCGGCCCGCTGCAGCCTGATGCGCACCTGCCGCTCGTCGCTATCGAGCAGGGTATAGGTGCTCTTATAGGCCAGCGGGATCAGTCGGGCCTTGACCATCTTCAGGTAGTTCTCCACCACATCCTGCCGGCCGGTCACTGCCAGCCGGAAGGCATCCTCCAGCACCAGCGGCAGCAGTTCCGCCGACGGCTCGGAACAGATGATCGACCCGGTATAGCCCGCCGCCAGAAGCCAGGGAATCCGCCCCACATGATCGATATGGACATGGGTTACGACCAGCGCCGCGATATCCGCCACCGGGAAATCGATATGGTGCGGATCCGCGCTCGTCCCCGCCTCGTTTACCGTCGCCGCCCCCTGAAACAAACCGCAATCGATTAAAAGACTCTTCTTCCCGTCCAGCAGCAACTGATGGCACGAGCCGGTCACCCCCTCCCGCGCCCCGTGATGACGGAGGCCGACAACCATCTTTTCCTTGCCGCCCAGACGTATCTGTTCATATTCCGGAACCAACGAGTTCATCTCCCCTCCCCTTATAATAACCACCAAACATTTGTTTTTATTAAATTTTAAATCATCAGCCTGATTTGTCCGCACCTGCCTGCAGACGGTGGTTCGCAGCAAGGATATCCTCAGGCAGATGGGTCTTTCCGATCGGGAAAACCCACACACCTTGCCGAAAAAACCACGGCGAGTTTTGCAATAGCCGCAAATGCCATAACCGTGATACAATTACCCTGTGAACCTGCTGCCAACCTCTTTGCAAAGTGATTGGTCTCGCTTCAAAAAAGAATTGTATGCCCGCGTTCTTACATTTAGAGCACCTGAAAACCGGATGAACCATAAAAGTCATGCGGGAACCCAGTTGTGATTGCGTATCGACATGCCCATCCTGCATCCCAAGCGCCTTTGCGAACTTAGATTCATGTCAGCAGCGTGCCGCTTTTTTCCTCTCGTTCCCTGCATTATCCTGCTCTTCTGGGTGGCAGGCTTTGCCGGTCAACTGGGGCCAAGGCCTGAGAATTACACATACAGTATTGTTAATCGTTTCCCGCACGATCCGCTGGCCTTTACCCAGGGGCTGGAGTGGCATAAAGGCGCTGTGTACGAAGGAACCGGCAAGTTTGGTCACTCATCCTTGCGCCGGGTTGATCTGAAAACCGGCGCCGTTAAACAGCGAATTGAGTATCCGGAAGATATATTCGGCGAAGGTATAACTGTATTTCTGGATAAAATTTACCAACTTACCTGGAAAAACCGAATTCTGTTCGTTTACAACAAGGATGATCTCTCCCTGATTGAAACAGTCAGCTATCCCCGACAAGGCTGGGGGTTGACTCATGACCACCGGGACCTCATCGCAAGCGATGGCTCCTCGACCCTGTATTTCCTTGACCCGGAGACCCTTGTGGAAAGGAAAAGGATTACAGTGCAGGATAATGGCCTAAAAATTCAATATCTTAATGAGCTGGAATATATCGACGGCAGGATTTTTGCCAACATTTTCAGGTCCGACCGCATTGCGATGATCAACCCGGAAAATGGCGCCGTTGAGGGCTGGATCGATCTTTCCGGGTTGCGTAAGGAGTTGAGGTTGGATAATCCTGAGGCCGTACTCAATGGCATCATGTTCGACAAGGAGGGAGACCGATTATTCATAACGGGTAAATTCTGGCCAACGCTTTTCGAAATCAGGTTGGTCCCGGCTCCCTGATTTGAGGTGCGATTGTCACCCTGATTGTCGTATTTCTCATCCATTTTGCCGTCCAGATGGCCCCTCTGTTTCGTCGCGATAGTCCTCTTTTTTGTCGTCACCTCTGCCATCCTCTTTTTACCACCTCGCCTCTCGTCCCTTTTATAATCACGACTTTACTCTCTTTTTTCATCTCGACTACCTTTTTCTTGTCATCTCGACCGCAGGGAGAGATCTCCAAATCCACCACCCTGGTCTTTCCACTCAGACGGTGACGGTGACGACCTGGCCATTGTCCTTCTCCTGCCACCAACGCTTGAGGTCTCTGAGATTTCTCCCTGCGGTCGAAATGACTGCGTGGGGGGGAAGGTCGAAATGACAGGGGGTAAGATGGCTAAACGGCG
>JANMSX010000007.1:0-20365 GCA_031389785.1 Desulfobulbaceae bacterium | reverse complement strand
TTCTTGAATATTCACCAACATGCACGGTAGCCTTGGTGTCGATGCTGATTCTTAATGTGGCATGGTCGGTGTCCGCCCATGCATTCATTTGCCAAACATTTTCGAAGATGCTGTCGGTTTCCGCCGTTTTTTTTGCACCTTAGTTTTCTCTACTGTGCGCAATCGATATTCATGTCGGTTCAGAATATTGGAAATGGTGCGTACTGTCGGCAACGATTCCGGTGACCATCCTCCTGCAACAAGGGCATCGTGGACCGATTGCGCCGTCATATTCGTATAGAGCAACGTCGTTCGTAATCGGGGTTCAGCTTGACTGGATGGCTCCATAATTTTCCGAATATCTTCCAATAACTTGGGATTCTTTTTTTCCGATTTCGGCTTGTGCCGTTCAGAGAGATCGTTAACACAGATTATACCACTGCGGAACTCGTTAATGCCGAGAGCCACAGCCGATCTGCTCCAGCCAAATTCGTCTTCGGCAACACGAGGCTTGCCATTCAAGATGGTAACCGCTACATCTCCCATAGCTTGGCGGCGAGATGGCCATGGGATTAACGCGACCAACCGTGAAATCATGTCAGCGAATTCGGGCGACACACCATTTCGATCCAATGTCGATGTCTTCATATGCAAATCCTCCTTTTTTGCGATATGAAAACATTATAAACGGTATTTTAGTAAATTCCAAGACCCTTAGAGTCAGTATCGGTATTGCCATATATCCCGTAGATGGAGAAACGGCAGACATCCTTTTGAAAAAAGCCGATACGGCGATGTATAAAGCCAAGGGAACAGAGAGGAGAGTTGTGCTGTTCCGCGATTCCGTTTTTGACTAACCCTACAACGCAATATGATAACTTTTTAATATTGATTTTGGCGTGTATGCTATTCTCAGAGCCCGGGAATCCCAAGAATCCAGCCGACGAGGGCAAGCAGGCCGAAACCTACTGTCAAAGATGAACAGATACAGGAAAGCCTTCCCAGGAAATGACCGTTTGCCTGGTTTTGGTATGCTGTCATTGTACTTCCAGCAGTGAACTCTCGAATTGCTCGAATGCCTTGGCGATGTTCTGCCGCAAAACTTCGTTTTCAATAGGTTTGGTGAGAAATTTATAGATGGCCCCGCGATTGATCGCCTCGGTGACCATACTCATATCGGCATAGCCCGACATGGCGATACGGACGGTCTCGGGGTGGAGGCGACTGACCCTGCTGAGGAACTCAATGCCGTCCATTCCCGGCATCCGCAGGTCGGACAGGACCACGCCGATCCGATTTGTTGCAAGTAATTCAAATCCTTCGCTGGCCTTGGTGGTTGAGACAATCCGGTAGCCTTCCTGGCGCAGCACCCGTTCCATGAAAGAGATGATCTTCGGCTCATCATCGACCAGCAGTAAAGACCTTCTGGGATGTCCCTCACTGTGCTCGGGAAATACAAGACTTCGCCCTTCCGCCAATAATTGTTCAAAATCCCGGCAAGGCAGGGCCTTGCTGAAATAAAATCCCTGCATTTCATCGCAGCCCCGGAGGCGGAGGTAGCTGAGCTGCCCTTCGGTTTCAATTCCTTCGGCAATTACCCGGAGATTCAGGTAGTGGGCCATGGCGATGATCGTTTTGGCGATGGCGGCGCTGCCGGGGTCGTGCGTAACCTCCCGGACAAAGGATATATCCATCTTGATTTTATCAAACGGAAACCGTTTCAGGTGACTCAGGTTTGAATAACCGGTACCGAAATCGTCGATGGAGAGCTGTATCCCCAGTGCCTTTAATTCACGGACCATGGCGAGGGCATTTTCGACATCCCGCATCACCATGCCCTCGGTGATTTCCAGCTCCAGGTAGCGTGGTTCCAGGCCGCTTTCATTAAGGATTCCGGCTATGGTCTTGACCAGGCCCGGATCCCAGAACTGACGAGGAGAGAGGTTGACGGCCACCACGATGGGGGGATAGCCGGCATTCTGCCAGCGTTTGTTGTCCATGCAGGCTGTTTTCAGCACCCACTCGCCGATCGGGATGATCAGGCCGGTCTCTTCCGCCAGAGGGATAAAGCTGCCGGGCGATACCGAACCCAAAATCGGGTTCTGCCAGCGGAGGAGGGCCTCGAAGCCGATCATCCGGCCGTTTCGTAAATCCATCTGCGGCTGGTAGTGCAATGACAGTTCGCTGTTCTCGGCGGCCTGGCGCAGGCATCGCTCCATGGTCAAATAAGTTGCTATCCGTTTATTCAGTTCATCGGTAAAAAACTGGAAACAGCCGCGTCCTTTCTCTTTGGCGCGAAACATGGCCAGCTCGGCGTTTTTCAAAAGCGTCCGTACATCATTGCCATCCTTGGGATGAACACTGATGCCGATGCTGCAGGATATTTCAGAGAGTCGGGGCCCGATCTCAATCGGCCGGCTTACACTGTCCTGGATTTTTTGCGCCAACTTGGCGGCGTCCTCGCTTTCTGTCAGGTTTGGCAGAAAGATGGCAAAGACATCATCTCCCAGGCGGGCAACCGTATCGTTTTCGCGGGCACAGGATTTCAAGCGGGCCGTTATTTTTTTTATTACCTCGTCCCCCATGTCATGACTGAGGCCGGCCAGAAAAATTTTAAAACGGTCAAGATCAATGAACAATACCGCCACCTGCTGTTGGAATCGCTCTGCCTGAAGCAGAGCCTGACTGATCCGGTCTTCCAGCAGATTGCGGTTGGGCAGGCCCGTCAGGCTATCGTGATTTGCCTGGTATTCGAGTTGCGCTTCATTGTGTTTCTGTTCACTGACGTCATGGATAGTCGCCACGGCTACGATTCCTTCAGCTGTCTCGATCGGACTCAGGTGGATATCGACCGGAAATTCACTGCCATCCTTGCGTACCGCAAAAATTTTTCCGGTGTGACGCATGGGGCGCACATTGGGATTCAGGTGGTATTCACCGGCGTAGTCCCGGTGACCGGAAAAACGGTCGGGAATAAGCATTTCCACTGGTCTGCCGATTACCTCGGATCGCTCATACCCGAATATCGTTTCAAACCGCAGGTTGACGAGGAGGATCCGGTTATCGGCGTCGACAATCAGTACAGGATCGGGAAAGGATTCCAGCAGATCGTAGAGTCTCGTCTCGCCTTGCCGCAACGACCTGTTTACATCAAATTTTTCCATGGTGAACCTGATCTGGCACGACAGGTGCTCGCCTGAAATCGGTTGTGTCGGCCAAAAGAAGATTTTCGGCCTGATGCGGCAGGTTCACAACCGGATGATTATTGAGTTCCTCGACCCAGCCATGTCGAAGAGAACGGCAGGTGAAGGTAAGCGATTGAATTTGCATCGAAGAACCACGCATCAAAGTGATGAATATCCTTTCATGAGAGCAGATAGAGCCCGATCAAGAAAATATCGTGGTTGTCCTTAGGTTATGACTAACATAACGATCTGTCACTCTATTCATCTTCCGGAAACTCTGGCACTCACGAGCAGGGTAATGAGTGAACATGAAATAATTATTCTTGAAGAGCCTGTTCATCCTAATTCCCCGGAAGTGATTAGTCCTACAACGCAATTTAAAATTATTCAACTGCTCTCCGAAAACGTCTTCGCCGGTTGGACAGATAGGCACGATGGTTTCGTATCTGGATCCACCCAACAAGCCAAGTAGTCAATTCAATGTCAAATTCTCTCATTGGCAGCACTGTTTTCAACAGCACCCTAAGCTGTGATGCCGTAATAGCTGGTACTTTTTTTCCCCAATCTAATCTTGAGATGCCAGAGAAAGTAATGACCAAGCATGCAGGTCATTATATGGTGGTGCCAGCCTGGAAATTTGCGCACCTCATACTGGTCCATGCCAAGTTCGGTTTTCGTTTCTTCAAAACATTGCTCAATCGCCCAGCGCAACCCGCTCAGCCACACCAATGTATCCAGCGGTACGCTGATCGGTGCATTGGAAATAAAATAGGAATACGTCGGTTCAGGCTCAAGCGTCCTACGAATCAACAGCCAGACTGTCTTCCATGACATCCCATGACGAGAGATGGTAACCCGTCGTTTGGTAAACTCATACTCGATCGGCCCCCTGGTGCCCTCGGAGGCTTTTTGCCGATACCAGAAAAAATCATTGATCCGCGTGGCAAAGGATTTAACGGAAAGCGGTGCTTTGACCTGGTCGGAAACCAGCTTTTTCGTATGTTGTCGCCCGCCGTATTGTTGGACCGTGACCGGGTGCTTGAGCCAGCATAACGTGTCTTCCGGTACTTGCAGGAGATACGTGACTCCGGTCAAAGCCTCGATGGCGTCAATAAACTGGCTGCTGCTGGCGTAGACGGAATCGGCAAGGACATAACGGAACGGCAGTATGCCCTGGTCGGAGATGTCCGTGAGCATATCGACAGCAAGCTGTGGCTTGGTGCGAAAGAAGACGTCAGGGGGAAGTTTACATTTTTCACGTTTAACCTGGTAGACATCGGAGAACCATTGATCGGGAATATAGAGTCGTTTATCGATAAGAGCGTAGCCATGCCGCGAGGCATAGGCGGCGAAAACGCCAACCTGACAATTGTCGACCTTGCCGATGGTGCCGCAGTATTGGCGGCCGACGCCTATGGAGTCGTTGCCTTTTTTGACGAAAACGCTCTCGTCGAAAATAATGGCTCCGTCGGTATGCCCCAAGTTATCGTTAACAAGACTACGATAGATATCTATGATCTTGTCGTCATCCCACGGCGCGTCGGAAACAAAGCGCTGCATCGCTCGAACTTTACCGCCTTCCGTAGCAGTGGCGATCGGCTCGATTGACTTGCGTTCGAGGTGGCTCAATTGACCGGTCATGTATCGATAGAAATTGTCACGGGATTCGCTGCGCTGAAAACACTCTGAGAAGTTCTCGTGAAACCCTTTGAGTTCGTTGGCCATATTTACTATGTCATGGCGGTCCAGCTGGAACTGAGGTATTTGGCATAGATAGTCCGGTTGTCGAATATCTGGTAACATAAACCAGCCTCCTTGTTGGTGTTTATATACACCATAACAGGCATGCCTGACAAATATCAAGTTAAATAGTTACTAATTTACGTTGTAGTGTTATGCTACATGCAAGAGGGCATGTTGTAAACTATGTGCATTGAACGCCTTTATAATAATGATGGAGAGAAAAGACCATGAACGACAGGTGGCAAGAGACCAGACAGACACTGGCCGGCACGGCAGAGCTGCGCAAACGGTCCGAGGCGCAAGTCAGGGTCATGGAGTCGACCTCCCTCGCGCAAACCCCCGAAGCAATCCAGCAGATGTTCCACGATCTTCGGGTGGATCAAATCGAACTGGAGATGCAGAACGTGGAGTTGCGCCTTGCCTATGCGGAAATCGAGACATCGCGGGCGCGCTACTTCGACATCTACGACCTAACCCCGGTGGGTCACGTCACCGTCAGCGAGAAGGGACTGATCCTGGGAGTGAACCTCACCGCCGCCGCCCTGCTGGGCATGAACCGCGGCGCGCTGGTCAAGCGGCGATTGACCCAGTTCATTCTCAAAAATGACCAGGGTACTTACTATCATCACCGCAAACAGATTTTTGAGACCGGCGCGCCCCGGATGTGCGAACTGCGCCTAGTGAAACCCGACGGCGCACTCCTCTGGGCGCAACTGGACTTTAGCGCCGAGGAAAGCCCCGACGGTAGAGTCTTCTGCCACGTAGTACTGCAAAACATTTCCGAGCGCAAGCAGGCCGAGAAAATACTTAAAGAAAGCGAATTTCAATACCGAAACTTGGCGAATGCCGGCTTAGCATTAATATGGACATCTGGAACCGATAAACTCTGTAACTATTTCAACGACCCATGGCTCAAATTCACGGGACGTACCCTGGAGCAGGAAATCGGAAATGGATGGACCGAAGGGGTTCACCCCGACGATTTCGACAGACGTCTTGAAACATCTGTTACAGCATTCGATAAGCGCGCACCTTTTGAAATGGAATACCGATTGTGCCACGCAAGTGGCGAATACAGGATTATTCTGGATCTGGGCACACCAAATTTCAACAGTGATGGTGAGTTTATAGGATATATTGGACATTGCTTCGATATTAGCCGACGCAAACAAATTGAAGAAAGCCTTCGCGAGAGCGAGGAAAAATATCGCGTCCTTTTCAATGCATTCCCATTGGGGATCACCATATCGGACCCATCCGGCAACATCGTGGAAAGCAACGCCCGTGCCGCCGAGCTATTGGGCATACCCAAAGACGTACACGAAGCGCGGCGCATTGATGGGAGCGAATGGCGTATCATTCGCCCGGACGGAACGCTCATGCCGGCAAAGGAATATCCCAGCGTGCGGGCTTTGAAAGAAAACCGCCTAGTTGATAATGTCGAAATGGGAATAGTGAAACCAGAGGCGGAAATCACCTGGATCAACGTGACAGCCGCACCGCTTCTTCTGGAAAATTACGGCGTGGTTATCACCTACAACGACATCACAGCCTATCGCAAGGCCGAGCGGGACTACAAAACGCTGTTCCGCGAGATGCTGGATGGCTTCGCTCTGCACGAGATCATCTGCGACGCGTCGGGAGAGCCGGCGGACTATCGTTTCCTGGACATCAACCCGGCCTTCGAACGCATGACCGGCCTGAAGCGGCAAGATGTGCTGGGCAAGACCGTTTTGCAACTCCTACCCGGGATCGAGCGATACTGGATCGAGACCTACGGCAAGGTCGCTCTCACCGGCGAACCGGCCTTGTTCGCGAACTACTCCGTCGAATTGGATAAACACTTTGAGGTGACAGCCTTCCGGCCCGCGCCCAACCAGTTCGCCTGCATCTTCGCCGACATCACCGAGAGCAAACGGGCGGAGAATGCGTTGCGGGAAAGTGAAGCTCGTTTTAAGGCCCTTCACAACGCTTCTTTTGGGGGTATCGCCATTCATCATAAGGGTATTATTCTGGAATGCAATCAAGGTCTTTCCGCAATAACCGGTTATTCCACCGATGAACTGATCGGCATGAACTTCTTGCTGCTCATATCCGAAACGACCCGCGACAAGGTGCTGAACAATATCATTTCCGGAAGCGAAAAGCCCTATGAGACAATTGGAGTACGTAAAAATAACGAAGAATATCCACTCCGCTCAGAAGCGCGAAATATTCCGTACAAAGGCGAAAGTGTACGAGTAGTGGAGTTAAGAGACATCACCGAACAAAAACTGGTCGAAGCGGAAAAAAATAATCTCGAGGTGCAGCTCTCCCAGGCCCAAAAAATGGAATCGGTCGGCCGACTGGCCGGCGGTGTGGCGCACGACTTCAACAACATGCTGGGCGTGATCCGCGGCTATACCGAGATTGCCCTGGAGCAGATAGACCCGGCACAGCCGCTCTTTGCAGACTTGCAGGAAGTCTACAAGGCCGCCGAGCGCTCGTCGGATTTGACCCGGCAACTGTTGACCTTTGCCCGCAAGCAGACCATTGCGCCCAAGGTCATTGATTTGAACGAGACCGTGGAGGAGATGCTCAAGATGCTACGCCGGCTGATCGGCGAGGACATCGAGCTGCTCTGGAAACCCGGCAAGAACCTTGGACCGGTCAAGGTGGACCCCTCCCAGATCGACCAACTCCTGACCAACCTGTGCGTTAATGCCCGAGACGCTATCTCAGGCGTGGGCAAGATCACTATCGAGACGGCCGCCGCCTCGGTTTGTGATGCCTATTGCGCCAATCACGCGGAGTTCGTGCCCGGCGAGTACGTGCTGCTCGCTGTCAGCGATAACGGCTGCGGCATGGACAAGGAGACTCTCGGCCATGTGTTTGAGCCGTTCTTCACCACCAAAGAGATGGGCAGGGGCACCGGCCTGGGTCTGGCATCGGTTTACGGCATGGTCAAGCAGAACAACGGCTTCATCAACGTGTATAGCGAGCCAGGGCACGGGACAACCTTTAAGGTCTATCTGTCCAGGGTCGCGGTTGAATCGGCCCCCCGGCCGGAGAAGGCGCCCGGCCAACTGGATGAAAACGGTCACGAGACCATCCTGCTGGTGGAGGACGAGCGGGCGATCCTGCGAATGACCACAATGATGCTGACTAGGCTGGGCTATACCGTAGTAGCCGCCGCCACCCCGGGCGAAGCCATCCGCCTCGCCAATGAATATAACGGCAGGATCGATCTGATCATCACTGACGTGGTCATGCCCGAGATGAACGGCCGGGAGCTGGCCGAAAACCTATCTTCCCACTATCCGGACCTCAAGCTTCTCTTCATGTCCGGCTACACCGCCAGCGTCATCGCCCACCACGGCGTGCTGGACGAGGGTGTGCATTTCATTCAGAAGCCCTTTTCGGCCAGGGATCTTGCGGCAAAGGTGCGGAAAGCGTTGAAAAAATAAGATCTTATTTTGCGGATGATAAGCTGATATACCGAGCATGATTGTTTAAAAGAGGTACATCCGAAGAAAACGATGACATCTCCTATCACCTTATCTCACCTTCACCCACTGAAAGCATAAAGAAGGGTGCGTTTTACTACGTGCTGAGAATCCTATTGTCAAGCCTGGTGCCGACTATCCATCGCGTCTTGCGGGGGGGGGAGGGCTCTTCTAGCACAGGAGTTTCGGGGATAATTGACACGAAGAGCCGCGAACCCGCGCAGAATAAGGATTTAGCCAACGGGACCATGTAAGACCTCACTCTCGTCAACGTGGTAGCCAAAGGCCGATAGGACTTCACTCTGGGTCTTACTGGGAGTTTCCAGGCGGCGCTCAGGTGTCCGGCGTCCTTTCTTTACACTCAGAACGTAATGTAGATGCCGCATGTCGTCCATAACCTCCTCGATCTAACGTTTTTGCCCGGCAGCTGCCATCCTCAACTCGATCCGACGCAAATAGGTCATAGCCACCACACAGGTGAAAAGATGGCACCTGATCTTGCTGTCCGTCCAATGCCGGACCGGACTGGTGCCCACCAGCTCGTCGTCTTTGCTGAGACGGAACCGGTCCTCAACCTGCCAGCGGGCAAGACTTGCTCCGACGATATCGCCCGTCAGCCAATCCGTATTGTCGGTAATAATGATGTTTTTCCCGAACATCGCCTGTTTTCGGCTGACCAGATAGACATTTTTGCGAAAGGTCAGTGCCAGGCTGTCAGGTGATTGGCTGAATTCCAGTTCGTACAGTTGGGGCGCCATATGGAGTTGTTCGCAAAACCGAACATACCGCTCTCGCACGGCCTCCTCGTTTCGCCAGTGCGGCGCTTGGTCTCTCACCTTGACCCGCATGGCCAATAGCTCCTGGCGCATGGCCTCAAGTTTATCGGCAAAGGTGTAGGCCTGCTTACGGGCAGACGCCGGGTTATGGGTAACAATCACGGTTCGCTCTTTGCCCCAGTACTCGCCCCTGGTCCGATAGGCGAGCAGACACTCGTCCTCGCGGCCTTCCTCGATATGCCGGCGATTTTCCGCTGTATCGGCAGGTTCGAAACGATCCAGCGGGGTTGCCGCCAGGTCCTGGGCGAAATATGTCGAATAGCTGGTGATAAAATGAATCCGGGGATGCCCGTCAATCCAGGCATAATTGTCATCGGCATTCATGCCCTTGTCGATGACCACGGTGAGCCGCTCTTTCGTTTTGTGCAGGCCGCAGACCTTGCCGAACATTTCATCCATCACCGCGGCAAAATGTTTGCTGTCGTGGATATTGCCAGGATACACGCTGTAATATAACGGCAACCTTGAATCTCGGGCGACCAGGAGTCCCAAACCGATCTGGCGCAGATGATGCCTGCCCGCCTTGTTCTTGCCCCGCTGGGCCAGCTGCGAGTCGGTTTGACTGGCCATGTAGGTGTAATAGTTGGTGGTATCGAAGAGCAGGCAATCAGCGGCCGGCGCCTCGACCTGGCAGATACGCTCAAAAAACTGGTGGACAATCGTGTGCAGATCGGTTTCGTTCGCCCGCTCCCATTTTTCCCAGTAGCGCTTGCTGCTCAGTTCGTCCACCTCGACCGGCCGGATATGCTGGATTGCTGTCTTCCTGAACCAATCGGCAAGTTTGTTTTTACAATGAAGGGCATGGAGGAGGAAGGATAGGAACTGAAGCAGGTGAAACATAAGGAGACAGCGTCTTGGTCCTACTCCGTTTAGCTGAGCTATCGCAAAAAATCGAAAAACTGAAATTATTGACATCCCCTGAGAAATGAAATAAACGTAAAGAAGCGTAGTTCTTTTCAAGGCTGCGCTATTGAGCGTTATTCTTATAATAGAATGCGCTGTGCCAGTACGGATTCCCGGCTGGATCCCCGTTTCTACTCATCAAAGTGAGCGGGCTTCTATTAACACTTTTAGGAGCTACTCATGTCTAACCCAATTGCTAAACCTCGTCTCGACGCGTTCAACAAGCAATCAGGTCGTTGTTATTATTGTAAATGCCCGATATGGCTAAATGACATAAAAGCTTTTGCGATCAAATACACACTATCATTAGCGGCGGCCGCGAGATTTCAGTGCACGGCGGAACATCTTACTGCACGCTGTGATGGAGGAAGTAATAGCAAAAGTAACATTGTTGCTGCCTGTCTTTTCTGCAACCATACACGCCATAGTAGGAAAAAGCCGCCTGCTCCATCTGAATTTAGAGCAGATATTAGAAGGCGTCTCAAAAAAGGAAAATGGCATCCCAAAGAGCTGCAACACTTTGTATCCCGGTCAGCGTAAGGAGGCATCAATTAAAAACCCACACACCGTACTGCTGATTTCAAACTAATTTTTCGGTTGTTTTTTAGCCGGAAAAGCTATTCCACAGAATATCCAATAAGTGGCTACGATACTGCTGGGATTTCGGGTTCATAATTTGCGACAAATGGCTCCATACCTTGCGACGCGTTATTCCTGTCCTTTTTTAGGTGTGGACAAATATGGACAAATTAAAATAAAAAAGGGTTTCAGATTTTACCCTGAAACCCTTGTATTTACTGGTGCACCAGGAGGGATTCGAACCCCCGACCTACGGATTCGTAGTCCGTTGCTCTATCCAGCTGAGCCACTGGTGCGGTGAAGAGCTGTTTATATACTCTATGTAAGGGTAATCCTCAAGCCTGATTTTTGCTATCCGGCTCTTTTTCGCCCTTGTGGAAAATTATATCGTTATCCGCCGGTTTCATCGTGGTTTCTGCGACTATGGTAATTTCCGCATGCTGCCTGCTTTCCATATCCTGCACCTCATGCCGCTTGTTGTTGAGGAGATAGTGGGCCACATCCAGGGGGAAATGGCACTCGACCCTCACGACATTCTTGCGGCTGGCGCCCGTCTGGATGCGGCGCAGGTAAAAAAGGGCCAGGGTCTCTACCGAACGCACCAGACCGCGCCCCTTGCAATGCTCGCAGACCCGGTAATTGCCGGCCTCGATCGGCGCCCCCAGTTTCTGCCGGGAAATCTGCATCAGGCCGAATTTGGAGATTCGGCTGATATCGACCTTTGCCTTATCTCGCCGCATGGCCATCTTAACCTGCCGTTCCACGTCGCGGATATTCTTTTTGCTGCGCATGTCGATGAAATCGACGACGACCAGGCCGCCGAGATCGCGCAGGCGCAACTGGCGGGCAAGTTCCGAGGCTGCCTCCATATTGGCCTGGAAGATCGATGCCTCGAAATTCTTGCCTTTGGAGGTCGAACCGGAATTGACATCGATGGCGACCAGGGCCTCGGTGGGATCGATGACGATCGAGCCGCCGGAAGGCAGGTTCACCTTCGACTGGTAGATCGATTCAATCTGATCTTCAATGCTGTACTGATTGAATATCGGCCGGGACCCCTTATGCAGGCGAACCTTGACGCTCTTCTGGTTGGCCGGCAGCATGTCGACGAAGGCCTTGACCTGTTCAAGCGCGGTGCGATCATCGACGAGAATCTCCTCGATGGAGGGATCAAAATGCTCGCGCAGGAACCTCAGCACGCTGTCCTGGTCTTCGTAGACCAGCCCCACGCCTTCCAGATCCTGCCCCTTCTTCTTGATCTCGTCCCAGAGGTTCAGCAGGTAGGCGACGTCACGGGCGAGGATCTCCTCGGTGATATCGACGCTTGCGGTCCGGACGATCCAACCGATGCCCTCGGGAATATCGATCGAATTCATTGCCTCCCGGAGCTGGGATCTCCGTTCCTCGCCCGAGATCTTCCTCGAGATGCCTGAGGAGTCCGAGCCGGGCATCAGGACGATACAGCGGCCGGGCAGGGAGAGATAGGTGGTCATATTGGCCCCTTTCTTGCCGACCTCCTCCTTCACGACCTGGACCAGCACTTCCTGGCCCTTTTCGACCACATCGGTAATGCTCAGCTTTTTCCAGTTCTGGGCCTCGACGAGTTTTCGGATCTCGCCGCTGAGATCCTGCTTGAAATATTCAGGGTGGATTTCGCTGAAGGGCAGGAAGCCGTTTTTCTCCGTCCCGTAATCGACGAAGGCCGCTTGCAGGTTGGGCTCGGTGGCGACAATCCTGGCCTTGTAGATATTGTTTCTGGTCTGGGCCCTGGTGATGGTCGAGACATGTATCGATTCCAGGCGGCCATCTTCGAGCAGGGCCAGACGGCACTCCTCCGGTTCTTCCGCATTGATCAGAAGCTTGCAGACCGGCTTATGGACATGCTCGGGAGCCGGCTCATCATCCGGGATGGTGTCCTCGTCCTCCTCGTAGCCGGCATAGTCATCCGGCTCGTCTTCGTCGAAACGCTCGTGCCTCGAGGATTCACGGCCCTTGTGCGGCGCTCCGCCACGCGTTTCGCGGCGCACCGCGACTCCTTCCCCACCTTCCGGTTCGGCGGAAGATACGACGCCCTCCTGCTCATCGCCTCTTTTTTCTTCCTTGCGCGGTGACCGTTTTCCGCGCCTGGACCGGCGCCCCGTCCGTTTTTTTCCCTCTTCGGCAGAAGGCTGCTCGTGGGTTTCCAGCTCCGGTGCTGCAATCTCCCCGGTTTCGACGACCGCCTCGGCGGCCTCGACCTCCTGGCCGGCGGCAACTTCCTGTTCGCCTTGCGGGCGTTTCTTCCGGGGAGAGCGTTTCCGCCTCGCCTTGACGACCGGGGTCTGTTCAGCGGGTGACGGCATGCCCCCGGTTTCCGCGTCGGCTGTGACCGTGGTTTCAGCAGCTTCCGGGGCTGCGGGTTTCAATTTTCCGGCGGTCTTTTCCTCGGTCGCCGTATCTGTTTCCGGGACAACCGCGGAATCCTCGGTTTTCTTTTTAGGTGCGCGCCGGCGCTTGGGTTTTTCGGCAACGGCTTCTTTCTCGTGACCGGTCTCATGTTGCTGCTCAGTCGCTTCAGCCGGCACCTCTGCAGCAGGACGTTTGCTGCTCCGGCCTTTGGCAGTGGCAGGTTTTTTTTCCGCCCCCGCCTTCGGCTTTTCAGGTGCCGTTTCCTTGGCGGCAGGCGCCTCGGTCTCAGCGACAGCACTCTTCCACCAGGCACCGGTAGTCGCTTTCACCTGGGTCTCGCCGGTCTTTTCATCAGTTGTTTTTTTTGCAGCCATATTGTGTTCCTTTTTCCCAGCGAGAGCGTTCGTCGCGAACACCCTCGCCGTGATTATTCATCCGGCACTGCACAATCCTGAAAAGAACAGGAAAATCATCTTCTCGGATTGCGATGCCAAAACTTTTTTTACCGCATCATCCACATGACGACGCGATGCCGATAAGCGGCCCCCCTGTCAAGTCATTTCCAGGATATATCGATTCGTTGCCCGGGTCTGTCAATCAAGAATATTCACATCCCTGAATTTCCCGGGTCGTTCTGGAAACGCCTTAGCTTAACAAGACACCCGCCTACAATTTTTGCGGTGATTTGAAACCATACTCGGCGACTGGCAGATCCTGCTGTGCTGAAGAGCGAGGGATCAACCGCCCGCTGTTCTGCATCACCACGTTCTCGCGACACAATCCGTCGCCGGTTCATCCCTGGACTGCAGCACCCTCCGTCGCCTGACGGAAAAGCCGCCTGCCAATCCCCCTTTTCCGCCATATATACGGAAAATACCTGAAATCGTTTTCTCTACCGGCACCGCAGGCAGTCGAACGTTTATTAGTCA
The DNA here is from genome assembly GCA_031389785.1 of Desulfobulbaceae bacterium. GTDB lineage: Bacteria > Desulfobacterota > Desulfobulbia > Desulfobulbales > Desulfocapsaceae > Desulfoprunum. Next base: position 6,338 of record JANMSX010000007.1, on the reverse strand, counting down.
AGACTTCCCTACAGGATTCAGAAATGAGAAACTGAGGCCGGCAGGCCGAAAACCAGAGGACTTCGTTCAAGGAAAAATACATTCACTTGAAAATAAAACAATTTCCCATCATTATCAAGGCAAATCTGTGACTTTTGGCTTGACACCTCCCAAGGAGAACCGTACATTTCTAGGCCAATCTTGATCGTTTCAAGCGACCTCCAGCAACCGGTCTCGGCCTCGTGAAATTGCAGGGCAGACCGCTGAAAATCGCCTGGCCCGTCTGTAGTCGGAGACGAAACCGGATGCCCACCTGCAGGTGGGCAGGCCCGCAATCAAGGTTTTCATGAACGATATTCAATGAATCCTTTCATAAGGAGTTAACTGTGACTTTGCGCTCGCCACACTTACCCAAAGCCAAAAGATACCTTGCCGCAACCGCTCTCACCCTGGTCACCCTGTGCGCCGTTCCGGCGGTCCAATCGGCTGAGACAGTCGCGACAGAGGAGTGGAACATCTCTGCCGACAAGATTACCCGTTATGAGGATCCGCAGAGTGTCGTTGCTGAGGGCAATGTCATCCTTCAGAAGCGCGAGAGGCTGCCTCCGCCGGTGGTAGAGATCCCCGAGGAGGTAAGCGACTGGTCCGAGCTTCTCGGGGAAGAACCGAAAAAAGAGGAAATGACGGCCGATGCGATTGATGCCGCCCCGGCAGAAATCGTCATGCGGACCACGGTGACCATCAAGTCCGACTGGATAGCCTATGATACCACGCTTGAATCGATCAAGGCCCGCGGTCATGTCTCGATCGACAATGGCGAAGATGTCCTCACCGCCGATCAGGCCAGCATCGACCTGACCAAAGAGACAGGCACCTTCACCAACGCCACCGTGGTAAGGACCGACAAATCGCTGCATCTCGAAGGGAAGACCATCGAGAAGACAGGGGTCAACACCTACAACATCGGTGACGGTTGGGCCATTACCTGCAAGGTGGAAAAAGGCGAAACCCCGCCATGGAGTTTCGCCAGCAAGTCTACCAAGATCGAACCGGGCGGTTATGCCGTCCTCAAGCATGCCCGTTTCAATATAAAGGGGGTACCGGTGTTCTACACCCCCTATCTGGTCCTGCCTATCAAAAATACCAGACAGACCGGCCTTCTGTATCCGGAATTATCGAGTTCCGATAACAACGGTTTCGGTCTCAACCTGCCATTTTTCCTGAATATCTCAGATTCCGCCGACGCGACCTTCTATCCCCAGTACTATGCGAACCGCGGTTTCATGCCGGGGGCCGAATTCAGGTACGCCCACGCAGATATGGAAAAAGGGACCTTGGTCGCGTCCTATCTCGACGACGACCTATCCGACCCTTCGGAAGTTGAATATTTCCAGGACACCGGCTTTACCCATACCAACAGCGAGCGCTACTGGATCAGGGGCAAGGCCGATCATACCTTCGGTGACGACTGGCAGACCCGCCTCGACCTTGATATTGTCTCGGACCGCGACTTCCTGACCGAATTCAACACCGGGGTCAACGGTTTCAACAAATCCGCTGAGCGCTTCCTGAATGAGTACGGTCGCGACTTTGAAGACAAAACTGACGCGAATCGTACGAACTCTCTGAAAGTTCTCAAGTCATGGTCGGGCATGTCCCTTGAGGGGACCCTGCTTGGCATAAACGATGTGCGCACCGTGGAGACCAGTCCAACCCCGCTGTGGGAACTGCCGCGTGTTGATTTTTCCGGTTACCTGCCCATCGGTGAAACCGATTTCAGCCTGGACTGGAACACCGATTATGTCAATTACTGGCGGGAAGATGGGGTAGGCGGTCACAGGATCGATCTCCATCCCGTCATCAGCACTCCTCTCAACCTTTCGCCCTATCTGGAATCACGGGCACAGGCAGGTGTCCGTGATACCTACTATGTGATCAATACCTTCGGGGATGCTGAATTCCCCAATGATGACCAGCAGAACCGCGTCCTCGCAGACTTTGAGGCAGAGGTCGGCACTACCCTGCTGAAGAATTTTTTCGAGGATGCCGGCCAGGACAGTGGCTTTGACCATCAGATCCATCCATTTCTCATCTACCAGTTCCTGCCCGACGTCGATCAGGACGAACTCCCCATCTTCGATGCGGTTGATGCGATTGAAGACGTCAACAGGGTCGTCTACGGCGTCGACAATTTCTTCAACCTGTTCAGCGACTATACCAGCGGCAATCCCTCACTCAAAGACTATGCCTTCGTCAAGGTCAGCCAGTTCTATGATATGCGCAGCGAATTCTCGGACGAAGCCTTCTCCGATTATTTTGTCAGGACCGGCTGGCGGCCGATCGATTCGCTGTTAATGGAATACCAGACCGATATCGACGCCTACGGCGACGGCTTCCAGGCCCATTCCTTTCAAGGCACCTACACGACAAAGAGAGGGGACTACTTCCGTCTCGACTACAGTTTTAATGATGACCAGTCCATTGAGCAGATCAATGGTACAATATACACGCGCCTCATCGACAACTGGCTGGCGCAGGTCGAGGTGGAGCATTCCATTTCCAACTCCGAAACCCAGGAAGCCGAAGTCTCTCTGACCTACGAGGCACTCTGCTGGTCGGTGACCCTGCAGTCGAATTATACCCCGACCGACACGGCCTTCATGGTCATTTTCAACCTGGCAAATATCGGCGGCAGGCTCGGCCTCGGTATCTGAACCTTGCTGTCCCATGAAGAGCAATCCCCGGCAGGGCCGGAACACCCGCAGTCAGGCATGTTCCTGGTCCTGCCGGGCAAGCAGGGTGGTTTATCGTAATGCATTACGATGTCTTCAATGGTGATGCGGACGGACTCTGTGCGCTGCATCAGTTAAGACTGGCCCGGCCGATGCCTGAGGCCCGGCGCATCACGGGAGTCAAGCGGGACAGCCTGCTGCTTGCCCGGATCGAAGGCCTGCAGGATGGCTCGATAACCGTCCTCGACATCTCTCTCGACAGGAACCGGCCCTTCCTGCAGCGGCTTCTCGAGCAGCGAAACGAGGTTCTCTATATCGACCATCACTTTGCCGGAGATATCCCCGCTTCCCGCTTCCTGACGGTCCATATCGACCCTCACCCGGAAACCTGCACCTCGCTGCTCGTCAACAACCTTCTCCAGGGACAATTTGCCGCCTGGGCGGTCTGCGGGGCTTTCGGCGACAATCTGCACGACCCGGCACGGCGGCTCGCCTCAACATGTTCACTCTCCGAACAACAGATCCTGCAGTTGCAGGAGATCGGCGAACTGCTCAACTACAACAGCTACGGCGAAACGATTGAGGATCTGCACTTTTCACCACTGCTGCTCGCCGCCGAGCTTGCGCAATTCATCGACCCGCTGCACTTCTTTGCCGCCTCGGATATCCTCTCCTCACTTCGCCGCGGTTACCAGGAAGACATGGATTTTGCCCTCACCCGCAAGGAACATGGACCTTCCGGAAAAAATCGGGTATATTTTTTTCCTGACACTGCCTGGGCGAGACGGGTATCAGGGGTTTTTGCCAACCGCAAGGCCCGGGAAAAGGTTGATGCCGCCCATGCCCTGATTACCGAAAACATCGACGGCAGCTGGAGGGTCAGCGTCCGGGCGCCGCTTTCCGACAGCAGGGATGCCGACACGCTCTGCCGGAGGTTTCCGACCGGAGGCGGGAGGGCAGGAGCCGCCGGCATCAACAACCTGCCGGCCGAGATGCTGGAGGGCTTTCTCGCGGCCTTTCACTCTATTTACCGGTAGCCGAGGCAAAGGCCTTTCTCTCAGCCCTCCAGGCATATGCACCACTCAACTCTAACCGATACGAGGTCAGCCCATTTTCCGACTATATCACCACCTTCATCTCACTGTTTCCCTGGCCATCCTGACCCTGGCACTGATCCTGTCCGGCCAGGCCTTCGCCGCTGCCCAGGAGCAACCGAAAGCAGCCGACCTGGTAGTTAACGGCCAGCAGATCGACCTGCGGAAAGACAGCTATCGCAAGCTCTTCCATGAGTTGCGTGAACAGCATCATTTTTCCCAGCAGGAACTTGACGCGATCTTTCACGGAGTGGCCATCGACAAAAAGGTCCTCGAACTGATGGACAAGCAGTGGGAGGCCAAGCCTTATTACGAATACTGGCCGCTGTTCATCACCCCTACGGTCGTCGCCACCGGGAAGCAGAAACTGAGAGAACACAAGCAGCTGCTCGACAGGATCGAAGCCAAGATCGGCGTCGATCGCGAATATGTCATCGCCATCTGGGGCATTGAATCGCGATTTGGTTCAAATCACGGCAAGTACGGAGTCTTCCAGACATTGAACACCCTGTTCGATGCCTACCCCCGACGCTCCAAGTTTTTCAGGCAGCAACTCGTGCATTTCTTACTGCTCTGCCGGGAAAACCAGATTGACCCTCTCACCATCAAAGGATCCTATGCCGGGGCCTTCGGCCAGACCCAGTTCATCCCCTCCAGCTTTCAGGAATACGCCGTCAGTTTTGACGGGGATGAACGGCGCGACGTCTTCAATTCGACCGACGATATCCTGGCCTCCATCGCCAACTACCTGCATCGCTTCAAATGGGTTCTCGATGCCCCGGTGTATGTGGATCTCGGCAAAAAACTGGGTTCCGACAAACTGGCTGAGGCCAACCTGGCAGGCCGGAAAGGTCTTGTCGACTGGCGTGAGGTTGCCGCAGCGCAGGGTGTGACGCTGCCCCGGCCGCCGCTCGATCAGCGTCTGACCATCGTCGGCCTGGAAATCCATCCCATGGAGGGAGGTGGTTTTCGCTATGTTGCCGGCTACCCGAATTTTCAGGCCATCACTGCCTGGAATAATTCCAGCAGATATGCCATGGCGGTATCGGAACTGGCTGAAGCCCTGAACAGTCAGCGATAGCTGAAGGGTCAGGGCCATGCCGGGAAGGGAAAACCGCTGCCGCTCTTTCCTTATCTGCCTTATCTGCCTGCCTGTACTGCTGTTCTTCTCGGACGATCAAGGGTTTTGCGGACAATCCCTGCAGGCCATTGCCCCACCATTGAGCCACGTATTTCACGATGACTTCAACCGCCCCTCCCTGCTCCAGGCTGGCCATCGCCAGGCCGCGTATCTGCGCAGAATCCCGGCGACAACCCAGTATCCCTTGGCAGGGCGGACTGTCACTGCGGCAGAGCTTCTCGCCTCCCTGGAAACTTTCATCGACATCCTCGAACGGGAATCCGATCCGCAGAAAATAACCAGGATCCTGCGGAAAACCTTCATCATCTATCAGGCAGCCGGCAGGGAAAGTGCCGCTTGCTTCGGGGAAATGCTGGTCACCGGCTACTTCGCACCGCTCATCGAGGGCAGCCTGCTGCCTGCCGCCCCCTTCCTCTACCCGATTTACCGGCCGCCACCTGATCTCATCGGCAGAAAGGCAGGCCGTCGGACCGTCTTCGGAAGACTCCAAGCCGCTACCTTTCTCCCATACTGGAGCAGGGCGGAGATCGAGACACGAAATCTGCTCGCCGGCAACGAGCTCGTCTACCTTGAGGATCCCTTCGAGGCCTTTCTTCTCCACATCCAGGGATCGGGTAAAATCAGGCTCAGGGATGGGTCACGCAAGGCCGTCCGCTATGCCGCCTCCAACGGGCAATCCTATCGCAGCATAGGAAAACTGCTGGTTGATGAAGGGAAACTGACGCGTGAGCAGGCCACCCTGCCGGGGATCGAGAATTATTTGAAGAAACACCCCGGGGAAATGAGGGGCATTCTCCATACCAACCCGCGATATATCTTTTTCGCCTGGGAAAACGGCCCCAGCCCGCAGGGCAGCAACAACATCCCTCTGACAGCCGGGCGTTCGATTGCCGTTGACCAGGAGGTCATACCGCCAGGCACAATCGCCTTTCTCAGCTCACGAAGACCGGTATTTGACGAGCAGGGCAGACTGAAAGACTGGCTGCCCCTGGAGCGTTTTGTCTTTCCTCAGGATAGCGGCGCGGCCATCAAAGGCCCCGGACGTGTCGATATCTTTCTCGGCGACAGTCACGAGGCCCGGCTCGCCGCCGGCCTGATGAGGGAGAAAGGCTCCCTGTATGTCCTGCTTAAAAAGTGACCGCAGGAGAAACGAGGGACTTAGACATAATGGCTGTCAGGGGAAAAGAAGAAACCTGCCCCCTTGCCAACGTGGGTTATGTTGTGAGCAAAAGTAGTTCACCCCACAGAGCCACAACCAAGGAGGCAGGTCATGAAGAAGGATACCATATTTGTCGGTCTCGATGTGCACAAAAACTCCATTGATGTTGCACTTGCCAATGCTGGCCGGGACGGAGATGTTCGGTTTTATGGCAGCATTGGCGGTGATCTTGA
>JANMSX010000089.1:0-14513 GCA_031389785.1 Desulfobulbaceae bacterium | reverse complement strand
TATCGGGGCTAAACACAAGCAACCAAGGAGAGATGAGATGAAAAAATTGATTGTTGCCGCAGCCGGACTGATGCTGGCTGGCGCCATGGTTTCAACCGCTTCAGCAGATAATGTCGGTACTTCCTTCAACAGCGATGCCCGTGCCCGTGGTTTGTTCAAGAAGAATTATGTTCCGCTGCAGAACCTGAGCTTTACTGGCGGCGATGAATCCGATACCAGCGAGTGGAATTCCCGCGTACGTCTGAAATTCAGATCAGAGTCCAAAGGCGGCGCCTATGCCGTAGCGAGGATCCGTCTGGCTGACGCAGATTGGGATGGTACCCAGCAGACCCGTAAATTGGGAGAGGGCAGCAACATCTTCACCGATTATGCCTATGTCGGCACCCCGATGGGACCGGTTGGTGTTGAAGCCGGTATGCTGCCGTTCAATATTACCCACTTCGCCCTCTACGATATTCGTGTAGACGGTCTGCAGGTAAAGTATGCCACCGACATGACCGCTGTTACGGCCTTCTATCACAAGGTGGATGAGATCGAGGAAAATAACCCTACAGATGTTGTTGATGACGATGATGTCGATCGTTTCGGTGTCCTGCTTGATCAGAAGTTCGACGGCGGCTGGGGTTTGATTGGTTCTGTCTGGTACGTAAATGACGATCAGAATGAGCAGCCTAAAGAAGGTTTCTCCGCCGCTGCCGAGGTGAAAGGCGCTGTCGGCACCGTTGGCCTGGAGTTCGGTGCCGCCTATTTTGAGGCCGATCAGACAGGAGCCACTGATGACAACTTCGGTGGCTATGGCCAGGCAGCTGTGCCGTTTGGTGCGGTCACCATCGCAGGTATCGTAGGTGCGACCCAGGATGGTTTCGTGGCTGACGGCGACTTCGGTCCCTTCATCATGATGAGTGATGTCTCCAATATCGCAACCGGCATCGGCATCGGCCGTGACGGCGACACCCTCTTTGCAGGGCTTGTTCCGAGCGTGAAGGTATCTGAAGACCTGACCCTTATCGGTGTTCTTGGATATTTCGATATCGACAATGACAGTGTTGATTCAGCCCTTGAGGCTTCCGCCAAGGCCATTTTCCAGGTCGTTGACGGTGCAACCCTGACCGGCGAAGTTGGTTACCTCGACTTTGATGGCGTTGAAGAGCCTGCGATCGGTGCTGGTGTGAGTCTTGATCTGGCGTTCTAACTAGTATTTTTTTGGATTAGTTCGACACGTATAAAAGCGGATCCCTTTTCGGGATCCGCTTTTTTTGTTCTTTCAGCAGCGGTGTTATGACAACGCAGATAGAGTCCAGGCGGTGGTTGTTTTTTTGCATGGTCGCGACAGGTGTTCTGCTCTCGACCATGGACAGCAGCATGATCAATGTTGCCCTACCGGATATCATGCGCTCGTTCTCCTCCACTCTGCCCGCCACGCAACTGGTCGTTCTCGCCTATCTCTCCACGGTTACCATTTCGCTTGTTCTCTGGGGGCATATGGCGGATTCCTGGGGGAAGGGTGTAGTGTATCTCAGGGGAATGTTGATCTTTGCCGTGGCCTCACTCGGTTGCTCCCTCTCGGCATCCATAGGCCAGCTGATCTTCCTGCGTTGCCTGCAGGGAGTAGGGGCGGCGATGATGATGTCCTCGGGACCCGCCATAATCAAAATGGTATTTCCCGTGCATCAGCTGGGACGTGGCCTCGGCCTGGTAGGCCTTGCCACCTCATTCGGCCTGATGTGTGGGCCTGTGGTGAGCGGTCTTCTGATCAGACATCTCTCATGGCGGGGAATTTTCCTGATCACCCTGCCGCTCAGTCTGTCGATGTATATCCTCGGCCACTTTTTTCTCCTGCCATGCCTTGTGGAGAAAAAAAATGTCCAAAAAAAACCCTATGACTGGCAGGGGTTTATTCTGTGGGGACTGCTGGTCGTAGTATTTGTCGGGCTGGTCAGCCTGCATGAGTTCCTCAGTGTCAGCCAGATGACTGTTTGTGTCGCCTTCTTTGTTGTTGTTTTCCTGATGTTTTTATGGCTTGAGAGTCATGTCCTGGAGCCGATTCTCCCCTTCGCCCTCTTTCAGGAGAGATACTTCAGTACGGCCACAGTTACAGCTGCCCTGTCATTTGCCGTACTCTTTATGATTCTCCTCCTTGTTCCTTTTTACCTCGATTATATCCTCAAGTTGCCTGCAGAACGGATCGGCCTCGTAATGCTGGCTGTGCCATCCAGCCTGGTGGTTATTTCACCCCTTTCCGGTTGGCTCTATGATCGAATCGGCGCCAGGATTCTGACGACCATCGGTCTTGCGGTCAGTTTTCTGGCGGTCCTCTCATTGACAGGACTGGATTCGCAAACCGGTGAACTGGAAATAGCCTTGAAGCTGGCCCTCCTTGGGGCCGGGCAGGCGATCTTTCTTTCTCCCAACAGTGCCTCGATACTTTCAAGAGTCGACGAGAGGTTTACCGGGGTGGCATCAGGCATCCTCGCAACTGCCAGAAATCTCGGCATGCTGATTGGCGCAGGCCTGTCAGGCCTGACGTTTTCACTGCTGTATTCGCTGTACAGCGGAGGGGAGAGTCTCCGGAGCTTCCAGGTGGAACAAACAGCGATTTTCCTGTTCGCGCTCCATTGGACCTTCGGTCTGGCGGCAGGTATAGCGGTAATCGGCTGTATCCTCTCAAGCCTGCGTCATGGCTGAGGGTGAACAGGGAAGGATGACGGTGGCTATCATACCGCCATCCGGTCGGGGCTGCAGTCGGAAACTCCCCTTATGCAGGGAGAGAATTCGCTCAACGAGGGTCAGGCCCATTCCGGTTCCATAGATCTTGGTTGTGTAAAAAGGATCGGTAACCCGAAGCAGGGCTGCCTCAGAGATGCCAAGGCCGGTATCGGAGATGGTGATTCGGACTGTCTCTTCGTTTCGCTCCGCCCTGACGCTCAAGTTCCCTCCCTCCGGCATGGCCTCGATGGCATTGCGAATAAGATGGAGGAAGGCCTGCCGCAGACGGGCTCCATCCACTGGCATAACTGGTTCATCACCCGGCAGTTCAAGGGTGTAATCGATGTTGTTTTTCTTCATGGTGGTGTAGAACGCCATGACGCTGCGACGGAGCAATGGATAGATGGGCTGTTCGACAATGTTCAGCGCGCTGTCCTGCACGAAACTGAAGAGATCCTCCAGGGTAGCCTCAATCTTGGCAGCTTCTTTCATGATAATGTTGAGGAAATTGATGGTGTAGGCATCCTCGGTTTTTTTGGCCAGTAAACGGGCGGTGCCGCCGATGGAGGTGATCGGATTGCGTATGACGTGGACGAGTTGTGCCGACATATGGCCCATCGCTGAATATTTTTCCGCCTCGACCAGCAGGTCTTTGCTCCGCTCGAGTTCCTGGGTGACGATTTCCAGCTCATCGATTTTTTTCAGCATGTCCTCGTACAGATGGCTGTGCTCTATGGCAAGGCTCGCCTGGCTGGCGAAGATCTCCAGGGCGTTGACATCATCGCTGCTGATCGGCTTACCGGTTATGAAATTGTCTACGATAATCACGCCGAGTGATCTGCTCGGTGAATAGAGCGGGACAATGACAAAGGAATCCTCCCCGAGAAGTTCAAGCAGCTGGGCGGAAATCGGCAGGTCGTCCGCCTTGCCGTGGTTGACGATGATACTGGTGCGCTGTCGGGCGGCCCTGATCAGGATGTGTTCTTCATCCGAGGCCGGGATGTGCAAAGACAGGGCGATACGGTTTACTTCAACATCCTTGTCCTGAAAATCGGTTTTCAGATGGGCGATGATGTCGGGAAGATGCAGATTGTTTTCCTTGATCGAGTCCCATACCCTGCCTGCATCTTCACGACTGGACGGACCAATGGCAAGACGGCCCTCGAGCACCATGCCGTCTTCATCAAACAGGGCGAGGAAGGCGCGATTGAACTGGAGCCCCTCCTCTGAGGTGATACCCACAAGAATGGCCTGGAGAATTCCCGTGAGCTCGACCGTGCTCAGATATGCCGAATTCATTTTCTGGTTGAGTTGATGGAGAAACTGCGTCCGATTATTGGTCGCTACAAGCTCCCGCTGGTAGATGCGGTTGTTGATGGCAAGGCGCCTTTTTTTCAGGGTATTCGTGACAGTGTGGGTGAACTGATCGAGGGTAACGGGTTTGGTCAGATAATCATCTGCGCCCTGCCTCAGACAGTTGAGGGCAATCTGCAGATCGAATGATCCGGTGACCATGATTATGCCCAAGTCGCTGTACTTGCTGACAAGATCATGGAGAATTTCGGTGCCGTCTCGATCGGGGAGTCCGATATCAAGGAGCACGAGGGCGACTTTCCGGTTCACGAGATGGCGATACAGTTCCTCCGCCGAACCGGCCTGCAGGACTGTAAACCCTTGTTTAGTCAGGAAATGGGTGAGAATTATGACGATCTCCGGTGAGTCGTCGACGATCACCACGCACTCATCGGCATCCAGCAGTTCTATCGAAGCGAGTGACGATCGGGTATCATATTGCGGGAGAAGTTCGACCATGAATGGATGAGAGAGATATGGGGTTTATTGTACGGTTGCCGAAAATGACCGGTTGCAATGGAGGCCCTGGGACTCCTGCAGGTAATATGCACTGTCTGGAGTGCAGGGCAATTACCTCTGCGTCTATTAATCTTACTTTATTACAGGTCTGGTTGAAAAATAAAAGAAAAAATCGTAATACAAGGGGTTCAGTCTTTCTGCATTTGATGATTGGCCTGCGGATTCGAAGCCTCATACTCTATCGGCTCCGATAAATACTTTCAGGGAGCGTGGATGAAGGAATTTTTTTCTCAAGACGGGCTGCTGGCCAAACGACTTACAAACTTTGAGGCGCGTGATAGCCAGCGGTTGATGGCCGAGGCCGTGGCGGAACTGCTGCATATTGAGGAAGATTGTTGCTCTGTTCTGCCCGACCACGCGGAAGTGCTGGTTGTTGAGGCCGAAACCGGGGTAGGCAAGACCCTTGCATATCTTATTCCCGCAATAATTTCGGAGCGGCGGATAGTCATTTCGACAGCCACCCTGAACCTGCAGGACCAGATCCTCAATAAGGAAATACCCCTTGCCGAGCGTGTGCTGGGCCGTGATATTCCCGCCATCTGCGTAAAGGGCAGGCAGAATTATCTCTGCCATTACCGCTGGTATCAGTATCGCGATTCCATGCAGCTGTCGCTCCTTGAAGATGCAGAAGGTGACCGGATCGAGCAATGGCTGCAGGCGACCGAGACCGGAGATCGGGCGGAACTCGACTGGCTGCCGGATCGATCCTCCCTGTGGCCGAAGATTTCTGCCCAATCGAATCAGTGCCTGGGAGGTGAGTGCCCGGAATCCTCCTCCTGTTTTGTCAATCAACTGCGGAAAAAAGCCGGATCCGCCCGCCTGCTTATCGTCAATCATCACCTGTTCTTTTCCGATCTTGCCCTGCGCCGGGAAGGGCATGGCGAAGTGCTGCCGCGATATGAGGGTGTCATTTTTGATGAGGCCCACCATATTGAAAATGTCGCAACCTTGTTTTTCGGCCGGACCTTCAGCCAGTACCAGCTTTTTGACCTCTTTTCAGACCTTGAGCGACAGGCGGAGGTCGACCTGGATCCGGCGAAAATCGATGTCCTGCGCGGGGTCATGCAGGGGCTGAAACAGCGGGCCGAGTATTTCGTCAGGCTTTTTCCCGAAGAACGGGGCAGGTTTCATCTCGATGCCCTGATCACGAACGTGTCGGACGCTGCCTGGAGGCTCGAGATTGAGCAGCTCGCCGCGGCCCTGGAGAGATTGCGTGAACAGGTTTCGGCCTGTGCTTCCTACGGAGAAGGCTGGGGGAACCTGGAAAAACGTGTAACAGAACTCAAAACGAACCTTCTGGACATCGCCTTGAGGGAGGAGGATGGGACCAGGCCGCGGTTCGTTCATTGGTACGAGCGCAGGGAAAAGGTGATTTCCCTCTCGGCAACGCCGATCGAAATTGCCGGTCATCTGCGGGAATCCCTGTACAAGGCAGTGCAGTTCTGCATTATGACCTCGGCGACGCTTTCTTCAGGCGGCTCGTTTGATTATGTGAAAGATCGCCTTGGCCTTGATGGACGGACCAGGTTCCTGAGGTTGAGTTCCCCCTTTGACTACCCGGGCAGGACTCTGCTCTATGTCCCTGAATCCGGTTTTCCCGAGCCGATGGCCGGGACATATCCCGAAACAGTCTGCGAAAGGGTTTTCGATATTCTCAATATCAGCCGGGGCAGGGCCCTGGTCCTCTTTACCAGCCTTAGGGCGATGGACAATATGGCGGAGTACCTTGAAACCCGTCTTGGCTACCCGGTCCTGGTGCAAGGCAGGGCCTCACGCCAGAACCTGCTTGCGGCCTTTCGAGAGACCACCGACTCGGTTCTTCTGGCGGTTGCCAGTTTCTGGGAGGGGGTCGATGTGCCGGGGGAATCATTGAGCTGCGTGATTATCGACAAACTCCCCTTTGAGGTACCGACGGATCCGGTTATCCAGGCCAGAATAGGCATCATCAGTGACCATGGCGGCAACCCGTTTTTTGATTTTCAGGTCCCCAGAGCTATTCTCAGCCTGCGCCAGGGGGTAGGGCGACTGATGCGGGCGGCGACCGACAAAGGAGTGATCGCCATCATGGATGTCCGTCTTTTTTCAAAGGGATACGGACGGACCTTTTTGAAAAGCCTGCCGCCATCACCGGTGGTCAGGTCCTTGCAGGATCTTGCGGAATTTTTCCGGCACTGAGCTTCAGCCTGCGCCAATACACGTGGAGAAAAATGACTATGGCAGACACTGAGATCCTGATGGCGGCAATACGGGGTGAGTCGAGACTGATTGATGCAGCCATGTATACCGATCTTGACGCACTTGCCGAAACAGCGGATGGCTTATTGACCGAGATTCTGCGCTACAGCCTGTTCAATGGCGGCAAACGGATCCGTCCCCTGTTGGTGGTGCTTGCCACCCGTCTCTGCGGGCGATCCGACCCGGCGGTCTACGACCTGGCCCGGGCCTTCGAATACCTGCATGCAGCCACCCTCATGCACGACGATGTGATCGACAATGCCGAGACCAGACGGGGAAGGCCGTCGGTGTTTAAAAAATTCGGGTTGGTTGCGGCCATTCTGGCAGGTGATTTCCTGCACGCCCGTTCGATGGCTATTGTTGGTGAGTCGGCGGGGACGGAGGCCCTCAGTGTCTTTTCCGAGGCTACCGGGCGGATAGTTGACGGCGAGTTTCTGCAGATCCGCAACGCCGCAGATCATAATCTCCGGGAAGAGGATTATCAGCGTGCCATTCTCGGCAAAACCGGTTTGCTTATCGCAGCCGCCTGCGAAGTCGGCGCCATTTGGGCGGGACGGGGCATAGAAGAGAGGCTGGCCCTGCGGTCCTACGGCATCCACCTCGGATGTGCCTTTCAGATCATTGACGACATCCTTGATTATCAGGGTGATACGGGCAAAACCGGCAAGGCGGTAGGCAATGATCTGGTCGAAGGAAAGATGACACTACCCCTGATCCTGACTATGCAGCAGGCCGATCAGGAAGACCGTCTGCGTCTGCAGGAGATCCTGGCGGATGAGGTTCTTCGGCGGCATGCCTTTGCCGAGGTCTCGTGCTTGATCGAAAAATACAACGGCTTTTCGCTCAGCAGAAGAAAGGCTGAGGAGGCCGCGACGGCAGCCTTGACGCAACTCGAAGTCTTCCCGGGCAAAGCCGGCGGGCAGGAGAAGAAGATTCTCCAAGGGCTGGTCAAATACGTTCTTGATAGGGAGAAATAAACAGTGGCAACGCAACACACTGGTGATAGGGTAAAAAAAACGGCTGCGCCTGCTGAATCGGTTGCTCGGAAAAAGGAGCGGGAGAGGAGGCAGACTGCCAAAAAGAGACGGAAGAACGGAATTATCAGCATGAAAAAGGTGATCTCTGTTCTGCTGCTTCTATCTCTGCTTTTCGTAACCTTTGGGGCTGTCGGCTATGTCATCTTTTTCCGCACCCCGCCGGCATAAAAATGCCGGGTGCCGACCGGGAATTGTCTCTCTGATGGACAGTACCCGGAAAGACAGGGCAATTTCCCCTGGTCCCGGGAAGGAAGGTCTTTTGGCACTTCATCCGGCCATATCCTGATATCCGAGGCTCCATCTCCATGAAACACATTGCACTCATTGGCACCGGCCGGCACGGCAGCAGGTATGCCGAGCATATCTCACAGGATATCGAAGGACTCCTTCTGGCGGGGATTTGGCGGCGCTCTCCGGAAGGGAGAGAACAGGCAGCGCAATGGTCGACCTCGTTCTATGGGGATTGGCAGGAGATGGTCGCTGCATCTGAGATTGATGCCGTGGCCGCTGTCGTGCCGCCATCCCTGCATCTCGAGATCGCCAGAGCCTGTGCCCGGGCGCAGAAACCCCTGCTGCTGGAGAAGCCCCTGGCCAGAAATGCGGCAGAGGCCCAAACGATACTCCGGGTTATGGATGCAGCCGGAGTCCCCCTCACCGTGGCTCAGACCCTTCGCTACAACCCGGTGATTCAGGCCTTGCGGCAAGGACTGCCGGATATGGGGGAACTCTATTCTTTTGCCGCCAACCAGAGGCTGGAACCCTCGCCCCTCTCCTGGTGGCATGATGAGCAGGAGACGGCAGGCGCCGGGGTGCTTTTTCACACGGCGATCCATGTTTTTGATGCATTGAGGGAAATCACCGGCCTGAAGGCAAGGCGGGTGATGGCGCATGGCCGACGGGTTCATTCCAAGGTACTGGAAGACCTGGTTATAGCCAACGTCGAACTTGAAAACGGGGTGATTGGAACAGTCGATGTGAGCAAGGTCGGAAAGGCCCGAACCGGACGATTTGAGTTTGTCTGCCGGGATGGGCAATTGCATGGAGACCAGATTCACGCCTGTCTTCAGATCCTTCAGGCAAGTTCAGTGACAATGCAGCGTAATTTCAGCCAGATACCAACCGTGCTGCATCTCCTGCGTGAATGGCTGGCCTTTCTCGAGGGAGAGGGAAAAAACCCGATCAGCGGCGAAGAGGGCTTGTATGCTGTGCAGGCATGTGAGGCCTGCCTTATCTCGATAAGGGAAGGGCGTTGGGTTACAGTCTAGGGTGCGAGGAAAAGGCTGCCAACTGCGCTTGCCCAGAGGCCTGCCGCAATGATGAGGGAAAGCAGAACGGCGGCACTGCCCATATCCTTGGCTCGTTTGGCATAGATATTGTAATCCGGAGAAACAAGATCGACCACCGATTCGACTGCGGAATTGAGCAGTTCGACGATCAGCACCAGAGTGTTGGCCGAAAACAAGAGGCATTTAAAGGGCAGGGAGACCGGCAGCAGGTAGAGCAGAGGCAGAAGCAGGACGTAGAGGGCGAGTTCCTGGCGAAATGCCGCCTCATGTCTGAACGCGGCGCCCAGGCCGTCGGCGGAATAAGAAAAGGCCGCGAAGATGCGGGCAATACCTGTTTTGTTCGCTTTCATGATGTATGTGTGAGGAATCGGTTGTACGGCCCTTGGATCAGTTCATTTCGGAATGAAAATACTCTGTCCTGAGCAGAAAAAGAAGATAGAAAGTGCGGTAGATGGGATTCCCTGGTGGCGCTATCGTGCTCATCAGGCCTGACAGCAGATTTGTTTGTTTGTGGTTCGGCAATGAAACGATGCCGAACCATGCCATGGGCTGCAACCCGAGCGGAGGCGGATTACCTGTTGAGAGTGCGGCGTCTGTGCAGCGCGCTATATACAGAGAGCTTTGCAGGAGTCCGGAGGTGAACAGCCAGGGGCTTTCAGTGCTTGAAGGATCTCTGGCCGGTGAACATCATCGCCACCTGCGGGACCGCCTCGTTGCAGGCCTCAATGGTCTCGAAGTCGCGCAGAGAGCCGCCTGCCTGGAGGATAGCCGAAATTCCCTGACTGATGCCGACATCGGCTCCGTCACGGAACGGGAAAAAGGCATCGGAGATCATGACGGAGCCGGGGATGCCGCCCTTGTCTTTTTGTACCTGCGTATCTACAGCCTCTTTTTCGGCCTGGTCGCGTTGACCTTTGCTGATGGCCAGCACCAGATCGGCATAGGGAATGCCGTGGGCGTCGAAACAGAGGATGTCCGCATATTTGATATAGGCCTTGTGCACGGCGATCTCGGCCACGCCGACCCGGTCCTGCTCGCCGGTGCCGATACCGACGGTACAACCATCCTTTACATAGAGGACGGAGTTGGAGGTGACACCGTGTTCCACGGCCCAGCCAAAGAGCATGTCGTCAATCTCACGTTCGGTAGGCTGACGATCGCACCGGTATTCGCGGCCCTGCCAGCTTGCGATCGCCGGTTTCAGATCGGCCGGGGTGCGGATGGAGTTGACGGCCGATTGCTGGGCGATAATGCCTCCGTCAATCAGGCTCTTGAAATCGACGAAGCGGAATCTCTCGAACTCAGCCAGACGGTCAATTGCGGCGATTTTGATTATTCGCAGGTTCTTGCCTTTTTTCAGGATCTCCAGGGTCCCTTCCTCAAAATCCGGGGCGCAGACCACCTCCAGGTAGTTTGCGGCCAGGAGTGCGGCCGTATCCCTGTCGCAGGCCCGACTCATGACCACCGCCCCGCCAAAGGCGGCAATGCGGTCGCAGCGATTGGCCCGGTCGAAGGCCCGCGCCAGCGTCTCTCCATAGGCGGCACCGCAGGGGTTGTTGTGCTTGAGGATCACGGCAGCCGGACGATCCACCAGGTATTTCAGGATATTGAGGCCATTATCAATATCCGTCAGGTTGATTTTTCCTGGATGTTTTCCGACCTGCAGCATATCCTCAACCCGGATCGAGGAGACCAGCCCATTGCCTGGTTCGATGAAAGAACAGTCTCCGAGGATCAGATTGCCGTTGACCAGTTCATAGAGGGCCGCTTCCTGGTCGGGATTTTCACCATACCGTACACCGCGTTCATCGAACGTGCCGTCATCCTGCGGTATTTTCCACGTTTTTTTGCGATAGACCAGGGTCTGCCCTTCAAAGGTAATGGTCATCTCCATCGGGAAATGATCGCCGAGTATCGTTGAATACATTGATTTCTGTTTGCTCATTGTGTACTCCGATCGTTTTGCGTGGATGCCGCCGGCGGCCGTTCATGCGCGGTTCAAAAAAAGGGACGGCGTAACCTCAATTTTCTTTCTCAAGATGCCGCAGTAAACAGGTTTTGTTTGGAGCCCTCCGGCAGCGGAAAAAGGCTGTGCGGCGGGATAACCGTATTGGATTGTATTATCCGGTCGGCGATACAGCTGTAAGCGCCCACCCGGACGTGGTCGCCGAGCGTACAGTTCTCGAGGATGACCCCCGGCTCGATCCGGCACTGATTGCCTATCCTGCATTTTCCGCGGATGTGCACCCCCGGCATAAGAACGGTGTCCGCACCGACAGCTGCTTCGGGGGAGACGCTGATGGTCTCGGGATGATACATGGTGATGCCCTGCAGCATAAGATCCTTATTGCGTCTGTCCCGTAACTCTCCGTGCGCTACCGCAAGTTCCACCCGTGAATTGACACCAAGGACATCCTTGGCACAAGGGGTGGTGAATTTTTCCACCTTGTAGCCGGCCTCCACTGCCTGGGAGATAATATCAGTGAGATATACCTCGCCCTGGCTGTTGTCGGTGCCGACCCGGTGCAGGGCCGCAAACAGAAATTTCTCGCTGACCAGGTAAATGCCGGTATTTATTTCCTGAATTGTCTTCTGTTCGGGAGTGGCGTCTTTTTCTTCGACAATGCCAGTGATATCCCCCTCTTTTCCGACAAGGATCCTGCCATAATTGTTTGGATTCTCGAGGGTTGTCGTCATGAGGGTGAGTATGGCTGCCCGGGAAAGGTGATAATTATACATTTCCTGCAGTGTCTCTGTCCTGATGAGAGGGGTGTCGCCACAGAGGATCAGCACCGTGCAGTCCGTTCCGCCGAGGGTTTGTTCGGCCGCTAATACCGCATGGCCGGTCCCAAGCTGCTTTTCCTGGATGACACATCCAACATTGAAGCCCTCCACCGCCTTGCCGACCTCCTGACGCTGATGGCCGACCACGACCAGGGTCCGTAACGGCTGCAGAGGTGCAATGGCGCGGAGAACGTGGTGAATCATCGGGACTGAAAAGACTTCATGAAGTACTTTAGCCTTTTCTGATTTCATCCTGGTGCCTTTGCCGGCAGCAAGGACAAGGGCGACGAGGGCATGGAACTGAGACATCGGGGATCCTGATAATGGAGGAGATTTGCCACAGAGTACGCAGGGTTGAAATGCGTATATCAAAACCGTAAATCTACCTGATAGCGGCAACAGACGTCAAGGAACCATTTCCAAGACGGGAAATGGAACAGACATGGTCATGCTGGCTGGGAAAACCGGCAGTACCTCAGGCTGAGGGAGACTCAGGCTCAGTTTTCTGACCATAGGAACGGAAAAGCCTTTTCATCGTGTTCATCTCGGAGTCAGCAAGGATGACCGGATTGCCGACACACCTGCTCCGCCAGTAGATTTCGGCGCAGAACTCGACTTCACATGCGATTGCAAAGGCAGCGGTGATATCGCAACCTGCCGCGACCAGACCGTGGTTGGCCAGGAGCACGGCATTGCGCTGTGCCATTGCCTCCAGGGCATTACCGGCAAGTTCTTCCGTGCCGAAGGTCGCATATCGGCTGCAGCGCACAGTGTCACCGGCCAGGGTGAGCATATAGTGAACGGCGGGCAGTTCCCAGCCGAGACAGCTCAGGACAGTCGCAAAGGTAGAATGTGCGTGCACAACAGCCGAGATGTCGTCGCGATCCTGGTAGATTTTTCTGTGGAGCGCATATTCCGAAGACGGCTCTCTGTTGCCATCGACAATCCTGCCATCGAGATCGAGAACGACGATGTCTGCGGGTTCGGTTTCGAGATAATCGAGGCCGCTGGGACTGATGGCGAGAAGTCCGGCCTTGCGGTTGCAGATGCTCAGATTGCCGCTTGTACCTCGGGTAAGCCGCTCTGCAAGCATCCTCCGGCCAAACCGGCAAATCTGTTCTCGCTCGCTGGCAAGCAGCAGGGGCATGGCGTTTCTCCGGTGAAGGGTGCGGTACCTACTGATTTTTCCGCTTTTCGGGGAAGAGGGACAATATGCCGTCCTCGGAAGCCGGGCAGATCCCCCGTTCGGTAATCAGTCCGGAAACAAGCCGTGCAGGAGTCACATCAAAGGCATAGTTGGCGGCAGGGCTGTGGGCTGGAGGAAGCAGGACAGAGACAATTTCATCGTTGAGCAGTCCTGAGATATATCTGACCTCATTGCTGTTTCTCTCCTCGATAGGGATATCGCGAACGCCGTCTCTGATATGCCAATCGAACGTGGAAGAAGGCAGGGCGACATAGAAAGGGATATTATTGTCGCGGGCTGCAAGGGCCTTTAAATATGTGCCGATTTTATTGGCGACATCCCCGGTATAGGTCGTCCGGTCGGTACCGGTAATGACCATGTCGACCATATCGTGCTGCATGAGGTGGCCGCCGGCATTGTCGACTATGATGGTATGGGGAATTCCGTGCTGCGCGAGTTCCCATGCGGTAAGGCTCGCTCCCTGATTTCTCGGACGGGTCTCGTCGACCCAGACATGGATATCAAGACCTTGATCGAAGGCGGCGTAGAGAGGTGCCGTCGCCGTTCCATAGTCGACAAAGGCCAGCCAGCCGGCATTGCAATGGGTAAGGATGTTGACAGTATTGCCGGATTTGGCCCTGCTGATGTCCTCTATTATTCTCAGCCCATGTTGACCGATGCGGCGGCAGTAATCAGCATCTTCATCGGCTATGGCCTGGGCTGTGTCACGGCTGCACTGGATCTTTTTGTCTATCGATTTCCCGCCAGAGTGCATGGCTTCGAGCATACGATTAACCGCCCAGCTGAGATTGACGGCGGTTGGTCGGGTTGCCATGATTTTTTTTGCCGCCTCGGAAATGTCTTGCAAAAAGGTCTCGGGCGAGCTGCGATCGGCCTGGAGGCAGGCGAGGTACATGCCGAATCCGGCTGTGGCCCCGATAAGCCCGGCGCCACGGACATGCATATCGGAAATGGCCCTGGCTACCTCATCTGTCGAGACAAGAGTTTCCAGGACAAAATTATGGGGAAGCTGACGTTGATCGATAATATTGACCGCAGAGGTATTTTCCTCATCGATCCAGATTGTCCGGTAGAACTTGCCTGCAACTTTCATATTACTGTTGTTTTAAATAAAAAAACCGGGCTTTGATTTTGAGGATGCGGTGGATCTTCAATGCCATCATTGATAGCATTGGAAGGTGAATACTGCTTTTCTATACAGCATATTCATGTATCCTTCACCTGAAAAGAAAAGGGGCGGTGGCGGGGGAGGGGGACTGCAACGCAGAAAGCCCCTGTCCGGGGTGAACCGGGCAGGGGCTTTCTGGGCAAAAAATTCGGCGGCGACCTACTCTCCCACATAGTCTCCCATGCAGTACCATCGGCGCTGAAGAGCTTAACTTCCGT
>JANMSX010000018.1:0-12499 GCA_031389785.1 Desulfobulbaceae bacterium | reverse complement strand
CACTTCTGTCATCTCGACCGCAGGGAGAGATCTCATCTACCTCCATCCCTGCCAGCATACCGACCGCCATCCCTTGTTGTCATAACGACCATCTCCCCTGCTGTCATCTCGACCACCACCTCGCTGTCATCTCGACCGCCTTCCTCGCTGTCATCTCGACCGCAGGGAGAGATCTCATCTACCTCCATCCCTGCCAGCATACCGACCGCCTTCCCTTGTTGTCATAACGACCATCTCCCCCGCTGTCCCCTCGACCGCCACCTCGCTGTCATCTCGACAAGGGAGAGATCTCGTTTTTCTTTTGGAATTTTTCCTTACTGAGACTTGAGATTTCTCCCTTTGGTTGAAATGACAGAGGCTTGGATAGCCGACTGCAAGGTGCTAAGGTTTTTGCAAGCGGCTAAGTTCCGTTCCGCCATTCCAGAAACCGGTTCCAAAATCATAAATATTGGCTAGCTTTTGTGCTCTCAATCTGCAATGATATGTCCCGAAAAAATAATCCTCGGTACACTATCTCCACCCACTACCCAAGGTCCGAACACCCATGACCGCCGACCTCAATTTACATCGTCATAACGCCGCGGTTAACAGGCCACGCCGCGAGACCCTCAATGGCCACCGGAGCATCAATCTCTGGTTTACCGGGCTTTCCGGATCGGGGAAATCAACCCTGGCCCATGCGGTTGAAGAACGGCTGCACCTTATGGGCTGCAGAACTTACGTCTTTGATGGCGACAACGTCCGGCATGGCCTCTGCCGCGACCTGGGCTTCAGCCTTCCCGAGCGCAAGGAAAACCTGCGGCGGATAGCGGAGATGGTAAAACTGTTTCTCGACGCCGGCGTCATCTCGTTGACGGCTTTTATCTCACCGCTTGCAAGCGACAGGGCGATGGCCAGGGAGATAATCGGCACCGAAAACGTCATCGAAATCTTCTGCAACTGCCCGCTGGAGATCTGCGAGCAGCGCGATGTAAAAGGTTTGTACAAAAAGGCCAGAGCCGGTGAAATCAAGAATTATACCGGCATATCTTCCCCGTATGAAAGGCCA
This sequence comes from Desulfobulbaceae bacterium, assembly GCA_031389785.1. Taxonomy (GTDB): domain Bacteria; phylum Desulfobacterota; class Desulfobulbia; order Desulfobulbales; family Desulfocapsaceae; genus Desulfoprunum. The sequence continues at coordinate 11,451 of JANMSX010000018.1, read as the reverse complement.
TCGCAACCGGATATCGACATCGATACAGGGACACTTCCTCTGCAGGAATGCGTCAGTACGATTATCAATGTTTTACGGGAGCGATGGGTGCTTCTCAAGTAAGCCTTACTCGTTCCACCCCTGCCTTGCATCCGATACGGTTATAACCTCGACTATTCATTGGACACCCTGCCGAGGCTGTGTTAAACAGGGCCATACCCGCCGCTGCAGGCCGCGGCCCTGACCGTTCGCCATCAATTCGACGCCCGCCTGGCGGGCCGGCGGGACGCACGCAGCGCAAGTGAAAACACCGGCACGGACGACCGGCGGCCGGATCTCCCGGCGGCGCTTCCATTTGTCCCGGCCGCATCCATTCCACGCTTCGCCAACAGAAGAGGTTACAACGATGAAGGTTATTGTGAGCGGCTCACTGGCCTATGACAGGATCATGAATTTCCCCGAGTACTTCTCCGACCATATCCTGCCTGACAAGATTCATGTCCTGAATGTCTGCTTCCAGGTGGACGGCGTCACGGAAAACCTGGGCGGCACCGCCGGCAACATCGCCTACGCCCTCAACCTGATGGGTGAAAAAGCCCATATCTCCGCGACCATCGGCCTCGACAATCACCGGTATTTCGAATGGCTGGCCGAGCACGACATCGCCAGGGACGGCATCAAGGTCATTTCCACGGAACTGACCGCCGGCGCCTATATCACCACCGACAAGGCCGACAACCAGATCACCGGCTTCAACCCCGGGGCGATGAAATACTCTTCCGACCTTGATTTCGCCTCCCTCGCCCCTCGGGAGACCCTGGTCCTCGTCTCGCCCGGCAACCTTGACGATATGATCGCCTATCCCCGCCAGTGCCGCGAGGCCGGCATCCCCTATATCTTCGATCCCGGCCAGGCCCTGCCGGTCCTGCAGGCCGAAGCCCTGCTCTCGGCCGTCACCGGCGCGAAGATCCTGATCGTCAACGACTACGAATTCGACCTCATCCTCGACAAGACCGGTCTGCAGAAAGCGGAACTCCTGGCCAGGGCTGAATCGACCATTATAACCCTCGGCGAGGCGGGCTCGATGCTGTACAGGCCTGACGGCGAAACGAAGATCCCGGTCTGCCCGGCGAGAAAAGTGGTGGACCCGACCGGCGCCGGCGATGCCTACCGGGGCGGCCTGATCAGCGGCCTGATGAACGGCCGGGGTATGGAGAAGAGTGCGCTGCTCGGCAGCGTCTGCGCTTCGTTCGCCGTCGAATGCTACGGCACGCAGGTCTATCGTTTCAGCAGTACCGAGTTCGAGGAACGCCTGCAGGCCCTGAAATAATCGCCTTGTTGACCGGCAGGCCCAGGTTCCGTCAAAGGGCCTGCCGGTTATAGCAAAAAGGACCGGGTAGAAGAGGAGTTCGTCTCCTACGCTGTCATTTCGACCGCAGGGAGAAATCTCAGATTGCAAAAATCTCATTAGAAGCTGTCCAACGATTTACTTGAAATTATTGACTTCCCTATCACCATCGACCGCACCTATCCCCTTGCAAAAATGGCAGTCCCCGGCATATTGAGATCTCTCCCTGCGGTCGAGATGACAAAATTGGGGCAAATTCGAGATGACAAAGTTGGGGCAGGTCGAGCTGAAAGAGGTGGAACAGGGAGAGATGATAGAAGAGGAAAAAGTCGAGTTGACAGTTGAATTCAAGTTACCAGTTGAAATGAACTTCACCTCCCTCTATCATTCCAACGTGGCGGCAGATCAACACAATGAACTGGACCAGGTAGAACAGGACCTTGCCCCTTGCGGTCTTTTCACCCCTGCGTTGTCATTTCGAACCTCCCACGTTGTCATTTCGAACCTCCCTCGTTGTCATTTCGCCCCCCCCACGTTGTCATTTCGACCGCAGGGAGAAATTCAGAATGGTGAAATCTCATGCCCTTATCACATAGCTACTACGTATACCTAATGATAAACAAGAACAACAATGTCATGTACGTCGGCGTAACCAATAATCTTACGCGGCGTGTACATGAGCACAAGACCAGAATATTTCCGGGTTTTACGAAAAAGTATTACGTGAATAAACTGGTTTACTTCGAGGAAACGCAGGATATCGGCACCGCGATAGCACGGGAAAAAGAAATCAAGAAATGGCGGCGAGAGAAAAAGAATAGCCTGGTTGCCACCGGCAACCCTGAGTGGAAGGATCTGAGTGATGGGTGGTATGAGATCTCTCCCTGCGGTCGAGATGACAGAAATGGGGAAAGTCGAGATGACAGGAGGGATGGCGGTTTGGATGACAAGCGGGATGATCGAAGTGATGAAAATCAAGATGATAGAAGTGATGGCGGTTTAAAATGACAAAAGCGATGACGATAATACAGGCTTACGCCTCATACCAACATTTCGCCCCTTACCACTGTCATTCCGACCATCCCCCACGCTGTCATTTCGACCGCAGGGAGAAATCTCAGAATGCAAAAATCTCATTAGAAGCTGTCCGACGATTTACTTGAAATTATAGACTTCCCTATCACCGTCGACCGCACCTATCTCCTTGCAAAATGGCAGTTCCCGGCATATTGAGATCTCTCCCTGCGGTCGAGATGACAGAAGTGGGGGAAATTCGAGATGACAGAAGTGGGGAAGGTCGAGATGACAGGAGTGGGGAAGGTCGAGATGACAGAAGTGGGGAAGGTCGAAATGACAGAAGTGGGGAAGGTCGAGATGACAGGAGGGATAGCGGTTTGGATGACAGGAGGGATAGCGTTTGGGATGACAAGTGGGATGAAATTTCCGGAAGGCAGGATATTGTCTCAGAAAATCCAGCTGAACCGAACCGGTTGCGCCAGCCGGGAGTGAATTCCTAAGGCAAGGTGCATTTATTCATGGGAAACACGGTAAACTTCTTCAATCGTGGTAATCCCCTGGAGGACCTTCATGGCGCCATCCTTGCGCAGGGTGATCATCCCCTCGGCGATGGCCTGCTGCTTAATAAGATTGGCATCGGCGGTATTCAGGACCAGGCTCTTCATCGTCTGACTCATCAGGAGCAGTTCGAAAATCCCGCAGCGGCCCCGGTAACCGGTATGATGGCATTTGCTGCAGCCGCGACCGTGATAGACCTTGCGGTCCAGGCCGATTACTTCCTCATCAAGCCCGAGCTTCCGCAGTTCCTCAGGAAGAGGATCATATTCCTCCTTGCAGTGCACACAGATCATCCGCACAAGCCTCTGGGCGAGAATGGCATTGATCGAGGATGAGAGGAGAAAGGGCTCGATGCCCATATCGATGAGACGGGTAATGGCGCTGGCGGAATCATTGGTGTGCAGCGTCGAAAAGACGAGATGACCGGTCAGGGCCGACTGGATGGCGATCTCGGCCGTTTCCAAATCGCGGATCTCACCGATCAGGATAACATCCGGGTCCTGCCTGACGATGGACCGCAGGCCGGATGCAAAGGTCAGGTCGATCGAGGGATTCACCTGCACCTGGCCGATACCGCTGATCTTGTACTCGACCGGATCCTCTATCGTAATGATATTTATATCGGTTTTGTGAATTGTCGTGAGCGCGGCATAGAGGGTTGTGGTTTTCCCGGAACCGGTCGGGCCGGTAACCAGGACAATGCCATGGGCCGCATGGATTTCCTCGGTAAACGGCCGGAACCGGTCATCGGGCATGCCGAGATCGGATAGGGAAATCAGAACCGACGATTTATCGAGCAAACGCATGACCACCCGTTCCCCGGCCGAGGTCGGCAGGGTTGAAACACGCACATCGATTTCCTTGTTGCCTATCTTTAACTCGATGCGGCCGTCCTGGGGCAGCATCTTCACATCGATCTTAAGTTTTGCCAGGATCTTGATCCGCGACACCAGGGCCGACTGGACATGCTTGGGCGGGCTGAGCATGTCGTAGAGAATACCGTCGATCCTCTGCCTGACCTTGACACTGTTTGCATACGGCTCGATATGGATGTCGGATGCATTATTCCGGACAGCTTGGGAAAACATGAAGTTCACCAGTCTGATGACCGGTTCTTCGCTGGTGTCGTCGAGCAGGTCCCCGACTTCCTCTATCGCCGAAAACAGGGCTTCGGGATCTTCATCGTGAATATCCTGCATCACCTCTTCGGCGGTATTCTGGCGCATATCGTAGGCGTAATTGATGCTGTTCAATATTGCCAGGGAGGGGCAGAGAACCGCCCGGGCGGCTTCCCAGCCGAGGATCCGCCGCACGTCATCGAGTTCCTGAAACAGGAAGGGGTCGCTGATGGCCACATAGGCATCTTCGCCGCTGGCAACCGGCACCATCTTGTATTTCTTTAAAAAGCCGATGGTCAGCCTGGTGGTGAAATCACTCTGGATCTCGGAGGGAAGGGTCGACACGAACTCCATGTCGAACTGGACCGCCAGGGCCTCCAGCAGATCTACTTCATCGATCTCCTTATTTCTGATGAGGATTTCGCCAAGGCGGTCGCCGCTGGCTTTCTGGTCATCCAAGGCGGCCTGGAGAACGGCGGGGGTAATCTTTCCCCGGTCAATAAGCAGTTCTCCTATTTTCCTGCCGTGAGCTGGATTTTTCACAGAACCTCGTCTATGGACAAACCAGACTTTCCGGGTGACTGCCTTTTCTGTCTGTTTTTCTGCAATTTTTCAATATTGTCCCGAGCGATCTGCAGCAAAGGCAGACCTTTTTTGCTGGGATCCGTCGAATTGGGTGCGATTAAAGGCGTTCCCGTGGAAATTACCGCCTGATACATTTTCAGGGCTTCCTCCGGTTTGTTCTCCGACTCATAGACCACACCGAGATTCAATAAGGCATACGGGTTTTTCACGTCATTTTCCAAGGCCTTGACAAAAAATTGCTTCGCCCCCTGGTAGTTTTCTTTCAGCAGTTTTTCAAAGCCCATTTCGGTGAGCGCCATGCTCTGCTCGGTATTCACCTTCTCCTTCCCCTTGTCATGCAATTGCGGTATCTCCCTGCCGACTTCGACCTCCTTTTTCAGCGACATGTTGGCAATATCGGCAGGGTTTCGGATGATATGCGGGGTTATGAAAATAAACATGTTGGTCATGTTGCTGTTCTTGGTTGTGGACCTGAACAGCCGGCCGAGAAGAGGGATATCGCTGAGAAACGGTATACCCGATTCACCGTCGGTTGAATCCTGGCCGATAATACCGCCAATAACTACCGTATCGGTATCGTTCAGGATAACAGTGGTGTCGGCCGTTCGTTTAAGGGTGGTCGGACGGAAATCACCAGCGTCAGGGCCCTTCAGCTTGATAACCTCAGTCTGGATCTCAAGACGCAGGGTATCCGCCTGATTTATATGCGGAGTGATCGTCAATTTGGTGGAGACATCCTTGTATTCATACTGATTGGTTTGTAAAACCTGATCGTTCGCAGGGGTGCTCTCGCTGACGAGATAGGGAACATTTTCACCGACACTGATTTCCGCCTTCTTGTTGTCGGTGGTGAGTATCTGCGGAGTCGATATGATGTCGACGGCACTATCATTTTTAAATGCCCGGAATATTGCCGCAATGTTGGGAAAGGTGACACCGCCTATCTTGATGCCCTGTTTCAGGACGCCAAAGGAAAAGCCGTTTGCCAGTTCGGGGTTTCTGCCATCTATACCGCCGATCGAAACAAAGGGTGCATCAGAATTGCTGCTGAAGCCCGACACCGCCTGTCCGGTACCATCTGAGAATATCCCGCCGGTTATCCACTCGACCCCGACCTCAAAGTTCTTGGTGGTGTCAACCTCCATGATCAAGGCTTCCAGGTAGACCATGCGCCGGGGAATATCCAGTTTCTTGATCACATCCTCAATAACGCTATACTCCTCCTTGGAGGCCGTAATTATAAGGGAATTGGTTTCAGGATCGGCCGTTATCTTGACATCCTTTGAGATTGCCGGCATCTGAGGGGCCGCACCCTCCTTGCCGGTGGGCTTGCCTTCGGGCAGGACATTGAGAACCTTGATCAGTTCAGGGGCGCTGGCATTCTGGAGATAAAAGACATGGATATTTCCCTCGCCACGCTCAACCTCGGTGTCAAGCATCGCGATCAGGCCCCGTATCCGTTCGATGTCGGGGGTACTGGCGACGACGACCAGGGAATTGATCCTCTCGTAGGGGACAACCTTGACCGAAGAAGCCAAGGCCGCATCCTTCCTGGTCGCCGCCTGCTGGTAGATGGACCCGATAACCTTGGCGATGGACTCGGAGGTTGCATGCCGCAGTGGAATGACCGCCATGTCCTCGTGGAAAAATTCCACATCGATGGCTTCGATGATGGCGAGCAGCCTCTGCATATTGGATTGCGTCTCAGTAACGATGAGTAAGCCGGATTGGGTGTGCGCAACCATCACGGAGGTCTTGGAAACCAGCGGTGTGAGAACTTTTTTCATCTCTTCCGGCGAGGTGTATTTCAGCGGAATCAGCTGCGTCACTACCCGGTCTTCCGGCGAAGAGGGGAGACTGCTCAGCTGGGTATCGATGTTCTGGGAGCGGGCTTCCGCCGAAGGCAGAATCTTGATGATCGAGCCGGCGGTAACGGTTGTGTACCCATGCACATTGAGAACGGATTCAAAGACGCGGTAGGCCTCATCTTCTGATATCTTTGTCGGCGAAACTATCGTCACATTCCCCTGCACCGTTTTGTCCACGACAAAATTCTTACCAGTCAATTCACTGATATATTTGATGAACATACGGATGTCGACATTGTCGAAATCAATGGTTATGAATCGCTGTTCGATATCGTCAGCGACGGGCGGACCGGTATCCTCAGCGGCGGATTGATCAATTTCAGCCGTCTCCTCAGCCCCATGAACCGGCACGATTGTCAGACTGAGAAAAACGATGAATACGAGAAGATTCTGAAAGAGTTTTCGACACATAACCATTTTTTTAATATTGGGAGGGTTGTCCCTGCGATGGAGTATAAATCCTTGGGTTCGGCCGTATCATTCTGGGCTGCGTAACAGAAGCGGGGGAATCCGGAGGTGACTCGGGTTCTTCGACCGCCTGCGGCTCCGGCTCCGGCAAGACCTGCTCTACTGTCTCGACTTCCGGCTCCGGCAGTACTTGCTGCGCCTCTGCCTGTGCTTGTGCCTGTCGTTGCAACTGTCGCTGCACAGGGGCGACATTTATAGTTGGTGGTATTTTGGATGCATATTCAGCTGCTTCGGTCATATCAAGGATTTCATCCTTATCATTGTACGTCAGGACAACCTTTTTCCGCATTATCTCTTTCAGGATTGCCCCCTCGACAACATCACCCTGATGATATATATCCTGTTTTTTTTTAGTTTTTTCCAGGATAATCGCCCGGCTTTCCTGTCCGTCGCTGATTATGGTCCCCATCAGTACAAGCGAGAGGCTCGTCGGCTGCAGGTCTTCCGCCGGATCTTTCCCGGCCTGGTCATCTTTACCGGCGGAAGGCGGCGGCCCAAAAAGATTTCGCGCAAGAATCCTGCTGACATCACCATCCGGGGTGCGTTGTGTTGCAGCCTTATCCACCTGCTTCCGTTCCGGTACCTGGGAAACGACCCTGGTCTCTTCGGCAGGGGCTCGCAGATATTTCTCAACCACGGCATAGAACCCTTCAACCGCCACGACGCATAACAGCGTTATAAACAGCAGGGGCAGGATGGTTGAAATACTTTTTTTCATGGTACGGGGCCTCAGCGACCAAACCGGAATGCCGGGCTCTGCAGACTTCCAGCAACCCGGAAAGGGATCGTCGATTTTTTAAACTGTTTCTGAAGGGCAGCTACCTCGTTGCGAAGCGCTGTGTTCTCGCTCACATACTCGGCCTGCAGGGCCAAATCTCCGATTGTGGTCACATTACTCAGGTACCACGGATTGATCACCTGCACCGTTCCGGAAAAATCGGCGGATAATTCTTTCCCTGTCAGCTTCCCTTTTGCGAACTGCAACCGGTTCTTATCGTATTGAATGTCCATATCCACCTGCTGCATGTCAATCTCCTTCAGGTCGAGGACAGGCTGCAGCAGAGTAATTTTCCCTTCCCGCAGTTTTACCCTGCCTGCCGCCTTGCCGGCAAGATATTGATTGACCACGGCGGAATATGTGCCGGTATAATCCAATCGACCTGAAATTCCTCGCCCGAGCGTATCATGTACGGATTTCATCTCAGCCAGATCCAGCCCCTCTATTCTCAACGGGTCAAGTAAAAAATGCCGGTCCTTCTGCCGGGGGGTCAAGGTCCCGGTAAATCTTCCGGAATACCCCTGCCCGTTCAGGATATATGCCTTGCCGAAATCCTGCAAAGGGGAAGAAATAGTCAGAGAATTCAGCACGAAAACCGGGGTCTTGGGCTGGTCCGGCAAGGAAAATGCCACATTTTCAAACAGGAGGCCGAAGGGAAAAGTAAAGCCGATTCGCCCTATTGAGCACTCGGTGCCGGTGAACAAAGCTTTGACCTGTCTGAGGCAATATTCCTTGAACTCCGGCATGGGAAAACGCAGATAGAGCAGCGCCGAAGTCAGGACAACTGCATAGCAGCAATACAGGAACCAGCGAAGAAATGAACCTGATCCGGTTTTCATCGACCAGCCTCCTCGACAAAGGTGACGATCTGCATGGTGACATCAAGATAGCCGTCGCCGCTGCTGCTTTCCTGGATCGAAATTCGCTGGATGCTTACTACATTCTCCGTCGATTCAACCAGCTTGAGAAAGTTGGCAAGCCCTTCCAGGGTTGCCTCCTGCAATTTCAACTCGACCAGGGACTCCTTCAGGGGACCTTCACCCGTTAAGGCAGAGGGCTTCATGTATTGTATGGTATCCTTGATATCCGCCAGATCCGCCTGTTTGTCCACATAAGAAAAAAGGGCAAACTCCTTGGGTCTCTTGGCCAGTCGGTCTTTGATCCCCCCTTCCTGCTTTTTGACCAGCTGGTAATCCTGGCGGAGTTTCTGGATCTGCTGGAGATCCTCCTGCCCTCGCTGCACCGAGTTCTGCAGTCGTGCGCGTGCATCCAGGTATGGGGAAACGGCCAGTTGGTAGAGGAAGAACAGCAGCAGGAGAAAGGAAATGGACAACAGCAGGATTTTCTGCCTTTTCTCGAGTTGATCAAACCCGCTTTTCTCGCGGAGACTCTGCAGATCCAGGTATGACGACAAAGAGCCCATTCCGTTACCGCCTCAGATCAATCTTGATCTCAAAATCTATCGTCCCGCTTCTTGCGGAAGAATTCGCCGAGCTGATAGCCACTTTCGAAAAATACGGGGATTTCTCCAATTCCTTCTGGACGTTATCGACTACATTGAAATTTTCCGTCGTGCCCCTGAGGCGGACTTCTTTCTGGTCGGCGGTCATTCTGACGATTTGCACCTGGAGGTTGGGCGGGATCCGCGCGGAAATCTCGGCGAGAAGAGCCAGCATCCCCAGACCGGCGTCCGTTGTTCCGCCGCTCATGTAGGCTGTCTTTGCCTCGTCGATCCTGGTCTGTATCTGCTGCACCGGGTTGACCACCCTGGTCACATCCGGCAGGGTCTGGCTGAATATTTCGCGAATCTGGCCATCCAGTGCCTTCTGCCTTGCCACCAATTGGGCATGATCGCGCCAGACAAAGGCGACAACCAGCACGACCGCCAGGGCCAGCGGCAACGAGGCGAGTTTCGCATACCTGCGCAGGTCCTGCAGCGATCCTTTTTTTCTGAAGGCATTTTTCCTGAAATTAAACACCCGGCGGTTTTTGACCGTCGGCTGGGTCAGGGCCAGGGCCAGGGCCCTTTCCATCGCCCCCGCCTGCCAGCGGGCGGCTACTGCATCTTCGATTTTCAGCATGGGCTGCGAAACTATGCTGCTGCTTTTCACCTCAAGCCCCAGCGAATCCTGCAGCGACTCGGCGAGACCGGGATAGGCCCCGACGGGACCGGCGAGATACAGGGGGAGATCCTCACTCCGCATGCCCATCCTCGCCGCCTGCAGAGTCTGGCGCACAGTCTGGGCAAATGTGTCGATAACCTTCCGGAGGTTTTCAGGGCGAAGAACAGAGACCTCATGACTCCCTTCCGTCAGTCGAAAACCAGCCTGCAGCCCGGTATCAAAGGCAAGCGAACGCAACAGGGATATCTGTCCGGCGGTAATCGCCACCAGCACTGCCCGGCGGAACCCGACATCGAGGTAGATATAATCTTCCGGAACTCCGGCAAGGCCGCTGATGCCGGTTGCCCCGAAGGTGCCGCTGATCCCGATAATCTCAGGGTCACATGACAGATCTTGCAGAAACTGCAGTTGACCGGCAAGGAAGGATATATCCGTTATCGCCGCAATGACCGTTGCCTCCCGCCCTTTCCTGCCGGCGAGCAGATAGTCGAAAATCATGCTTTCCGCTTCAACCGGAGCATTCTCGGCGAGTTCGCCCGGCAGAACCTTGGTGATTTTGGCGGTATCGGTAAAGGGAAAATTGAGATTACGGTAAAAAAACTGCTCCGCCCCCAAGGCCACCCGACAATCCCCAGCGCTGAAGCCAACCTGGGAGATTACTTCGGAGACCACTGTTTCCAGGGGCTGCGATCCGACCTCGGCAATCCCGCAGGCTGTAACCAGGTGGGTCTTGCCGACGTACTTCACCATCACTCCGGTGACGAGATCATCGTGGATATCAAGGGCAAAAACGGTATTCGCCATCAGTTCACTCTACCTTGCGGATCAATTCAATAATTTTGCCTTGGTTTTCCCTGCTGACAACGCTGACAATCCTTCGTTTCAATGTATCAAAATTCCCCTCTGCTTCAATGGAAAAATATCTGCTTGCAGTGGTCAGAAATGCAGGGTCGAAAACCACATCAACGGGCAGCACGCCTGTATACCAGCCGGGGCTGGCCAGATTATCCAGGTTTTCCCTATCCCGGCGAAAATCATCCATCTTCAGGGCAAGCTCCCTGGTTACCTGAGAATCCATCGCCTGCAATACCTCCAGGCCGGCGGTATTGAGGTTGATTTTCCCGTCATCGCCGTGCACCGTTATGAACTCCACCAGCGCTTTTTTGTCCGCCGTGCCGAACAGCAGGTCCGGCGTGACCCCTTTGACCAGCAGAAGTTCCTCAATAAACTGCACCGGCCCGTTCCGGCAGCCATAGGCGGGAGAAAGCGAGCGGTAGTAGCTGTTCTCCGCCCCGAAATCCAACTCCTGGTCATCGGTATCGAGCCAGTCAACAAGTGAATCGACGATTGCCTTGGCATCCGACTCGTCCTTGATGGCGAATTCCCCGGAAATCAGCAGGCGGTTCAGAATCTCCCTGGTGCCTGTCCCGACTGCGCCGCTTTTGGCAAGGCTGTTGATCTGCACCCTGCCGGAGAGATCGGAGACCGTCAATCTCAGGCTTCCCTGGCTGAACAGGCCTGAAAGGTCAGCTTGCGACAGGGTTGCCCATTCATCGAAGAAGGTGTCGCACGGGGTGTCCTTGCCATCCTGTTCGAGAAGGGCCTTCGC
>JANMSX010000049.1:0-13599 GCA_031389785.1 Desulfobulbaceae bacterium | reverse complement strand
CGTGAACTGGAGGTCGACCTGCAGGAATCGAAGTCGATGCCGATGGTGGAGATCATGACCACCTCGGGGCTTGAGGACATGCAGTCGAGCCTGCAGGGCGCCTTCAGCCGGATGTTCCCGCGCCAGAAGAAAAAGCGGACGATGAAGGTGCCCGAGGCCCTCGATGCCCTGACCAAGGAGGAGACGGAGAAACTGGTCGATATGGAAAAGGTGATGAAGGAGGCCCTGCGCCGCACCGAGGAGTCGGGGATCATCTTCCTCGATGAGATCGACAAGATCGCCTCGCGCAACGGCGGCTCGCAAGGCCCCGAGGTCTCCCGCGAAGGAGTGCAGCGCGATCTCCTGCCGATCGTCGAGGGGTCGACGGTGACCACCAAGTACGGCATTGTCAGGACCGACCATATCCTCTTCATCGCCAGCGGCGCCTTCCATGTCAGCAAACCCTCCGACCTGATCCCCGAACTGCAGGGTCGCTTCCCGATCAGGGTCGAGCTTCACTCTCTCGGCAAGGATGAGTTCGTGCGGATCCTTACCGAGCCGGAAAACGCCCTGACTAAACAATATGTCGCCCTGATGGAAACCGAAGGCATCGAGTTGGTCTTCGAGGACGGGGCCATCGAGGAGATGGCCGGCATCGCCGTCGAGGTCAACCAGCGCACCGAGGAGATCGGGGCCAGGAGACTGCATACGGTGATGGAGCGGGTGCTCGATTCCCTGTCTTTCGACGCCTCGGAACGGGGGAAGGAGAAATTCGTGGTGACCGCCGCCTACGTGCGGGAACAGCTGCAGGATATTGTCGAGGACCAGGATTTGAGCCGTTTTATTCTCTAACGCTCGCAAGAACAACTTCAAGTGATACATTAGATATGTTTGGGAACTTCTTTTTTTTCAAGAAAAAAACGGAACAGGTGGACCCGGCTGCCAAAGCCGTGGGCGGGATCGATCCCGAGCTGCAGTATTGCCCGAAGTGCGGCGATGAATACCGGGTGGGCATTGTCCGCTGTGCGGCCTGCCAGGTCGATCTGATCAGCGGTGCGCAGCAGATCGCCCTTTTGCAGGGCAGGGACCAGCAGAAACTCAGCCGCTCGATGGAGATCATCGCCGAGGACAAGCTGGTCACCCTCCGCAAGGGTCAGGTCCAGGATATGAAATACTTCCAGAAACTCCTGGCCGATGAGCGCATCCCGGCGGTCATCGGCGGCGAGGCGGATGCCTGCCGTAAGGGCTGCCGCGGCGGCCCGGATCTGGAACTGCAGATCCGGGAGGCCGATACCGAGGCGGCCATGGCGGTACTGGCGCATGACTTCAAAAAGAGCACTGCCCTCGATGGCCATGATCTCAGTCATCTGCACGCGGCCTTCGATCCGCGGGCCAGGCAGACGGTCTGTCCGGCCTGCGGCACGCAGGTCGCCCATACCACGAAGACCTGTCCGGAATGCGGACTCTGCTTCGGCTAGGGCCGCAACAGCGTATTCTCCGGACATGGCGGCCGACCGGCCTTGTCCGGGATGAGGGAACCCGCTGTCCGCAAAAACCAATGTCCTGATCACCGCGGCGCTGAAACGGCTGCAGGTCCCGCCTCGGAATGGAGGAAGGATCGGACGGATTCCGCTCCGCGGCGGCCGCGGATGACTGCCCCGGCCTGCCTCGGAATCATTTCTCTGCTAAATCGTGGCTGTCCGGAAACGGCTCTTTTTCCCTGAATCTTCGTTGCTCTCAGAATTTAATCCTTGGAATATTATATATATGCCTGCGGTTAACTTCATCGAGCGCCTCGATTCATGAAAAGATATCTCGTTTCCGGTTGGACACGAATTCAATTTGTATCCTTCCGTAGTTTCACATATAATCAGAAAGAACCCCGACTTACCCCTCCTTCTCCCCAAGGCATGGGGTTTTATTTACCTGATCGCAATCATGGACCGGGCCGCCGGCAAGGTTACCACCTGGCGACCAGCATATTTGCGGTGAGACGCTGAAAGAGGCTCTTCCCGAGGCAGCAGGGAACTTGCCCGCCTTCATATCTCAGGCAGTTTGGCAGACCAGGGCTACCTAATGATTCCCAAGGACGAGATGTTATGAATGAAATTGAAGCCATCAGCTGGCAACTCGGCCGGTATCGTGCGATTCTCGCCCAGCGGATCGACCGGTTATACAATGCCTTGGAGGAATTGCAGCGAACCACGCTGCTGCTTCTCAGTCTGCCTGATGACCCGGATGAAAAAATCGACGAATGGCTGCAGAAAGAGGGGTTTGCGGTCGATGACGATGGTTTTTTTCAGAGTCAGCCCCTGCTGGCCGCATTCAGACAGGGCATCGCCCCGAAGGATGCCGTCAGCTATTCCTGGGGGCAGCACCTGCGCAGCGACCCGACGGCGCGACGGCATATGTACAGCCATCGCAACATCGGCGCCCACCTGAAGCATATCCATGACCGTCTTGAGGGTGTGGGCTGGATTTATTACCAGGATGCCGGAAACACTGCCCTGCAGTACCCGTTTATAGATCAGCGCCTGGCCATTACCAGCGATTTCGATTGGACGACCTACCATACCTATCTTTCCGTGTGCCCGGGAAACAATTGCGGGCGGCAGATTCAATGGACGCCTCCCACCATCGATTACGCCGGCGAAGGGCTGATCCTGTCCGTTTCCATTCCGGTCTGGCGTGATGGCGAGTTTATCGGTTTGTGGAGCATCGATCTGCCGATCCGTTATCTCTATCAGGATTTCGCCTCGTCACGATCTTTTCCGGAACAGCAGCAATTCATTATCAATAATAAGGGAATGCTGGTGCTGCATGAGATACTGCGAGTCGAAATCGATCAGGCCAAGGGGTCGGTTTTCCTGCATCCACTGACCGAACTCGACGGGCAATGGACGGATCTCGATCTAGCTGCAATTATTGCAAAAGAAGAGGGGGAACTGGCTGTGACCGACGCTGCCGGCACGGACTGGATATTCTGTCACACCCATGTACCCGGTGTCGAGTGGACCCTCTTCAGCGGTCTGCCGAAGCTGTCCATGGAGGAGGCCGCTGCCAAGCGACTCAGCCAGGCCTTTCAGCAGATTGCCGACGGAAATTTTTCACATCGCATCGAATCCTCATCGATCAATGCCTTGCCTTCCCTGGTTGAGGAGTTCAACAAGATGAGCCTGCGTCTCAGCCAGGCGGAACAGAACAGGAAGGAGATGGAGAACCAGCTTCGTCAGGCCCAGAAGATGGAGGCGGTGGGCAGGCTGGCCGGCGGAGTGGCCCATGATTATAACAATATGACCAATGTGATCATGGGATATGCCGAGCTGGCTCTTGAGAAATTAAATGAAAATGATCAGTTATATATGGATCTCCAGCAGATTCAATATGCCGCCAGGCGGTCCATGGAACTCACCCGCCAATTACTGGCCTTCGCCCGCTGCCAGCCGATAGCTCCCAAAGTCCTGGATATCAATTATGCAGTGGAGAGCATTTTCAAGATGCTGCAGCATTTGATCGGCGAGGACATTGAACTCATCTGGTGCCCCAGCGAACAGGTAGGGCCGATACAGATTGATCCCAGCCAACTGGACCAGATTCTGGCCAATCTTTGCGTCAATGCCAGGGATGCCATCAGCGGTGTGGGCAAGATCATCATCGAGACCTCGAACATCGAGCTTGACGAGGCGTTCTGCAGCCTGCACCGGGGCTCCGCCCCCGGTGCATTCGTTCATCTGGCGGTAAGCGATGACGGGGCAGGCATGGATGCGGCGACCTTGGATAAGATATTCGAACCCTTTTTCAGCACCAAGGCCATCGGTCGGGGGACGGGCCTCGGCCTGGCTACAGTTTATGGCATTGTTAAACAAAATCAAGGCTATATTAATGCATACAGCGACCCTAGTGGTGGTACGACAATCAATATCTACCTGCCCCGGGTCACCGGACAGTCGGTTGCTTCTATAACCGGCGATACAAGTGAGATAGCCTACGGCAACGATGAAACCTTGCTGGTGGTGGAAGACGAAATCGCAATTCTCAGGCTGGTGGAAACCATTCTCAGCCAGCTCGGCTACCGGGTTATCGCAGCCAGATCACCCTTGGAGGCCATCGCCCTGGCGGAAAATTACCCGGAGAGGATTGATCTGCTGGTTACCGATGTGATCATGCCGGAATTGAATGGAAGCGATCTTGCGAACCGGCTGCGGACATTTATACCCGGGCTCCGCGTGCTGTTCATGTCCGGGTATACGGCAAACGTCATAATGCACAGGGGCATTCTCGATAAGGGTGTCTTCATGATTCAGAAGCCGTTCGCGAAAATGGAACTCGCCGCCAAGGTCAGAGAGGTGCTGACCAGTGTGAATAACCTCGAAGGGTGAGGGCGAAAAAACGTTTGAAATATTGTCGGAAAAAGCCTGTTGTGACGTCTACCGCAGGCTTTTTTTTTACAGCAACAGACCCTCTACCGTCTGTTGTGTCAGTTTTTCCCATTGCACCAGATTTACGGGCAACGCACAATGCATAAACTCGAAAGGAACATACGATGACCGTCCATGTAGTGCAGGCGAAAAACAGCCGCGATAGGGAGGACACCTACCGATTTTTATACGAGATCTGGTCCGGCGAGTTTGGCCGGAACATGGAGGGGATGGATCACGAGCACCGGCTCATGAAGGATGCCCTGGACGAGACGGCGCATCACTTCACCGCGGTCGATGAGTCGGGACGGATATTGGGATGCGCGCGAGCCAATATCCTCGGCAGAACCCTTCTCCCCGAGAACTATCGCACCTATTTGAAGCAGACCGAACTGGTCGAGCTGTTCGGCCAGGATATGCTCTGCTACGCTTCGCATTTTACCGTCGCTCCCGAGGCCAGAGGTAAGACGGTGGCGTCTTTGCTCATCGCGGCGCTCTATCGCTTCTATCTGAACGAAGGGGCCATGGTCGGTATTTCCTATTGCGCACTCAACTTCGTCTCCTTCTATTACCAATTGGGATATCGACCGTACGCGGAAAATTTCAGAATGGACGCCGGCATCCGCGTCCCGATCGCCCATTGTATCCGTGACTGGGGATATCTCAATGAGATCAAGAGCCCGCTTGCCAGAATATGCTCCAGGGGGCTTGACGACCAGGGGGCAGCGGCCCGGAAGATGGCCGGGCGATTCCCGACCTTCACGACTCCCAGTTTTTCCCGATCCAAAGCACATCACCTCTGGGCTCGCCTTGCCCACACCGGGCCCGACCGCACGGCAGCCGAGAAAGATGCTTTATTCGAGGGACTTTCAGAGGAAGAACAACGGATAGTCGGGCATCGTTTATCGAAAATCGCCTTTTCCCAAGGCGAGTATGTGTACCGCCGTGGTGAAACCGAACAGGGGATGGGCGTGCTGATTTCGGGATGTCTGGGGGTTGAAATATCCGTGGGCGGGATTCCCAGGATCATTAACGTCATTCGGCCCGGGGAGCCTTTTGGGGAAATTAGCAGTCCCGGAGGGGGCAGGCGGACAGCGGATCTCGTTGCCCTGGAGAAGTCCCAGGCCCTTCTCTTTCCCTTTGATTTTCTTGAGCGGGTCTGCCGCGCGGATACCGAACTCGGGCTCAAACTTGCAAAAAGACTGTTGAAAACACTTGCCACCCGTTTTGTCAATCTCGCCGACGCGGTCGTCCACGGTGCCGGCTCTGCCGGTGCTTCGCAGCAGGTCAAAGGTCCCTCCCGGGGTGCCGATACGGATGCGATCAAGAGCCGGCCGGAGTCCTACCGGTTCGAGACCCTCGGCGACCGGCAAGGGGAGTTCAAACGCCTGACCACCCAGGCGACTATCGGCGAGGATATCGAGTTTGCCGTCCTTGAAAGGGTTGGACTCCAAGACGGGGCAAAGGTTCTCGATCTCGGTTCCGGACCGGGCGTAACCTCCCTGCTCTTCGCTAAACGCCTGACGTCGAGCATGGTTATTGGCGTGGAGCCCGAGGAACTGCTGAGAAAAAAAGCGGAAACGCTTGTTGCCGGTCAGGACCTGGCAGAACGCTGCCGTTTCCTGAAAGGCGCCGGGGACTTGATTCCCTTAGATGACGGCGTGATGGACTTCAGTTATGCCCGACTGCTCTTTCAACACCTGTCGAATCCCCTCGAAGTCCTCGGCGAGATGCGACGGGTCACCCGTCAGGGCGGCGTTGTTGTTATACTTGATGTCGATGACCGCACGAATATTATTCATCCGGCTCCGGAAGGACTGGAAGATCTTGAAAAGCGCATTGCCTCCGCGCAGGCGACCGCCGGCGGTGACCGCCATGTCGGCCGTAAACTTTATGGCTATATGCACGAGATAGGTCTGCAGGAAATCGGCGTCGAGCATATCCCGATACCGGCATCGGCCTTTGGTCGGGAGGTTTTTTATTCGATCGTCTACAGTTTCAAGCGCCAGGTGCTCGAGCGCGCCGGCGGCCTTGATGATCAGTCCGCGGCACTTTTTTCCGAACTGGAAAATATTATCCGCAGGCCGACCACTTTTGCCATGACCACGGTTTTTGTTGCCCACGGTGTTGTCCCCTGAGATACTCTTCACTGCTTTTTGACGCCAGTAACTACTAGGTATTTCAAGGAAATAAGAACGGGTGAGGCGAAGACTCGACCATGTTTCTTTATGATGAACGCCAGCCCAAGGCAGGGGAATATTACTATTCCGTCTTCCTTAATGTCTTCTCGATCAAGGGAGAGATTTCAAGTTTATCAGATTCCCGGCGATATGCAGTCAGTCAAGGCTGGAAGAAACCGATCAGATGCTGAAAAGCCGGCGATGGGCTCGACGGCCAGGAAGCCTGTCTCCTGAACTTAAGAGTCATAGAAAATTATGGGTATGTGATTGCTCCTTTTGGAGATTTCTCCCTTCGGTCGAAATGACAGGGAAGACAGCATCACCACTGGATCAGACAAAAACGACCAACTTGTACAAATAACCAACTTGTAAATTAAAAATGTCTCTATTTCATGCATTTCAATAATACCTTATCATTTCTCGAAAAAATGCCTTCCCGTCTCTTTTCATTTGCTGTGTAATTCGTATATTATAACCTATCTGACAGTGAGGATTTGTGAAAACGGTCGAGTTCCTCGCGTAGAGATATATACCATCATCATACGATAAGACGATTTTCTTTCATCTCATCCCCAATAACATCTCAAGAGGAGAACTATCAATGCCTGGAATCGTTCACCCTTTTGCCGGACTGGCGGCAGATCGCAAGGTAACCAATGAAGAACTGGTGCGAGCGATCCGCTTTGCGATTGCCTCCGAATATGAGGCGATCCAAATCTATACGCAGTTGGCTGAGTCGACGGACAACCGGCTCGCTCAGGAAGTATTGAAGAGTGTTGCCGAAGAAGAAATAATTCATGCCGGGGAATTTCTTGGATTACTCAAGAAGTTGGCACCAAACGAAGCGGCTTTGTATGCCAAGGGTGAAGCGGAGGTGGGGGCGGTAGCGGCAGCTCTTGCCGGAGAAAATCAGGTGACCGGTTCGGCCGGGAAAACCTCGGTGACGCAGGTGGAGTCAATCGCTTCGGAACCGGAGGTCACCACGAACAGCGAGGAAGAGACTCAACCTAAAGAAGAGGAAAATGATACGGAATTGACGGTGCCGCTGCCAGAAGAAACGCAAAATCCGTCCCCTCGGAGGATTGGGAATCTTTTTGAGAAGCCATAATATTCAGCCCATTACGGAGGAAACATATGGACATTCTGGATAGAAATTCGTCTCCCCTGACCGGGGAAGAGTGGAACCGTCTGGACGAAGCAGTGGTTGCAACCGTCAGCAGCAAACTGGTAGGCCGGAGAATGATTGAGGTCCTGGGACCATTGGGGCCCGGTGTCTATGCCATGCCGTATACGATCTTCAGCGGTCAGAAACCGGCCGGGATCGACATGATGGGAGACAAGTCGGATCTCATTGTGGAGGCGGATCGCCGTGAGACGATCAACTTCCCAATGTTGTACAAGGACTTCAAGATCTGCTGGCGGGACGTTGAAGCCGACCGTCATCTCGGTATTCCCCTTGATGTCAGCACCGCTGCAGTCGCCGCCGGAGACGTCGCCTATCAGGAAGACCAGCTGATTTTCAACGGTCACAAGGGCCTCGGCCACAAAGGGTTACTCAACGTCGAGGGCCGGCTGACCGTTAAGATCAGTGACTGGAAGGAAGGGGGCGTGCCCCTGGCCGACGTCGTCAAGGCGGTCGGCGCCTTGGGCGAGGCCGGAAATTACGGTCCCTATGCCATGGCGGTAAGTCCCGTTCTCTATGGGCAGATGGTACGCAACTACGGAAGCACCGGCATGTTGGAACTCGACCAGGTCAAGGCACTGTTGCGGGGCAATGTTTATCCCTGCAGCGCCCTTAAAGGCCAAAAAGGGGTTATCATCACGACCGGCATGCAAAACCTCAATCTTGCCATAGGTCAGGACCTGATAACCTCTTATACGGGTTCGGAGAATATGAACCAGATTCTGCGGGTATTTGAGACTATAGCCTTGCTCATTCGCCGTGCCGACTCCATCTGCACCATCGAATAATCCCGCCTCACCATGCACTCCCTGAGGGGCGAATCCTCTTCGCCCCTCAGGGCGGCCCGTCCTCCCATGAGGGAATACAAGCTTATCCATGCTGCGCTTGAGCAGGTCTCCGGTTTTTGGCCGTCCTTGAGTTCTTCAACCGAAAAAACCGGCGGATAGATCATTCTGAAAGCCCATGACGACCGGCGGTCGGCAGGTCCCAGCCTACGGTGAAGGAGTTGTCCGGGTCGACAGCCACCTGGATTCCGAACTCCCTGCTCTCCCTGTTGAGGACATCCTGGAGCCATCGTGCCTCGCGGCTCGATGCCTTGTTGATTTTGAATTGCTTGATCCGGGTGGGCACCAGGTGCAGGCGAACGAGCCTGCCGCTCGACGGCTCCATCGTCACAAAATACATCAGTCCGAGATCGCCCCGGAATTCCTCATAGCCGCTGATCCCTTCATAGTCATTGAGGAAATCGCCGCTGCCATAGATAATCGGTCTATTGCGGTAGATCTCCAGGCCCATGGCATGATGGGAGGAATGGCCGTGGATGATATTTACCCCGGCCTGTTCTCAGAGGCGGCCCATTCCGCCGGGATGCCGCTGGACCTCATGCCGTACGAGAGCGCTATCACTCTGCCCCTGCCCCTGCCGATCGGCAGCACAGCCGGCCGCTCCGCCTCCTCGAGATTTCGTCCGGCGCCGGCGCTCCGTATCCCCGCCTTCTGCAATACCTCCAGAGTTTCCCGGAGTCCCGGATAGCCCCAATCGAGGACGTGATTATTGGCCAGTGAACAATAATCGATTCCGGCGGCGGTGAGCACAGCCATATTGTCCGGATGCATCCGATAGTTGATGCCTTTGTTCGGCCAGTACTCATCGCTGTTGGTGATGCTGGTTTCCAGGTTGATGACCCGCAGGTCAGGCGCCCTCCGCGTCAGTTCCCCGAGGGCGTCGCCCCAGATGTAGGCCCAGTCGACAGGCTGTGGGATCGGCCCGGAGGCCTTCTCGGCAAGGTCCACATAGCCCCGGGCGCTTTTCATATTCTGATCCTCCCCGCCTAGGCCATGGCCTGCAATGCACTGAGGATGGTCTCGGGGGCCGGGTGATCGGCAGCATCTTTTGCCACATGGCTGTAAACTATCTGCCCCCGGGTGTTGATAATGAACGCCCCCGGCAGTTGGCGGATATCGCCGATAGGCAGACCGATGCCGTGGCCCTGGGCCATGGTCGCCAGGGCCTTGAAGGCCAGGGAAGGGGAAAGAAGCTCGAGGGAGCCTGCCATCCCGAGGCCGAAGGCTTTATATAGCTGCCGTTTGGGGTCGGAAATCATGGCAAAGGTAACTCCGGCATTTTTTACAAAAGCCGTCGATTCCTCCGGTGTGCCCATGCCCACCAGGACAATCCGACCGCCGGCCTGCTCAAACTGGGGAATTTCATGGCGCAACTGCGCCACCTGTTGACGGCAGAACGTTCAACCCAGGTGCCGCAGGAACACCAGCACCAGCGGTTGATTGCTCCACAGATCGCTGAGGGCGCCTTCCGAACCGTCATCAAATGTCACCCTGGCGTCGATCGCCTGCATATTGCCCGTGTTCATCATGTCTGCCTCCCTGTACCGGGTGTATTCGGGAAAATCCGGGCTGTGATGCCTCCGGTTGTTTCCGGAATACCTTGATAAGGAATACTATATGTCCACATCGCGGGCCGCGCAAATCTGCTGCAAAACCTGATCCGGTGTCGGCAGGGCCAGCTGTGCAAAAAATTTGCAAAAAAAAACTGGAAAAGATAGCCTGACAGTAGCGGTCCTTGGAATTCTCGGCCTGCTGAACATTGATATATCCGCGGCCGTCTGCAAACGGATCGGTTCGAGGCCAGGCGCAACAACGGCGATGTCGATCCTTGCGGCGGCAGTCACCGGTTTCCGCAAGCTCACGCCGATCCTCATTTTCCTCAATATGGTGAGCGCATGGCGACACTGTCCATCTTCGGCCTGCATCCGGAACCTTTGCCCTGGCCCCTGACTCTCCGGCGGCAAGGCTTTATGCCCCTGACCGATACGGACCGCTACGCGACCTGAGCCGCACCGCATCGGTACGATCGAAGATTCATTCTCCCGGCGGAGGAAGTTCATAATGAAGAACCATGTCTACAGACCGCTGTTCGTGGTCCTCGTCGTCGTCGTCCTGATCCTGGCAGTCAGAGCCGTCTACGTCCCTGACGACTTCGGGGTCGGCGAGCGGGGGTACATGTACGGCTGGCATCGGAAAGCCAACGCTGATGAGTGGAAAATGGTCAAGGTGAAGTACCTGGGGAGGGAGTACTGCCAGGACTGCCATGCCGACAGGTACGCAACCGTCATGGCCGGCCCACACAAAGACATCCAGTGCGAAAACTGCCATGGTCCGGCCGTAGACCACCCGGAGCAGCAGCCCACGCTCGCTATCGACCGGAGCAGGGTGCACTGCCTGCGCTGCCATTTCCCGCTGCCGTACGCCGCAAGCGAGCGATCGAAGATACCGGGCATCGATCCGGACGAACACAATCCCGGGATGGAATGCTCCGAATGCCATAACCCGCATGATCCGATGGAGAGCCTGAAATGATTACGCGAAGAAAATTCCTGGAGAGCACGGCCCTCGGTTTGACGGGCATGGCGCTGCCCTTTACCGCCTTCGAGATAATCGATCCCCGAAAACTGATGGCCCGGGAGGCCTCGGACACCTCGAAGGTGCGCTGGGTGTTTCTGGTGGACACCTACAAGTGCGTGGGCTGCGGCCTGTGCGTCAAGGCCTGCAAGGAAGAGAACGAAATCCCCTACGACGCCAACGTCACCAGGACCTGGGTCGAACGGTACGTGCTGACCAAACAGGGTGAACTGCTGGCGGATACCCCGAAGGGCGCGCGCGACGGCTTCACCACGACCAAGATCGAGATGGGGCCCGGGAAGTACCAGGAGGTCAAGGAGGAGGATATCGATAAGGCCTTCTTTGTCCCCAAACTCTGCAACCAGTGCGAAAATCCTCCCTGCGTGCAGGTCTGCCCGGTCGGTGCGACCTATGCGACGGCCGACGGCGTGGTCCATATCGACCGGAGTTGGTGCATCGGCTGCGGCTACTGCATCATGGGCTGCCCCTACGGTGTGCGCTTTTTCCACCCGGTGCACCGCACCGCCGAGAAATGCAACTTCTGCTATCACCGTATCACCAAGGGCCTGCAGCCCGCCTGCGTCGACGCCTGTCCCTTCGGGGCGCGGCGGATCGGCAACATCAAGGATCCCGATGATCCGGTCGCAAGGATCATCAGGACCGAGCGGGTGGGGGTGCTCAAGGAAGAGTACGGCACCAAGCCCCAGGTTTATTATGTCGGCCTAAGCAAGGAGGTAAAATAGCCATGGTTCATGGAGAGATCTGGACGATAAAAGAGCTGTTCGTCTATCCGAACGAGTATATCTACTGGAGCATCCAGATCGTCATGTATCCGCTGATGACGGGTCTGGTCGCCGGCGCCTTTGTGCTGTCGTCGCTCTACCATGTGTTCGGCATCAATCAGCTCAAGGACATGGCGCGATTCGCCCTGGTGTTTTCCTTCGCCCTGCTGCTGGTGGCGCCGATGCCGCTGCTGCTCCATCTGATGCATCCCCTGCGGGGCATCAATGTGCTGATGACGCCGCACTTTACCTCGGCCATCGCCGCCTTCGGCATCGTCTTCATGACCTACGGCGCGATCGTCGCCTCGGAACTCTGGTTCATGTACCGCAGGCACTTCGTCGAGGTCTCGCTGGCGCTCGGGAAGAAAGCAGACAGGAGCCTGGCGGAGCGGGGCAGCTATCTGTTGTTCAGCCTCCTGACCCTCGGGGCATACGACCTCAGCGAAGAGGCGCTGCACAGCGATGAGAAGGCGATCAAGGTCCTCGCCGGCATCGGCATCCCGGTCGCCTGTTTCCTCCACGGCTACGCGGGCTTCATCTTCGGCTCCGTGAAGGCCAACGCCCTGTGGATGACGCCGCTGATGCCGGTCATCTTCATCATGTCGGCGGTCGTATCGGGCATCGCACTCTGCATGCTAACCTACACCATCACCATGGAGATCAGGGAATTCCTCTCCTCCCGCCAGGGCGCCGGCCACGGCAGGTACCCCACGCGGCAGGCGATCAAGGAGGACGAGGTGAAGGTCATCCGGATAACCGCGCGCTACCTGCTCTATTTCATGATCTTCGCGATCAGCCTCGAGCTGCTGGACCTTATCTTCCGCGGCTACACCGCGGTCAAGTCGTGGGACGTGCTGCGGAGCGTGATCTACGGCAAGGATTTCAACGCCATCTTCGTGCTCCAGTACGGGATCGGCAACCTCATCCCGCTCATCCTCCTGCTGCTGCCGGGCCTGACCACCCGCAGGGCCGCGCTCGCCGTGCTGCTCGTGCTGTTCGGCGTGTTCATGATGCGCTGGAACGTGGTGATCGGCGGCCAGGCCTTCTCGCTCACCTTTGCAGGCTACATGCATTACCACCTGCCGATCATCCCCCATGACTGGGAGACCTTCAAGGAAGGCCTGGCCGGAGCCCTCCTCATTCTCATCATGCCCTTTCCGCTGTTCTGGATCTTCAGCAAGATTTTCCCGGTCTTTGTGGAGGTCCGGCGGGAGTAGTGGTTAATGTTGATTCTAGAGATATCTGCATATCTTGTTAATCTTATGACTGTTTGTATATAATCAATAGTGCTTCTATATAATTTTCAGCTAGAAAAGTTGGCTCCTCGACGTTTGGAGTGCCTTTCCCACTGATGAGTCGGGCTGATGACAAAAGAGCCAGATTAGACTCTCCACCTCCCCACAAAGCATCCCTCAATATATTGAGGTTCTGCCGGATATTGAGGCTCACAGACATCCTCATGCTCACCTGCTGTTCTCGCCAGTCCACTTAATTCATTGTAATTAAATGATTAATCAAGCATCTTCGACTTTTTTCGATTATTGGCAGGCTACTTGCTAAACTATCAATATAATTTTTAGGCACCTCACCCAAAGCGAATTCTTATCATTTTGGGATGAGGGATATAACGTAACGAAG
>JANMSX010000115.1:0-3054 GCA_031389785.1 Desulfobulbaceae bacterium | reverse complement strand
GTGCGCTGCGTCGCGGCACCTTCGTCGTCTACGTTCAGGCTGCCGCGGCGGTCGGGCAGCGTGCCGTCGTCAAGCACAAAAAATTGTCTGCCTGCCACAAGCGTTGACACCTTTGACGAACTTGAGCTTTTTATCGCCGGCACCGGCGGCTGTAACGCCACAACACCAAATGACAACTGTGTCGATGGCTGGTACAGGAAATTTTATCCCTACAAGAACCGGGAGAGGAATATCGGCCAGGCCACTCTGCTCGGAGGTCTGGTGACCTTCACCACCTACCAGCCTTTCGAGGACGTCTGTCGGGCGGAAGGCAACTCCTTCCTCTATGCCACGTACTACAAGACCGGCACATCCTGGTATGAGAATGTGTTTGGCTCCTACGGGTTGGACAGGTATGGCAATGAAGATTATGTGAGGAATAAACTCGACCTTGGCCGTGGTCTGACCAGTACCCCGAATCTCTTTGTAGGAGGAGGGGAGGAAGGAGTCAAGGCGTTCGTCCAGACCAGCACCGGGGAAATCAAGGAGATCAAACAGGAGAACCTGCCGGAGCAGAACTACAAGACCGGTCGCGAGAGGTGGAAAGAATTCTCCCGGCCTTGAAAGGAAACTGGAAAAAAATTCCGGCAAGATGTTCTTTTCCTGTTTTCGCGTAACAGGCAGATAAAGACTTGCATTCTGTCTGAGTCTGTGACGGTTTCCAGAAGTCCAGGTGTTCAGTCGAGCCTGTAATGGTAATAAAAAAGCCGCTTGTCATCCTCATCCATGGATGACAAGCGGCCTTGTCTGGTTTTTGGATTTGGGAAGAATTTCCGTTATTATCCTGAGCAATTTTCAAAATGACGAAATCACACAGTACGTCTCTCTCGCATCTCGGATGGTCGAGATAGTGTATGTTGTCATTTGAAGCGATAGCGATAAATTTCGTCTTTTCAAGACGATGAGATTTCTCCCTCCGGTCGAAATGACAAGGGTGATTCGAAATGACAGAATCTGCAACTCGAAATAAAAGACTCTGCGACTGGTCATTTTGCAAGAGGCTCATCCTGTTTACGAATCGAGCTACAACACCACCTCAAAACCGATTTTGCTGATTGCGGTCTCCACGGCCTCCATATCCACACTCCCCTCATCCACACTCCCC
This sequence comes from Desulfobulbaceae bacterium, assembly GCA_031389785.1. Lineage (GTDB taxonomy): Bacteria > Desulfobacterota > Desulfobulbia > Desulfobulbales > Desulfocapsaceae > Desulfoprunum. Next base: position 1,910 of record JANMSX010000115.1, on the reverse strand, counting down.
TCATAGCTGGCCTCTCCCTTAGCCAGATCCACCTTAACGTTGGAAATTCCCGGTAATGCGGACAACGCCTTGGTGACCGCTCCGACGCAATGCTGGCAGCTCATTCCCTTAATTTTCACGATAGCCATTGTTGATCTCCTTGTGCTGAATTAGATTCTTTTGGACCGAGTTGAAAGAGTAGGGGGAGACGGTCCGGAAATCAAGAGAATTTCTTTGTCGAGAGGGTGGGTATGTCAGACCATGACAGGCGAATCAATATTGCGGTGAAGGGGATGCACTGTGCGGCCTGTTCCAGCCGTATCGAGAAGGTGGTTGCGGCAATGCCGGGGGTTTCCAGTGTTGCCGTGAACCTGGCAACTGAGACCATGGAACTGGTCTGGGACGAGAGCAGTCTCGCCTTCCCAACCGTGGCGGAGCGGGTAAAAGATCTCGGTTTTGAACTGGCCGAACCGGTTGCGGAAGAGGAGATCAGCCAGACCTTCTCGATCAGCGGCATGCACTGTGCGTCCTGCTCGACCCGCATCGAAAATGTGGTCGGCAAGCTTCCCGGCGTTCGTACCGCCGAGGTCAATCTGGCGACGGAAACGGCGAGGATTGTCTATCAGAAAAACCAGTGTAGCCTGAGGAAGATCCGTGAGACCATCGCCGACCTCGGTTTTGAGGCCCGGGTAACGACCAGCCAGACCAGCGAGTTTGCCGATAAACAGGCGGAAAAGCAGCAGCAGCTCGCCGCCATGAAAAGGCGCCTGACCTGGGCCCTCGGTCTGGTTGTACCGCTTCTGTATATCGCCATGGGCGAAATGGCTGGTCTGCCCCTGCCGAAAATCATCAGCCCGCATAGCCATCCCTTCAATTTCGCCCTGCTGCAATTCCTGCTCGTGCTGCCCATCATGTGGCTGGGGCGGAATTTTTACCTGATCGGCATCCCGGCCCTGCTGCGCAAAAATCCCAACATGGATTCCCTCATCGCCGTCGGCACCGGGGCGGCGTTCATCTATTCGACCTGGAATCTCATCGAGATTGCCCTCAATATCGATCCGCACATGCGGGCCATGGATCTCTATTTCGAGTCGGCGGGGGTCCTGATTGCCCTGGTTTCCCTCGGCAAATATATGGAAGCGAGGGCGAAAACGCACACTTCGGACGCCATCGTCAAGCTCATGGAACTGACGCCCGACACCGCCACCCTGCTGGAAGACGGCAGTCAGCGGTCCGTGGCGACCGCCGAGATAGAGCCGGGCGATCTGCTGCTGGTCAGGCCCGGAGAGCGGATCCCGGCCGATGGCTCCATTGCCTACGGGCAGTCGGCCGTTGACGAGGCGATGCTCAGCGGTGAGAGTATGCCTGTCGATAAAAAGGAGGGCGACAAGGTCTTCGGCGGCACCGTCAATAAACACGGGGTTCTGCATGTCCGGGCCGAACAGACGGGGGAGAATACGGCCCTTGCCCGGATCGTCCGGATGGTGCAGGAGGCCCAGGGCTCGAAGGCGCCGATTGCCGCGCTTGCCGACACCATCAGCCTGTATTTTGTGCCGGCGGTCATCGTATTGGCGATCGTCACCGGTCTGGTCTGGTATTTTCTCGGCGGGGCATCATTTACCGACAGCCTGCGCTACTTTATCGCCATCCTCGTCATCGCCTGTCCCTGCGCGATGGGTCTGGCGACACCGACATCGATCATGGTCGGAACCGGCCGGGGGGCGCAGCTGGGGGTGCTGGTGAAAAACGGCACGGCCCTCGAGACCGCGGAAAAGATCGATACGGTGGTTTTCGACAAGACCGGCACCCTGACCATCGGCAAACCGACCGTGACCGATATGATCCTCTTTCACAATGACCTTTCCGAAAACGGCTTGCTGGAACTGATCGCCTCCGCCGAACAGTCCTCCGAGCACTCCCTGGCCGAGGCC
>JANMSX010000099.1:0-8843 GCA_031389785.1 Desulfobulbaceae bacterium | reverse complement strand
AGGTCATAGTAGCGGTAAACGGCATGCAGCGAGGTCGGCCCGCAGCTGTTGTCGTCGGGCTGGGGGAGGATCGTCAGTTCCATGGCAGAGTGTCCTTGGGGGAGGATCGGCCTCCAGACGCATCGGTTGATTACCGGTCCGCGACTGCCGGTTCCCTTCACCAGAAGATAGGGGCAATTGCGCTATTCTGCCAGAGAAAAGGAGCGCCGGTCAACAGAATCCTCCTTTTCCGAGGCCCCGATCCGGGAATATCCGGCGAATCGATATTCCCTTTGCGATCACCGGCGAATGTGGGTATCCTGCGCCGCTGACGACATGTCATCCTGTCCTCTTTCGGCCTTCCGCCCAAAGCCTGAGCACCTGAATAAACTTCACGTTTCATAAAATCCTGAACAGCATGCGCAATATCCTCTTCGATCTCGACGGCACCCTCACCGATTCGAGCCCCGGCATCATCCGCTGCGTCCAGTATGCCCTGGAGAAGCTCGACCAGCCGATCCCTGCGGCCGACGATCTCCTCTTCTGCATCGGCCCGCCGCTCATCGAGAGCTTCTCCACCCTCCTGCCGAGAGAGCCGCCGGGCCTGGCACAAGAGGCGGTCCGCCTCTACCGCGAGCGTTACGACCGGGAAGGGAAGTTCGAGAACCGGGTCTATGACGATATCCCGGAGGCCCTGGCGGAACTTCGTGAGCAGGGCTGCTCAATCTTTGTCGCCACGGCCAAACCGGAGATCTTCGCCCGCCAGATCCTCGACCATTTCGGACTCTCCCTCGCGTTCGACGGCATCTACGGCAGTCGGCTCGACGGCGGCCTCGGCGACAAGGGCCAGCTTATCGGCCATATCCTCAAGGAGGAACGGCTCGACAGGGAGGCGACCCTGATGGTCGGCGACCGCAGGCACGACATGATCGGAGCCCGGACCTGCGCCGTCGCCGGCATCGGCGTCACCTACGGCTACGGCTCGCCGGACGAACTGACCGAGGCCGGGGCCGACTACCTGGTGCACGCCCCCCTGGCCATCCCGGCCCTGCTGGCCCGATTGCGCGCTGCAGCATTCACCGACCGATGATCTCAAGCTTTGCGCCGGTGGCCGGCCCGGATGCCCGCATCCTCATCCTCGGTAGCATCCCCGGCCGGGAATCGCTCAGGCGGCAGCAGTACTACGCCCACCCCCGCAACGCCTTCTGGCCGATCATGGCGGAACTCTTCGGCGCCGGCCCCGACCTCTCCTACCAGCAAAGGCTGGCGCTGCTGGTCGCCAACCGGCTCGCCCTGTGGGACGTGATCGAGGCCTGCAGCCGGCCATCGAGCCTCGACAGCGATATCGAGGAGGCCACCATTCAGGTCAACGATTTCCAGCGCTTTCTCGCCGACCACCGGCAGATCGAAACGATTTTCTTCAACGGCGGCAAGGCCGCGCAGACCTTCAACCGCCGCATCCTGCCCTATCTCGATATGGCGAATCGCCCCCTGACCTGTCACCGGCTGCCCTCGACCAGCCCGGCAAACGCCGGCACCAGCTACGCCGAAAAACTTGCTACCTGGCGGGCGAGGTTGATCGGCTGAGAGGGAGATCTCCTTCCCGAAACAAGGGTCGACGAAAAAGGGCCTTTGATTCATGCGCCAGAGCACTGAACAATGGTAGAATCATAGATTATTGCACGACCAGAGAGCCTCTCGCCGGGTTATTTGTATACATCGGCCAGATCCGGAACTGGATACAAGCCAGACAAAACAACACACAAGCGGATGAGATCATTTCCTTCATCGGCGGCAGACAAACCTCTGCTCAGCACTGACCCGGGTTCATGCGGCCTATGCGTTTCCCGTCCGGTCTTTCGTCAAGCTTCGCTCGCCTTGCCGCGTTCCACCTTTCCTGGCAGATCGCAGGCAGGGTCGGAGAGATTACAACGCCTTCTTTTTGACCAGGCAAAAATAATCGTGGCAAAAAGGAAGAAAATACGGATTTATTACTTAAAAGGTTTTTGTCCCCGGGGTTTTCGGGACTCATTGAGATTGTGTGCGAGCACGTTTCGATCCCTGCAAATCATCACCTGTCAACCCTCTCACATCTAACTCTCCCGACAACGAATGCGGTCCCCCTTGATTATCCGTGCATGGCCCCTGGTCCTGCTCCTTGCCGCCTGCGCCCCGGTCGGCCCCGACTATACACCGCCTGCACCGGATCTGCCGGCAGGGTGGAGTACGGAGCATGACGGCCGACCTCCGGCGGCGACAGAGAGCGGTGAACGCTGGTGGAGCCTTTTCGACGATCCCCTGCTGGACAATCTGCTCGACCGGGCGATCACCGCCAATCACGACCTGCGCATAGCCGGCAGCCGGATCAAGGCGGCCCGGGCCAGGTACCGCATAGCCACGGCCTCCTCAGACCCATCGCTTGCCGCCGAGGCCTCCGCCAGCCATTCCCGGCGCAGTGATACGAGCGGTTCAACCGATAACGACCGGGGCAGTCAGAACCTTTTCCAGACCGGTTTCGATGCCGACTGGGAGATTGATCTGTTCGGCGGGCAGCGTCGGTCGGTCGAGGCGTCCACCGCCGCATTCTCGGCCTCGGAAGAAAACCGGCGCGATGTCCTGGTCACCCTGGAGGCCGAGGTTGCCCGTAATTACTTCGAACTGCGCGGCAGTCAGAAACGGCTGGAAACCGCCCGGGCTAACCTGGTCACCCAGGACATGACCCTTGCCACAGTCCGGGGCCGATTCCAGCTCGGTCTGGCTTCCCAACTCGAGGTAGCCCAGGCCGAGACCCAGGAGGCCCTGCTGGCCGCACAGATACCTGATTTTGAGAAAAAAATCGCCCAGAGCACGAGCCAACTGGCCCTGCTTCTCAATCTGCCGCGAGCCGATCTTGTCTCGCGCCTGGCCGAACCGATCCTCACTCCCGACCTGCCGCTGACACTGCCACTGCCGGCCGGGCTGCCCTCGGATCTCCTGCGCCGCCGTCCGGACATCCGCCTGGCTGAACGCCGCCTGGCCGCAGCTACCGCCGAGATCGGCGTGGCCACCGCCGATCTCTTCCCCCGTTTTTCCCTTGCGGCCCTGGTTGGCCTGCAGAGCGACAGCCTCGCCGATCTGGTCGATTCCGGCAGCCGCTTCTGGTCTTTAGGACCCTCTCTCAGCCTGCCCCTGTTCAACCGGGAGACGCTGCAGGCCGCGGTCGACATCACGGAGGCAGAGCAGGAGGAGGCTCTGGCAGCCTATGAGCAGACGGTCCTGGCCGCCCTCATCGAGGTGGAGAATTCCCTCGTCCAGTTTGCCCGTGAGCAGGAGATCCGCAGGAGTCTCGTCCTGGCAGTCGCGGCAGGTCAACAGGCCGTAACCTTCAACGAAGGGCTCTACAAGGCAGGGCTCGCCGATCTGACCGATGTCCTTATCGGCCAGCGCACCTTCTATCAGGCGGAGGATCAGCTCCTCCAGGCCGAACAGCAGCTCATCCTCACCACCATTGCCCTGTACAAGGCCCTGGGCGGCGGCTGGGAACTTGCCGAACAGACGGCCGCCGCCCCCGCCCCGGCTCAGCTCCCTGAGAAATCCACGAAACAACGTAAAATACCATGAAATCCTCGGCCTCGAATCAGCCTGCATCCTCCGCTTGCCCCGCTGTCCCGCCGCCAGGCGACCTTATCCGCAGGCTGCCGGTATATGTTCTGCTCGTCCTGCTGATGGCCCTTGCCGGTTGTTCGGCTGACAGCCAGGAGAACGGCCGGAAAAGCGGATCGACCAGAAAGGCGACGGTCGCGGTGACCACCGCCCTCAGCATCAGCAAGGATGTGCCGATCACCATTGAGGCGACCGGTCGGATCGAGGCCTCGGCCACGGTCGGGATCAGGTCGCAGATCAACGGCACCCTCGAGACCATCCATTTCAGCGATGGAGGGGAGGTCAAAAAGGGCGATCTCCTCTTTACCATCGACCGCCGGCCCTATCTCGTCGCCGTCAAATCGAAGGAGGCCATGCTGGCCAAGAACCGGGCCGAGCTGGCAAACGCCGAAAAAGAGCTGCAGCGCTACCTGCCTGCCGCAAAGAGCGGCTACGTCTCCCAGGAGCAGGCCGATCAGGCCGCAACCAAGGTCGCCAGCCTGGCCGCCACCGTCCGGGCCGATGAGGCGGCCCTGGACACGGCCCGTCTCGAACTGCAGTTCTGTTCCCTGAAGGCGCCGCTTGACGGCCGGGCCGGCGAGATCCAGGCCGATGAGGGCAGCCTGGTCAAGGCCAATGACGATACCCCGCTGGTGACCATCAACCGCATCGCCCCGATTACCGTCGCCTTCGATATCCCGGGCAGGGAACTGCCGGCGGTACAACGCTACCTGGCGGAAGGCCCCCTTGCGGTGCAGGTCGGCCTGCCCGGCAGGGAAGGCGGGACGGCAGAGGGGTCCCTCACCTTTGTCGACAACAAAATCGATCCGGCCACCGGCACCGTCCTGGTCAAGGCCGATTTCGCCAATACCGGCAGGGATCTCTGGCCCGGTCAGCTGATACCGGTCTCCCTCCGGCTCACCACCAGCCGGGATACCCTCGTTGTCCCCAGCCAGGCCGTGCAGACGGGGCAGGACGGCAGACATGTCTACGTCGTGCGGGAGGATTCGACCGTCGAGTACCGCCCGGTCACGGTCGGGGCCGGGAGCGGCGGCGAAACGGTCATCGAGAAGGGTCTCAAAGAGGGAGAACGGGTGGTCACCGATGGTCATCTGCAGCTGGTTGACGGCGGCAGCGTCGTGGACCGCAGCGACAAGGCGGCCGGCTCCCCGGCCCAGGACGGCAAGCGAGGCACCCCATGACCGGCGGCCTCTCCGACCTCTGCATCAAAAGGCCGGTGATGACCGTGCTGGTGATGCTCAGCATCCTGCTGGCCGGCCTCATCGGCTATCGCCTGATGCCGGTGGCCGATCTGCCCAACGTCGATTTTCCGACGATCCTGGTCAGCGCCTCCCTGCCCGGCGCCAGCCCCGACACCATGGCCTCGACGGTGGCGACCATCCTCGAGAAGGAGTTCTCGTCGATTGCCGGCATCGACTCGATGAACTCGGTCAGTTCCACCGGCCGGGCCCAGGTGACCGTGCAGTTTTCCCTGGATCGCAACATCGATGCGGCCGCCCAGGACATCCAGTCCGCCATCGCCCGCACCCTGCCGCGTCTGCCCGACGACATGCCGTCGCCGCCCTCGTTCCGCAAGATCAACCCGGCCGCCATCCCGATCATGTTCATCACCCTGACCAGCCCGTCGGTGTCGATGTCGGTCCTCGATCAGTACGCCCAGACCATGAGCGAACGGATCTCGATGCTCAGCGGCGTGGCCCAGGTGCAGATCCGCGGCACCAAGAAATACGCGGTACGGGTGCAGCTCGACCCGGAGGCCCTCAAGGCCTTCAACCTCGATACCGAGCAGGTGGCCGAGGCCATCGACGCCCAGAACGTCAACATCCCGATGGGCCAATTGACCGGGCCGCACCGCTCCGTGACATTGAAGGCCGACGGCCAGATCTCGACGGCTGAAGAGTACGGCGAGATCATCGTCGCCATGCGCGCCGGCAAACCGGTGCGGCTGTCCCAGGTGGCCACGGTCATCGACGGGGTGGAAAACGAGGAGGACGGGGCATGGATGTACAATGCCACGGAGCGCTCCCACGCGATCTTCCTGGCCGTCCAGAAGCAGCCCGGCAGCAACACTCTGGAGGTCGCGGAACGGGTTAAATCGCTGTTCCCGGCCTTTCGGGACAGCCTGCCTGAGGCGGTGCGGATAACCCTGCTGCGCGATGCCAGCAAGTCGATCAAGGCCTCGGTCGACGACGTCCAGTTCACCCTCCTGCTGACCCTGATCCTGGTGGTACTGGTGATCTTTTTCTTCATCCGCAACCTCTCGTCCACCATCATCCCCAGCCTGTCCCTGCCGATGTCGATCTTCGGCACCTTCGCGGTGATGTACCTGCTCGACTACTCAATCGACACCATCTCACTGATGGCCTTGACCCTGTCGGTCGGCTTCGTCGTCGACGACTCCATCGTCATGCTGGAGAATATCGTCAGGCACCTGGAGATGGGCAAGAGCCGCATGCAGGCCGCCCTCGACGGGGCGCGCGAGGTCGGTTTCACCATCGTCTCGATGACCTTCTCGCTTGCCGCCATCTTCATCCCGCTGCTCTTTCTCGGCGGCATCCTCGGCCGGCTGTTCCGCGAATTCTCGGTGACCATCGGCGTCGCGGTCCTGGTCAGCTGCCTGATCAGCCTGACCCTGACCCCGATGCTCGGCAGCCGTTTCCTCCGCGAACAGCACCTCGTCCATCACGGCCGCTTCTATGAGGCCACGGAGAGGCAATACCTCTGGTTCCTGGGGCTCTACGAACGCAGCCTGCGAGTCGTGCTGCGCTATAAATTCCTGGTCCTGATGCTCTCGATCCTGGTCCTGATCGCCACGATCTATCTGTTCAAGGTTGTGCCGAAGGGCTTCATCCCCTCGGAGGACCGTGACTTCTTCAGCGTCTCGACGGAAACGGCCCAGGACATCTCCTGGGAATCCCTTGTCGATCATATGACCGAACTGGCCGAGATCATCCGCCACGACGACAATGTCGAGCGTTTCATGATGAGCGTCGACACCAACGGTACGATGATGGTCACCCTCAAGCCGCGCGCCGAAAGGAAACTCAGCGCCGATCAGGTGATCGACAGTCTGCGGCCGAAACTCAATTCGGTCCCCGGCATCCGGGCCATGCTGGTCAATCCGCCGCCGATCAATGTCGGCGGTCGCCGTGCCCGCAGCCTCTACCAGCTGACCCTGCTGGCCACCGATACCGGCCAGCTCTACGAAGCGGCGAGCGCCCTCGAACAACAGATGCGGCAGATCCCCGGCCTGACAGATGTATCAAGCGATCTGCAGCTCAAGAACTCCGAGCTGCAGATCGCCATCGACCGCGGCCGGGCCCTGACCCTCGGCGTTTCGCCCCGGCAGATCGAACGGACTCTGTTCAACTACTTCGGCAGCCGGACGGTCTCAACGATCTATGCCCCCAACGACCAGTACAATGTGATCATGGAGGTGCTGCCCCGCTACAAGGCCGACGCCGAGGCCCTGGACAAGATCCGGATCCGCTCGGGCCAGGGCGGCCTGGTGCCGCTGACCTCGGTGGTCAGACTGGAGCAGGGAATCGGCCCCCTGTCGATCAACCACTCCGGCCAGTTGCCGTCGGTGACCCTGTCCTTTAATGTCAGGCCCGGGGTCTCGCTCGGCGAGGCCCTCGATCAGCTCGAGGAACTCACTGTCGACCTGCCCGATGGCATCCAGTCGACCTTCCAGGGCAGCGCCCAGCAGTTTCAGGCCTCGCAGGCCTCGATGGGTTGGCTGCTCCTCTTGTCGATCATCGTCATCTATATCGTCCTCGGCATCCTCTATGAGAGCTTCATCCATCCGCTGACCATCCTCACCGCCCTGCCCTTCGCCGGTTTCGGGGCCCTGGTGACCCTGCTCCTGTTCAAAACCGAGCTGACGATCTATGCCTTCGTCGGTATCATCATGCTCGTCGGCCTAGTCAAGAAGAACGGCATCATGATGATCGACTTCGCCATCAGCGCCCGCGAGAAGGAGGGCAAGACCGCCGAGGAGGCGATTTTTTCGGCCTGCATCGTCCGTTTCCGGCCGATCATGATGACCACCATGGCGGCCCTGATGGCCGGCCTGCCGATCGCCCTGGGGCATGGCGCCGGGGCCGAATCGCGCCAGCCGCTGGGGCTCGCGGTGGTCGGCGGCCTGCTCTTTTCCCAGAGCCTGACCCTCTATGTCACCCCGGTCTTCTACCTCTATCTGGACCGGCTGCAGCAGTGGCTCAGGAGCAGGAAGAGGGCTTGAGCCCGCTGTACCGTCTGCACACCTTGCCCGCCACCGGGTTGATCCTGCCTTGGGCCATCCCCTTCCCTAATATGGAAAATGATTGCCCTGCATGAACAATCTTGTTAGGCTGTTTCTGCTTTTTTACAGCTGAAACAGGATAGGTTTGGATCACCCGCAAACATGAGCGCCCCTCGCTCTCCTATTATTTTTATATTATGAAAACAGGAATATACCATTGCAGTTGCCGTTTTGAATCGGAAGCCTTTCTGCCCGCCTTTAAAGGATCGACCCTGCGAGGGGCATTCGGCCATGCCCTCAAGCAGACGATCTGTGCCCTGAAACGCCGGGAATGTGCCGACTGTATGCTTGCGGCAAACTGCGGCTATGCCTTTCTCTTCGAGGTGCAAACCGGCAATGAAAGTCATCGGCCGCATCCCTATGTTATTGAACCGCCGCTGGAAGACTGGCGGTTTCGCGACAAAGGTGGATCTCTTGATTTCTCCATTGCCCTTTTCGGCAGGGCCAATGACTACCTGCCCCATATTGTCTATGCCATCCGGGAAATGGGACACACCGGTCTCGGTAAAAAGAAAGAAGCGGAAGGCAGGTTCCGGCTTGAATCAGTCCGCCGGGCAGACCAGATTATTTATGAAGGGACCACCCTTCACAAACCGACCGACCTGCCGGAACTCACCCTTGAACCCGAAACCGACTCAGCCGTGACGAAAATCTCCCTGAAGTGCCGCACTCCGCTGCGCCTGAAATACGACAACCAGCTGCAGGACGGGTTGCCGTTTCATCTGCTGATCCGGGCGGCCCTGCGGCGCATCTCGGCACTCGAGGCAGCATATGGCGACGGAGAACCTGCTCTCGATTATAAAGGGCTGGTGTCCCTGGCAAAGGACGTGCAACTGGTCTCCAGCACCTGTCGCTGGGTCGAGATTGAACGCTACAGCAACAGACAGAAAACATCGATGTTCATCGGCGGCATCCAGGG
>JANMSX010000097.1:0-22672 GCA_031389785.1 Desulfobulbaceae bacterium | reverse complement strand
GTTTCGGCTGCGAAGGGGATGGAAGAAGTCAAGGCCGTAAGAAAAAAAGTTGTCGGGCAGTTTCTGCGGAGTGCCGAGAAAGGAGTCCCGAGGTGAGCCTCGTCCCGGTCTAGCGAAAATACTTCGCCAATTTCCCTTTTGCTGCATAAAAAAACCTGCAATCCCTCGTAAAGCCGACGCCAACATCTCTTTTTTGATGGCGCAACTCCTCACCTCCCTTCGCAGCTGTCTTTCCGTTTTGATAGTAATAACCGCCGCCTTGAATTCAGCATCATCGCCGGCGATGGTGAGTGACCAACGATCCGGGTCGCCCGATGGGTTGTTTGCACCCCTCTCCGTCAAGCCCTCCCCTGAAAACCACCTGCCACAAGAGAAAGTAAAATATTACTTCCACAGAAGGGCCTGGAATATCCCCAGGACCGTCCATCACTCTTCTCCCCAGAAGACCCTCATCGCATCATCGTTCATACTTGAAAAACACGAACGGGTTTGCTCACCACCCACAAATATCGCCCCAGACACATTACACGCCAAGACACCCCCGCAAAAATCATGGCACTGTCTCGTTTCTCTCGTCACATCTCTCAATTTCAGCTTGACTTTTACTTCCCTCTTCGGGTTAAATCCTGATTTTCCGACACTCTCACGCACCAAAATTGGCGAGGACCGTGCGACCATGACCTGACGGTTCCGGATGCAGGCCAGGGAGCGCGGTCAAGCTCCATTCAAACGCGGGCAACGCACCTCTCCCTGCAACGACCGCAAGGATTAATCCCCACCTTTTCAGGAAACAGTTATGGCATTCTGGCGACAACCCCTGGACACCCAAGAGATCCGCATCACCAAAGGACTGGTGACTATTATTGAAGACCGGTGCAAAGGCTGTGGATACTGCATTGAATTCTGTCCGATGCATATGCTCGCTTTCTCTGATCATTTTAACCAGAAAGGGTATCACCCGCCGAAGACCAGCAAGCCGGATGACTGCGTGAACTGCCATTACTGCGAAATTATCTGCCCGGAATTTGCCATCTACTCCGTGGAGGCTCCCTAGTGATCCGGGGACAGAATGATTTTCGCAAACAGCCGCGAAAAAAATTCAGTCCCCTCACCTTGCAACAAGAGAGACGGACTTGATTATGAAACCCGCTGTACGAACAGGAAGCCATTATATTACAGGTGACGTAGCCTGTGCCGAGGGGGCGATCGCCGCCGGCTGCCGTTTTTTCGGCGCCTACCCGATTACCCCTGCGACCGAAGTTGCGGAACATATGGCTGAGAGGCTGCCCGATGTGGGCGGCACCTTTATCCAGATGGAGGACGAAATCGCGGCCATCGCCTCGATCCTTGGAGCCTCCTGGACAGGAACCAAGACCATGACGGCCACCTCCGGCCCCGGATTCAGCCTGATGATGGAAAATCTCGGGCTGGGTGTCTGCACCGAGACCCCGTGCGTCATCGTCAACGTCCAGCGTACCGGCCCCTCCACCGGGCTCCCCACCCAGACCGGCCAGGGAGACATGATGCAGGCGCGCTGGGGCTCGCACGGCGACTACGAGCTGATCGCCATTGCCCCGTCTTCGCCGCAGGACTGCTTCTATCACACGATCCTCGCCTTCAACCTCAGCGAGAAGTACAGGGTGCCGGTCCTGGTCATGGCCGATGAGATCGTCGGCCATATGAGTGAAAAGGTGGTTATCCCCGATGCCAGGGAGATCACCCTGGTCTCCCGGCCCAAGCCCAAGGGCAGAAAAGACCGCTTTCGCCTCTATGAGCCCGGCCCCAACGGTGTCGCACCCATGCCCGCCATCGGAGAGGGCTACAACGTCCATGTCACCGGCCTGACCCACGACGAACGCGGCTACCCCGCCATGACCGTGGAAGCCCAGGAACAGATGATGACGAGGCTCAAGGGCAAGATCCGCAACAACCTCGACGACATCATCCACACCGAGGAATACCGGATGGAGGATGCCGATATCGTTATCGTTTCCTACGGCATTTCCGTACGCACCTCGCTCACGGCCGTCGATGAAGCCAGGAAGCTCGGCTACAAGGTCGGCCTGTTCCGGCTGATTACCGTCTGGCCCTTTCCAGAACAGAAGATTCACGAGATCGCCTCCCGCGTCAAAGGGTTCATCACCGTGGAGATCAACCTTGGCCAGGTCCATTACGAGGTTGAACGCTGCGCCCATGGTCAGACCGCCACCTACCTGGTTGGCTCCGCCGGCGGTCAAATCATCCACCCGGACAAGGTGGTTTCCCTGATCAAGGAGGTCTTCCAGCCATGAGCGCAAATCCTCAGCCCTTTATTGACAAACATGGTGCCCATCCGCTGGATGATTTGATCCGCACCGAGCGCATCCCCCACATCTGGTGCCCGGGCTGCGGTATCGGTACGGTCTTCTCCTCCTGTCTCACGGCGATCAAGGCAACCGAAATCCCCTATAACCAATTCGCCATGGTCTCCGGCATCGGCTGTTCCGGCAGGGCCGCGGGCTACATCAAGCTGGACTCCTTTCACACCACCCACGGCCGCGCCATCCCCTTTGCCAGCGGCATCAAGATGGCCAAACCGGATCTGAACGTGATTGTCTTCAGTGGCGACGGCGACCTGTTTGCCATCGGCGGCAACCACTTTATCCATGCCGCCAGGCGCAACATGGATATGACGGTCATCTGCGTCAACAATCTCATCTACGGTATGACCGGCGGCCAGGTTGCAGCGACCACACCCACGAATGCCAAAACGACAACGACTCCTTTCGGCAACCCCGACGCGCCGTTCAACCTGCCGCTGATGGCCTATGCCGCAGGTGCCTCGTATGTCGCCCGCTGGACCATTCTCCATGTGCGGGACCTGACCAATGCCATCAATGAGGCTCTGCTCAAAAAAGGATTTTCCTTCATCGAGGTCCTGGCGCCCTGCCCCATCAACTACGGCCGCCGAAACAAGCAGAAGTCCCTGGATACCCTCAAATTGTACCAGGAGAAAACCATCATTCGAAATGGCGCCGACCCTGCCCGGGCGGACATCGATTTTGACCGTGGCGTCATCCTGGGAACGTTTATCGACAGGGATCGCCGCACCTGCGATGAGATGTATGACGCCACCTGCCGCCGGAGCGAGGACTAACCGACAGGTCTATAGAGGAAGGAAAGTATGAGCACATCTGAAAATATCGCTGCCAAACAGCAGGAAATCATCGTCACAGGCTTTGGCGGCCAGGGCATCATCCTGGCTGGCCGCATCATCGGCATGGCCGCGTCTCTGGGCGACAACAAGGAGTCCACCCTGACCCAGGCCTACGGCCCTGAGTCCCGTGGCGGCGCCTGCAACGCCCAGGTCATCATCTCCGACCGCCCCATTCACTATCCGTATGTGAAGACACCGCACATCCTGGTTGCCATGTCCCAGGCCGGCTATGACAAGTTTGCCGACCTGCTGACGGAAGATGCGATCCTGCTGACCGACCAGGACCTGGTACCCAAGACCGCCGCCCTCTGCCCCCACTATGAAATCTCCGCCACCCGTATGGCGGAAGGCCTCGGCCACAAGATGATGGCCAACATCATCATGATCGGCTTTTTCACGGCCATCACCGGGGCGGTCTCGAAAAAAGCGGCGCAGGACACGATACTCCAATCCGTCCCCAGGGGTACGGAGGAGAAAAATGCCAAGGCCTTCAACAAGGGTTACGATTACGGCGTCTCCACCCTGAAAGGCAAGGAAAAGCGCGCCGCAGGCAAGACAGGAGCCATCGCATAATGACACGAGAAAAAGAACGGCTGCACCGGGTGATTGTTCTCGGGGCAACCCCGGAGGGCATAGCCGCCACCAACAAGCTGGGTGAGTTGGGTGTCCCTGTCACCCTGGTTGATTCAGACCCGGACCTCAATGTCAAGCTGGCAGCCGAACAGTATCGCATGCAGTCCGGCCTGACCTTCAACTTTGCCCACCGTCCGGGCCTGATCAGGATTCTGCGCAACAGCCGCATCCGCACCATCCTGCCCGCCAGGGTTTCTACCATCAAGCATACGCCCCAGGGTTTCAGTGTCCGGGTGGCAAAAGAGCAGACCTACGTCGACCAGAGCAGATGTACACTCTGCGGCAAATGCGTCGATGTCTGCCCGGTCACAAGCTGCGACTCCTCGAAAGCCATCACCTTTCATTCAAGGAAAAGCCTGCCCGGCCGCCCTGTCATCGACAAACGACGGCAACCGCTCTGCCAGGCCGGCTGCCCGCTCGGCGTCAATGCCCAGGGGTATGTGGCCCTGGCCGCGCAAGGCAGATACGAACAGGCCCTGCGGCTGATCCGCGAAAAGAACGTGCTGCCCGGCATATGCGGCAGGATCTGCACCCACCCCTGCGAGGACAGCTGCCGCCGGGGGGAGCTGGACGAGCCGGTCTCCATCCGCGCCATCAAACGTTTCCTGGCGGATTACCTTGAGGAACAGAGCCAAAAGAGCGAGCAGCCGATTACCGACCTGCAGGATTGTGAGACGAGAGAACCCCGCAAGGAGAAGGTAGCCGTTATCGGTTCCGGCCCCGCCGGTATCGCTGCCGCCGCGGACCTCGCGAAAAAGGGGTACGGCGTCACCGTGTTCGATCGTCAGGAAAAGCCCGGCGGACTGCTTCGTTACGGTATCGGCGACCACCGACTGCCGGAAGCGATACTTGATCGGGAGTTGCAGGCGATAGAAAACATGGGAGTCACCTTTTCCTGCGGGCAGGATGTCGACCTCTCCGAAGGAATCGTCGAACTGAAGACCGCCTATGACTCCGTCCTTGTGACTGTCGGCGGCTGGACCGACCGCAAGCTCGGAGTCCCCGGCGAGGATCTTAACGGAGTCGAGGGCTGCCTCGCCTTCCTCACCCGCAGACAGTGGCAGGACATCACCGGCCTGAAACAAAAGGTAGCGGTCATCGGTGACGGCAACTCGGCCTTTGACCTGGCCAGAACCCTTGCCCGGCTGGGCGCTGAGGTGACCATGATTTCCTGGTTCAGCCAGGAAGAGATCCCGGCCGACCAGGACGAAATACGGGAAGCGCTCGAAGAGGGCATTACCATCAAGGACCGTACCCAGGTCACTGCGTTTACCGCTAAGGGAGGCAGGGGCGGCTACCTCAAGTCCCTTGAATGCAGGGCTACAAAAGCCAGCACCCCGGATGCTCAGGGCATCGCCTGGCCGGTTGTCGATGAACGGGTGGCGCCCTGGAATATGGACTTTGATCTCGCCTTTGTCGCCGTTGGTCAGATTGGCAGCTTCATCGTGGGAAGCACAACACCATTTACGGTATCCGAGCGGGGTTGTATCGCAACCGACACACTGCAGCGGACCAGTCTGCCCGGACTCTACGCGGCAGGTGATGCGGTCACCGGCCCCTCCACCGTGGTCCACGCCATGGCCTCCGGCGTTCGAGCTGCCATGACTATCCACGGAGATCTTAGCGGAGAGAGCGCACAAGCGGCTGAGAGCCGACCGCTGCACCGGGACTTCGAACCGATCTCACCGGATATCCCCAGGCAGAAACGGCGGGAGATGCCGGAACGTCAACCGGCGGAGCGAGTACGCAATTTCCATGAAGTCGCCCTGGGACTCTCCGAGCAGCAGGCAGTCGCGGAAGCGAGCCGGTGTCTGCAGTGCGGCGTCTGTTCGGAATGCCTGCAATGCACCGAGGCCTGCGGCGCCGTCAATGCCATCAGGCATCAGCAGTGTACTGCGGAGGCGGTTGAATATGGCGGGGTCATCATCATCGCCGATCCCAATATGGCTCCCGCTATCCGCGGCGAAGACATCATCCGGGCCTACGGCCCGAAAGCTGCGCGCACTGATGTGAATGACATGATTGTCCGCGGCTTTGACGCCGCGGCAAAAGCCATGATCCTGCTCGGCGGTTCCGCCCATCGCACCAAGGGACACGCCACGGCCTTCTCCGTACCGGACGCCGGGCTTGCCGCCGAGATTCGCATCGGCGTCTTTGCCTGCCGCTGCAACGACTCGCTGGGCTGGCTTGACGGCATGACCGAGTACCTCAGAGAGCAGCAAGAGCATGATCCGGCGATTGTCCATACAGAAACCGTGGGCGCCGCCTGCATCAGTGACGGCGCGGAAACCATCATCAAGACCGCCAGGGAGAAAGGGCTCACCAGAATCGTCCTCGCTTCCTGCGTCTGCTGTCCGCTCAACTTCGTCTGCTCCGCGTGCACCGACCAGAGAAGCCGCCTGAAGGACAGCCTTTTCCATGGTACGGGCATCAGCCGTTCCATGGTGGAGACCTGCAACCTGCGCGGAGAAATCCTGCGGCTGGTGGAAAGCAACCCGCAGCTGGCCCTGCAACGTTTCAAGGGACTGCTGCACCGCTCCATCGAACGGGTCAAGAGCCTCAAGCCGCTCCCCGCCGTTGACCGCAATTACAATTTTACCGCCGCGGTTATCGGCAACTCCCAGGCAACCGTCAACAGTGCCGTGCACCTGGCTGAAATGGACCACGATGTCTTTCATTTCGGCACCATGGAACAGGCTGTCACCGATGGTCTGGACCACGCCAACATCCATAGCTTCGCAGGCTGGAATGTGCTCGCGTTGCGCGGCACCATCGGCGATTTCCAGATACTGGTTGAATCCGGAGAAGAGCGCCAGGTGATCCGGGCCGGCACGGTGATCATGGGGGAAAAGGCACGCAGACGCATTCCCTACAGCTACCAGGAGGGCCTGCCGGACAAGTATATTGAACCCGTCCTCCAGCAAAAAGACGTTGCCGACATTCCTTTCACCTACCCCTGCGCCACCGCCGTTCCCGGGCTCTTTCTGGCCGAGCCCTCGGGACTGAATGTCTCCAACCTGAAAAAAGGAGCAGCCGCGGCTATCCTGGCCGCCTCGGCTTTGCCCAGAGGTCCTCGCCAAAGCAAGGGTTTTACCGTGACGATAGCCGCAAGGCGCTGCCGGGGCTGCGGCCGCTGTGCCGGTGTCTGCCCGTATCATGCCGTGACGTTTGTGAACAACCAGGTCGGCGGCTGGCAGGCACAGGTTGATGAAGCCATCTGCAAGGGGTGCGGCAACTGTATCTCCGTCTGCCCGACAGGGGCTGCCGACAGTCCTTACAGAAACACGGAATTTCTCGAACAGGCCCTTGAGGAAATACTCCAGAATGATGCAGCCCAATAAGAGTGCAACGACAATGACTCGTCCGACCAAGATAATGCTCTTTCTCTGCAACTGGGGGCCTCACGCAGCCTTTCTCAGCCTGCAGGATGAAAAACGGGACATTCCCGAGGAAGTCCTCATGGTGCGCGTCCCTTGCACCGGCAGGATCGATCGATCGCTCTTGATCAAGGCCTTTGCCATGGGAGCGGACGGCGTCGCCCTGGTGGGCTGCTCTCCAGGGACCTGCCGCTACGGCTCGGGAACCAAGATCGCCTCCCGCAACACCCAGGATACAGCGAAGATCATTGACCTCCTGGGCATTGGCCAGGAACGGCTTCGCTTTGCCACCTTCCTGCCCGAACAGGCGGATGATCTTCTCGAATTTCTGCACGTCTTTTTAGATGACATCAAAAAGATGGGGCCGACGACAATCACCACGCTGCCGACAGCTCCGGCAACCGGTGTCCGGACTGCCTTACCCCGCAAAGATGTTGCCGAACTGATCGCAAAATATGATATTCACGCCTGCCAGGACTGCGGAAAATGTTCGTCCGCCTGTCCGCTGGCTCTCGTCGGCAAACCGTTTTCCGCCCGTGGCATCGCCACCGCCGTGATCAACAACGATCTGTATACATCAGGGGTGCAGGAGAATGTCTGGTCCTGTCTGACCTGCGGCCTCTGTTATGAGCGGTGCCCGTCGGCAGTCGACTTTCCTGCCTTCATCAAGGACCTGCGCAACCTGTACCGGAAAAACACCGTCCAGGGCGAAGAAGCGCATGGCGGTTTTCTCCATTCACTCATGCGCTCCATGGCATCGAGGGACATGACCCCGAACCGCTGGCGGAACCTGCCGGAAGATCTGCAGATAGACCAGGAGTCTCCCGTGCTCTTCTATGGTGGCTGTGCACCGTATTTCGACGTCTTTTTCGGCAAGCACCTCGATGTGCATACGGAAAAAATTCTCTTTGACGGTATCCGGTTGCTCAACTTCTTTGACGTCTCCCCACGACTGCTGGGCGACGAGCGCTGCTGCGGACACGATCTACTCTGGTCCGGAGAACAGCAATATTTTGAAGAAGTTGCCCGCCTGAATGCGGAGCGGTTCAACAGCCTGGGCATCAAAACCATGATCACCACCTGCCCGGAGTGTTACATGACGTTTAAAACCACCTATCCAGGCCAGGGACTGCAGCTCAATTTCGAGGTGGTGCATCTCTACGACTTCCTTGAGCAGGAGATCGATCGTGGGGCTGTGCAGTTTTCCGCTCTGGACCAGGCCGTCACTTTCCAGGACTCCTGCCGTCTCTGCCGCCTTGAAGGCCGGGCCGAACTGCCGCGTCAGCTGCTGAACCGGCTGCAGCCGACCCGGTTTACGGAAATGCGTGAGTCGGGCAACGCCGCAATGTGCTGCGGCAATACCGCCTGGATGGGCTGTGACGCCTTCTCCAAGGCGATGCAGGTCAAACGGCTGCAACAGGCCCGGGAAACCGGGGCAGACTTGCTGATCACCTCGTGCCCGAAATGCCAGATCCATTTGCAATGTGCAATGCAGGATCCTTTCCGCGGCGATGAGTTACAGATGGAAATGCTTGATTTGACCAGTGTTATAGCAAAGACTATTAACTGGAAATAGAAAGAGGTTGGAGAAGATTACATGACAACACCTAATGTCACCCAGAAATCCGGCGGCGACGGCAGCGAGCCACGAATCGGCGTCTATGTCTGCCACTGCGGCTTGAACATCGCCCAGTCGGTGAACTGCAGGCAGGTTGCCGAAAACGCTGCCAATGCGGACGGCGTGATCCTGTCCAAGGATATCCCCTATGCCTGCTCGGAGCCGGGGCAACACCAGATCAAACAGGACATCCTCGACAATCGGCTCGATCGGGTGGTTATTGCCTCCTGTTCACCACGGCTGCACGAACCGACCTTCAAGCAGATGGTGCAATCCGTCGGTCTCAATCCCTACATGATGGAGATGGCCAACCTGCGCGAGCAGTGCAGTTGGGTGCACATGAAGGATGTCGACAATGCTACCCGCAAGGCGGAAACCCTGGTCGATATGGCCATCGCCCGGGTACGTCACCTCGAGCCGCTCACCGAGGACATCCTGCCCCTCACCAAGAGGACGCTGATCATCGGCGGCGGGATTGCCGGTATCCAGGCGGCTCTCGATCTGGCGGACTGCGGCTATCATGTGACGCTCGTCGAGAAACAGCCCTCCATAGGCGGATTAATGGCTCAGCTCGACAAGACCTTTCCGACCATGGACTGCTCGATCTGAATACTCGGTCCGAAAATGACGGATGTCGGTCGACATCCACGGATCAAGCTGCTGACCTTAAGCGAGGTCGTCGACGTCAAAGGGTATGTTGGTAATTTTGACGTCAAGATTATCAAGAGAGCGAAATACGTCGATGAGTCCGCCTGCACCTCCTGCGGCGAATGCGCCAAGGTGTGCCCGGTGGTGCGCCCCGATGAATTCAATATGGGTCTGGCCTCGCGCCGGGCGATTTACAGCCCGTTCCCGCAGGCCGTGCCCTCGTCGTATCTGATCAACATCAAGGAATGCCTGGGGCACAACCCTGCCGTCTGTTCCAAGTGCGTCGAGGTCTGCGACAAGAAGTGCATCAACTTCCATAAGTCGGATGAAGAGATCGTCGAGCGCGTCGGCACCATCATTGTGGCTACCGGCCTCAAACCCTATGACCCGACGGAACTCGACGAATACGGCTACACCCGGTTCGAGAATGTGCTGACCAGCCTTGAGTTCGAACGGCTGGTCAACGCCGGCGGCCCATCCGGGGGTGAACTGGTGCGGCCAACCGATATGGGACATCCCAAGTCGGTCGGTTTTATCCAGTGCGTCGGTTCCCGATCCTCGCGCAAAGGCGGCAGGTACTGCTCGAACACCTGCTGCATGAACACCATCAAATCCACCCTGGTCCTCAAGGAGCATTACCCGGACATGAACGTGAAGGTGTTCTACATCGATATCAGGGCCTTCGGTAAAGGCTTTGAGGAGTTGTATGCCCGCAGCCGCAGACTCGGCGTGCAGTTCATCCGTGGCCTTCCCGGCTCGGTGGAGGAAACGGCCGAGAAGGGACTGCGCGTCGCGGTGGAAAACAGCGCGAATTCCACCCTGGCCACCCTGGAATTCCATGAGCTGGACATGCTGGTTCTGGCCCAGGGCATGCAGCCGGCGCCCTCCACCCAGCGCCTCCAGGAGATGCTGGGGCTGCAGCTGACACCCGATGGTTTCTACCTTGAGGCCCACCCTAAACTCCTGCCGGTGGACGCCGCCACCCGTGGCGTCTTCTATGCCGGCTGCGCCGAAGGCCCCAAGGATATCAAGGAGAGCGTCACCCAGGCTTCCGCGGCGGCGGTACGGGCCATCCGGCTGATGCACAAGGGCGAGATCACCACAGAGCCGATCACCGCCGAGGTCATCGCGGAGAAGTGTACGTCCTGCGGTATCTGCGCCCAGGTCTGTCCGTATAACGCCATCACGGTGGATAAGAAGAACAAGCAGCCGGCCTCGGTCAACTCGGCTGCCTGTGCCGGCTGCGGTACCTGTGCCGCCGAATGCAGCTTCGATGCAATCAGCATGAACCACTACACCGATCAACAGATCATGGGACAGGTGGATGCCATGCTGAAGACGGCGCCGGAGTCCAAGATCCTGGTCTTTGCCTGCAACTGGTGTTCCTACGCGGGGGCCGACTACGCCGGGGTTTCACGCCTGCAGTATCCAACCAATGTGCACCTGGTGCGGGTCATGTGTTCAGGCCGGGTGGATGAAAAATTCATCTGGGACGGCTTCCGCCAAGGTGCGCCCGTGGTGCTGGTCAGCGGCTGCCATATCGGCGACTGTCACTATATCGACGCCAACCACTGGACCGAAAAGCGCGTCAATCGTATCCGCAAGAAAATGAGTAAGATGGGCATCCGCCCCGAGCGGCTGCAGCTGGAATGGATCAGTGCCGCAGAGGGCATCCGTTTCGCCAGGAAGATGGGAGAGATGGAGACAATTCGCCGCACGGTTACCAGTGAGGAGATCGAGGAGACTATTGAATTGCTGCGGAATATATAACATATCTACACTCCCCAATAGAGTTGTCAACCTCGCCTTCGATCACAAGTGGGCGCTTGTATACAACCGTGGACCAAAGCTCATCGCCCGAGGCGAAAATTAGGCTCTTTCGGTCCCTGTTCAAAGGACGAGAGGACGTCTATCCAAAGCGATTTGAAAGCCGGAAGACGGGCAGGAAAGGCTATGTGCCCGCCTGCGCGAACGAGTGGGATCGCGCCCTTTGCGATAAGCGAACCGTCAAATGCGGTCGTTGCCCCAACCGCCGTTTTCTGCCCGTAACGGACGAAACCATCCGTTGGCACCTGACGGGCCTGGATGCCGGGGGATTTCCCTTCGTCATGGGTGTTTTCCCGATCCTGCAGGACGAGACATGCTTTTTCCTGGCCGCAGATTTTGACAAGGAAGGCTGGCGGGAAGATGCTGCCGCTTTCCTGGAAACCTGTAGTCGGCATGATCTTCCTGTTGCCCTGGAAAGGTCTCGGTCCGGCCATGGGGGACATGTCTGGATGTTTTTCGAATCCGCCATCCCGGCGGGGTTGGCGAGGAAACTCGGTTCCTTCCTGTTGACCGAAACCATGGAGCACCGACCGGACATCGGGCTCGATTCCTATGACCGGCTTTTTCCCAATCAAGACACCCTTCCCCATAATGGTTTCGGGAACCTGATCGCCCTTCCCCTCCAGGGGGCAGCTCGAAAGCAGGGCAACAGTATCTTTCTTGATAAAGAATTCACCCCGTTTTCTGACCAATGGGGCTTTCTCTCCGATATTCGCCGGATCCCGGCCGCCCTGGCGGAAGAAATTATCAGTGAAGCCGA
The DNA here is from genome assembly GCA_031389785.1 of Desulfobulbaceae bacterium. GTDB lineage: Bacteria > Desulfobacterota > Desulfobulbia > Desulfobulbales > Desulfocapsaceae > Desulfoprunum. Next base: position 10,613 of record JANMSX010000097.1, on the reverse strand, counting down.
AAGAAAGGGTGGCATCATAGGAGTGCGTCTGGCCCCCCGCGACGAGGATGAAGAAACGCCCTGGCTCACCCCACCGTCACGCAGCCGAAAGGACCCGCCTATTACCGAACCTCTTCCGGAGTGCCTCGAACTTGTTCTCGGTGATCAAATCTACCTTCCAAAGGAAGCGCTGGGGCCTTGCCTGTCGAACCGACTCATCAGGTTGGCAGCTTTTCAGAATCCGGAGTTCTACAAAGCCCAGGCTCAGCGTCGGTCGACCTTCGGAATCCCCAGGGTCGTTGGCTGCGCCGAAGATTACCCCCAACACCTTGCTCTTCCACGCGGTTGCCTTGATGAGGTTCAACAGCTTTTTTCGGATCTGCGCATAACGACGGAGATCCGTGACGAGCGGTATTCGGGAACACCTCTCGCAGTCTCATTCCAGGGGAAACTCCGCGACGAGCAAGAGTTCGCCGCCGCCGCAATGGCGGCTCATGACGCGGGAATCCTCGCCGCCACAACCGCATTCGGCAAAACCGTCATCGGCGCCTGGCTCATTGCTCATCGCGGAGTGAATACCCTGGTAGTGGTGCATCGCCGGCAACTGATGGATCAATGGGTCGAGCGGCTATCCAGCTTTCTGGACCTTTCACCAAAAGCGATCGGCCGGATCGGCGGCGGAAATACAAAAAAGCCGACCGGCGTCCTGGATGTCGCAATCATTCAAAGCCTGGTACGAAAAAACGTTGTCGATGACCGGATCGGGGAATACGGCCATCTGATTTTCGACGAATGCCATCACTTGTCGGCGGTGAACTTCGGACAGGTCGCTCGCCGGGCAAAGGCGAAGTTCATCACCGGCTTATCGGCGACCGTCACGCGCAAGGACGGGCAGCATCCGGCAATCTTCATGCAGTGCGGACCTGTGCGTTACCGGGTCGATGCACGCGCGGAAGCTCGTAAACGGCCTTTTACCCATTCCGTCTTCGTCCGCACCACCGGGTTTCGTTCGATCAAGCCCCCCGATCCGGATCTCCGGTTTCAGTTTCACGACCTGTATGACGAGTTGCAGATCGATGGATCCCGTAATCGGCTCATCGAGGAAGACATCCTGCAAGCGGTGCGGGAAGGACGTTCCCCGTTGGTGTTAACCGAACGTCAAGACCACCTGGACGAATTAGCCCGCCGCCTGGAAGCAAAAGTGCGGCATCTGGTCGTCCTCCACGGTGGAATGGGCCGCAAGGCGATGAAAGCCATCAGGGAACGGTTGAAAACCATTCCCGAGGACCAGGAACGCGTGCTGGTCGCCACGGGACGCTTCATCGGCGAAGGTTTCGACGATTCGAGGCTGGATACCCTTTTCCTGACCCTTCCCATCTCCTGGAAAGGAACCATTGCCCAGTATGCCGGGAGGCTGCACCGCTTGAATGACCTGAAACGGGAGGTGCGAGTGTATGATTATGCCGACCTTGACGTTCCCATGTTATCGAAGATGTTTGATAAACGTTGTCGCGGATATGAGGTCATCGGCTATTCGATCCTGTTGCCGGCCAGTGCGGTGCCGGGCTGGCCGGCCGATGTGGTTCTGCCCGTGGAACCGGAATGGAAAAAGGATTATGCCGCCAGCGTCCGACGATTGGTTCTGGACGGGGTGGATTTGCCACTGGCCCGCCTGTTTGTCTGCGTCACTCGTCAACCTGAGAAAAGCAAAATTGAAGGTTCCGGCAGAATTTCCCCGGAAGACGAAGTGTCTCGCGCCAGAAGCGCCACAGAAGCGTTTCTTTTTCGGCGCCTTGAGACGCTGGCCCAAACCAGGGGCCGGTTCAAGTTGAACATCGCTCTGCCGATTCCCTTCGATGGACATGGGACCATGGAAGTCGATCTGGTATGTACGGAAGCGCGTCTGGCCATTGAATTGGACGGCCCTCATCATCTGTCCGGAGCCGATGCCTACCGCCGGGATCGCCGAAAGGACCTGATGCTGCAGGAAAACGGTTATTTCGTGTTGAGGTTCCTGGCGGAAGACGTCGGCAAACGCCTCAATGATGTTCTCGACATGATTCAGCGCGCCATGGCTCATCAACGTCACAAAAGTTTGAAGGAGGTGTAGCTACGTACTGGAATACACTTCTTCCTGGCTCGCCGGCCAGGGGTATCCGATTTCTCCGCATCTGAAGCCTGGTGTCTGTCGATTGGAACAGGTTAAAAGATTTCTGGCCAATCTGCTTCCCGAGGGGAAATGGCTCGAAGAGTTGTCGATCGACAACCAGATATCCAAAAGTAATATTTTTGGTCTCATCGCGTTGCTCGGCGCGGAGACGGCCGGAGCGCTGACTTTCCGGTACGACGGTGTCGAGCGGAAGCCGATGCCGACGGAGTTTCGACCGGTCGGCATGGAGGAACTGACTGAGCGGATTGCGCTGCGGCGGCAGGTTTCCATTGCCAAATGGGACGGCAAACCGCGACTTTCCGTGACCGGAGTGCAGGACAAATTGCCGATCCTGATCATGCCCGATGGCGCGATGGGTTTCGGGGAGGGGGAGTTGGCTTCGACCCATATCCTCAAATTCGGCATGCGGCCGGAAATGCACATGATGGTCAACGAATTTGTTTGCATGGAACTGGCTCGCCAGGCAGGCCTGCCTGTCGCCAAGGTGTCGTTGCAACGGTTCGGGGAGCCGGTTCTGGTGGTGGAGCGCTTCGACCGTTTCTGGAATGGGAAGACAGTTGAGCGGCGGCATGTGATCGACGGTTGCCAGATGCTCGACTTGCCGCCGTCCTACAAATATGAGCGACCTTTCGGCAAATCCAGAGATGCCGCGGAGATCCGTACCGGCGCAAGTCTCCCGCAACTCTTTGCCGCTTGTCGGCTCTGCCGTGTTCCGGCCAGGGCGATCCGGGATCTGCTCAGCTGGGTCCTGTTCCAGTTGCTGATCGGCAATAGCGATGCCCATGGAAAAAACATTTCCTATTTCGTTGCCAGGGCTGGGATCGAGGTGGCGCCGTTTTATGATCTACTCAACATAAATATCTACGATGATGAATTCGATAGCGATTTAGCCATGGCCATCGGCGATGAGTTCGTCATCGACGAGATACTGCCGTATCAACTGGCAGAATTCTGTGATGTCTGCCAGCTGCCGCAGCGGCAGGTGGCCATTGCCTTGAAGACCCTTTGCAAGGCCGTTTTTGCCGGTGTGGGCAGGCTTACGTTGGAAAATCTGATGGTTGAGAATGAAAGACTTTTTGCCCGGGACCTGCTTGACAGGATCAGGACCAGGGCTCGAAGGTTCTACGAAGTGGCCCAGGAGCTGCCTCAAGTAAGATTGTGAGACAGCAGAAACCCGTGGACGACCTGACTGCCATTGGGATTGGCGGTTGAATAGAATGTCAAAACGTCAATCCTGACCACATTTTTCAATACTTCCAGAAACATTATTGACGAGCAAGTCTATTCGTTTTTGCTGTTGCTACCATTGTTTACGCCGACTCGAGGAGTACCCCGTTTTTTGATACAGAGGGTTCGGTGCAGACGGTACGGTTAAAGCAACATGGCCTTCGCTCTCCGGCCCTGAGCTTCGAACATGCCGCCTCGATCCGTCGCCGACGTGTTTGAGGTTGTTTGGTTGAGCGTATCCAGCGGATCCAATCCCAGCGTGCCATCGGCGTGATGTCCATCCATTGAGTGAGGACCTGTGGATCGGCAGCGAGAGCGCTCTGCAAATCCTCGGGCACCTCTGGTTCCGGCCATTCTTTAGCCGGCTCAATCGCCAGCGTTACCGTGTCGCCGGCGTTTGCTCCGACGCTCCCAAGCAAGGTGTTGTTGACCCTGAACCAGTGGCAGCCCTGGCCGTCTGGTTCGAGTGCGGCTTGAAAGCGGGAACCATTGATGGTGCCTTCAACCATTGTCATCACTCTTGACGGAAGCTTCGCGCTTGCGCTTTTGGGAAGCCTGAGAATGGTCCACGACTCGATTTTAAAAAGCTTAACTTCAAAACGGATAGTTGACATTTCCTTGTTCCCTGCCACTCATCCTGCCACTTTTCGTCGTTCCATAATAGTATCCTACCTCACTTTTGCGAAACGATTAACTGTATTATTCGTTTCATATATGATACGATTAGCACATGCAAACGAATCAATGGATATGGCAACATAAGGACTGGCCGAATTTTTCTTTCGATGCAGATCAGCTGCTGACGAGCGTTGGATCAGCCTCACAACTGATTGGAGAGCTGGAAGCGATAAGTCGGTCGATGAGTGTTCAGGAGAGAATGGCTGCCTTAGAACGTGTTTTAGCCGACGATGCAATTGAAACAGCAGCTATAGAGGGAGAAATATTACGTCGAAGCTCTGTTCGATGTTCAATTCGCAAACGATTAGGTTTACCGGTTGACCAGGAAGATTGGGATGATCATGCAGACGGCTTGATTGCCATGCTCCTCGATGCAAGAGATCAGGCCCCCAAACCACTCACAACTGAGAGATTGCTGAGTTGGCACGCAGCTCTGTTTCCTACCAACTATTCAGGCCTTAAAAAAATCCGTGTCGGAGAATACAGGGGCGATGAAGAGATGCAGATCGTCTCGGGTCCTGTTGGAAAGGAGACTATTCATTACATTGCTCCGCCCAAAAATGTACTGGATAATGAAATGGACGTGTTCCTCAACTGGGTGAATACAAACGATGAGCACAACCCATTGCTCAAAGCCGGGATCGCTCACTTATGGTTTATTATGATCCACCCCTTTGATGACGGGAATGGTCGGGTGGGAAGAGCCATTACAGATTACATAATGTCATTGATCTACCCTTCATTAATGCGACTTATCTCTTTCTCGAAGCACTTCAGCCTGGATAGAAAAGGGTATTATGCAGTTCTTGAAGAAGCAGGTAAACAAGGCCTCAATAGTACTGCCTGGCTAAAGTGGTTTTTGCAAACAACAATTACAGCAATGCAGGAAGCACAATGGATAGTTGAGAGGGTTATGTTGAAAGCGCAATTCTGGCAGTTGCATAAAGACACTCCTTTAAACTCCAGACAGTTAAAAGTGATCAACCGTCTGCTTGATGCTGGAGAAAAATTTGAAGGGGGCATGACGACACGCAAATATGCAGGGATCACAAAATGCAGCAAAGTGACTGCCAGCAGAGATTTGTCTGATCTCATTGACAAGAAAATCTTACAAAAAACTGCTGCCGGCGGCAGAAGTACAAGCTACGAACTTACTGGAAGCAATTAGTTTCCGTCCGGAAACGGCTCTTTTTCCCTGACTCTTCGTTGCTCTCAAAATTTAATCCTCCGGTAAGCGAGGTACGAGACTCCGAGATATTACGCATATGCCTGCGGTTAAATTCATCGAGCGCCTCGACCCATGAAAAAATATCTCGTTTCCAGACGGACACTACCTACATCCGCTATCACCTCGGTTACAGCATTGACAGGCAATTGCGCAACAGATTGTTGTGCAATTTGGCCTCAAGGGGTGACAAGATCAGGGGCAATATGGGTCGTTATTTAATTGTTGAACAAGGAATATTCCCCCTGCCTCCGCTAATAACCCATGCCGAAGATCCAGAGTGGAATCTGGCCTGGTGCTCCGGTTTCGATATCGTCGGCAACGATATAGCTGTCTGCCTGGTTGCCGAGTTGGCCCGCGGTTTTGCCAGCTCCACCAATTTCAAAGATAAATCGATCGTCAACGATGAAATCGCCCTGATCATGGTAATGGACCTGATGGCGATGGGAGAGCTGAGAAACAAAGAACGTCTCGCGGATCGCGCCAATATTCGGAGCGGCGCAAAGGGTATGGAACAGATTCGGATTGTTCAGAAGCAATTTGTCAGGCTTGTTGACGGTACGCATTCCGGATCCGCCCCGCACACTATGAATAAGCCCCCCGGCCTGCATGAGCTCCAGGTATTTTGAAAGCGTCGGCCAGGAGGTTCCTACTGCGCTGCTGATCTTCGATTTGTTCAATTCCACCGGTGGGGTGCTGCAGAGCATATACAGGATCTTCTTCAGCTTATCGACTTTTGCCGGTTCAATATTGTAAAGACCGCAGAGATCGGAATCAATTGTTATGTTGACCACCTCCAGGAGTTTTTGTGGATAGGTCCCTGTCGACTCCTGATAAAATGGGTATGCTCCATAGCGAAGATATTTCAACAGATATTCTATTGGCCGGATGCGGTTGCAGACCTCGGCGGAGATAGCCTGGTGTCGCGATAGAATGTCTTCCAGTGAATAGGCGGAAAAGTGCGCACCGGTTTCGATCTCGATAAATTCACGAAGGGACAGGACGGGCAAATCATAGACCACAGCCCTGCGTGAAAGGTCGGCGAGTTCATGGTCAATGCGCAGGGCCGATGAGCCTGAAAAAATCACCTGCAGATTAAAGGTGTCTCGGATAGCCTTCAAAGCTGAGGCAAAACCTTTTGACTTATGCACCTCGTCAACCAGTAAAAGTCTGCCGCCTTCCTGGTACCAGATTTGCGCCAGATTATAGAGGCTGATGTCCACCATCGCCGGATGATCGCAGGCAACATACAGAATTTTCTCTATAGGAATGGCGCCGGCCTGGGCGTGCTGCAGCATCAGCGTGGTTTTTCCGCTGCCCCGAGCACCCTTGATACCGATAAGTGGTTCACGGAAATCGATCTCCGAGTACAGGAAGCGGTGATATTGCGGCTGAGGCCGTGCAAGGATGAACGCAGACGCCTGTCGTATTATTGCTGGTATCATGGCAGGTGGTGAGTGTAGAGATTAGAAAATGTGTCTTAATGTGTAAAGTATATTTTATAGTAATTTTTGTTTTATATGAAGTCAAATAATATCACATAGAGGCTATTCTCAACATTCGATTTCTGGTGGAGGCAATTCTTGTGTCTGTGAAGGCCGTCTGAATGCCGGTTCCCCGGGGCATCTCATTTCAGCACTCTCCATGCCGACGATATCGAAGGTGGGGCGGACAGTCTTAGAAGGGGTAAATTTAACCTGTGCCGCCGAGTGCAGCTTTGATGCAATCGGCATGAATCATCACACCGGTCAGCAGATCGTGGGACAGGTGGATGCCATGCTGATGAAGACGGCGCCGGAGTTCAAGATCCTGGTCTTTGCCTGTAACTCAATTTCGCCATCCAGTGATAAGTTCCGTACGATCTTTCATGTTGCCTGACACACACTATTTTCGTATAACAGAAAAAAGTCATTACCGATAACCGTCCTATAGAACTACCTTTAAAGCATAAAGGAGTAGAGAGTAATGAAAGAAACGTTAAAAGCCGGCATTAGATACGAGCATAAATTTGTCGTTTCCCAGTCCAAAACCGTTCCAGCGCTCTACCCGGAAGCAGAAGAATTTATGGTAATGCCCGAGGTATTTGCTACCGGGTTCCTGGTTGGACTCATTGAGTGGGCCTGTATCAAGGCATTGCAACCTCACCTGGATTGGCCACAGGAACAGACCGTCGGCACCTATATCGAAGTAACACACGAGGCGGCAACACCTCCTGGTCTGGAGGTCACAGTCATTGTGGAACTGGTGGCTATCGACAGGAAAAAGCTCACCTTCTCCATCGAAGCTCACGACGGCATCGATCGGATTTCTAAAGGGCGACATGAGCGCTTCGTCATCAATAAAGAGAAATTCGATGCCAAGCTAGATGAAAAAAGGAGGTAAACACTAACTCGAAAGCTACATGGCGATATCAGCTGCCTGACTCATCATAGGTCCATCCGCAGTCGCCGTGATAGATCATCAGTTTGGTCATTCCTCCATCCACGGTGATGTTCTGCCCTGTTATGAAACCGCTTCTCTGATCACACAGGAACATCACGGCATGGACAATATCAGCCGGCTCGCCCACTCGACCAACCGGATGCTGACTCGCATCGGGGCCCTCAAATCGTTTGCCGGCGGTGTCGATCCAGCCTGGCGATATTGAATTCACCCGCGCTTTTCCGGCAAGGGTGACGGCCATTGCGTGAGTCAGGGCAGTGATGCCGCCTTTGGCCGTGGTATAGCTTTCGGTATTGGCCTGACTCATCAGATGGCGGGTGGAGGAAATATTCACGATACTTGCCGGAATGTTGAAGTGCTCCATGAACAGCTGGGTCAACAGAAACGGCGCGGCCACCCCGACGCGCAACACGTAGTTGAAATCATCATAGGAGCAGCTGTTCAGTCCGCCCCGGGAAAGGCAGGCGTTATTTATCAGAAAGTCAATTGCGCCATGTTCGCCTATAACCTTGGCGGCAAATGCCCTGAGCACCTGTGCGTCGGCGATGTCTCCGACAAAGTAGTCGTTATCCAGTACATCGATGGTGCAGACAGGAGTCCCCTGGGCGACAAACGCGTCGCAGATGGCCTTGCCGATACCTCGCGCTCCGCCGGTGACTACCGCAACTTTCGGTTTATCCATGTCGACTCTCCTTTTTTTCGGGGGTGCCGGATGTGTCGGATTGTGACAACGTTTTTTAATGATGATGATTGAAACGACGTATCTGGAGGACTCCATCAAAATAATCGCTTGCGTTCAGGTGCGATCCTCCGATATATTTCATGCACTTGCCGGGGCGATTAACTCAGCGGGAGAGTGCCACCTTCACACGGTGGAAGTCACAGGTTCAAATCCTGTATCGCCCACCAAATGGATTGATTAGGGGTTCTTGAGTTTTCAAGAACCCCTTTTTGTTGAGTGAGGATGCATGAAGTCCAATAGAAGGAATTCAAAGTTGGAATAGAATATTTAAGAGACAGCCGAATGTGGTCAGTTAATCTTTTTACTATCGGCTCTGGTGGAGAAGACCAGCGACTTCTTGCAGAAAACCTTCAATCTGTAAATTACCAATCAATTCCGGAATTTCCTTTAACGGGCGAATGTTGGCTTTATGATACATTTTTTCACGGCATTTCTGTTGAGCAATAAATTTTGCCTGCCAGAATGGGTGGTCCTGACAAAACTCTGCAGGTAATACCTTGTTGAGGATAAAACCCTTTACTTCGATCCCGAAATCATCAAAGGAGTCTGCTATATTAAAGGCCTGCTCAATTGCCAGGTGTTCCGGGTTGGCAACCACCCACGCACAGGTATCTGTTCGAAGAAGCTCGATTATCCGTTCCGTCAAAGAACGCCACTTGTTTATCAGCGCCAGCGGATCGACTTTGTTAAAAACTTTTTTCACCTTGAAGTAGAGTTTATGAGCCTGAGTTAGGTGAGAATAAAACATCTGCTGAACAAAAAGCAGGTTCAAAGTTGTGACGGTGGGAGCAGTATCCCAGATAATAGTCAGATAGTCCCCGGACTCGGCCATCGTCAGGAGATAGTCAAGCATGAACTCATCATCGATTCCCGGAGCCCCTTCGAGGTAGTCGATAATCTCCCGCCCCACCGGCAGAAAAGATGATAAAACTGTGTAAATATCATCAGCAAATTTCTCCCGCCACAGATTCAGGACCAGCTTACGGCTTAACTCCACGGCATCAAGATTGAGAGCCACGGTGTGGACCTTGCTGTTCAGAGGGCGAGAGAAAATTTCACTCAACGAACCGGAAGGGTCAGTTGAAATGAGTAGGGTTTTTCCGACCCTGGCATGGTGGAGAGCTGTCGCCACCGACATAGTTGTCTTGCCGACTCCTCCCTTCCCGGTAAACATTATAATTTTGGTCACTGTTAAAAACCGAAAGTAGAGTTATTAATCCGTAAGATGATGAGCGAACACAGAATCTAGAATCAAAAAATATTTTGCTTTATTTACTGACTCTTATCCTTCTACCATGAGAGGTGGCTCCCGACAAGATGACATCGATTCGGCGATGAACAGTAGAAAGATAAAGATCTCAACCGCGGCACGCCGTCTCGATTGCAGCGATTTCGATCTTTGTCATCTGCATCATCGCATCAAACGCGCGCTTGGCGACAGCGGGATCGGGATCGGTTATCGCTCTCATCAGGGCGATCGGCGTAATCTGCCAGGACAGGCCCCATTTGTCCAGGCACCAGCCGCATGCACTTTCCTGGCCGCCGTTGCCGACGATTGCGTTCCAGTAACGATCGGTTTCGGCCTGGTCGTCGGTTGCGACCTGAAACGAGAAGGCTTCGTTGTGCTTGAACGCTGGTCCGCCATTGAGCCCGAGGCAGGGAATTCCCAACACGGTAAACTCGACCGTCAAGACATCCCCTTTCTTCCCGGACGGAAAGTCTCCCGGCGCGGTGTGCACCGCGCCAACGGATGAATCGGGAAAGGTCTTGGCGTAAAATCGCGCCGCTTCTTCGGCGTCGCCATCGTACCAAAGGCAAATCGTGTTCTTTGCTGGATTCCCCATGTCACTTCTCCATCGTGATGAGCCACCCCAAGCCGGAGTCAATGATGCGCTCCCAGTCGAAGGGCATTGGCTCGGCGGACAACGGTTCCGAGGCACAGCGGCGCCGCGATCCTCCGCGAAGTCCGGCTGCAACTGAGTGGTTAGCTGGACACCTAATCAGGGAGCCTGACAACCAACTCCATCTCAACTTGTAGGTCAGGCGCGGCAAGTGCATCCACACCGATGCCAGTAACACAGGGTTGAGCACCCTCAAAGGTGGCCAGAAACGGTGGCATAAGCTCTTCTAGTCGTTCAGGCGTGAGATTG
>JANMSX010000002.1:0-2285 GCA_031389785.1 Desulfobulbaceae bacterium | reverse complement strand
GATTGAGGGCATAGAGCAAGACGTAGCGCAGCGGCTGCTTTCTCCGCCGTGACATCTGGACCAGGAGGCCAATGGCGGCGATATCAAAGAAGGTCACCACCAGCTTCATGGCGAGGTAATCCGGGCCGCTCGCCGTAGCTGCCCGAAAGAGCAGTTGGGCGAAGGGCCAGTAGATGGTCGTCATGTTTTTATAGATGACTTCCTGCCAGATGGAATCCCTGAGATGGGCTGTCGCCTGGCTGTCAGGTGGGGTGGTGAAGGGATTGAAGCCGTGCTGCTGGATCGTCCCCTCCCAGATATAGCGATTGACATCAATGCTGGGTGGGTAATAGAGCACAAAGAGCACCCGGACCAGCAAGGCGAGGAGGATGGCGATCCAAAATGATTTCCTGTCCTGGCAGAGCCTGGCCAGCAAGAGCATCGAAATGAAGATACCTGTGGCGCCGACCACAAAAATCCAGGGACTAATAGGAGGATTTACTGCAGCAAGGACAACAACGGCTGAGGCCGGAAACAGCAGGAGAGCAGTGTATCGGAGCAGTGTGTCTCGGTTCATTCAAGGATTTGAGGCATGCGGTGCTCTCCCCTGGTGAAGAAGATGCCGAAGATGCAGCGGATATGCTGGATTTGTCTGCAGGAAAAGTTGCTCTATACTACAAGAGCAGACGATGGCGGGCAATAGTAAAATAGGGGGAGTGTCCCTATTTTAATCCCTGTGATGGCGGTAAGGTGATCGGGGAGCTTTACTTTCCCTCTGACTTTGGGTAGATTCATCTATGTTTGCTTATACCCTTCCAGGTGCCGCCCTGCTCCGTGCAGGGGGTGAAAAGGGAATACGGTGCAAATCCGTAACGTTGGGCCAGCGCTGTAAGCGGGGACGAGGGCTGCATGATGCCACTGAGGTGTTTTTCGTACTAAGAAAAACACCTTGGGAAGGCGCAGTCCGAGGATGAGCCGTGAGTCAGAAGACCTGCCTGGGAGAAGAATGACTTTTCCGTCCGTAAAGAGTCCGTGCCGCGTCGTGTGATGCGGCCCGGACTTTTTTTTGCCCGCCGGACTTTTATCCCTTTGAAGGAGCATGTATGAAAACCCAGATCGAATTGGCCAGGGCAGGATCTCTCACCCCCGAGATGCAGCAGGTGGCGGAATCAGAGGGTATCCCTCAGGAGACGATCCTTAAGCGGGTGGCCGAGGGCCATATCGTCATCCCCTGCAATCCCGCGCGAAAACAGCAGGTGGTCGGGATCGGCAAAGGCCTGCGCACCAAGGTCAACGCCTCAATCGGCACCTCATCGGACATCTCCTGTATCGAACTGGAACTGCGCAAGGCCAGAGCCGCCCAGGAAGAGGGTGCCGATACGCTGATGGAGTTGTCGACCGGCGGTGATCTCGACCGGGTGCGGCGCGAGATCCTGGCCGGCTGCAGCCTGCCGGTGGGTACCGTGCCGCTCTACCAGGCCTTTGCCGAGGCGGCGCGGAAATACCATAATCCCAATAAACTCGACAGCGAGTACCTCTTTGAGATCATCGAACGTCAACTGGCCGACGGCATCTCCTTTATGGCCATCCATTGCGGCATCAACCGCTTTTCCATCGAGCGTCTGAAAAAACAGGGCTTTCGCTACGGCGGTCTGGTCTCCAAGGGTGGAACCTTCATGGTCTCCTGGATGGAATACCACAACCGGGAAAATCCGCTCTATGAGCAGTTTGACCGGGTCTGCGAGTTAATGAAAAAGTACGATTCGGTCCTCTCCTTAGGTAACGGCATCCGGGCCGGGGCCATCCACGACAGCCACGACCGGGCCCAGATGGCCGAGATGATCATCAACTGCGAACTGGCCGAACTCGGCCGGGAGATGGGCTGCCAGATGATGGTGGAAGGACCGGGCCATGTGCCGCTCGACGAGATCGAGGGCAATATCATGCTCGAAAAACGGATGAGCGGCGGTGCCCCCTATTATGTGCTGGGGCCGCTGCCGGCCGATTCGGGGGCCGGCTACGATCATATCACGGCGGCGATCGGGGCGGCCAATGCGACCCGGCATGGCGCCGATCTGATCTGCTATATTACCCCGGCCGAACACCTGGCGCTGCCCAATGAGGACGATGTTCGGGAGGGGGTCAGGGCTACCCGACTGGCTGTCCGCATCGGCGATATTGCCAAGTATCCGGATCGTCGCGACCATGAAAAACGGGTGGCCCTGGCCCGGCGCGACAGCGACTGGCAGGAGCACTTCAGCCTGCTGATGTTCCCGGACAAGGCCCGCGAGATCAGAAAGAGCCGG